>JAGKSW010000138.1 GCA_018993265.1 Nostoc sp. TH1S01
ACTGGTCGGTTTCAGTCGCAATAAGCAAGCATATTATCAGCGAGGTTTAAGGGCTATGAAGCTTATACAACAAGCACTTTAGGGGGCTTGTCGCCCCCTGAACGCTCTGGGTTTATTTGTCGGGTTTGGTAGTAGGTCAAAACTCTCCAGAAATTGAGCTTACGCTTTGGCTTCTATTCATCATTACTGCGATCGCCAATAGTGGACGCTCTACGTCATTGCCTACAGAATCCAGACATCCGTTAGATATTTTGAACTTGTTATAATTTAATAACAAGTTATAGATAATAGTCAGCTATCAAATTAGATGGGTTTAATTGAGATTATGTCAAGCAAATGCAATAGTTTTTTATAATCTATTTTGTACATAATAACTTGTTAGATTTTCAGTAACAACTAACTTTTTTATCACAGTTTGATTAAATGAAAATCATCATTTTTGAGTCAAAAAATTAGTTTTTTATGAATTCATTAAATAGAGTTTTGTAACGTTATTTGTAAACATTTTTCAGAGTATTCCTCTTTGTCCTTTAGTCACATCTTTTGTTACATTTTGGCTTCAATTAACTTGGATTTTATCTCATCTATTTAGCAATTTAATTGCTTTAATAATTGCCAAGTTGCTGCAATATCATGTAACCGTTGCAGTCCGCGCCATAAAGTTTTTACTCCAGGATCTCCATTCTTGTGTTATTTTCAAACTCTCCAACCAACGTTGGCTTTCCTTGCTCTCGATCGCTCGTCGTCGGTCGCTACTTGGTTTACTCTTGTCTCTTGCCCAGATTTTTTGAGCCAATATCCCCAACGGTACACCTTCTACACTGGCAGCTAAATTTGTATGCACTTTCAATCCTTTAGCTGTTGATTTACTAATCGCACCCATTCCTCGTTTACTGCGGTGGTCAGTAAAATCTAATTCTGTTGTATCTTGTATCGCCAATATAATTGAATGTCCTTTTATCCGTTCTACCGTGCTGGATGTATGTGCGGACAGTATTTCTGAGGCTTTGATTCGCGGATTTGACCAAAATTCGTATATTCCTTGCATCGCTGCTGCATCCCTACTTGCTTGCGGTACACTTTCATTTGGTTGTGTTGCTAAATCTTCTACTACTTTTATCAAACGTCTGTTTCGCCTTTTATCTCCTAAATTTGCACTTTCTAGCTCCTGTTCTGCCCAACTCATAGGCTTTCCTCCGTAATAATTCCACGCTTGTGTAATTATCCCGCAACGCCTCAATTCTTAGCCTTAAACTAATACTTTCTTTGGCAACTTTTTTGTCGTTAATCACAGTTAACAACTGCAAAATTGCTCACTTTAGCGCATTTTTTCCTACAACCTGTTATTTGTTAGCTCTGATTGGGCAATTTTCATTTTGTTAAGTTATATTTCTCTAAATTGCTGTCATTTCGCTTCAAATTCTTACTGGCACTGCTTTACAGCTTTTTATCACTCTCAAAACTCTTTTGTTATTTTCTTGTTATTCAACTTCACTCTTGACAACTTTTAGTTATTTCTCTTCAAGTTTCCTGTTAAATAATATTGCTTTTGGAGCGATCACACCTCGGTTTCCTCTTAGGCTCTATCGCTGAAACTATTGCTCTGTCTCATTCCTGGCTTTTCACTCTTTTGTTACGAAAGATGCGACTAATGCATAGCACTTTTCAATTAATAGTTTTCTGACTTTGCTTGCTGTTAGGCGTGTATATAACCTCTGGCTTTTAAAACTTGGGTCGGTTTGGCTCTGTGAATCAACTAATTTTTTAATATCTTCTAACAACGAAGGTAAGTGTTCTTCTGCTTTCCATCGACCCCTAGCTGAATAATTATCAAAGCAAGTAATCCCACTGGTTAATTCTTTAATTCCTTTACGAATGGTTTTTCTATCCCATCCCAACTCGTTTTGAGCTATGAGTTGTCCTCCATAGCCTAATCCCATCACAGTCTGCGCTTGAAAACGTCTTCTGGCTGCACCTTTCAATTGAGTAGCTGTTTCCTTGAGCAAACTTTTCAATGAGTCAGTTAATTCAATTGACACTCCAACACACCCCAAAACTCGAACCATATATTGAAATTACTACAAAAAGGGAAGTCAAGGCAGCCGATGGCTGCCTTGACTTCCTACCCCCCTATAATGATTATCATTATTATGCTTTGGGGATTTTATTTCTTGGAAGTCCCCTACGACTGTTGAAGTATTCTCAAAAAACAACCCCAACAACTAAAAATCAATACCATTCTCATCAAGTTTGAATCACAAAATCTGATCCATTAAGTATCGGATTAGCAGTCAGAACAGCAAACTGTGTACCAGTGCCAAAACCATCGGCAGAGCCATTCTCGTTGTAAAATAAAATTCCATTACTGCTGTTGTAAACAATACGGGCAGTACTAATAGCAGCAGCAGCATCTGTAGTTACCGTAGCAAATTCGTTGGATATGCTAAAACCATTTCCGGCAACACTGATCAATGTGGTAAAGGTGGTTTTATCGAGGACGATTTTGTCGCTACCGGAAACAAAGTCAGAGATCGTATCTACTCCAATTATGCTGTTGAAAGCGGTGTTGATGTCAAAAAGGAAAAGATCACTATCAAGTCCACCCATGAGGGTGTCATTATCTAAACCACCATTTAGAAGTCATCACCAGCACCGCCATTGAGGGTATCATTGCCAGCACCACCAAATAACCCAGCTATCTGTGCTGAGGCTGATCCTCCATTACTAGTGGTGTGGTTTATAAAGCCACTGTCATTCCCATCACCACCATTAATCACATCATCTCCATCACCACCTAGCAATCGGTCGCGACCAGAACCAGAACTGATTATGTCGTTTCCAGCACCAGTGGAAATAAAATTCCCCGTAATTAAAGCAGCAGCAGTGGCTGTTACATTAATTACATCATTATTATTGCCTGTCTCAATCGCTACAGCCTCAATATTGCTAATTGTATTGCCATTAGCTGTAGTGCCAGCACTATTAGTGTAAATGACCGAAATCGCTGTTGTCGCAGTGGCAAAGTTAAACCCTAATGTATCGAATTCTGTTCCACCGTCAACGTTATACAGCCCCTCACCCGGACTCAAGAAGTCATCACCAGCACCGCCATTGAGGGTATCATTGCCAGCA
>JAGKSW010000139.1 GCA_018993265.1 Nostoc sp. TH1S01
CTTGTGCAAAGCTGTACTAAGCATCCAGTAAACGATTGCTATTGTTAACAGTTGTTTGTGGTTCTGTAAAAGCTTCTCGGCCTGTAATCAATCTAGAGCGACGATTACGAGTGATATAATTCCAAGCCCATTGAAATACTACGAGCATTTTAGTGTCAAATTCGATTAAGAAATAGATGTGAACTACTAGCCAAAATACCCAAGCTAGGAAACCTGTAAGTTTGAGAAACCCTAAATCTACAACAGCTAAATTTTGACCAATCATCGCTAAACTACCTACGTCACTGTAATGAAACTGTGGTAGAGTACGACCTCTCAGCCGTCGTCTAATCAGTTTAGCTACATACTCTCCTTGTTGTTTGGCGACAGGTGCAACACCAGGTAAGGGTTTCATAGCTTGATGGGAGAAGTTAGCTAAATCTCCAATTACAAAAATGTTTTTATAATCTCTAACAGTCAAGTCTGGTTCTACAATCACACGTCCGGCATGATCGCATTCTACACCTGTACGTTCTGCTAGAATTTGCCCCATTGTGGAACCTTTGACACCAGCAGCCCACAATACAGTTTTTGAGTGAATTGCGCTAACTTCACCGCCTTGCTTAAAAGTAACGATGTCATTTTCCAGGTTTGTCACCCTGGTATTAGTGTGAATATTTACACCCAATTCTTGCAAAGATAGTCTCGCTTCTTCTGATAAATCTGGAGCCATGTGTGGGAGGATGCGATCGCCTCCTTGCAATAGTAAAATTTTGGTTTCTGATGTGTCGATATTGCGGAAATCTTCTTTGAGGGTTTTGTAGGCTAACTCAGCGATCGCACCTGCTAATTCTACACCTGTAGGGCCACCACCCACAATCACAAATGTCAACCAAGCACTACGCTTTTCGGGATCAGTTTCTTTTTCGGCTGCTTCAAATGCACCAAATATCCGGCGGCGCATTTCGATCGCATCTTCTACTGTTTTTAAGCCAGGCGCAAGGTCTTTCCAGTGTTCTTTACCAAAATAAGAATGGTTTGCACCTGTAGCGACAATTAAGGTGTCATAGGGTATTACTTGATTACCCATCATCACTTTTTGTGCTTTTGGGTCAATATCGCTGACTTCTCCGAGCAAAACTTGTGTATTCTTGCTTTTGCTGAATACAGCTCGCAATGGTGAGGAAATGTCACCTGGTGATAGCGTACCTGTGGCTACTTGATATAAAAGTGGCTGAAATAAATGAAAGTTCCGTTTATCAATAAGGGTAACGTTTACATTAGCGTTAGCAAGATACTTTGCTGTATATAATCCCCCGAAGCCACCACCTACAATCACTACCTGATGTGGGGTATTCTTCTCACCTGCGACAACCATAATAATATTTCCTTGTGTTAAGAGCGTTGTAACTTTTCTTAACAAAGATGTAACAGCATTATAATTAGGTTGCCGCTTATTTAGAACAATTTAAAAAACGCAAAAAGTAGCCAAAGTTACAGCAAGTTTATTGGATTAATCAACTAGTTGCGGAGGGTGAAAAAGTATAGGGATGTAAGGGTATAGGCGAAAGAATAAAAATGACCATTACATAGTGACAAATTAGTACTCTTCCCCTACACCCACACCGTTCGGCTGACGCTCACGGCGAAGCCCGTATACCCCAAAACCCATTCTCAACAGACAACCTTTGTGCGTAAGTTCTGACAAATTTGACGTTCAATTCCGTTAAAAAATTGGCAACGAGCTTCCATCGCTTCGAGAATAGCTAGTTGAATTGGAAGATAAATTTCATCATTATTCATCCTGAGATAAGGTTCTATTACTGCTGCAAGTTTCGCTGCATGACTGTCATCTACATCAATATGAAGTTCAAAAAATATCAAGGATTCATTGGGTAGGGGAGTAGAACCAACAATTCCTCTATATAGTTGCGTGTACAACGAGCTAACAATCCCTTCGGAAGCATAGCAGACAGCACCCAACGCAGCCAAGTAGCCATATTGAGAGGGAATTCTTAAGTAAGTTTCAATTAACGCTTGAGTTTCGGGTGCGGTTGGTAATGCTGCTAGGGTATGGTCATCAATACCAATTACCCTTGTAAATCGACGAAACAATTCTGGATGAGACTGACTTATATATCCTTGTCCCATTTCATCAAATAAATTGTCTAAGATGACTAACTGAGCAGTTTCATCGGGACAGCAAGATAAAATCCTGGCAAGAATCCGGTTAAATTCTTTAGAGAATTTATACATCTGGATAGCTAGGATCTGAATGTCAGAAAGGGATAAATTTTCAGTACGACAACGCTTCAGGAATGGATGAGTCCATAAAGGATGATTAACTGTTAATTCCTGAAAAGAATCTTTTTGTAAATGCGGCATAAAAGATTATTTTGATACTTGGATTGCTAAATGAAGCGGTAAATCAAGCAATGGACTAAAGAAAGATTCATCTAATGCAATATGCTCAGAAGTCACACGTAATTCTTTGATAATTGGCATTGTATTGAAACTAGCCATTCTCAAACAATTAAAGTAATCTTCTAGAGTTTTATGAATCAGTTGTACATTCAGCCAAGAACCGTCTCGTTTCCAAATCTGACCTGGAAATAGCTGATCTCGCTTACTGAAGTAGCCTGTACCTTCAACTTGAAAATAGAACGGATATCCTGGCTCACGCATATATGGAAAGCATGGATGAGGAATGCTGAAGATAAATCGACCATCAGGACGAAGTATGCGAGCAATTTCTGTCATACATTCCTGAGTTTGAGCGATTGTTAAATAGTTAAATAGAAAAACTGCAACAACTAAATCAAATTCCTCATCACCAAACTGTTGCAAATTTGTCGCACATCCTACTTCATATTTAATCCCTACAGGATTTTCTAATTCTTGCAAGCGTGCGGCTTCAATCATTTTTTGAGAAACATCTATTCCATATACTTGTGCGGCTCCACGTCGGCTTAACTCTCGCGTGCAGTAACCTTCACCACAGCCTAAATCAAGCACTTGCAGTTGATTAAGAGGCTCACACATTTCTAGTACAATAGGACGCGCTGTAAAATCTGAAAGAGAAAGAGGCTGTCTTCTAACCCACTCTGATGCAGTGTGATTATAGAGATTTATAGTTGAGTTTTTGCTATTTACCATTGACAGTTTGTAATTATTTATATTTTTGTGCTGGATTAAATTACTGTAATAAACCTATAGACATTTTGCTAGATTAATGATTGAACACAAACTATAGATATAAGGCTTGTTGAAAGATTACAAATAAGTACTCAATATTAGATTTTAAACTGCGATTTTGCTATTTATTATAATTAGCAAATGTCCTTTAAACGGATGATAATCCATGATGGATAACTCAGTTTTAACATTCATATATGGAAGTATTGAGAGTATTTGTACTGATTTCAATTACTCCATATATTTACGTTGTTTACATCTGTTGATTTTGGAATTTCATTAATACCAAAACTACGAACTTTGGCACAGAAAATTATTTTCCTGTCCTGCAAACTTTCTTTCCTCGTTGCTAATCCGCCTTGATATTCGTATTGCAGTAAAGGTAAACAACGTTGATACTCTTGAGTAGCTTTGACTAGCTCACCCCTACGAAAATAATCCATAATTGTCAGTAGATGTTCTGGGTAAGCATAACCTGTCATCAAGCCGTGACTACCTGCTTGTAGTTCTGGTAGACAATTTAGACCTCCTAATCCCCCAAAAATACCCAAGCGATCGCCTAAACTATTACGTAACAACCGAATTTTCTCAGGTGTCGGTTCCTCTTCTAATTTAATCGCCTGTACCTGTTCTACTTCCTCTACCAAAGTTTCGAGAAAATTCACAGATAATTTTCCTGTTAAGGGAGGATAATCTAAAACCACTAAAGGCATTTGAGTTGCAATACCAATTTCTTGATAGTGTTGTTTTACTTGTTGAGTATCAGAAAAACTAGGCGGTACAACTAACAAACTTTTAGCACCTAATGCAGACATTTGAATACCAAATTTTGCGGCTGAATCTGCTTTTCCACTTACTCCTACAATTATAGGTACACGATTTTTGGTTTGCTGCAAGACAACTTCTGCTACACGCAAACGTTCTTGAGTGGTTAATTTAGATTCTTCTCCCAATACAGTTAATATCGCCAGTCCATGTACTTTTTTTTGAATATAAAACTCCACTAAACGTTCTAAACTAGCTTCGTCTAATTCACCGTCCGCTTGAAATGGTGTAACTAGAACTGCGTAAAGATTAGGTAATAAAGGATGTTGTGTAAAGAAATTTTCCATTAGCTAGATAAAAACTAATATAAAAAAGTAAATGTAATTAATTTCTAACAATATTCTTATCTAGCGAAAATCTTAATTATACTTAATTTTATTGCATCTATTTCCTACGTCTCTTTTAAAAATGCAATTTACTGATGTGTTTTAATTTGCATATATATTAGTGTAAATCCTGAAAGCAAATGTCAGCTTTTTATAGTTAGTATTCAAAAAGGGAAAAGTAAAAAACTTTTCCCAATCACGATTTATTACTTATCCTTAGAGTTTGAGGCTAGGTTGTTTTGGCTGTACATTGGGCTGAAATTTTAAAACAAAGTCAGGATATACAATAGCGAAAATAAGATAATCCAAATGATGTCTACAAAGTGCCAGTAGATTTCAGCCATTTCAATGCCAGTGTGTTTAGTAGCAGAGTAATGACCCAAACGGCGCGATCGCCACAGCACGCCCAGTATTAACAACAACCCAATAAATACGTGTAAACCATGAAAGCCTGTCATCAAGTAAAAACAGTTGGCAAACACGTTGGTAGTTAAGCCATATCCCAAAGTCAGATACTCATACACCTGACCTCCCAAGAAAATAGCTCCCATCAATGCAGTGATACCATACCACAACCGCATTCCAGCGACGTTGTTCTTTTTAATTGCTGTATCACCCAAATGAATCACAAAACTGCTAGAAACTAGGATTATGGTGTTAATGGTCGGTACAAGTAATTCGACTTCTGTACCTTCTGGCGGCCAAACTGCGGTAGCACCGCGTAGATAAAGATAAGTGGCAAAAAAACCGCCAAACATTAATGACTCGGAAATTAAAAACGTCAGCAGCCCAAACACCCGCAAGTCTGGATGTGCTTCATGGGAGATTTCTGGTGTGTTAACAGTTTGCATAAATTTTTAATTGTGAATTTTGAATTGGTGTAAAGTGGGCATCGCCAACAACTTAAAATCAAACAATGCTCACCCTACAAAATTTTTATCAGTGTTGCTGAATGACGGGATAAAATCTCAATTACTCAAATCTAAAACTCTTAATTCTCTCTGCGCCTCTGCGCCTCTGCGTGAGAAAATTCATCCCGCATTCTACAATCCCGCCTGGTTATCAAGCCACAGGTGCAAGGTTTGATTCAACCTCTTGACTACGCCCATAATCATAGGGGCCGTGAGTTACTACAGGTAAAACTTCCCAATTTTCAATGGCTGGTGGTGAACTGGTTGTCCATTCTAAAGTCAGTGCATCCCAAGGGTTATCTGTGGCTTTTGTCCCATACATCCAACTCCAAATGGCATTGAAGAAAAACGGTAGTACAGAGATGCCGAGAATCATCGCGCCAATGGTACAAATATGATTGATGCCAGCAAACTGAGGGTCATACATAGCAACTCGGCGAGGCATTCCTTGTAACCCTAGTTGGTGCATTGGTAAAAAGGTGAGGTGAGTACCGACAAAGGTTAAAGCAAAGTGAACTCTTCCCCAAGTTTCATTCATCATTCTGCCTGTCATCTTGGGAAACCAATGATAAATTCCCGCATAGATGCCAAATACTGAACCGCCAAATAAGACGTAATGGAAGTGACCCACGACATAATATGTATCGTGGACGTGGATATCAAAAGGTGCTGTACCCAAGGTTACGCCGCCCAATCCGCCAACGACAAACATCGATAGCAAACCAATCGCAAATAGCATGGCACTGGTGAAGCGGATTTTACCACCCCACAGTGTCGCCACCCAGCCAAAAATCTTCACGCCTGTGGGAACGGCAACAATCAGGGTGGAGATTGTAAAGAACATCCGCATCCACGCAGGTGTACCACTGGTAAACATGTGGTGTACCCAAACAAATAACCCGATAATGCAGATTGCCAAGCTAGAATAAGCGATCGCTTTATAACCAAATATCGGTTTACGCGCATGAACGGGAATCACCTCGGACATAATGCCGAAGATGGGCAGAATCATTAAATATACTGCGGGGTGAGAATAAAACCAAAATAAATGCTGATAAAGTACGACATTTCCGCCAGCATCAGGCTTAAAGAACGAAGTGCCAAAGTTGATATCAAATAATAACAGCACCAATCCCGCCGCTAATACTGGGGTAGACAGCAAGGCTAAAACGGAAGTTGCTAAAATTGCCCAGCAGAATAAGGGCATTTGCGTCCAGCCCATACTGGGGACTTTCATCTTTAAGATGGTGACGACAAAGTTTAACGCCCCCAAAATTGAGGAAGTTCCCACCAAAACAATTGCTAAAATCCACATTGTCTGGGCAGTATTAGCAGTAATTAAACTCAAGGGTGGGTAAGCAGTCCAACCACTTTGAGAACCACCAAAGAAGAAGCTACCTAAAAGTAAGGCCCCAGCCGGCGGATTCAACCAAAATGCGATCGCATTTAATTTGGGAAACGCCATATCTCGCGCCCCCACCATCAACGGAATCAAGAAATTTCCAAATCCACCAATAGCAGCCGGCACAATCCACATAAAAATCATCAATGTGCCGTGGTTGGTCATGAAGGCGTTATACAGATTGGGGTCGAGGAAATCTGCATCGGGTGTATTTAATTCGATGCGGATGGCCATCGCCATCAATCCCCCAATCAGATAAAACACAAAGGCTGTGACTATATATTGGATACCGATGACTTTGTGATCAATATTAAAGGTGAAGTAGTCGTACCATTTCCAAGCTTTTGGGTGATGGGTAACTTCTACTTTGGTTTGTGGAGTTTCTAATTGTGTCATAGGGAAAAGGGGCTAGGGGTTAGGGGCTAGAGGCTAGGGGCTGGAGGCAACGGTTTGATCAATTTCTGGCTGTTGGGCGACTTGGTTTTCGGCTAACCAGCGATCGTAATCTTCTTGGGTGTGGACAACTACGGAAGTTCGCATACTACCGTGATAGCCACCACAAAGTTCAGCACAAACTATTGGGTAAGTTCCAGTTTTGGTGGCTGTGAATCGCAGTTGTGTGGCTTGTCCAGGGATTGCATCTTGCTTCAAACGGAACTGAGGCACCCAAAATGAGTGAATCACATCATTTGCAGAGATATTCAGCAGTACATCTTGACCAACGGGAACGTGCAGTTCACCAGTATTGACATTGCTATCGGGATAGTTGAATAGCCAAGCATACTGCATTCCTGTGACGTTGACTACTAAAGAGGGTGGCTTACCTTCGTTTACAGGAGTAGAACCAATGCCAATCGGGTTAGATTTTGCTTCTGCCATCATGGCTTCGTGAGTCATACCATGATGGCCAATTTCATCCATTCCCCCCATTTCTGTGTAAATATCTACACTGTAAATTCCTAGTCCAATCACAATGATTCCTGGAATGATAGTCCACAAAATTTCTAGGGGAAAGCTGCCTTCGATAAATGCACCATCGCCGTTATCGCCACGACGACGACGAAATTTAATTACAGAAAATGCGATCGCTCCTTGCACTACCAAAAATAAAGCAGTACCAATGGCTACCATCACGTTAAAGAAATTATCTACTAAAGGCGCTTGTGCCGAAGCTTGCTCTGGCAGAAGATGATTATTCTGCCCTACCCACAAGCTAATTAAAGTAATTAATATACCTGCAATTAAGGTAATAATCCCAAGGGGAATTTGTTTCATAATGTAATTTCCTTTACATAAATATGATGCTGCCAGATTCGTTCCAACATTTCAATTTGTCTTTGCCGCACAGCAGCACGATAAACCATATATCTGTCGTACAAAGCAATTCCTAAACAAAAACCTATGGGAGCAAAAAACATCAACCATATTAAGACATCGACAGTTGAACTGTCAGCATAAGTAGTTAATTGTTGATTATTTGTAACTACATAAACTAAATGTTGTGCTGCTACAAAATTGAGATGTTGTAGCCACACCGCACTCATCACTCCCAAAGCCGGAGAAAGCACTAATAAAGTTAATAAACAAACTTTTACAAATTTCAAGAGTTGAGGTTTCATCTGGGTACTAATTAGCTTTAGCACTTTGTAGATAAACAGTGTTATATCAGCTACCTCATCTTTTTGCAGCACATATTAAGTATGTACTCAATTGCTGAAATCATTACATAATAAGGAATTGAAAGTTTTTTTTGCTGTGGGGTGCTAGTATTTTGAACCAGGTTAAGCCTATTTCCGGCTAGGAATACTGGTGTATTTACAGTTAAAAATAAGATATAAAAAATACTTCATTTTGCAAATTTTTGTATAAAATTATACGAAATATTAAATTTACTCTTGAGCAAAATTAAGTCAAGTAACTGTAACAATATTGCTTTCAAAAAGAAAGTGATTCGCTTTGGCGCTCAACTATAAATTAGATTAAAAACTGTTAAATTAAGAGGAATTTGATTTATTCTGGGAAATCGCCGCTCAACCTGCCAAAATCTCAGGCTAGCTTTAAAAAGCTGATATGTAACTAATGAAAACTTTTATTTACTTTATAAAATGGAAAAATTTTTCCTGATTCCAAATGCTTAGAGGAATTGGGGTGACGTTTGTCAGACTAATGTTAAAATTAGTAAATAAATTTGAGAGACTAATACTCTCTCTCATAATTTCTGAAAAACATTAAGATTCATTTAATCGTTCAAGATGAACAAAAATGTAATTATTTTATAGTTACAAAAAGTACTAATGAGAAGTTTCAGGAGTGTGGCACTAACAAAAATTATTCAACATTTCTAATTGAGTTTTGCATGATAGAAACTGGTGGCGATCGCATCTTAGAATTGCCCAGAAATTTCAGCATTTTAATTAACGCCAATAATTAGGAGAAATTGCCAACAGATTTATCAGATAAACATTAAATTTTAGGTGCGATTCCTAATACAAAGTTAATAAAAAAGAACAAAATTTACACTAGCTTTAGGAAAATTCACTTCTGAGCTTTCCGCAAAACTTTTTTTCACTTTTTATCAAAACAACATTCACAAATCAAGTCAGTGTGACTGGCTTCTGCATTGTGACTTGTGAATGACACTTCCCCACGATTTCTTAATATTTACTTTATAAATAGCCTCTGAAGCTCGTCAAGGTATACAGCTTTGGTTAGCATTTCTACCTAAAAAATACGCTTACAAAACCATGCCCTACGCCATTACTAATCGCTGTATTCAGTGTGACAATTGCCTTCCTCAATGCCCTCAAGGTGCGATAAAACTTATGGAAGGAGAGTACTGGATTGACCAGATTTTGTGTAATGACTGTCAAGGTTATACAGTCCCGCAGTGTGTAGTTTCTTGTCCTGTCAACTCTCCAGTGCCTTATCAAGCAAAAAAAGGTAGATGCAAGGCTGATGTGAGAACCACTCCGAGTTCCAAGCTGTTTCCTGATGGCAAAAGTCATCCGTTTGCATCATCGATAATTATTTGGGAATTGTGCAATGTTTTAGCACAGCGCCAGTCTCTCCTTTGGGAAATTGATGCCGCTGGAGAGTTGTATTATCAACGGCAAATTAACGGTGGTAAAGGTGCGATCGCTTTCCGAATTACAGATACAGTAAATTCAGATTTACCAGTCGCCCTCAAAGGTGCAGAAGCTTTATCTGCAATCAAGACATTTGATATTAGATCAGCCTGTATGCACCTGATCTATGCAGCGCATGTGACAAACCTAGATCAACCGTGGGCAGAAGAATTCATCATCAATGACAAGCAAATTGAGGAATATCTAGGTTTAGACAAGCGCAAAGACTGGAGTAAATCTACCAAGCTAGCTTTAATTAAAGAACTGGCTCAACAACCATGTCAACTCCTAGCTTCTATTCATTTGCCCCAACAAAGAAAAATTAAAGAAATATCTCTCGAAAACAGCCGCTTGTGGCATTTATTGGAGACGCAGCACCATTTTCAAGAAGACGAATTGGGTTGCAAACATCTGGTTGGGTTGACTTTCAAAATTAAAGCTGGTGAATGGGCGCAGTATTTTCTCAATCGCCAAGGTTGTAAAGAGCGTACTGCTTTCTATCAGTATGGTACTTTACCCAAAGCTGTACTCAGTGCAGTCATGAGCATTTGGCAGCAGCACGAAGGCGCAGCACGAATGATGCTGTGGTTATTATTTAAAACCAAAATGGGTAGAGAACAGCGTGTTACTATCCCCACTCTCATGAAAGTGGCTTATGGCGAGGGAAAACTTAACCAAGTATCTTTGCAACCAGAACATCGCCAACGCCTATTAAGAATATTTGAAAGCGATTTAGAAGTACTCAATCATCACGGACTCAAACCTGTATTTGATCCTGTTACCTATCCCACAGAAATTCAACCTTTGTGGACTAAGCTGGTTGATATTCCCGAAGATGCCGAAGCAGCCTTAGAATTTTGGATTGATGATGCTAGTAATGGCAACCGCTTGACCGATGCTGCTCCGCGCGGCAAATGGAATCGCTTAATGAATGCCCGCATTTTAGATTTTGAAATGCCACCAGAGTGGAAAAAACAACTCACCAAGTCTAAGAAGAAACAACGAACCAGCAAACGCAAAACAAAGTTAAAACCGCAAATCGCACTTTCTACTGAATATATTCTTGAGGCCAGAAAAAAGCTAGGGTTAAGTCAAAGAGACTTAGCACAGCTTACAGGTAAAAGTCAGAGTTGGATTCGTGATATTGAAAATGGGCGTTTTCAAGCTAAGTTAGAAGACGTAATGTTATTACGAAAAGCTCTAGGTATAAGTTAATAGTACTTAATATATATAGCAGTCCTAAATTATTTGTGAACAACAAGATCCCCGACTTCTTAAAGAAGTCGGGGATCTGAGCCTCTCCATTTTTACAACTTATGTAGGATTGCTATAGCAATCCTACATAAGTTGTGAAATTCTATTTATTCTCTTTCTTTGTGTCCTTTGCGCGGCAGTCGCTACAAGTCGGCAAAGCCGCCCAACGCGCTGCCTTGTCTTTGCGGTTTGTTAAAAAGAATATTTTTTCACAACTTAGATAGGATTGCTACATTTCACAATTACTTAACTTCAAACCCTCGCAAACCTTCTGGTCTTTCATACTCAGTTAACACCTCTTGCACCACAGCCGCCGGTGGCCCAGAGTAACACCAACGAATCATTTCCTCTACAACCTCCCGCGCCCCTTCAAACACTGCTTCTACCCGACTATCAGGAAGATTGCGTACCCAACCAGTTAAGCCCAACTGGCTAGCAGTATCAACTGTTGCATAACGATAGCCTACTCCTTGAACTCGGCCAGAAATTAAGACATGGGCGCGAATTATTTTTGGTAGTTGTGTGGAATCTTGCATAAACTGGTCAATTCTTTACGATTTCCAGTCTACATGTTATGTGAATACAGAACAAAATTTTAATTGCACACTCAAGTTTTTACAGATAAGCTTTTAGCAAATTTATCTGTTTTAAGATTAGCTCAAGATAATGATAAATTATTGTTTGTGCGTTGCCATAATATAGTGGATGCGTGCATCCCTAATTACAGATTACCATCTATCAATCTGCTAATTTTAAACTTTGAATTCTGCTTTGCTTATGTCTAATTTACCACCTTTGAATCCAGATACAATTTGGGGAATCCTTAAGGATCAAATTGATGATGCTACAGTCAATCAATTAGTCTGGTACTACTTGGGATATCGCCATAACGCCACAACCGATAAATGGGAAAATAACGAAGTTCTACCAGAATGGCGAGATGAATACCCAGAACCGCCAAACTTTTTAGAAAGTCGTCCGGCAACTATGAAGTTAACACGTTCGATTCCCACAGAATACAAGCAAAGTCTCAAGGAAAAGCTGGGTTTTAAAGGCTACAAAATTGGGGAATTTACCCCCAGAGAAACACGCAGAGCCACCGCTGCTAATTGGTTATTAAGTTATTGGCGACAACAAAATCCTGAATTATAGTTATTGGGAAATTATTATAGGACAGTTCTAAATTTTTCCTAAACAATAATATCCCCGACTTCTTAAATAAGTCGGGGATATTATGCAATTAATATCTGTAAATTTTCAAATTAATATTATTTTTTAAAATATTCTGTATAAGATTAAATTTATATATTTTATAAAATCTATCAACTGATGGTAGATAGTTGATAATAGTCCATTATTCAGCATTTACCGAAATTATTTCGGAAAAAACACCCATTTAGATATTAACTAGTCTCTCTACAGATAGAGGAAGTAATTATTTAATTATTTCCATAGACCGATTTGCAAATTGATTAATAATTACGAAAATACTGATATTCGCTGTATATAGTTGAAAAATTTTTATGGCTAATACCATTGAATTTAGTTTATTTGCCCCTTATAACAAAGGCGCTGCATTAATAGGTTCTTTTTCTGATTGGCAAGAAATTCCAATGGAAAAAGGTGAAGATGGTTATTTTCGTACAACTGTGGAATTAGAAGATGGGGTTTATAAATATAAATTTCGTGTACAGTCAAAATCGTGGTTTTTTGAAGCAGATCAGTGGGTAGATGTTACAGACCCTTATGCAACTGATATTGACGAAATTGGCGGTCAAGATAATAGTGTAGTTCGCATAAAAGATGGTCAAAAAATTATTGATACTTATGTCTGGCATCATGATGATAAACCTTTACCGCCAGACCATGAGTTAGTTATTTATGAATTACATGTTGGTGACTTTTCTGGTGGAGAAGCTGACCCGTATGCGAGAGGGAAATATCAACATGTTATTGAAAAATTGGATTATTTATGTGATTTAGGAATTAACGCAATTGAGTTACTGCCAGTTAAAGAATATCCTGGGGATTATAGTTGGGGTTATAATCCCCGCTATTTTTTTGCAACTGAATCTAGTTATGGTTCTACAGATGAGTTAAAACAACTAATTGATGAATGCCATAGTCGGGGAATTCGAGTGATTATGGATGGGATTTATAATCACTCAGAATCTTCTAGCCCTTTAACTCAAATAGACCATGATTATTGGTATCATCATGCACCGCGTGACCCTGATAATAGCTGGGGGCCGGAATTTAATTATGAACTATACGATGAAAATCTAGAGACTTTTCCCGCCCGCAAATTTATTGGAGAAACAGTCCGTTTTTGGATTGAAGAATATCATATAGATGGCATTCGCTACGATGCAGCCAGACAAATAGCAAATTACGACTTTATGCACTGGATAGTCCAAGAAGCGAAAACAACTGCCGGTGCAAAACCTTTTTATAATATTGCTGAACACATCCCGGAAACGACGAGTATTACTAATATTGATGGCCCGATGGATGGCTGTTGGCATGATAGCTTTATGCACACAGTTACGGCACATATTTGCGGTGATAGGTTTGATTTAGAAAACCTCAAAGATGTGATTGATCCGAAACGCCAAGGCTTTATGGGTGCGACTAATGTAGTTAATTATCTCACCAACCATGACCATAATCGAGTCATGGTTGAGTTAGGTAATCGGAATATTTTTGATGAAGAAGCTTTTAGACGCATCCAATTAGGTGTAGCTATTTTGATGACGGCTGTGGGTGTACCTTTGGTGTGGATGGGGCAAGAGTTTGGCGAATATAAACCTAAAACCCAAGAATCATCGAAAATTGACTGGACACTACTAGGTAATGACTTAAATCGTGGTTTATTTGATTACTACAAAGGCTTGATTCATTTACGGAAAAATAGTCATGCTTTGTATACCGCAAACATTGATTTTATCCACGAAAATCCTGATGCGAAAGTGCTGGCTTATAGTCGTTGGAATGATGAAGGTTCCCGTGTAGTTGTGGTAGCAAATTTTTCAGAAAACTTTTTAAGTGGCTATCACGTTCCTAACTTTCCTTGTGGTGGTACTTGGCACGAGTGGACAGGAAATTATGATGTCGAAGCTGGTGATGATGGAATTATTACGGATATTGGCCCTTATGAAGCCAAGGTATTTGTTTGGCAATAACAAGATTCTCTGACATTGAGTTAGGCATATCATAACGAAGTTAAGGGGGCGACATTTGCCCCTTTTTTATTAATGATTAGACAATGAGCGATCGCCAATAATTCTCTGTGAGCCAGTACTGTTAAACTATCAATAGACTCAGGAATAAAGTCTATTTAAATAAAAATCAATGATTCGATTGTTGTGCTTTTGACCTAAAATGTGTATATTACTTTTCTCTCAAGTAACGAGAGCATTCAAACTTCCAGAGCGTCTACATGCACAACAAATTATCTAATACTAACATTAAAAGTTCCCATATCTTATTAACGCCTCACGACGTTAAAACAAGATTGCCAATTACGAAATCAGCAGAACATACAGTATTAAAATATAGACAAGAACTAGAACATATTTTAGATTTTCAAGATAGTAGAAAATTTATTGTAGTTGGGCCATGTTCTATCCATGATACTAAAGCAGCCATAGAGTATGCTGAAAAATTGAAAGCTTTAGCAGATAAAGTTAAAGATAAACTCTTATTAATTATGAGAGTTTATTTTGAAAAACCTAGAACAACAGTAGGCTGGAAAGGTTTAATTAATGACCCTGATATGGATGATTCTTTCCATGTAGAAAAAGGTTTATTAACTGCCAGAAGTTTACTATTAAAAATTTCTGAATTAGAATTACCTGCTGGTACTGAAGCTTTAGACCCAATCATCCCCCAATATATTAGTGAATTAATTACATGGTCTGCCATTGGTGCGAGAACCACAGAATCACAAACGCACCGGGAAATGTCTAGTGGACTTTCCATGCCTGTAGGTTTTAAAAATGGCACAGATGGTAATATTCAAGTAGCTTTAAATGCCCTCCACTCAGCAAAAAGTCCCCACAACTTTTTAGGGATTAATCATAAAGGACAAGTCAGCGTTTTTCAAACTAGAGGTAATCCTTACGGTCATGTGATTTTAAGAGGTGGGAATCAGCCCAATTATGATGCTGATAATGTCAAACTAGTAGAACAAAAATTAAAAGATTCTAATTTACCACCGAGAATTGTCATTGATTGTAGTCATGGCAATACAAATAAAGACTACCGATTGCAATCTCAGGTATTTGAAGATGTAATTCAGCAAATTGTTGATGGCAATACATCGATAGTGGGCATGATGCTAGAATCGCATTTGTATGAAGGCAATCAACCATTAAATTGCAAACCAGAAGAATTAAAATATGGTGTTTCTGTAACAGATAAATGTATTGGTTGGGAAGAAACAGAAAGAATTATTTTGGCAGCCTATGATAGATTGAGGTAGTACCGCTACGCGGAAGTCAAAAGTCAAAAGTCAAAAGTCAAAAGTCAAAAAGCTCATATCACAAGCTTTTCACTAACTTGAAATGGTATCTTTATTTCCGCCGCGTTGTAGTAGTAATATCGTGTTCGCTGAAAAACTTATCATTAAAACCGCAGAGGTAGCAGAGGAAGAGATTTGTATCAATAACTTCGTGATTGTATCACATATTTAAGTTGCATAACCAGGGCAGGCAAGATGCCTACCCTACAAGAGTTATGCAAACTCAAGATGGTTTCAATTTATAAAATGGTGCTAACTTCTTTCAAATAAACTCTGGTGAATGGTTCATCTTCTCCCAAGGTGTAGTCTTCGATTAATCCCTTGCGTTTAATGGAAACATCGTTGCCTTTTTTAATTACCACTGTGGAACCATCAACCAAATCACGCACTAACATCATTTCCGTTTCAGTGGGGTTATCTAAGATAACAATATTGCTTCCTTGATAAAACATTCCCTCTGTATCTAAAGTTTCTGAATCATACTCAGCAATTAACAAATCAAGTTTGGGATTCCGCAGTAAACTTTGGATATTGCTGTTGTAATCTGGACGCAGAACTTTTTGGGAGCGATTGATAAAAACAGCTTCACGACAGACAGCGCCTATTGTCCATTCAGGATGTTGCAACAAAATATGATCAATTGTTGTTTGTAGTTCCTGAACTGAGATTTTGTTAAAGGTTATAGTGGGAATTCTGGCATCAATTCCAGATGCAAAAAAAGTTTCGAGGATGCGGGATGGGACATCAATACTGTCACCTACGGCTGGGTTAAGGTGCATCAAAATACCGGGTGCAGCATTAATTTCTAAGATGGCAAAGTTACCTTTTTTCCAAGATTCGCCTAAGTCTTCGGTAATCACATCAATACCGAGACAAGTTAAGCGAAAATGTTGGGCAATGTCTTGCGCCAAGATAATATTATCGTCATGAATTGTGTGGGTAGCATTGATACTCACACCACCAGCAGAAAGATTGGCTACTTTGCGTAGGTAGACAGTTCTACCTTTTTCGAGAACACTCTTCAAAGACAAACGCTGTTCTTCTAAATACAGTTCCATCGCCTCATCAATTTGAATTTTGCTCATTGGCGAGGTGGGTGAATCTAAACGTTCAGGTTTGCGATTTTCTTGGCGAATTAACTCGTTGATAGTAGAGTAACCATCACCTGTGACTGATGCGGGACGGCGTTCTGTGGCTGCAACAAATTTACCATTCACACACAGCAAGCGAAAATCTTTACCAGCAATGCTTTTTTCGACAATTATGCGTGTGGGTTGATTTTCAGGAATGGCGGCGAAGGCGCGATCGTAAGCTGATTCTAACTCATAAGAATCTTGTACTTCTGCGGTGACACCAATTCCTTTGTGACCAACTACCGGTTTTACCGCTACTGGATAGCCAATTTCTCTAGCTACTATCAAGGCTTCTTTTTCACTAGCTACAATTTCACCTTGGGGAACTGGGAAGCCTAAGTTACCCAAAAAGTCTTTGCAGTCGTCTTTGCGGGTGGTGAAGTCGGAATCTATATGGCTATCACAGTCAAAAGTTGTGGCGACACCCCGGACTTGGTTTTTTCCCCAGCCGTATTGCATTAATCCTTCATCCCAAAGATAAAAGGCGGGAATACCTTTTTCGTCGGCGGTGCGTAATAAGGCGTAAACGGTGGGGCCGCCATAGACAGATTCACGGAATCTGGTTTGTAATTTTCCTAGTTGTTCATCAAACAGAAAATCTTCGTCTTGGCTGATGGCTTCAAACCAATCCCAAACACAATAAATTACGGCTCTGGTTGTACGGGGATGCAGTGATTGAATACTAATCCGTGTAAACTTGTCCTCTGGCTTCACATTGAAGTGGCTCAGGTGCAAATCCATTTCCAGCTTTCCCACTTCTGAGGCGGTGCGGGCAAACAGATGAGCATAAGATTCATAAGTTTGGTTGCCTAGAAGGGGATAGCGATCGCTAATGCTTTTAACATAATCTTCTATGGGCAAAGGTTCTCTATACCCAGTCAGCACAAAATCAAATACTAGTGCGCCTCTATCTAAATAGGGGTTCGGCCCGGCATAATGCTGGAAGTTGAAAACATCAAACACATCTGTTCTTCTGGCATTCACACGGACTAAATTGGTGCTTTTTTCTTGAATCATTGATTCTCAACCTTTGCTAAACACCCTGAAATTTCAACTTTAATTTGTGGTTGCTTAGACTCAATCAATTATTGTAGATTGATTCAAATTAGCTTGGGTAAACTGTAACTTTGTCCTTAACTTTCTTAACTTCACCCTAAATCGATTTATTAGGTATTTTCAACTATCTCAGGGCATAAAAAAATTTCTTTGAGGTTAACTCAAATCAATAGGATTCTACACGCAATCGGCAACGATAAAAATATAACCTTTGAAGGGTGATTTTCGATTCAGAAAAATATTATAAGTAGAAAAATAGGGTTAGAGGAGACAGCCAAATATGAATAGCACAAAAGCTGCTCTCAGGGATGAAGTTAGACAACTCGCCGAGGAAGCTTTTCACTTTAAACTGATTTCTGGCTATGGTGATGGGCCAGATATGGACGAATTCCAAATTGTCTATCAGGGTAAACCACGACATTTACCTTTGGAACAAGCACGTTTATTTTTAGTTAACTTGCTTTACAAAATTCGTCCGCAGTAGTAATTTCTCTGGAGATTTTTGGATAATAATTTTCCCATTTATCATTTCAGGGCAATAACAAAAACCCGTTATCTAAGAATGATAAATACATTCTTAATACATTAGTAATTGGTGATTATGCTAAATAAATTACCAATTACTACTATACTTTTTTATTTCTTTATTTCTTGATGCTACTGTCGTCGTTATAATAGGATGAACCAGCAACTCAATGACTACTGTGCGCGAAATAAACAATTATTTTTAAATAAAAATTCATACAAGATATTTATGAGATTTAGCTATACATAAAGTCATATAAATTTTAGCTGATACTTTAAAAAATTAATCTACCAAATGGCTGATTGGATTGTAGTAATTGTCATGTTTTATTGAAATTAATTAAATTAAATTTTTAATCCGGTCATCCGGGAGGCATTATGACAGAGGCTACACATAAACGCCAGTTGGTAATTATTGGAGGAGCAGAAGACAAAGAAGGAGATTGCGTGATTCTGCGAGAGTTTGTCCGTCGGGCTGGCGGTATAAAATCCAATATTGTAATTATGACAGCTGCCACAGAACTACCTAGAGAAGTGGGAGAAAATTACATTCGAGTCTTTGAACGGTTAGGTGCAGAAAAGGTTCGGATTGTTGATACCGAAACTCGTGAAGATGCATCTTCTTCTACTGCTTTAGAAGCTATTAGTAAGGCGACTGGGATATTTTTTACTGGTGGAGACCAAGCCAGAATTACCAGCATCCTCAAGGATACCGAAATCGATGCAGCTATCCACAAACGCTACGCTGAAGGCGCAGTGGTAGCGGGTACCAGTGCGGGTGCGGCTGTTATGCCCGATAAAATGATTGTTGAGGGTGATTCTCAAAGTACACCCAGGATGGAAATTGTGGAAATGGGGCCTGGCCTTGGTTTTCTCCCTGGGGTAGTTATTGACCAACATTTCTTGCAACGCGGACGCTTAGGAAGATTAATTACAGCATTAGTCCGTGAACCCGCGGTGTTAGGATTTGGAATTGATGAGAATACAGCGATCGCTGTGACTGATGACCAAATCGAAATTATTGGTGAAGGTTCAGTCACAATTGTGGATGAATCTGAGTCTACATATAACAACGCCAGTGAAATTCTCCGAGATGAACCATTGGCAATTTGCGGTGCGAAATTACACATTTTGCCACATGGTTATAAATTTGACCTAAAAACTCGTCAAGCAATTCTCACTAATGGCGTTGTCGCTAGTGAAGTTGTGAATGAATCTGTAGGAGTGGGTTAACTTTTAAGGAACATAGAAGTTTAAGGGTGCAAGGGAGAAGGCTTTGTGCCTTCTGCGCTGGTACCTGGAATTATGACTGATCAGCTGGATATGAGATCAGACAACTTCCAGGTATTAGTGCGCTCTTTCACCAAACTTTCTGGTTTTGACTTCTGAATTCTTCAAATTCTCAAGAAACTAACCAAAAGTTGTGCTATTCCAACCCCACATTGCACCTTTAGCATCGGCAAATTCTATGTAAATTCGATTTTGCGGTACACCTAAAGCTTGATTAATCTGCTGGCAAAAATCTTGACTCATTGCTTGGGTTTGGTCTGGTTTCATTGAACCAATACTTTTAATTTCGATGTAACAAACCGGGTCTGTAGTTCCAGCAAAAGTCATCGGGACATCTGCTTCAAATGCAGTCATTACATAAGATTCTGGCTTACCTAATTGTTTTGCTAACTTCCCTGATAAACTCTTCAACATTGTCTCAACTTCAGCTTTTGCAGGCGCAGATACAGAAGTTTGTACTTTTATTAATGGCATAACACTGAATCAGAGATTTACATTGTTCAGTTTATCTAAGTAGGTCATTAAAAATAAAGTTAACTAGTTAAAGCCGTCATTGGTCATTTGTCATTCGTTATTTGTCAGGTTTTGAAACATATTAATGACTAAGCACGAAATAAATGATGATATTCAGGATTATATAAATGCGATCGCCCGTCTGTTGCTTTCATTGCTGGACTAATTACATAAAGTGTAGTGCGAATAAGGTTTTCTTGCTTGGTGCATTCTGCCATTTGCGTCAGGGGGACAACGCGAATTTTTTCATCAGGCCAACCTAAGCGAAAGCAGATGGCGACTGGGGTATCACTTGGGTAATGTTCGAGTAATTTAGCTTGGGCATTTTCGACGTGACGCGCACTCAGATATAAGCATAAACTAGCTTGATGGGCGGCGAGGCTGGCTAACTCTTCTGTAGTTGGGACTTCTGTACGTCCGCTGATGCGCGTGAGGATAATAGTTTGAACTAAACCGGGGACTGTTAACTCTACCTTGAGTTTGGCGGCGGCGGCTTGAAAGGCGCTAATTCCTGGGACGACTTCAAAGGGGATATCCGCCTCAGCCAGCATTTGCATTTGTTCGTGAATCGCACTGTAGAGACTAGGGTCGCCAGAGTGGAGACGCACAAGAGATTTTTGTTGCGATCGCACCCGTTCTACCATCAAAGCTACAATCTCTTCTAAAGTCTTATCCGCAGTCGGAATAATTTCCGCATCCGGTCGGCACAAATTTAATATTTGTTCTGGAACTAAAGCATCGGCAAATAAAATTACATCTGCCCTAGAGAGGAGTTTTTGGGCTTTGACCGTTAATAAATCTGGATCTCCTGGCCCTGCCCCCACAATATAAACTGCTGATTTTATAGAATTTAGCTGAGTTTCCATACAAAAAACTTAAATTACTTTTCCGTATTTACCCGTAAGAAAAAAAATTTCCAAAAAATTTCTTGGCATTTTCTCAGTATCCTTCCGGATTAACCCTCTAACTATAGAAGAGTGGAATGGTAGATGCACCCTGGTTAAGCCCTAGAGTCAAATCTGGGGCATTTTTTATTTTTGGTTATTGGTCAATGGTCAATAGTCATTTGTTTTGTCATTAGTTACAGCAGTTTCGATATTCGTGAAATACGGTAGAGACGTTACATGTAACGTCTCTACATGGTTTTAGATTTTACGCTTGTACCTTATGTAGCCGAAATATGCTGTATTTTTAACCGACACCCTTACACCCCTACACCCCTACACCCTTCTCTTAATCAGTCGATGCAACCACATCAGGTAAGGGGCGTTTCCGAAAATACAGCCAAGCTAACCCGGCTAATCCTGCGAGAATGCCTGTTAAACTTACAACTTGGGCTATTCTTAGTGGCCCCAACATTAAACTATCTGTGCGTAAACCTTCAATCCAAAAACGACCAGTGCTGTAGGCTGTTAGGTAAACCATAATTAAAGTACCTACTTTCAGCCTTAGCTTGCCAGACACACTGCGGAAAAATAAATTTAACAGTAAGGCAAACACCATTAAATCCCACAGCGATTCATACAAAAAAGTGGGATGGAAGTATTCAAAACTTTCTAATCCTGAAGGGCGGCGTTCTGGGGGAATGTACAACTTCCAAGGTAAATTAGTGGGACTACCAAAAGCTTCTGAATTAAAGAAATTACCCCATCGTCCAATTGCTTGTCCTAAAACTAGGGAAGGTGCAACCAAGTCTGCTAATTGCCAAAAAGAAACTCGCTTGAGTTTGGCAAAAATTAAAGCCGCTATTGTTCCACCGATAATTGCACCGTGAATGGCTATACCACCTTCCCAAATAGCGATAATTTTTTCTGGACGCTTGGCATATTCCGCCCATTCAAACAAAACATAATATAGTCGTGCTGCGGGAATTGCCCCAATCACTAGCCAAATTGACAAATCACTCAGCAACTCTGGATTAATATTACGGCGCTTTGCCAGGTACTGAGAAAGGCTGACACCAACTAACACCGCCGTAGCAATTAACAAGCCATACCAACGGATAGTTAATGGCCCGATTTTCACCAAAATCGGCCCTGGAGAAGTAAATTGAAATGCCAACGGCAAAGAAGAGATATCCAGTACCATGCAAAACTACCTAGAGAACTACAGTGTTTAGCTTGAGCAACTGACAACCCTATCACTGGTAGGGCAGTTATGTCTATAAACCATTAGAGCAGGTTTTGTTTGTAGAGACTCACACTCAACAGATATCTATCCAGTTCAATTCCGTAGGGTGTGTTACGGCTACGTCAAGATTTGAGCATTGAAAATATGAGAAATTAGCCGTAACGCACCATTAAATCCGGTGCGTTGCGCGTTGCTTCAACACACCCTACTCGCCGTTTATTTTACGATAAAAACGCCTGTTTAATTTGCTTGCAGATTTCGACTAATGCTTTATCTTGTTCGTTCTTCTCGTTCAGGCTATTTAAAGGCTGTGTGGGTTTGTGCGCTGCGAGATATTTGGGAATTTCCGTTTCTTCGTAGGAACTATAACTTATAGGTATCCACAGAATCTTGACTCCTTCTTTTTTAGCGCCTTCTATAAAGTAAGGTAACTCAATATCAGCAATAAAATCTGAAGCTAAAAAGTTGGGACTAACTAACAATACTGCCACTTTTGCAGCTGCTAAAGCATCGTCAATTTCTTTACGCCATTCTGCACCTGCTTGAATTTTGTTATCATCCCATACAACTAATGTTTGATTGCGAATCATGGGCTTTAAGTGAGTATTGAGTTTTTCTAGCCACTCCATATCTTTGCGGCTATAACTAATAAAAACTTGATTTCTAGCCATAGATTTTTTAGACGTAAAAACATCATCAATAAGTCCATTAATATCCACCATACCAAAACCTTTCTGACATTGAATTTTATCTTGATGAGCATCTAGAAAATCATTTAGTATTTTTAAATCATATGAATATGGATTTTGACTATCTTTACATTTTTTACAGTTACAAGGAACAAGTGTTTGATATTTTAATCGTTCTTCATAAGGCTTGTGAATTTTCTCTAATTCATGGATGATTATTGATAGTAATTCTTTCTTTCGGTTTCCTGATACACGGATTTTAATTTCACGTTGATGATAATACTCAATTACTTCAGCGCGAGTTTTATCTTTGTTGATAACAACGCCTGTTTTCCAAACAAGTTTTTGCTGTTCAATAAAATTATGTGTTTCAACAATAAAACGGCTTAACATACCCTTGGGCATAAACTCATAACTGTAGCGCAAGATAAGGTTATTAGATTCATTCCAATCATACTCAGGCTGATTGGCAGAGAGTAATTGAGGCGCAATATAATTATCGGGGCAACTTGGAATTTCGTAGCACAGTTTAAAATTCATCATTAACCGCAATAATTCTGGACGCATATCGGCATATTTATTTTCATGCCAAATATTTTTCAAATCATTCCGATTAAATTGTCCTAAATTTTCAATAACATGTGGATTATCTAAAACTTTATATACTGCATCGGTTCCCCAAGTTGGTTTAAGTATGACAGTTTTTCTTAGCAAATCATCTTCTTGGAAATGCAGACATACGCCTAAATCATGTAAATAACCGCTAAGTTGAAGTTTGTATTCTTGGTTATTAAATCCGTGCTTTTGGCAAATATTGAGATATTCTTCTAAACTTATATATTCACGGTTATCACTTTCTAAAGTTTTGCGGACTTCAATCCAATTTTTAGGCAGTTCAGTGCCAATATGAGGAAGATTCCTAATATAATGTTTAATTTTGTTGAGAATTTCTGGTAAACCACGATCTGTAGCAAAATTTGTAGCTAGTGTTTCTTTAAAATTTTTAAAATTAGCTCTTAAATTTCGTTCGTTGATTTCTCGTTTACGTTCTTGCTTTTCATTTTTGATAACCAGTACAGGACTTTCACCGCCTAGTAACTCTACTACGTTCAGCCAGTAGTCAAAATCAGTATCTTCCTTACGAGTATCAGCAACTAAAGCATATAATGAACGTTTAGTAAGGAAAAATTGATGAGTAGTATGATAAATTTCTTGTCCGCCAAAATCCCAGATATTAATCTGGAATTCTCTACCATTATCTAAGGGAAATTTCCATTGAATTATATCAATACCTTCTGTAGATTCTTCATCTTGATTTAATTGATAGTTGGCGTCTTGAATTTTTTTTGCGAGTGTAGTTTTTCCTGCTCCACCTTCTCCTACTATGAGTAATTTTGCTTCATAAAGGTGGTCAGTTTTTTGTTCTAACTGTTGCCTGAGAAAGTTCAAAACTGCACTGGAACCTTTTTTCCTAATTTCCGGTGGAATGGAAACTAAAGGATTTCCACCAAAAATGAGCTTTCTCAAACTTAAATTTCCCAACTCCGGTGGCATATTGCTTAGTTTATTACCCCTGAGATCGAGCGATTGCAGGTTCACCAG
>JAGKSW010000140.1 GCA_018993265.1 Nostoc sp. TH1S01
AAACGGGGGAGTGGCTCAATGTAAAAGCTACTGCACTTAGAAAAGCAACAACAGCGTAAAAAAAGGACTTATACCATTTTGGATTTTAGATTTTAGATTTTGGATTGAGAAAGGGTTTACTGGTAAGCTTTTGAGCAATCTATTTGTCGCAATCATTCTTCAATTTGGTATTACGCACAAAGCTGAGAAATAAACCACTCAGATTTTCAGTCTGGGGCTATATAAACAAAGCCTGCACTTCGACAAGCTCAGTACCACCTTCGTAGGCTAATTATCTGCTTCTTTATATCAATTTGGTATTACATTATTAATGCGATGCTTCACGTTGTTAATGCGATGTTTCACGTTGTTAATGTGATGCTTTACGTTGTTAATGTAAGGCATCACATTGTTAATGCAATGCTTTACGTTGTTAATGTGATGTTTCACATTATTAATGTATGGGTATCTTGCCTACCTGAACAGTACAACAAGCAAGATACCCAACCACGAAAGCAATTAACAAGTAAGAATATAAGGTGTTACTAGTGAACTGTGGTTATGCACAGACTTTGTTCACGTTCGGAAGTTGTTTAACTGCATCCCACCAAACTTGTAGTTTGGGAGTTTGAGCAGTAAACGTCTCATACTCTGGAGTCTGAGAAAGGTAAATAAAAACAGGAATGAGGTAAAAATCGGCAATAGTTAGCTGGCTACCGAGTAGATATGGATTACCAACAGTTATTGACTCAATTGCTTGTATTGCTTTTTGTGCAGGTGCGATCGCATTTTTTATTTGCTCCTCATCTGGCTTGCCACCGCGAATTGGTACAATCAGACGTTGAATCACAATTTTACCGATCGCAGCCGGATAAAAATAGTTATCAATAATTGTGATAATCTGGCGCATCCGAGCTTGAAGCATCGGTTCTGATGGGCTGAACTGATTATTGGCAAAGACTGTATTCAGGTAGTCAGTAATTGCTGGAGTTTCATAAATTACTTCTCCATCTATTTCCAGTGTTGGCACTTTACCAAAAGGATTTTTGGCGAGGTACTCTGGCGACTGATTTTCACCTTTGAAGATATCAATGTCTTTAACGGTATAGTCTACACCTGCTTCCTCAAGTAACAACCGGACAGTACGAACATAAGTACTCAGAGGAGTTCCGTAAACAGTAAGCTTTGCCATAATTTTGAGATTTTTGAGCAAAAATCCAATCAGGACAAAGATACTCTATCAACAAATGCGATCACAGTGATGGTTTGAAATGAGACAAAAGCAACATTCGTAGGGGCGGGTTGAGATGATTGACGATGATCTGGGTAAACCCGCCCTGACAAATTACTAATTACTCAATAAATTCTGGTAAGTCATTGGGAGCGCCACAAGCAGAAATATTCCCAGCAAA
Source organism: Nostoc sp. TH1S01 (assembly GCA_018993265.1). GTDB lineage: Bacteria > Cyanobacteriota > Cyanobacteriia > Cyanobacteriales > Nostocaceae > Nostoc_B. Next base: position 1,392 of record JAGKSW010000140.1, read on the forward strand.
ATTGACATCTGCCATCAATTCGGGATGTTCTTGCTTACGCTGATTAATTTGTTCGCGGGTCAGAACTTTTGATTTATCAAAGCCTAGCTCAATTTCAGTGCGTAAACCTTTGTATTTGACTCGTTGAAGATTGTAGAAACTTTTGTTGAAAGTTGTTTTCACAAATGCTTTGAGACACCCTAAAAGGTACTTACGCTTAAATGGGTCTTTCTCAAACCAGTATTCTATTGTTTTACGCATGTAAAATCTGGCATAGTTACGTAACACGCCTTTGAGAACTTCTTCTCGTTCCATTGCCTCCGGCTTCATAATTGGAGTCACAAAGTTATACTGGGAATAATCCCGCACTTCTACGCGATCGCCTAACTCTTCAAATAACTCCGAAAATGGCCAAGGAGTAAACATATTCCAGTTCACCATATCGGCTTTCCAGTCCAAAGCCATCTGATAAGTTTGCTCAATGGTTTCTGGAGTTTCGTTCTCCAAGCCCATAATAAATTGGGCTTCAGCTACCATACCATTTTGCCGCAGCAATTGAATCGCTCGTTTGTTTTGTTCAATTGTCGTTTCTTTGCGGAACAAATTCAACTTGAGCTGTGCTGCTGCTTCCGTACCCAAGGAAACATGCACTAGCCCAGCTTGGCGATAAAGTGGTAAGTCTTGTTCATCTCGCAATATATCTGTCACCCTAGTATTTATTCCCCAATAAACACCTAAATTGCGTTCGATTAATTCGTTGCATAAAGCGATAAATTTGGGTTTATTGATGGTTGGTTCTTCATCAGCCAGGATGAAAAAACCCACTTGATGTTTTTTGACTAAAATTTCAATTTGATCGACAAATTTTTTTGGACTACTAGAACGGTACTTACGCCAGAATTTCCATTGAGAACAAAAACGGCAAGTAAAGGGACAACCTCTAGCATAGTTAGGAACTGCCACACGCACATTCAGGGGAGTATAAATATATTTACTCCAGTCCAACAAGCTCCAATCAGGGGTTAGGGTATCTAAATCTGCAATTGGTGGATGGGCTGGTGTCGCCACAACCTGTCCATCTTCTAAGAAAGCAATACCTAAAATATTGCGTCGCTCACTCTCGACTGTAGCATTAGCGATCGCCTTCACTAAATTAACTGTAATTTCCTCTCCTTCTCCTCTAATAATGTAATCCACCCAAGGAGCTTCATGGAGGACTTCATTATACATATAAGTAGGGTGAACTCCACCCATAATTGTTGTCGCTTCGGGACAAACTTCTTTAACTATCTTGAGTGTTGTTTGAGATTGATAAATCATTGGCGTAATTGCTGTTGCCAATACTATATCTGGCTGGTGTTCAGCAATCATTTGCCTTAAACTATCATCCACAATATGGTCTGTCATCGCATCAATGAAACGAATATTAGTGAAGCCAGATGCTTTTAAAGCTCCACCAACATAAGGAACCCAACTTGGTGGCCAATTTCCCGCAATTTCTGCACCACCAGAATGGTAATTAGGTTGAATCATCAGAATCCGCATGTTCTACCTACCTTCTAATTGCTATCAGAAGAACCGACAATTTTACACTTGTAATTTTGTTAGCTTACTTTGAGCAAGTGAAAAATCACAGAAATATTTATCTTAAGAATTCAAAAGTCAGAATAGTTATAAGAGGCAGAAAACTTGTGATAAATCAATGTAGCAATTATGCTTCGTCACCTCTAACTTCTGGCTTCTGAATTCTTACTCTTGACCAATAATTTTCTGCTAATTAAAATACAAACACTTGCTAAAGCTTTTCAATTAAATTCTTAAGAAAAACTTAATTGACTAAAAGTTTTTGACTTTCAAATTTAACTGAAAACAGCTTTCATAACTATATAGTTATGCTTTTAAAGCACATAGCTAATTTTTCAAAACTTAATATTTGAAAATAAATTATAATTACAAAATGTATCTATATGTGATTTACTGTTTCACAAAAAACACACAAGTAGTTACGTATTATTTAGTAAGTATTATATCTAATATTAGAACTCGGATTTGATTAGTGAAATAAACTCAGTACAGTTTCTGTTACCCTTTCTCTGCGATGCACTGAGCTTGTCGAAGTGTTGCCTACCTTCATGAGTAAGTTCAGAAATCAAATCTGATTGCTATATGTATAAACTTCATTTTAATGAGTTCTCCTTACTCAATATATTCCAGCAACTTGCACAGAATTTCCAGAAGTTTCGATATTCGTGAACTACTGTAGAGACGTTACATGTAACGTCTCTACATGGTTTTAGGTTTTACGCTTGTACCTCATGTACCCAAAATATGCTGTATTAATTAAAGTCACTCAATATTATTGTAGTGCGCGGGAGAAGTAGACCTTTCCAAAAACTGCTTACCACAGTCTTTGCAGAGATAACGCTGCTTACCGTGACGATGCCCATTTTTAGATAGGCGGGATGAATGGCAATAAGGACACACCATTACTTTCATTACTTGCTGAGGCAATGTATAAGGAGTTAAGTATGCTACTAACAACGCCTTGAGTTCTGCGTAAAGGGCTTGACGTTTACTCTCATCCTGTTTCAAAGCATTCAACAGTAAAGCATTATAGGTTCGATGCACTGTTTCCGCTAGGAGTTCACTTTTTTCTACAGCTAAGTCTGGGTTCCACTGGCGAAAGAAAGCGGCAAATTGTTGAATTAGCTGCTGGTTAAAGGTTTCGTCAAATAGCTTGAATAATTCTGGCGCAACAAAATATTGGATGTAAACGACGCGAGGGATGGGATCTTCAAAATATTTAGCGTAAATATCTACTGTGCGCTCGATAAACTCTAATAATGACTGATGCTTGTCTGCTGACTGCATCAGCTTGGTATGAATTGCTGTCACTCGTTCCATGTGTATTGCTTCAAGTGCATGAAATATTGCGAGTTTATCCGGAAAAAACTGATATAGAGAACCAATGGCTGTTTCTGCTTTCGCCGCAATTTGATGGGTAGTTGCAGCTTCATACCCTGCTTCCGCAAAGACTTCGGCTGCTGCTTGCAAAATTTTCTCTACCCGTTGCTGACTCCGCTTTTGCTTGGGTTGACGGCGCATCAGATCAGGTTTACTTATAGCCATAGTTGTTGACAAACATGAATAATCTGTCGTATTTTAAAATCAAAGATGAAAGTTTTGTCACAATTTACTTTAACCCTTTCGAGATTATAGCGATCGCTCTAGTCTCACATACTTTTATAGGAGGCTTTTATGGCAGTCATTCTTCCTGGCGCACCGTGGTTAATAGCCCATCGTTCCATGCTGGGCGTTAACAAGCCTTATAAAGTTGCGCTGAATGGTCGAGATTATGTGCTTTGGCAAAATCAACAAGGTGAAATTTTCGCTTTAGATAACGTTTGTCCGCACATGCAAGCACCTTTATCTGATGGCTGGATTTGCCAAGAACGAGGTACAATTGCCTGTCCCTTTCATGCTTTAGAGTTTGATTGACAAGGAAGGTTGCATCAGTCCGGTCAAGTGGGAAGTCAACCGCTGCTAACTACGCTAGAACTGATTATCAAAGATGATTGTATCTGGACTTATGCTGGTCATGAACCCAAAATTCCCGCACCAGACCTCATCTCCAAAGTTAGCGCAGGAATGACTTTTGTCGGTGTGGCTGGGGAAAAGAGTATTCGCGGGACTTTTTTAGACAACTTGTTAATCAACTATGACTACAACCATCAAAGCGGTACACACCGCGATTTATTTGGTATTAAAGCTAATCGTGTTCCGGTGTTTGAGCATGATGGATATTGGGCTAAAGTCCTGCAAGAACTAGAGCGTGAAGATACTACTTGGAATGATATCATCCGCAATCCTGTTGTTTTAACTGCACCTAAAACCTACACTGGCATTTTAGAATATGCTTTCCCTGCACTAATAACTTTTCGCACCTCTTTTTTACTGGGAGAAATTTTGCAGGTGCATATTTTATATCCAGAAACAGAGACTCAAACTAAAACGTTTGTTTTGGTATTTACTAAACCCAAACACCCAATTCTCATACCTTTATTAAGACGCTCAATGTTAAGTGCAGTTACAACTGTGGTTGAGCAAGATACACGCGCCATTGAAACTTCTTATCCTCGCACAACACCTAAAATTCGCTTACCAAAAGAGGAAATTATGTTTCATGCTCAAAAGCTATATCATGATTGGGAAGACTGAGAAGTTAGTTTTTTATATGCAAAACTCTTTTACTGCCGTCTTTGAAAAAATAGATGACTGGTACATTGGCTACGTTCAAGAATTACCAGGAGCCAATGTACAAGAGAGAACCTTAGAAGAAGCGAGGGAAAGTTTGAAAGAAGCAATACAGTTAATTTTAATATCAAATCGGGAACTGGCAGAGCAGCAACTCTGTGGTAAAGATGTCGTCCGTGAACAAATTACAATTACAGCCTAGTGAAAAGACGTGATTTGATTAGCCATCTTGAAGGCAATGGCTGTCTGTTTCTGCGTGAAGGTGGAAGGCATACTATCTACTACAATCCTGAAAATAACAGAACCTCCGCAGTGCCAAGGCATACTGAGATTCTTGATGTTTTAGCTGTAAAAATCTGCAAAGATTTAGATATTGCTCCGCCTTAAAACGTAGAAAATAAGGGAGAACTTTAAGGCTCTAAAATCTGCTGTGCATACTCAATCGCCGCTTCTGCTGTAGCAATTTTACCTTCAGCTTGGGCGATCGCAATCTCTGTCAGCAGTTCCCCGACAACTGGCGATGCTGGGATATTTAATGCTACCATTAGGTTTTTACCACTCACTAGTTGAGTGGGATGAGCCACCAGATCATCAGGGTTAAGGTAGCGGTTGATCAAAGGTGAGTAAACCAATAATGATTTGTCGCCTGACATCGCCTCTACCAAAGTATCGTGGGCTACAGCCAATACTATTACAGCAGGAAAAACATTACCTGCTTCTTGGAACAAAAAATATTGTTCTCGGATGGTTTTGTTGGTAGATTTTAGCTGCGGGAACAGTTTCAAAGCAGTGGTAACGGCGCGAATTTCGGCACGGCTATAGGTGAGTTCTTGGAGTTCTAACTCCGCAACTTCGGGATTTCTATCTACAAGACAAGCAAGTTTTGCTACATCTAACCAAGTAGTTTTGACAGTATCACGCACATATTGTTGTAGTTCTGCACCAAGTTGCGGTGCAAGAATGGCGGCGGCTGTGTCAACGGCGGCGAGTTTATCAAAGCTTTCGGCTGTAGCATTTTTGAAAAAATAAGCAAGTAAACCATCTTTCCCGGCTTTAGTTAACCAAGGCGTACCTTGGGGACTGGCTAGGAGATAGCCAATTTCTGTGCGGACTCGTTCGGCGGCGACTGTGCTGATATGTGATGCTAAAGTGCGAATTGTGGCTTGGGTAGTTGGTTCAATGGTAAAACTCAGTTGGGCGGCTTGGCGATAAGCTCGCATTAACCGTAAAGGGTCATCTGCCAGGTTGGCTGGTGATACCATACGCAACAGACCTTGCTGTAAATCAGCACAACCTTGCAATGGGTCGATGATTTCTTGAGTGTGGGGATTGTAGGCGATCGCATTAATTGTAAAATCGCGTCTATGCAAGTCAGTCTCTAAACTATCACCTTCTTGTTGGGCAAAATCAGCCGTGGCTTGGGGAAATACCACACGGGCAATTTTGCGTTCTGCGTCGAGTAAAACAAAGCCAGCTTGATAATGTTTAGCGATCGCTCTAGCTACCTGTACCGCATCAGATGGTATCACAAAGTCAAGATCCCAATAATCACGAGTTCTGCCCAAAATCGCATCACGCACAGAACCACCTACCATATAAGCTGGTTGTGGCAACCATTCCAAACTAAAAGGCCAATTTTGCGGCGCGAGAATTGCAGAAACAGAACTGTGCATTGTAATAAAAATCAACCCAGCAACTAGTGAAGAATAGCTTCGCTTACGTTAGATTAGCAATAAAGCTTCTGGAGTTGGTTATATTATGTGTATTTGCGTGAACTGCCACTACGTAGACCGCTGTGTAACCTATCATGCTGTAGAAACCCAACACCAACAGCCGCACTTAACTGAGAACCCGACTTTTGACCCCAATGAACCTTCTATTAATGTCAATATCCGCACGAAAGAGGATGTAATTGAAATGGAATGGGATGTTGTTGGCTGTCTTAGCTTTAAGCAAGAAATGGGTAAGTGGGCTAAATTACGTCCAGGTGAACTAGTGCCGACGTGATCAAAATGATAGGTAATTTTCCTGCGACTACTGCTGTCTGCCTGTAGTAGTCGTATCAGCAAATTATATATCCAAAAGCCTGTAATTTTTTTACAAAAGATAATATTTACCAAAAACATGGGTCTGAGGTTCCTCGCCCTTGAAGGGCGACTTTGCTTAATTTAAGAAAAATTTGAATTTTTAGCTTCCATA
>JAGKSW010000141.1 GCA_018993265.1 Nostoc sp. TH1S01
ATCCCTCGGCGGCATCTGACTGACTCACAGCGGTGACATATCTTGGTTGACCATCTCGCAGTGCTAACCCATTGAGATGACATCTATCTTCCGCTGCCAGTTTACTAATAAACGGTGGTTGCCACAGCGGAATGAAACTGTGGGTTGGGCTGACAGTTGCTAAACAGCTAAATAGGGTATTGACAAATATCAGATTATCTGAAACAACATGATTAGGAATTTTACTGCCCTGGAACAAAGAATCACTCACGACGACATCGTGAATATCTAAGTCACCTGTGACATAACTTATTTGGGGCAAATACACAGCATCATAGTTGTCGTGAACCTGTCCCGGTTCCAGGATATTTTCAAAGCGCCACAGTTGATATAGGGAACTCATATACAAGCTGTTTGCTTGGGCATACAAACCCATACAGCGTTCAAAGGTGCGCTCAAATACTGATAATCGCCCGTTGGCTTGCAAGCCGATGAAAAATAGTTTACCTGCTTGATAGGTAGTGAAAGCTAGACTGAGATTCTGCTCGAATAGCCAGGGGGTAAACTGCCTTGAGGCATTCATCTCTAAGCTATTAGATGCAGCTACAGAATTTTGATTCATTGTTGATGACAAATAAGACTTCAGTGAGCCGACAAATCAAGGGTTTGGCTGAGGGGGAATGGCAATATTGAAGAAGAATTCAGAAGTCGGAATTCAGGAGTCAGAATCAATCAGTTGGGGATTCAGACCCACGACTGATTGAAGACTACTAAATTGAAAATTTAGTGGGGGTCTTAAACCCCATTATTCATCCGCCAGTCATACAGAATTCCCAAGCTGAATTCTGACTCCTGACTCCTGAATTCTGTTCGATAAAGTTAAAAGTTAAAAGTCAAAAATTCTCTGACTTTTAACTTTTAACTTTTGACTTCCCCTTTCGGGTGTAGGTGTTCAAAACCCTTACACCCAGTCTCAACAGACAACCTTTGTGTTTAAGTGCTGACAAAGAGGAAAATACAAAGCTCATACCAGTTTTGCCTCCTTTTATGCTTTCTTATTATCTCTGAAGCAAATTCTGGTAAACGGCTTTACTGAATCTTAAAAATGTTACGTAATCTAAAATCTTATATATCCCAGGTTTTGGTCAACTCTAATTTAATCTTTGTGAAAATATATGTTTTTTCACTTATTAAACAGTTGATATCTTGTGTAGTTTTATTTTCTTATTGACATAGAAGAAATTTATTCTTGTGCTAAAAATCATTCTGTGATAAGCAATATTACTGAAAATTTATAAGTTATTTTGATTGAATATTCTGTGCTTGAGCAAGAATCAAGTTTATATAAGCTTAATATAATGTTATTGACCATAACTAATCAGCCTATCAAGCTTGGGCGGGTTCTGGGGTTTCTGCATAGATGCAGTGATATCATCAGGACTGACGCAGCTGGCACAATGCGATCGCCAATTGCTAGTACATAAGCACTAGTTAAATCTGATTCCGAAAGCCTTGTATTCGTTAGGGCTTACGCACTGTACAAAATGATTGTCATTTGTATTCACAAAAATACGTTATTTCAGGCTATTAACTGCTAGCTTTGGATCAAAGTGCGATCGCTGAGGATACTAAGCCTCAAAGCCTTTACCCACAATCACTAAAGTCTATCAAAATACACAAGCAAGGCTACGAAAACTCTCTGGCTCTGTTAACATTTTTTATAATTTCCTACTTAATGGGAAGAATAGAGAAAAGCGATCGCCTTAACGTTATGGAGGAGTGAAATGGGACTGAACGACAAACTATTAAACTCAGACAAAAAAGCAATGGTTATAGATGACTGTTGCAAGTTGTTAGAAGCACAAATCAGTTCTAAGTCAGGAATTAGCGGTATTGCACTCAAAACTGCCTTTGCAGCACTGAAAGGAATTAAGCCAGGATATATTGCCTACGGTGTTGAACAACTTTTACCAGAATGCTTTAATGCGCTTGATCCAATGTGGGCTGAAGGTGTACAACAAGGTGATCCAGTAACGCACTTAGCGACAAATAAATCTCGTACAGCAGACGCAATATTGAGCGTCACTGATACTAAATTCAAGAGTGTAAAACGACAAATTGTGCGCGGAACCTATGAAAAATTCAGGGGTTCAGCCAAACAACATGTAGAGGAAGCAGTACCAGATTTTGCCCAGGTAATTAATAAGTACGCTTAATTATAGTGCTGAGTGCTGAGTGCTGAGTGCTGAATGCTGAGTGCTGAGTAAAGAATCGGCTATTTGAAAATAGGGAAGGATGGGGTGTAAAAGTATCAACTATAAAAACTCTTACACCCTGACACCCCTACACTCTTTTACAATTGCCTTACTACTGGCTGACCATCTACCACTTCGCCAACTAAAACGACATCTGCACAGTTAACAAAGATGCCGTTTTCTAACACGCCAGGAATATTATTGAGAGTTTTTTCTAAATTCACTGGGTCGTCAATCGAGTCAAATCTAACATCCAGGACAAAGTTACCTTGGTCGGTGATCACTGGCCCGGCTTTTTTCACACCCATACGCAGTTCTGGTTTACCGCCAAGTTGTTTAATGGCATTAGTCACAGGCGTAATTGCCATTGGGATAACTTCGACTGGAACTGCAAACACAGAACCCAAGCGATCGACTAGCTTACCACTGTCTACAACCACAACAAATTGTTTGGCTAAATAATCAACTACTTTTTCGCGGGTATGCGCTGCACCGCCACCTTTAATCAAATTCTTTTGGGGGTCAACTTCATCTGCACCATCAATGGCAATATCAATGTGGTCAACAGCATCTAAAGTGGTGAGAGGTACACCATACTCTTTGGCTAGTACTTCTGATTGAAAAGAAGTAGGAATACCGACAATATCTTTGAGTTCACCAGATTTGAGGCGATCGCCTAAATATTGAATTGTATAAGCTGTAGTTGAACCCGTACCTAAACCGACAATTGAACCTGATTTTACTAGTAGGGCGGCGGCTTTACCAACCTCTTGCTTCATCAACTTTACAGGATCTGTTGCGGTCATTCCCAAAACTCCACAAAAACTGACTATAGTCCATCTTAGAAGGCAGATGACCCCCATTCGCTTTTTTATAGTGCTGAGTTAGGATTAGTAAGAATTTCAGACTTCATACTTCACACTTCACACTTCTATGCGATTGATTTTGTACAGTAAACCTGGTTGTCATTTATGCGAGGGCTTGCAGGAAAAATTAGAACAAATTTTAGAGACGCAAAATCTGGGTGTAGAGTTAGAAATTCGTGACATTACAACTCGTGAAGATTGGTTGATGGCTTATCAATATGAAGTCCCAGTAATGGTTTTAGCCAATCTCCCCGGTACGGAAGCTTTTGAACAACCTCTACCGCGTCCTTCTCCGCGTGCAAATGTCCAGCAAATTCAGCAAATGTTGTGTAAGTATTTATCCAATACTAAAAAAAATGATGCAGAATAGGCGCAAGATAAGCGTGTGGCGAGGTTCACAAGATGAAATTGCGGGAATTACTAGCAGCAATAGACAGTGTGGCAAAATTGCCTAACAATTCTGATTTAGCAGATACAGAAGTCAAGGGTTTAAAAACCAACTCCCATGCTTGCGGTGAGGGAGATTTATTTATTGGAATGCCAGGAACACGGGTGGACGGTGGCGAATTTTGGCCAAGTGCGATCGCATCCGGCGCAGTAGCAGCGATTGTTTCTGCCCAAGCTGCCGAAAAAAATCCTCCCACCCCGGAGGCTGTAGTGATTAGTGCTAATGACATGACTCAAGCTTGCGCTCAAATAGCAGCGGCTTTTTACGATTATCCCGGACAAAAACTCAAATTAGTAGGTGTAACCGGCACTAACGGTAAAACCACCACTACTCACCTAATTGAATTTTTCCTGAATAAAGCGCGTCTGGCGACAGCTTTGATGGGGACTTTATACACTCGCTGGCCGGGGTTTGTCCAAACTGCTGTCCACACCACACCCTTTGCTGTGGAACTACAACAGCAGTTAGCAGCAGCCGTAAATGCGGGTTGTGAGTTTGGCGTAATGGAAGTTAGTTCCCATGCGTTGGCGCAAGGTCGAGTCTTGGGTTGTCCGTTTGAGGTGGGAGTATTTACTAATCTCACCCAAGACCATCTGGATTATCACAGCGATATGGAGGATTATTTTGCGGCCAAGGCGCTGTTATTTAGTCCAGAATATCTCAAAGGCAAGGCAATTATTAATGCTGATGACCCCTACGGCAAACAATTAATTAGCAGATTGCCATCAGAGCAAGTTTGGAGTTACAGTGTCAGCGATCGCAATGCCGATTTGTGGATGAGCGATTTAAATTATCAACCCAATGGTGTGAGTGGTGTGCTGCATACTCCAAAGGGTGAGGTTGCCTTTCGCTCGCCGCTTGTTGGTCAATATAACTTAGAAAATGTATTAGCAGCCGTGGGCGCAGTTCTGCACTTAGGACTCGAATTACAGTTAATCGCCAGTGCAATTAGTGATTTTCCTGGGGTTCCGGGACGGATGGAACGAGTGCAAATCAGTCCGCAACAAGATATCAGCGTGATTGTTGATTATGCCCATACTCCCGATAGCCTGGAAAATTTACTCAAAGCATCACGACCGTTTATTCCCGGTAAAATGATTTGTGTGTTTGGTTGTGGTGGCGATCGCGATCGCACTAAACGCCCAAAAATGGGTAAAATCGCCGCAGAGTTAGCAGATGTGGCTGTGGTCACTTCCGATAACCCCCGCACCGAAGACCCAGAAAGAATTTTGCAAGATGTTCTCGCAGGAATTCCCGACACTGTGCAACCGACTGTAATTTGCGATCGGGCTACGGCAATTCGTACGGCAATTTTACAAGCTCAACCTGGTGATGGAGTGTTGTTAGCGGGTAAAGGTCATGAAGACTATCAAATTCTCGGTACAGAAAAAATCCACTTTGATGACCGAGAACATGCGCGGGATGCTTTACAAGCAAGACTAAAAAGTGAAGTGTGAAGTATGAAGAGTGAAGTATGAAGTATGAAGGGTGAAGATTACCAGGATTTTACTGTTTCAATAAAGTGCTGAGTAAATATACTAGTACAGGTCGGCGGAAATAAAGCACCCATGATAAATTACTGAAAAGCTCACAATCAGGGTTTCTTCATTTCATACTAGCCTGCGGCAAGCCCTGACGCTCCTTCGTCGCTACCGCTTCGCTAACGGGTTCAGCAGTGAGGGAGTCGGGGAACCCGACGACAGTTGCTACAACGGAGGGAACCTCCGCAACGCACTGTCTCCCCAACGCACTGCTGACGCTCCTACGTCGCTACCGCTACGCTAACACCGCTAAAAGCGTCTACAGACTTCATACTTCAGCCATTTTGTACTAGTCGCTCTTTCATACAAGGCTTGTGAAATCAGTTTCATCGGGATTGCCTTCTGCTGTGGACATTGTTTCAGACTTCATACTTCAGACTTCATACTTTCTTTCCAAATGTATTTTACGTAGTCTTTTTGTAACAAACTCTTACATGAAATTGACATTCAATGACATAATTATTTCTTCCTTGTTGTGCTTAACTCATGAATGATTCTCTGCGTAAGGAGTTATCCATCTATCAGCTGGCTTTGGGAGTGGAAGCACCACCTCAACCATTGCCAAGCAATCCTGCGAGTCTGTTATCGCTGCTGAGGTCGCAAATCGATTTATTGATTGAGCAGCAAATTACAGCTACTTTTTGGGTTAAGTTACCACCAGGAAAAATTTGGCACGCAGAATTAAAGCGTTATCAATCTGCGATGAATGCATCTGGCGTAATTAATATTTGTCGGATAGAGAAAATTAATACTAGGGCAGAAGCGATCGTTACAGATGAAACCAGCCCACAGCAACAAAATTGTGTGCAATTATTATCACATTATCAATTACGGCGAGAATACTTTTTTATAGTATCCTCGCCGCAATTTTGTAGTTTAATTGTGGCACGCCGACCACGCAAAAGAAATCAAAATCGCAACACTAATAACTCCAAGGCAGGTAAAATTCCGTCATTACTGGCTGTAATGACAATGGAAAGCAGAATCATTCAGCAAGTTTTAGATGGTCTTAAACAAATGGCTGCACCGGAAGCATCTGAAGTTTTTCCGGCTGAGTTGATTTACCCCAGTACCATCGAACCTGCACTCATCAGTCAACTAATGGCCAAACAACTCCAGCGCCAAAATGCCATTCAACGTCAAATTGCTAATAAACGCATTACTAAATTGCGAGAGCAAAATCAAAAGCTACAAAACAAAGAACAACTCAAAGATGATTACTTAAGCAGTGTGTGTCAAGAACTGCGGACACCTTTAACACACATGAAAACAGCATTGTCGTTGTTAAATTCACCTACTATTAAACCGCCACAGCGACAACGCTATTTACAAATGCTGAATACTCAGTGCGATCGCCAGAGTATACTCATTACTGGTTTATTGGATCTGGTTAACCTAGAACATAATTTAGAAGGGACTAGCCTAGAACAAGTACGTCTGTCAGATATTGTCCCTGGAGTAGTTAGCACCTACCAGCCTGTAGCTCAAGAAAAAGGTATCATGCTCGCCTACACTATACCCACAGAACTACCTGCGGTTTGGTGTGTCACTGGTGGATTGAGGCAAATAGTGATTAATTTGCTTCAAAACAGTATTAAGTTTACCCCCAAAGGTGAGCAAGTCTGGGTAAGAGCGCGTCTTCAAACCGATTATGTGCAGTTAGAATTCCGTGATACAGGTATTGGCATTGCGGAAAGTGAAATTGGGAAAATCTTTGACAGCTTTTATCGAGTCCGTTCGGGAACTACTGAAGATTTGAGTGGTGCTGGATTAGGTTTAACGATTGTTAAGCGGTTATTGTGGCGCTGCGGAGGTTCTATTTCTGTCAGAAGTAAACTAGATGAAGGGTCTACTTTTACAGTCCAGTTAGTGACAAATCGCAACAAAATCCCGTTTAAATAATTTCTATGACTGAAGCCAAGTCTACTCGCGCATTACGTCGGGGAAGAATCTTCTCGGAAATTCAGTGGACGGAGGAACAAAAATCTCAATGGAATGCTGCAAGAGAAGCATTTAAACAACGCTGCAAATTTATTTTTGATCAGATACAACCAGAATTAATTAAAACTCATTACAACTGGTATATGGCAGTTGAGCCAGAAAGTGGAGAGTATTTTATTGATCAGGATGTATTAGTAGTTGCAAAAATAGCGCATGAAAAATACCCCAGTGCTAAATTGCACGTTTTCCGTATTAATGAAACTGGGGTCTGTGGCAGAATATGATTTCTAGTTTTTCAGTCTCATACAAAGAGTAGGCATAATCTAACTCATATCAAAAATTTCTTCTGACTTCTTCTTTATTGCGGGTACTCATGAGATATGAATGGGATATCTACAATTTCACCTTCAACTTCTCCGATTTTGACCTTTAAGCCCACACCGCCAGCTTTGGTACGGATGTAACCAAGTCCAAAGTAACCGTCACTGGTCTCGGTATAACTGGTAAGTTTGCCAATTTTTTCATCTCCTAGGGCGATCGCACTACCAATTTCCACTGGGGCGCTGAGGCGAATTCCCCAAAGAGTTTGTTTGACACCTTTATAAGTATTTAAGCGGGCGATGGTTTCTTGTCCTATGTAACAGCCTTTATTCAAAGATATAGTCTGCCATAAACCAACTTCCAGAGGATTATAGTCGTCTGTGAGTTCTGCATCTGGGGTCGGCCTACCTTGGAGAATGCGTAAGGTTTCCCAAGCGCGATCGCTCAATTCTACAGCCCCTAATTCTACAATTTGTTGCCACACTTGCTGTTTTGCGGCGGCTGGCATAATTAAGGTATATCCAGGCAAAGCTAACCCACTCCCTACAGCTACCATCATCCCATCATCAACTAACAAGTGATTGCCATAGGGTTGACCAATAATTGCCCCTGCACCCAATTTTTCCACAATCGCATCACTATCTGGGCCGATGAGGCTAAAGGTTGCAGTTTCCTCTGTTATGTCGGTTAACTGTACTTTGTCTGCAAAAAAGATGTAGCGGTCTAGCCATTGCATCAAAAATTCTCGACGATTGGGCGAAACTAACAGCAGTACCGCATCCTCCAGAATGTATGCAGTTACCAGGTCAATTGTTCGGGCTGTGGATGTCACCATCACCGTGTCACAGCCTTGTCCTGGTTTGCGGCTTTGAAAATCGTTGGTACTTTGATTGTGTAAAAACCGGATGCGATCGCCATCTGCAACCCGGATACGTCCCCAAAAAGAGCGATCGCACACAGCCACCCCTTCTCTTGCGGCTTGGATAGCTACTGCGTCTTTACCGTCAATTGTTGATGTTGGCATGGTATTTCAGAATTGCCCTGTTTCAAAGTTTACGCACTGCAAATCTTAGCAAATCTAGGTTTACCGCTTCAACGACACACCTAATAGCATTTTAGTTTTTAGATTTTAGATTTTGGATTGTGGAAGAGTTTCAGCTTTATTTACAATTCGTTACAAAAATCGGCGTGGAATTATAACTAGCATCTTCATCAGATTTTGCACCCCTAGTAGTAGTGAACTAATCAAAAAAATTATTGAAAAAACAGCTAAAAATTAAAAATTAATTTACAACAACTTTTCTCACCAGTATGCAATTGGCAATATATTTAGTATTAACTTCCATATTGCCTTAAAAATAAGGATTTTGTAGGTAGATACCAATCAAAGATTATATAAAAATAAAGGTTTTATGTTATTTAATTTACTAATTAAATAGCCAATTTTGCGGTAATAGCGAAAGCATAATTTTCTACATTAAAAATTTTCCGTATTTTTATTTACCAAAATATGCTGAAATTCACAGAATCTTCAGAAAGAAAAACTTAGAAAACTCTGATGAAGGAGCTAAAGTTTTGTTAAGATGCAATTGCTAGGAATTTTTCAACGGGAATCATAGTCAGCGTGTTGAGAAATAAGTACTACTAGCCCCATAGAGTTCAAAGGTGATGCAATGACCACCTATATGTTTTTTGATGATGCCCTGCGGATGCTTACTAACGCCTATTTGTTATCAGCTGTCCTGCTAATCGCAGCTTCTGGTATAGGGTTAGCAGTGATAGAAACAATTGAAAAAACAGGAGAACGCTAACTTAGAGCCTGAAGGTGTACTACTTGCCAAAAACTACCGAGCGCAAGTAGGTGTTCGCCACAAAGAAATCCTGGGAACACTAAATTGTGAAAGTCTCACAGCGTTGCAGAATTACCTGCAAGTTCAAAACATCCAGGTAACTGTACGCTATTGAGACACAAATCCAGGAGCAACAAGATGAATTTAGTGGACACAATCCTGGGCAAAGAAAACCAAGCCCCAGATACATTGACATCAGCCGAAGCTTTTGCTGCTATTGCTTTGGTCGCAGTTACTTCAGATGCTGTACTTTCAGAACAGCAAGTGCGTAGTATTTCTTCTGTACTGTCACGGCTCAAGCTTTTTAGCAGTTATTCTGAAGAGATTATAGAGAAACTGTTAGAAAAAAATCTAAATATTCTTCGGTGCGATGGTTTTAATGCTTTATTTAATGCAGCTAAAGAATCTTTATCTCCTGAACTCCGAGAAGTAGCTTTCGCTGTTGCAGCGGATTTGGTAATGACTGAAAGCGTAGTTACTGAAGAAGAAAAAAACTTTTTAAATGACTTATATCAGGCTTTAGATATTCCTCGTGATAGCGCCATCAAAATTTTGCAAGTTTTAATGGTTAAGAATCAGAGTTAGTGGGTTTCAATTCTTCTCACTCCTTGACTTCTTCAAGATAGATTTGGCTACTTAATAACTACGCTGTCATAGTTGTGGTCATCGAAGAAGGCACAAGACAGGAGACTGACGCTAAACATCTCATTACTCCTGACATTGACTTTATCCAATATCCTTATTTAGTTGGTGTGGCTAGTATAATTTAAAATTTAAAATACTTTTATATTAGTGTATAGTTATATATTAGTCTAAAGTTAAAAACTGATATCAATACACCAGTATGCCGATAGGCAATTGTGGCTTATCGTGGCAAAATTGAGTATACTATCTTTAAAAGTTAATTATTAAGTTTTCTGTCATGGCAATCCTATTACGAGAAGATGGTACAGTCGAGAGCGATTTAAGTGAGATAGTGGGTGAACTTGCTCCCCTTGGTGTGTATCTCAAGCACTATGACCCTGGCACATCGCTGCTGTTTACAAATCTTCTCGAACAGGATGTTTTGACTGCTTTAGAGAAGCAATACATTGTTGAGTTACATAACAGCGTCTTTGAATTTCTGCAACAAGAAAATGCTTCTCTCTGGTGTGACTTGCTGAATGTGCATCCAGGCGTGCCGAATCTTCAGATGTTGATTGATACTTATAGTCGTTACCATACACATATTGCGGCTGAACCATTGTATGTCTTAGCGGGAGAAATGATTTTTGGCTTTGTCAGACCTGATGGTAGCCAAGTACAACTTTTAGTACAATCTCAAGACTATATTTCTATCCCCGCAGGTGTGGAGCATTGGTGTAGTTTGACAGCCGCGTTAAATTTTAAAGCTGTGCGCTATTTTACTTCAGCCGAGGGTTGGCTTCCCAATTACACAGGTACGCAATTGAGTGATTCTCGCAACCAGTCTTACTAATCAATGTCGGCAATGCTTCGTAAAACGGCATAATATCATTCATAGTTAAAAAGATGCGATCGCAATTTTTTAAATACCTATGGCTGTTAAAGTTGGAGACATTGCTCCTGATTTCACCTTACCTGCTCAAAACGGTGCAACAGTCAGCTTAAAAGACTTTCGTGGTCACAAAGCTGTTGTACTTTACTTTTATCCCAAAGACGATACACCTGGATGTACAGCCGAATCTTGTGCTTTCCGCGACCAGTATGAAGTGTTTAAAGACGCTGGCGCTGAAGTGATTGGCGTAAGTGGTGATTCTAGCGAATCTCACCAGCGATTTGCAGCAAAATATAATTTACCGTTCATTCTTTTGAGTGACAAAGGCGACCAAGTACGTAAGCAATATGGTGCGACTGCGGCTTTTGGTTTGTTTCCTGGTCGTGTAACGTATGTGATTGATCAGCAGGGAGTTGTGCAGTATGTGTTTGATTCAATGCTGAACTTTCAAGGGCATGTTACAGAAGCACTGAAAACTTTGCAAACTCTCAGTAAGTGAGTGCTGAGTGCTGAGTGCTGAGTGCTGAGTGCCTTACACTGAGCGACTTGTACCGAGCGAAGTCGAGGTAAGTCGAAGTGTACAGCACTATGGTAAATACCCGCCCATTGTGGGCGGGTATTTCACTCAGCACTCAGCACTTTCAACTCAGCACTCTTCATTTAACTGAGTGTGATTTCTCCTGCATAACGATGTTGTTGTGGGAAACCTTACCGTTTTTACCGTTGGTGTGACCGTTATTGTTGCGGGGTTGAATGACACCGTAACCGCCGTGGTTGCGTTCGTAAATGACGTTAATTTCTCCGGTTTCGGCATTACGGAACATATAAAAGTCGTGTCCCACCAGTTGTAATTGTTCCAATGCTTCAGCCAAAGTCATTGGTGGCATGGAAAAATATTTTGTACGGACGACTTCGTTGGGTAATTCCGGAGTGCGATCGCCGATTAAATCTGGTACAACTGGTTCTGGGACAACTACTTCGTTTGTAGGTTGACTTTGAGTTTTCTTGTCTTGTCGCCTTTCTTTATATTTGCGTAATTGACGCGCTATTTTATCTGCTACTAAATCTATGCTGGCGTATAAGTTTTCGCTGCTTTCCTCGGCACGGATGACACTTCCATTTGCATAGATAGTGACTTCTGCTGCTTGTTTCGGACTAATTCGGGGATTGCGAGCTACGCTTAGGTGGACATCCACTTCATTTGTAATGTTCTGAAAGTGATTAACCGCTTTTTCTATCTTTTGATGCACGTAATCCCTAATTGCTTCGGTGATTTCAATATTTTTGCCGTGGATGACAAGCTTCATGTAAACTCTCCCGCTCTATATGTGATGTGTGATGTGAGTTTGTTTTGTGTGAAAGTAAGTTGCGGTAAGGTCTATGACTTTTGCCAAAACAAGTTGTGTTGGAGTTTGATGTACTGCTGAGTTTGCTCTAAATGTACTACTTTCAATTTTCACGCGTTCCCTTGATTGATATCCTCTGTGGATGTCTGCGCTTTTTGCCGATTGCTGATAGACAATTGGATGAAGTCGCAGAATTATTCCATGTCTCACTTTGAGCAACTGCTATCTTAACTATTTTGTACAAACAAGCAACTTATATGTTTTCTCATAGGTTGGCTTGCTTTTAGTTGATCACACAACTCTTTGTACAAGTTTCTTTTAGTTAAGGATGCAAACAATATTATTAGAGTCATCAGCCAGTTCATTCTTTATGCTTGTTTTGGCTTGATGCTTATTGCAGAGAATTCCTCCTAAGACCATTGCGGTTATATATTCAAACTAGCACTTTGTATTTTCTATAGCAGGTTCCCTTGACGTTCCTTTAAAATCCTTTGCATTGCTTGACAATTGTTGTGTGCAACTATCAAAGTTGCAATATATTTCATTATTCTTCCAGTTGATTTTTGGCATGATTAGTAGTAATAGACCGTCAGCCAACCGCTGTTTGCTATATCACAAAAAATTGATGCCTTACATAGATGCACACGCATGGCAGCGATCGCTTCTGGCAGAACGTATTCAAGACCCCAGCCTTGATGATGTGTTAATCTTGCTAGAACACCCACCTGTCTACACTTTGGGACAAGGCGCGACACCAGAATTTCTCAAGTTTGACCTTGATCATAGCGATTTTGAAGTTCACAGAGTTGAGCGTGGTGGGGAGGTCACTTACCATTGTCCCGGTCAACTAGTGGGGTATCCAATTTTAAATTTGCAACGTCATCGTAAAGATTTGCATTGGTACTTGCGTCAACTAGAGGAAGTAATTATTCGGGTGTTAGCAATTTATGGTTTGGTAGGCGATCGCATTCCCGATTTCACTGGTGTATGGTTAGAAAATCGCAAAGTTGCAGCCATAGGAATTAAAGTCAGCCGTTGGATTACTATGCACGGTTTTGCTTTAAACGTTTGTCCTGATATGACAGGCTTTCAACATATTGTCCCTTGCGGTATTGCAGATAAACCAGTCGCCAGTCTAGCAGAATGGATTCCTGAGATTACTTGCGAACAAGTGCGTCCTCATGTTGTGCAATGTTTTGCAGATGTATTTGGTCTTGATGTGATTGAGTCCATCTAATATCGTGTTCGCTGAAAGACTTATCATTAAGACCTCAGAGGGGGCAGAGGAAGCAGAGGGGCAGAGGAAGTGATTAATACCAGTAATTTTGTGAAATGGTATAAATAATTGCAATTTAATAATTTTTTTCTGGTGACAGTTGATTTTGTTTGAAATACTACTTAGTAGCCATCGATATAACTTTTGTTGTGTTTAGTGGAAGACAGATTGTTAAGTTCGCAGGGTGCAAGGGTGCAGATTTTGCTATTTCTACAACACAGACAAGCTGAATCATAACAGAGCAACTGAACCGTATTGTTTAACTAAGTTAAAATATGGTGGTTTACTAATCAGACGACAAATTTATTACAGAACTCAACTCAAATTTTGCGTGTGAAATCCCTAATTAATCTTCAGATGTATGCACCTGCGTTAAATCCCCTCAGACAGCGCGACTGGAAAGCGTTGATAGAACTTTTTGACAGGGAAGACAGCGATGAAATTGAAGCTGACATCAACAAAAATTTGCACTTGAGGACACCTGAACCATGTTGGGAAGATGATCCGTTTGATTTCTTGCGGGAATTTTTGTAGAGTTATTAGTCATTGGTCATTGATCATTGGCTAAAAGGCAGAAAGTAGGAGAATGTATAAAATTTCATACTTCAGACTTCACACTTCATACTTCATAGAGGCGGCTAAGGAAGGTACGTAGGCGATCGCTTTTTGGATTTGTGATCACTTCGTAAGCTGGGCCTTGTTCTGCTACTAAGCCTTTATCCATAAATATCACCCGATGGGCAACTTCCCTGGCAAATTGCATTTCATGGGTGACGACTACCATTGTCATTCCCTCGGCGGCTAATTGTTGCATTACTTGTAATACTTCACCGACAAGTTCAGGATCTAAGGCGCTGGTAGGTTCATCAAATAGCATAATCTGGGGATTCATACATAAGCTACGGGCGATCGCAACTCTTTGCTTTTGTCCGCCAGATAATTGTTCGGGATAAGCTGAGGCTTTATCAAATAAACCAACTTTTTCTAAATATAGTCCTGCGAGTTGGGCGCTTTCTTTGGCGGTTTTTCCTAAAACTTTACGCGGCGCAAGTGTCAGATTTTCCAACACACTGAGATGGGGAAATAAATTGAATTGTTGAAAAACCATCCCCACTTGGGTACGGAGTTGGCGCAGTTGTTGACTGTTGAAATTAGATTTCGATAACTCAATCCCATTCACTACCAAGGAACCGTGATCAATACGTTCCAAGCGGTTGAAGCATCGCAATAAGGTACTTTTACCACAACCGGAAGCACCAATCACCGCCACAACTTCCCCTTGCTGAATTTCACCTGTAATTCCTTTAAGAACTTTGAGGGAACCAAAGTTTTTTTCAATATTTTCAAAAATAATGATAGGGTTAGAATTTTTCATAGCCCATGATAAAAAAGATGGTTAGATTAAATTTTAGGCGTTGGTTGCGTCGGTTGTTGCTGGTTAGTGTAAGTTGCATCTTACTAACTGGTTGTGGTGTCAACTCTGACGGTGGAAAAACTCTGCGGGTAGCTACAGAACCAGCCTTTCCGCCGTTTGAGTTTAAAGGCCCAAATGGGGAATTACAAGGTTTTTCTTATGATTTGATGAATGCGATCGCCTCTGCTGCTAATTTTAAAGTAAATTTTCAAAGCATCCCTTTTGATGGCATTATCCCCGCAGTCCAAGCCAAAACCATCGATGCGGCGATTAGTTCCATCACGATTACCGAGGAACGCGCCAAGACAGTTGATTTTTCTCGTCCTTATTTTAAGGCGGGGTTGGCGATCGCAGTCCGCGATAACAATCAAGATATTACTAGTTTAGATAGTCTCAAAAATAAAAAACTTGCCGTCCAAATTGGGACAACTGGCGCAGAAAAAGCCAAAAGTATTCCCGGTGTGCAGATTCGCAGTTTTGATTCTGCACCTTTAGCCTTGCAAGAATTAGTTAATGGGAATGTAGATGCAGTAATTAACGATGCACCTGTAACTTTATATGCCATTAATACTGGTAACTTGCAAGGGATTAAAGTTATTCAACAATTACTCACAGAAGAATATTACGGAATCGTCACAGCTAAAAACTCACCTAATTTAACACTGATTAATGATGGTTTAGATAGAATCCTCAAAAATGGCGATTATTCACAAATATACAAAAAATGGTTTAAAGCTGAACCACCATCATTACCTGCTAAATCTCCTTTTGAAAATCAGGCTAATAGTAGCAAAGCTAATTTATTCACATCATTAAACGTAATTTTGCAAGCTTTTCCCCTACTGTTACAAGGTGCATTTGTCACCCTCCAAATAACAATTATTTCGGTAATATTAGGCTTATTCAGTGGTTCCTTAATTGGAATTGTCCGCCTTTCTTATATTAAACCTGTGCGTTGGTTAGCAAGAGCCTATATAGATTTTTTTCGCGGCACACCTTTGTTAGTACAAATTTTTATGATTTACTTTGGTATACCAGCACTGGTGCAACAACTTGGTTTTACTTTTAGCTTTAATCCCTTTGTGGCTGGTGTAATTGCTTTAACTTTAAACAGCGCCGCCTATATTGCCGAAATTGTCCGCGCCGGGATTCAATCAATTGAACCAGGACAAACGGAAGCAGCACAATCACTCGGTTTAAGTTCTGTGGAAGCGATGCGCTATGTAATTTTTCCCCAAGCTTTCCGGCGGATGATTCCACCTTTGGGTAATGAATTTATTAGCTTATTAAAAGATACCAGCTTAGTTTCAGTTATTGGCTTTGAAGAATTGCTACGTAAAGGACAACTCATTATCGCTAGTAACTATCGCGCCTTTGAAATTTACGCCGCTATAGCCTTGGTTTATTTATGTTTGACACTGCTTTCTTCCCAAGTATTTAGCAAGTTAGAAGTGTGGATGAATCCAGTTAGACAGCAGAGGAAAATATGATCATGATTAGATAGTTCCACAAATGGATGTATAGAAGTTACATATAAAGTTTCTATAAGATGTTCAGAGCGATCGCATTTCAGCTATAGTAGTCACCAACAAGGTGCGATCGCTCAGATAGCGAGAGTGAACCATCAATCAGCTTGGCTTTGATTTGACTGACTATTTTGAGCTACTTGTCTAACTTGCTCGATATCTAAACTCAATGCTTCTGCTATTTGTTCTATAGTTGCGCCTAAACTCAGCATAAAAGGAACTGCTTCTAACTTGCCTTCTAACTTACCTTCTAACTTGCCTTCTTCTTTCGCTTCCTGATATACCTTAGTTTGTTTCAGTTCGTTTAAACCCAACATTTTTTCTATCTCCTCCCGACTCATTTGGGGAAATTTGTAGATAATACGGCTTATGTGAGTTGGGGTAGTAAAAAAGAAGGGGAAACCACAAGATAAAGGTAACGACACCAAAGCTTGAGGTCTCCCTAATGAATATGGTAGACGGTTCGACCCTGTTAACCACAATTTTCGTGCTAGTAGATGATTGGTATCAGCTTTCAAGGCTATCGTTATGTACCGTTATTACCAGGGCCATCACCGAGATTCACAGATAGTGAAATGTTAACGTTATTGGTAGCAATGGATTTTTTCCCATACCCAGGAGAGCAGCAGTTTTTAGGATTCGTCAGAGCAAACTACCTGAGCCTGTTCCCGAAATTGTTAGACCAAAGCCAGTTCAACCGACGAGCCAGACGCTTGGAGGGGATGCTCGAAGAATTAAGACGTTTCTGGGTTGTGGAATTGGGGGCAATCTTTGAGCGCACCTTGTTGTTAGATACAAAACCAGTACCAGTAATTGGCTACAAACGCGACAAACGCCAAAGCGATTTTACTAGCAGTGCTGATTATGGGTGGTGTGCCAGCAGAAAAA
This sequence comes from Nostoc sp. TH1S01, assembly GCA_018993265.1. GTDB lineage: Bacteria > Cyanobacteriota > Cyanobacteriia > Cyanobacteriales > Nostocaceae > Nostoc_B. The sequence continues at coordinate 17,168 of JAGKSW010000141.1, forward strand.
TGAATTATTTTGGCTACAAGTTAGTCCTGATCAGCACCTTGAGCGGTATTCCCTTAGTTTACTCTTTAGTGCCAGCTAGTACAGATGAACGTTTAGCGGCAGAATCGGTTTTAGACTTTGTTCGTGGCTGCCGTATCCTTGCAGATAAAGGATTTATCGGTGGCCAATGGCAAAACGATATCTCCAAAACTACCGGTAATCAAATTTTTACTCCCTATCGAGTTAATCAACTTCAACAACAACCAAAAGCTTTTGAGGGTTTATTAAACAGCCTACGTGAGCGTGTTGAAGGTGTATTTAACGAGGTACAAAATACCGGACGTAATTTGGAACGTCTGCTGAGAAAGAAAGTTGACGGTATCTGTGTCCATGTTGCCGCTAAAATGACCAGTCATACTCTGCGTATTTTGCTACGTCAGCGTTTTGGTATTGATGTACTTACTTTTGAACAGCATCCAGTCGCTTAACTCACATAAGGCGTATAGTTGGTCATTCAATGTCTTAAAAGGACGCTCAACTACTCCACCTTCAGAGGGGCGATCGCGTAAATGACAGACAAACCCTAACTGCACCCCAATCTGACTCAAGTGGTTAGAGCGAAAGTCTTTGCCACCATCTGTATAAAAGTGTTCTGGTTTCCCATAAGTTCCCCACTCGCAATGCAGTTTATACTCTGAGCCGTATCGCTTTGGCAAAATCGCATGACGTAATGCTAAGGCTACTACCACCGAACTAGGGGCATCAAAACCCAAATTGATCCCCATGATGCAACGAGATTAGGTGTCAATGACTGTTGTTAGCCAAGGACGACTGAGAATTTCCCCATGTTGATCTACCAGCAACACATCTACGCGGGTATGGTCACATTGCCAAACATGGTTACTGTAATCAACCGATAAATCTTTTCCTTCACGGGTTTTAACCGAAAGCGTAGTTCCTCTCCAACCTGGGCTACGGATACTTTTAGCTTTTTCTTGCTTTTCCAATACAGGCACTAATACCCGTAACACAGTTCTGTAATTGGGTGGCTTAGAGTCCTCTAATTCACGGGCTTTAGCCTGAACTCTAAGGGCAACTTGTTTAGGGGTCATACGTTTACTACCCTTATTGCCCTCCCGATAGGTCTTGATAATAAAGTTTTCCCAAAACTCACCAATTCGATGCTTTCCTTTATCACCCCTGCCAGTTTGAGTGAGTCCGGCGACACCATCTTGCTCCCATTTTTTGACTAGTCGCTGCACCGTTCGCACTGTTACACCCAGTTTTTCAGCAGACTCTTTCAACTTCTGACCATAGGTAGTGCGATCGCATGGTTCCAGCAAACTTTGGATTACCTCTAGCTTGAGTTGGGCTTCCTCTGAAAGTTCTGTGACAATCACATTCCTCTCAAGAGGTTGATCACTTTCTCCTTGTAAGCCTTCTGTAGGAATTGCCGAGGTATGAACAGCTAAATCAGAATTTTGCTGACTGTTCATAAAAAATAAATTTTTTATAAATACATATTGTTATTCTAATTATACAAAAAGCGACAGTCAATTTGTCATTATGAAAATACACAAAAGCATTTTCCGAGATAGGAAAACGACACCTAATTTGTCACAATCACAGACGACGACATCTATTTTGTCACTACAAAGAGGTTATGCTAATACTTCTAAACGGCTACAACCTATACTGAGCAAGCATTAAATGGATGACGCTAATTTGTCACGGCGACAAATAGTTAGTCACTGTAAATTTGTACAGTTGTACAGTGACTAATTATTTGTGTGACTTTACCTATAACTTTGCCGCAAGCGAATTAATCTCACTCACTTACTCCCCAATTAGGATATGAACCCATCTCCATCGAGTTAACGCGAAAATTACAATTGATTTTGTTAGTGTTTGAACAAGCAATTGGAAAGGATGTGAAGTTATTGGGAGATTTAGGGAGAATTATGGAATCGTTGAGGATAGCTTCAAGAAAAAATCAAAGTCAACCTTATCATTTGGTGAAGTTGATTATTCCTGTGTGTGAGAAGGCGAAGATTAATGTATCCCAGTTGTTTGGGTCAGATTTTCAGGAATTGGGCAAGATATTGTTTGGGAATTTTAGTCTGTAATTAAAGTTGTAGAAGTTTAGTATAAATTTGGCGATCGCTTGCTTTGAGAACTGTTTTATTCTTCCTCCCCAATCTCACCAAGAGCGTCATCAAATTTGTTGATGATGTCGAGTAATTTTGATACAACTCGCGCAAAGATTTTTTTACGATCTAATAATTTTGGTTTTTCGTTACAAGCACTCAGCACAGTTTCTCTTAATGGCTCTTTCCCTGAAAATTTATAGTCAGCAATCATTTGATTAACAGCTTCGACGTTGAGATTTTCCTCTATACAGAGTTGCTGAATTGCTTCAATACGTTCTTGAGTCCAGAAGTCTTGAAAGACGGTTTCGACTTTTTCTTCGGGTTCAAGGGTGGGTAGCCGCTCTTCGATAAATTTCTCCAGCAGATCCCGTTTACTTCGTAATTGGGCTTCCTTACCAATGATTTCAAGGATAGAGGCTTTTTGGCTCTGGTACTCTTCTGAGGTGATATTTGTTTGCTGATCGCGCTGGAGGTTAGCCAGCAGCTTGAGAATATAGGCGACATTGATTTCGTCTCGCTGGATCAGTTCCAGTTCAAAATCGACTTCCTCAACCAAAGATTCTTTCTCTTCATCGGGTTTGGATCGTGTTTTATCATAGATGTCCAGATATTTGCTTTTATAATCTTCAAAGGTTTGTTCATCCAGATTCAAGTCAGAAAAACTAAATTCAGTAAATGATTTACTTACATTCTGCAAACGGATAAGATTACGAAAGGCTTTAACAAACTTAACTTGGTCGTCTTCACTAATAAGCTTATTGACATCGTTAGGGATAGTGGCGATCGCTCTCAGTTCTTGCACACCTTCATTAAATTTCTCAATGTAGTATTCGTAGGGTTCAAGAAAAATTTGTTCGTTGGCGTTGGGATCGGAAAAGAGGGCAACGGCTTGATCGGTATTCTCCTTAAGATTGCGAAAGCAAACAATATTTCCCTGAGATTTAAGTTCGCCCAAAATGCGATTAGTACGGGAGTATGCTTGAATTAACCCGTGGTACTTCAGATTTTTATCGACATAGAGCGTATTGAGTTTCTTAACATCAAAACCCGTAAGAAACATATTGACAACTAACAGAATATCTGCACGTTCTGCGTCCTGAAAGTTTTCCCGATCCCTATCCTTCATTCGTTTGGAAATATCTTTGTAGTAGGCATAGAATGCCTGACTATCTTTGGCTGAATGTTGGGTTTGGTACATCTGGTTATAGTCGGCGATAAATTCATTCAATTTGTCGCGGCTATGGCTGCGGCTGCTCGTATCTGTGCTGATATTGAAATCAGGTTCTCCAATTAAGCCGTTTGCGTCTTCGTCTTCTTCGTTATCGCTGGGGGTAAAAATAGTAATCACTCGTAGGTCATGTAATCCCTGTTTCTGTTGATTTTTAAACGTTTCGTAATAAGTGATTAGGGTATCTACGTTACTGACGCAGAGCATAGCAGAGAATTTTCTGCCGTGGGTTTTACGGTTATGGTTGGCAATAATCCAATCAACAATCAGTGAAATTCGGTCGGGATTTTCAAAAAAATCGCGGTCTAATTTTGGTTCTGTAATGAGTGTTCCATCTTTGCGTTTGAGTTTGCCCCAATACTCGACGGAAAATTTGAGAACATTTTCATCTGCGATCGCATTAGTAATCACATATTTATGCAGACATTCTTGGAATAGGTCTCTAGTGGTGCGTTTACCGTGTTGATTACTGGCAGCGTTATCGGCAAAGATGGGAGTCCCGGTAAAGCCGAACATCTGGGCTTGGGTAAAAAACCTAACGATATTTTTATGGGTTTCGCCAAATTGGGAACGGTGGCATTCATCAAAGATAAACACAATGCGCTTATCTTTCAAGCCTTCCATTGCGGTTTCATGGCGTTGGGATTTTATCGCACGGTTGAGTTTCTGAATCGTGGTGACGATCAGGCTACTATCCCCAGCCATTTGTGTTACCAGTTGTCTGGTGTTGTCGGTGGTATCTACACAGTCAGGACTAAAATAATTAAATTCTTTGCTGGTTTGGTAGTCGAGGTCAGCGCGATCGACGATAAACAGCACTTTATGGACTTTGGGGAGTTGGGTGAGGATTTGGGCAGCCTTGAAACTGGTGAGGGTTTTGCCTGATCCAGTGGTGTGCCAGATATAGCCGTTTTTATCGGTATCCTTGACACGCTCAATAATGGCTTCTACGGCATAATATTGATAGGGACGCAACACCATCAGCACTTTGTCAGATTCGTGCAGGACAATGTATTTGCAGATCATTTTGGAGACGTGGCATTTTTCCAAAAAGCGATCGGCAAAGTCCTCCAGTTGGGTTATGAGGTTGTTTTCTTGGTCTGCCCAGTAGAAGGTTTGTTTAAATTCTTGTTTACGGTTGTTGGCGTAGTAGCGGGTATTGACACCGTTGGAGATGACGAAAATTTGGACATACTGAAACAGTCCATTGTCTGCGCTGTAGGAATGGCGTTGGTAGCGGTTGATTTGGTTAAATGCCTCTTTGAGTTCTAGCCCTCGGCGTTTCAGTTCAATTTGGACGAGGGGCAAGCCATTAATCAGCAGGGTTACATCGTAGCGGTTTTTGTATTTGCCTTGCTGGGTAATCTGGTTGGTGACTTGATATTGGTTTTGACACCAATGTTCGGTGTTGAGAAATTCTAGGTAAAAGGTGGTGCCATCGTCGCGCCTGAGTTCCATTTTGTCGCGCAGGCGTTTGGCGCGGTCAAATACGTTACCTTTATCAAGGTGGTTGAGGATGCTTTTAAACTCTGTGTCGCTAAGTTTGATGTGGTTATGTTTTTCCAGTTGGGTTTTGAGGTTGGCTTTGAAGTCTTCAGCGTTGCGAAGGGTTACAGGTTCGTAGCCTAGTCCTGTTAGACGTTCAATCAGTTTTTGTTCTAGTTCGGCTTCGGTTTGGGGCATAGGGGAATGGGGAATACAATAAAAGTATTATTTATTGCCTACTACCTATAAAATACTACCTATTCCCTAATGATGTCTGTTGGGGTTTCTGGGGTGAGGGTTAAACCGCGATAAACTTGTTCAATGGGGAAATTGAGGTTAATGCTTTTGAGTTCGATTGTATCGCCTGGTTTGTAGTTGATAATCAACCAGTCGCCTGCGTCGTTTTTGTGATACAGGTCGATTTCGATGCTAGTGGAACTGACTAGTAGGTAATCGATTAAGGCTGGGTTTTGGCGGTACATTCGGAATTTGCCGCCTCTGTCGTAGGCTTCGGTGCTGGCGGAGAGGACTTCGACGATTAAGCAGGGGTAGGTAATATATTGGGTGGTGGTTTTATCGCGATCGTCGCAGGTGACGCTGGCATCTGGGTAGGTATAGTTATTAGTGCCGACAATATCAGGACTTACGCAACTGGC
>JAGKSW010000142.1 GCA_018993265.1 Nostoc sp. TH1S01
TATTTAGTTTTATACAAAGCTTGAAATCAATTTCTTCTCAGCTCTTTAGCCTCACCGTTTTCGTCACACAGATTTATTTCTGCGGGTTTACTAAACATTTCTGTGTCTTATTATTTACTTGTAATCGGTAATGATTACGTAGAATCTTATACTACATTTTGAAGTGCGGAATGTGGGATTAAAAACCATGAACAAGCAGCAAGAACTTCAACAAGCTTGGGATGCCTTAATGGGTGTCGATAAACGCCATTACGTTTCGACAGGTTTTTATTCTCTGGGTGATGCGTTTTTAATCAGCAGCAAAGACCCCAAGCGTAGAAACCAAATTGTACTTGTAGAACATAGGCTCAAACAACAAATCAACCATTGGGATTTCATTTGCAATTCTTCTGAATGCAAAAGTCCCACTATCACAACCAATGGTGATGATGGACAGGGTAATTTGAAACGGAAAGCCCCATCGTTGCAAGTTTACAGCTAGAACAAATCCCAAGAGATCAGGAGTTTTTAGTCTCACAATTCCTGAATTATTACTCAAACAATTTCAACTATCAAAAATATGAAAACCAAAACCAGCACTCTTAAGCCTGCTGATAATTCCAATGCCTGTCTGCTGTTTCTTAGGAACAGAGGAGGACGAGCTAGATTGTCAGAGCTAAGTTTTAGCCAGACTGTAATTCAAGATTTGATAACCAAGGATATAGCCAAGGTAAAGAATACAGGGAATGGTTTTTATTTGGAATTGGAGAAAGAGCAATGAAACTAAATCCTGTTTTTGAACCAAAAACACTGAGTCAATCGAAAGTCTATTTAATTGATGGTACTCAATACAGATATGTGCGAACTGATGGTAATGGAAAGAGCATTAAGTATGTGTTTTCACCACTGCCAAATCAACGCAAGACATCTGAGCTTTCTTTGAATTCTACAAAATTGGGGATTAAATGTCAGGAGGTTGAGGGGATGACTTATGAACCTCCAAAAGAGCAATTTGTAGTGCAGATAGGGTTACTGTGATGTCGATACATAAGCCACCTGTTGTTAAATATCCCGTTACTTTTCAAAAAGGTAGTTCTAAAAAGATAGTCTACCGAGTTATCCGAAATATTCAACAAATCAAAAATAACCAACCAGTAGGCACAGCCAGAATCAATAAACAAACTTACATGGTCAAGAAAGACGGTATTGGCTGGGTTGTTGTTTAGTGTTTAAGTATGTTGTATTTACAGGAGACGATGATGATTAGAAAGCCAGTTATTGCTAGAAAAGATTTCACAGATGCTTATGACATTGTAGAAAATATTCCAATGGCTGGAGATGGAATATTACAGATTGGTAAAACTGATGATGGGCGATGGGGCATTTCAGAGACATATTACAAAAACCAGAGAGAATATTTCATGAAAAGTGACTGTGTTCAAGGGCTAGACTCTCTAGAATCTCTAGAAGAATGCCAAAAACAAGTTAGCTTTATACTTTCGCAGCAATAAATATTGAAGGAGGAAAATCTTAAGCGAAGTATCTCAGCTACAAATCAAGAGACGCTTCGCTGATGATTGTTGAAAACTTAATAATGGTACAGAACAATGGTACAAGCAATCGCACCATCAGAAACATTTCTTGCTGATGCAACTGTTGAAAGAATTAATTTCTCGAAATTAAATAAAACCCGTATTCGCTTTAGCATCCGAATTAAAAACAGCACCATAAGTGCAGCACCAAAATGGGCAGATGTGCTGAAATCTGAAGATGCTGGCGCAGAATCAGACCTCATCAAAGTGACAAATTCTGGAGTGGGTTTGCGTGGTATTAAAGTATTCAAAGCTTTGAATGAAGCTGCAAGCCAACTCAGACAAGAAATCGCCTCTGTTCAGGAATGGATGACCAGCGATAACGGTGATTGGATCTGTCCAATTGATCTAGCTCCTTTGGTGTGGAGTCAATTGCTTAATATTAGAGATGCGATCGCGCCAAGTCTTCGTGCCAAACTCAAGGATGAGTACGAGCAAGGCTTAGAAGATTATCAACAGCGAATCGAAAACTTCATATCCCTAAACACTTGGGAACTGCCACATGATAGGCAAGCGGAAGTAAAAGCTAATTTGTTGAGAGCATTTCCAAGTTTGAGTGAGTTAGAAGATTGTCTGCAAGTGATTATTGGTCGTCCGGTGATCATCCCGGCTTTATCAGAACAGTTGAACAAACAACAAGCCGAGTGCCTCAACCAAATCACCCAGTTCATTCAACAGTACGACCAAAACTTGGAACAGCGACTGAAGGAAGCGGCTGTAGCTGGTGGTGAACAGTTAGCCGCGCAGTTGTTGGAAGAGTTGGCAGACTGGGAGCCAGGGCGAAAGCCAGTGCGCTTCAAGCAAAAGATGCTGAAACATCTCCAGAAGGTACAGGTTTTGCTGGCGAATGCGTCACCGGAAGCTGGCGGTAGTCTCCAGTCAATGATGGAGCATTTGAATTCCATCGTCACCGACCCAGATATTGAATCTAAGAATCTGGGTGCAGATGGGCGCACTCAACTCCAACAGAAGATGGACGACATCAGAGCCAAACTTCTAGATGAGCAGCGCAATCTGCAACAGCTTGCAAGCTCTGACGTTGGGCTGACGGTTGCAACTGTGAGCGCGTTTAAGTTCCGGTAAAAAAATGCAATGCAGTGAGAATAATTCATTGCATTGCACAAAATTGAAAATTCTTTGGTGTTTTAAATATGTCACATTTCTCAAAAATCGAAGTCAAATTTAAAGACCAGTCGTGTTTGGTCGAAGCATTACAACGGTTTGGTTTCTATCCTCAGATTCATGACAAGCCAGTACATTTATATGGTTATAGAGGCGACCAGAGAGAACAAACTGCCCACATCGTTGTACCCCGAAACCAAATCTCCAGCCTCAGCAATGACCTGGGGTTTTTCTGGAACTGTACTGAGTACGAATGCCTAATTAGTGAGTATGACCAGGGCGCAGGTTTAGCAAAAGCAGGTCAAGGTCTGGGACGGAACTTCCTGCCCAAGCTGCAACAAGAGTACATCAATCTATACCTACCAAAGCTTGCTATGCAGATGGGTGGTGAAGTAGTGCAAACCGTAACTCATGGTTCGGTGACTACCGTTCGTGTGTCAGTTCCAACTCAAACCATTAGGAGATAACAAATGTCGCATTTCTCAACAGTCAAAACTCGTTTAGTCAATCGTGAATGTTTGGTGCAAGCCTTAGAGGATCTGAAGCTTCAACCCAATGTCTATGAAACACCACAGCCATTAACGGGTTATTACGGTGATTCGCAAGGACAGAGTGCAGAGATTGTAGTTGCTGGTCACACCATAAAAGCTCGTGCAGATATTGGTTTTCGTTGGAATAAAGCTGATCAAGCATACCAAATTATCCATGACGAGTATGAAACAACACCTCGGCTTGGGGAAAACTTCTTCAGCCATCAGTTGATGCTGGCTTACGGGCAACGAATGGTGAAAGCCAAAGCTGCTGAACTTCAAGAACTATTTGGCGAATGCACTATTAGTGAGGAAACCAACGGGCAAGTTCAAACCTTACGCCTGACTTTTGCTGGTCATCAGGAAATTCAACAGTTCGCACGGAGAGAATTCATGGAACGCTCAATTTTGATACATTTCGATAAATTGACGGGTGAAGTGCGAGTTGAGGCGGAAGGTTTTGAAGGTTTGAGTTGCCTAGAAGCCACACAGCCATTTGAAGAGGCTTTGGGGGTTGTGAGCGATCGCACTTTTAAGGAAGAAGCCCAAACCCAACAACTGCGGAATACTTCAAATCACCAGACACGAATAAGACAGTAAATCAAAAACGGGGAAACCACAACAGCTTATGGTTTCCCCTCCAGATCAAGCGTTTATGGACATATCAAAACAATACCCTTTCATTCACATCTACGTACAGCACAAGCCAAGACAGCCCGTGATCATCAAAGGTAATACTGAGGGTTTGTGTGTGCTTTTAAATGCTTTTGTACTTTTGGTAATTGTAACTGCGAATTGCGAATTGCGAATTGCGAATTGTTTATCTCCATTACCGTATAAAGAACTACCACAATGAACCTAAATAACTTATTCAGCACCCTGGACTCACAAATCCCCATTGCTGCACTTGAGGTACTTGCCCCAGAAGAGGCCACAATTATTCAGTGGCTCACCTCCCAGGCAAAAGAGAAACTCGAATGTCCGACTTACTTCTGGAATTTGGGAGTGTCCGGGCTGGAACAATGCCAGATTGCCGCAGATGGTGGACTGGTGTTTAAGCCAGTGCCGGAGTACAAACGACCGCCACAAGTAGATCCGTTGCTTTACATATTTGAGTACATCAATAATTTTACTGGCAGTGGCGTATTTATACTGGGAGATATACATCCCTTCATTGGCAAGAACTCGCCGCAACTGAGTTGGGAAATCCTCACAAGGGTGAAAAACCTCTACCACCGACTCAAACCCACCGACAAACGCATCATCTTCCTTGGTCAGAACATCCAACTGCACGAGTCCTTGGTACGGTTGATTCCGTTTGCAGAAGTTCCATTGCCCACCGCCCCGCATATTCAAGAGCATCTTGATTCATATTTGCAGTATTTAGGGGAGTCGGCGCAAGAGCAAAAAGTTAAATTCACAGTATCGTTAACGGCTGCTGAAACCGAAGCACTTGCACGAGCAGCTTTAGGTCTGACTCTCGAAGAAATCAGCGACTTCTTACGGCTGACTGTTAAAGAGCGACTGAATGGCAATGGTATTACTATTGATGCCACTGTGACACCATTAGCTGTGCAGTACAAAACTCGTTTGCTCTCACAAATGGGTATTGAGTTGGGCAAACCAGCTATAATTCCATTCGGCGGACTCGACCTATTACGCGAGTGGTTGAATCGACGGCGGCGGTTGTTTACACAAGAGGCGCGAAATCTGCATTTGCCTCAGCCTAAAGGTGTGTTGCTGGCCGGCCCACCCGGAACAGGAAAATCTCACTCGGCAAAGAATATTGCCAACATTCTCAATCTACCACTACTTCAGCTTGATATTGCATCACTTCTTGGCTCTCTGGTAGGTGAGTCTGAAAGCAATGTCAGACGCGCTTTGAAAACAGCCCAAGCGATCGCACCGTGTGTCTTATTTATTGATGAGGTCGAAAAGGCACTTTCTGGTATTGGCGATACGAGTGGCGTTTCTCAACGCATCCTTGGAACTTTGTTGACGTTCATGAGTGAGTGCGAGAGTGGTGTGTTTATCGTCGCTACTTGCAACGACCCATCAGCACTGCCAACTGAGTTCAAGAGGAAAGGACGTTTTGATGAGGCTTTCTTTGTCGATCTACCAACCGAACCAGAACGAGCGCAAATCCTCAGCATTCATTTGCATCGCTTTGGGATTGCGATTGAGGACGAATATCTCGAAGCGATCGCATCCCAAACTGACAAGTTCTCCGGCGCTGAGTTGGAGACGCTGGCTGCTGAGGCGGCATTGCTGGCGTTTGACGAAGGTAGAGCGCAGCAAGTGACTTTAGGTGATTTATCCAAGTGCCGTGAAACCATCACACCGCTTGCTGTTCAGGATGCGGCGGCAGTGGAAAAAATGCGGGACTGGGCGAAGACGGCAAGGGCAGCTTCTAGTGCTATTGCAGATAAACCCACTCAATCGTTGAAGACTGCGAGATTTCGGAAATGGATTCTAGTTGTTCTGTTGCGGATATTAGGAGAGCATTGCAACTGCTCAATAGTCTACGTTCTTATGTAGCTAATCACAATTTTAATAACAGTTACATTCAAACGCTTAACGAATACTTAAAAATTGTACCCACGCCATTGGGGATGCAAATTGATCCGTATCGTGTGTACCAAACAGTAGGAGATGTTGACCACCAAATTCAACTGCTCAATTCGCTGCTGCCATCCGAAACTGTGGTTGTTGGGCGGAATACTGAAGTGGAGAATACCCAAATCCAGACAGTTAGTCTGAAGTCTATCAGTAAGAATTTCTGGCGGAATATTTAATTTCAATTACAATCAAAGCAGCAGATTAAAAATTACCAGATTTTAAAGACAGCCAGCATCAATAGACTATTTCGCTTGGAGAGCAAATTTAGCCTTTAATAAGTTGTTGTTTAGTTTTGAATTGAAGTTTAAAGAAAGCGAAGTTTTTGTCTAACAGAAACTTCGCTTATCGGGGGAAATTATTGCACCCTCATCTGATAAATCTGGCAATTGGGTCTAGCACATTATGGTTCAAGAATAGTTCCTTCTAAATTAGCTTTATTCAAATTAGCTTGGTTCAAGTTAACGTTGTTTAATTCGGCTTGAGATAGATCGGCTTGAGCCAGATCTGCTTTTGCCAAATCTGCGTGGCTTAAATCGGCTTCATTCAAAGAAACACCTTTGAGGTCAGCTTCTTGGAGTTCAGCTTCATTTAAAGAAGCACCAATTAACTTAGCTATTTTTAAGTCGGCTTGATTCAAATTAGCGCCATCCAAGATCGCTTCTTCAAGAATTGCACCATCCAAAATTGCACCACTCAAGTTTGCATCACTTAGATTTGCTTGTGTGAGATTTGCGCCATTTAAGTCAGCTTCAATCAAGCTGGCTTTGCTAAAATTTACTTGACTTAGCTCTGCGCCATCAAGAATAGCTCGGTCGAGAATTATTTCGCTTAAGTTAGCACCTGACAAAAATATTTCACTAAGGTTGACTCCTGTAAAATCTCTAATGCCATTTTCGTATTGCGCTAATAATTCATTTGCCTTCATGCTTTTTTCTCCTACGAATGGCTGTTGCTGTCTTTAGTCAAGTAACACAGATTTTTTTAGCAGAGTTGCACTCTACTATCCAACGGTAAGATGGCTTAATGCTACAGCAACATTTCACTTCTGGTTACAAACTCGATATCTTGCAAGAGAAGTTGAGCATGAAGGTTCTTACCTTGAAGCGGAAAATGAATTTCAAACTTATCCGAATGACATTGTAAAACTGTTCCTACTAAACCTTTTTGCAATTCATGATCCACGTTGCGTGTCAGTCTCACTATGTCTTTTTCCTGAATATGATTCATAGTTGTGACCTCAAATTATTACTAGTTGAGTACGCGATGTTTACATTAAATTGTATTTTGTAAGCATGAATCATTAACTGCTGAATTTACGTCATACTATAGTAATAAATAAAGTTTTAGCTTTTACCTAAAGGTGTAAATCAATAGTGTGAAAGTGGAGAATAAAATATGCAACTGCTCCTGACACATTCTCCCACCACCGTTAAATTTCTGCATTGAGCCGACACCGTGCTTTGCAGAGTATTTCTCTCAACATAATATTCACGGTGTTATTTATAGCTTTATCAAAGGCTTAAAAGAATCTGAAATTTCTGCTTATTTGAACAAGTAAAAGTCAAAGGCAGCTTCGGCTGTCTTATTTTTTTGAGGGAGTAAATAGGAACCATCGCCAATACCAAACTGAGTATGTTTTGCTTGAGCAGAAATATCTCGTCGTGCGCTGCCGCCGCATTAAACCACTCACGCAATTCCTACACCAGACCGCGCTCGCATCTCTAGTGAGCGCCTGTTTTTTAGGGGAAAGCGATCGCGGGCTTTGCTAAAAACTTGCTGATCCAGAAACATAGAATTGCCAAAACCATCCCAGAAAGCACATCTGGTACATGGTGCTGTTTTGTAAATAACGTTGAGAAAAGAATTGACAGGACAAAAACCCCCAGTGGCAGCAGCATATTCGGAAACATTTGTATCCAAAATAACAGCGCCAGAACAGATAGAGATGTGTGTAAGCTGGGAAAGCAATTATATGGTTGGTCTACAGTGTAAATGAATGCCACAAGTTGCGAGAAAAAATCAGTAGAGATGATTGCAGGTCGAGGAACGGTCGTAGGATAGAAGATATAAAATCCATAGGTAATCAGCAAACATAGAGTGAAAGCGACTGTGATCGACTTATAGAACTGAGAAAATAAGACAAAATAAACCAATGTAATGACTATAAAAGGAATAAATAAAAGATAAGGAATTGCAAAGATAGGTAATAAAGGAATCCACCGATCAATTTCCAATTCTAGAATATGGATTTTTCCTGTTCGCTGATTGAGGAACTTATAAGGTAAAAAACTTACCCCAATGAGCGTGATATATATTAGTTTATTCATTAGTAACCTGTTATTCTTTACTTTGATTTATAAATATTAAAATAATTTTTAAGCCGAAAGTCCCAGTAATCTCAATAATGGGGAAAGAAATGTAAACGTTGCCAGGATAATTCCTAATGTTACGTACAGACTTAAATGTCTAATAAGAATGCGATTAAGGATTCTGAGAACACCATTTTTACTTTCAAATTCGCTAACATCCTCTCCCATTTCTACTAATTGTCGAGAACCTTGTTGAAACGCATCTTCATAGTATGAAAATGCCAGAAAAATAGCAAGCAGGTCTGAAAAAGCTAGGGTATAGCCGAACCAAGTCCACAAGACACCATAAAGCGATTGGGTTTTATAGGCAATTCGATATTCAAAGGCGACCAGAACCGCTAATATTAAACATAAAACAGAATAGCTGCTAAAAATTTCAATAAAATTAATGCAAAATAGCTCAAACTGGCGATAGATTTCTTTGGTGTCAGGATTGAGGTTAGCATTTTGAAATGCTGTGAGCAAATTTCCTTTAGCTTTATGAACTGCAACTAACTTCTTCACTGACGCATACAAACCAACTGTGAGCGCAGGCGCACCAAAGCAGATAATATTCACAAACGAATAAGGAAAGTACCATAGGTAAGGAAGTTGATACTTTTCAAAATACCCAGCTTCCCCTCGATGCAAACGAGGCTCTGTCAGCTTATACCAATCTGGAGGCATCTGTGGCGGCGAAACCTTGGGGGGATTCGCTAAAAACTCTGGGCCATAATACAAGTGATGCCATATCATGTAACAGATACTTGCTGTGACAACAACGAGAGCAGCCAACTGTATCCACTTCAGTGCTACTGACTTTCGCTGTCGTAGCTGGATAAATTCATGAGTTTCATTGGGAAATATTTGGAGCAGAGTTGTTGCAGTACCTAAAGCAATAATCAGGCTTCTTACTAACTCAAATACTGCTCCATTTTCTCCAAACGCCCCTTTCCATACAGTGCTAGATGGTAAAGAGTAAGCTACTATTACCGCAGTGCTGCTAATCATCCATAATATTGATATGGCTATCAGAATACGTCTGATTAAAACTGGATTTCTCTCTAAGGTATTCATTACACGATCACTCAAAAATGTGTTTTAATAATTAAAATTAGTACTTAAGTCAATTTAGGAAGGATGCGATTGCATTTCTTTATATGTTATTAGTAGCTATTTCTCCATCTTACAATTTTAAAAGGCTTGTCTTCACAAAAGAAATCCCAATACTAAGCATTTCATGTTGCTTTAATGAATTTGAAAATGTAAATGATTGTTCCTATCCTGCTTTTTAAATCTGCATAAACGAGCAAATCAGCGAATAACTAAATTTATTAGTTACATTCTCAAATTAAAAAAGAAATGTGAGGAACTTGTGAGTAAATAAAGAATCATAATTTTTAGAAGATATTGCTTCAAGGGTTTCAATGGAGAACAATCAACATAAACCCTCGCCAGATTAAGCTTTAGGAAATACAGAGCCTTTAAAGAATTTGGGTAATCATCGGAAAATTTAATGCAGCTAGTTTCCGTCTAGTCAGCTTCCATTATAGAAGCTACCAGGGAATATTCTTGCATCTCTGCGAGAAGAAACGATTGAGTATACCAAAGCCCAAGCGATCTCACGAATTGAAAATTCGCTTTTTATTGGTAAAAAATATCAATATTGGTATCAAGTAATATTACTGTGCTACCTCACAAAATCCTCATATTTATCCATTAATTTAGCATTAGAAGCAGATTTAGCTAGTTTTTGTAATGAAAATATCTATTTTTTGTTTCCTTTAAGCTTAATGGGCAAAATTTATGCTGACACTATCAGAATCGTCCGATTGGACAGCATCATCAGATAGATTTGATAACTATATTATTGGCTTCCCTTCACAATGCCCGATTACAGTTGCAATTGATTTGATTGAATTATCTCTTAAACAACCACGGCGTTACTTTGATCTGAAGAAGTTGGCTCAACTTGTAGAATCGGTAAAACAACACGGCATTTTAGAACCAGTATTAGTTCGTCCAATTCCCCACGGCAAATATGAATTAATTGCTGGGGAAAGAAGAATTAGAGCCGCACGTACTGTAGGGTTATTTGAAGTACCTATTATTTCCCTAGAGCTAGATGATCAGCAAGCCCTACAAATTGCTCTGATGGAGAATTTGCAACGGGAAGAACTCAATCCAGTTGAAGAAACAGAAGCCATACTAGAACTACTATCGTTATCTCTAAAAGTCAGTGCTAATGAAGTCATTTCTTTATTACACCGAGCTTTTAATGCTAAACAAAGGAATCAAAAACTGAATCAAAACGTTTTGATTCAACTTGAGCAGATTGAATTACTGTTGTCACAAATCGGAAAATTCAATACAGATAGTTTCCGTTCCAGTCGGCTTCCTTTATTGAGACTACTAGAAGAAATTCTGGTATCTCTGCGACAAGGTGAAATTGAATACACTAAAGCTCAAGCGATCTCACGAGTTAAATCCGAACAACAGCGTGCTGACTTGCTCAAAACAGCGATCGCAGAAAATCTTTCCTTGAGTGAAATCAAAACAAGGGTTAAAGCACTTCAGTCTGAATCACAATCACACAATGCTGTAACTGAAAGGTTGAATGGAATTAATAAGCTCCTACGCCAAAAACGCAGCGCCATCAATTCTCAAAACCAACAGAAAATCAACCAGCTTTTAGATGAAGTGGAGAAATTAATTTCCGAAAATTAAGAACGCAGAGATAATGCCAGCAAATCTGCTTAACCTTACTTAATACAAGAAAATCTCAAAACCCTTGAAAAATCGACTTTTTGCTTTTCATGAGTTGATAACTATATAAACAAATGCAATTGATAATGTCTTACTGTAAAAAGTAATTGACTAATTCATCAAGCTAGTAGGACATTAAAAGCATAACGGTACAGTAATTCTACGGTTTAATTCTTCGAGTTAAACTTTATGTTTCACTCACGTAAAAACCCTTGGTATTGCTGATTTGGTAATGAAATTAAGTATTTGCAAAACTCGAACTAGCAATTGTGTTGTACATGGTTGCATAAAAATCATCACTCTTTCAGCAACGCCTAAAAATCTACTTTACAAAATAGATTTATATGCAAAATAATAAAAATCAAATTGATGTTACACAAGTATCTCTCCCCAAAGGTGGAGGAGCTATCCAAGGAATTGGTGAGACTTTTCAAGCTAATGAGTTTACAGGAACTGCATCAGTTTCTATTCCCATTCCCACATCGCCTTGTCGTGGATTTGAACCAGAGCTTAGTATTGAGTATAGTTCTGGGTCTGGAAATGGAATTTTTGGTTTAGGTTTTAGTTTGTCAATTCCCAATGTTGCTCGCAAAACTTCCAAGGGAATTCCAAAATACGATGATTCGGATACTTTTTTGCTTTCTAATGCTGAGGATTTAGTTCCTGTTGATGGTGGCACGACAGAAAAATCTGAGTATAAGATTGTCGCCTATCGTCCTCGAATAGAAGGATTATTTGCCAAGATTGAACATTGGAGTAATTTAACTACAGGTGATTCCTATTGGCGAGTAGTTAGTAAAGAGAATATAATCAGCATTTTTGGTAAAACTAAAAACAGTCAAATTTTTGATCCGGAAAATACCGATCGCATCTTTCAGTGGTTATTGACGGAAACATTTGATGCTAAAGGAAATCATATTGTTTATGAATATGAATCTGAGAACCAGGACAATATACCTGGAGCAATTTATGAGCTACATCGGGTTCAGACTGCAAATAAATATATCAAACGCATTAAGTATGGAAATGTACAGCCATTCCAGGAAGGTCAAACCATACAACAAAATTGGCTGTTTGAGGTGGTGTTTGATTACGGGGAATACAACATCGACCCGAAAAATCTTAGACTTTATAACCCAGTTAAACAGTGGTCAAATCGGCAAGATCCTTTTTCTAGTTACCATGCAGGGTTTGAAATCCGTACCCATCGATTGTGTCGTCATGTTTTGATGTTCCATCGGTTTGCAGAATTGGGTACTCAACCTGTCCTGGTTCATGCAACACGGTTCTGCTATACAGAATCACCTGTGGTGACGCTATTGAGTGCGGTAGAATCGATTGGCTATCGTTTTGAAAATGGCGAGTATCAAACCAAAAGTTTACCGCCATTAGAGTTCAAGTACACAAATTTCCAACCAGATAAACAAACTTTTGAACCGTTAGTTAAAGAGAACGGTCAGCCTTTACCTGGGTTGAATCTATCGCCTGATTATCAACTGATTGATTTATATGGTGAAGGAATTCCGGGGATTCTTTATAGTGATGGCAGAACTACACTCTATTGGGAACCGGAAGGCGATCGCACCAATGCTCAAAATAAGGCAACAGTATGTTATGCTCCTCCCCAGTCACCCCAGTCATTACCCATCTCCAGCAACCGGGAGAAAATTAACCCCCTATTGATGGATCTGACGGGGAATGGTCAACTGGAATTGGTAGTCAGTACGCCTACCTTTACAGGCTATTACGAAGTTAACCCTGATCGCACCTGGAAGAACTTTCAGACCTTTCCCGCTTTCCCAACGGATTTTCAGAACCCAGATAATTATCTAGTAGATGTGACGGGGGATGGATTAGCAGATTTATTGCTCATTGAGAGCGATCGCATTTGGGTATATTCTTCTCTAGGGAAAGATGGTTTCAGTCAACCCCTCATCCGCCAGCTAGATAAGGACATTTCTTTGCCTAAACGCGGTTCGGCTAATGCAGTTGTGCAGTTTGCGGATTTGTTTGGGACGGGAATGCAGCACCTTGTACGAATAACCAATGGGAAAGTAGAGTGCTGGCCTAATTTGGGTTATGGGCGATTCGGCAAAGTTGTAGAATTAGAAAATGCGCCTCGATTCCAGGGCGAGTTGGATGCGTCGCGGCTATTTTTGGGAGATATTGACGGTTCGGGAACGCCAGATTTAATTTATGTTTATCCAGACCGGGTAGAAGTCTTTTTCAATCAGAGTGGTAATTCTTTTAGCGACAAGCCTCTGATTATTCAGTTACCCAGTAAGTGGGATCGGTTAAATCAAATTGAGTTTGCTGATATTCACGGTAACGGCACAACTTGCTTAATTTTTAGCGAAAATCATCCCCAACCCCGCCATTGGTGTTACGACTTCAATCAGAGACAGAAACCTTATTTATTGAATGAAATTGATAATAATCTAGGGGCAAAATCCCTGATTACTTATAGTAGTTCGACTAAGTTTTACCTAGCAGATAAAAAGCAAGGGACTCCTTGGATAGTTAAATTGCCCTTTCCAGTACAAGTTGTTGAGAAAACAGAAAGTATTGACCTGATTTCACAAACTAGACTAGTCAGCACTTACAGCTACCATCACGGTTATTATGACGGCGAAGAACGGGAATTTCGCGGCTTTGGTAGGGTGGAACGCCGGGATGCGGAAATACTGTCAGAAAATGCGCTACCGACAGATGTACCACCAATTTTGACTAAGACTTGGTATCATACAGGCGCATGGCAGCAGCA
Source organism: Nostoc sp. TH1S01 (assembly GCA_018993265.1). Classification (GTDB taxonomy): domain Bacteria; phylum Cyanobacteriota; class Cyanobacteriia; order Cyanobacteriales; family Nostocaceae; genus Nostoc_B. The sequence goes on from JAGKSW010000142.1 coordinate 13,721, forward strand.
GAATTCAATCTCGCGGCAGTATGAACAGGAATATTTTCAGGGTGATACCCAAGCACATTTACTGCCGGATAGTGTGTTTGATATTACAAATATTAGAGCCGATGACGATACCTGGCGGGAGGCTTTTCGGGCATTGAAGGGGTCGGTGTTGCGGGAAGAGGTATATGGGTTGGATGGGACTTCTGTGCAACTCAATCCCTATACAGTCACGGAAACCGGTTATCGGGTGCAGTTATTGCAAGCCAAAGGGCAAAACGAATATGGAGTGTATTTTGTCCATACTGAAGAAACCCTTGCCTACCATTACGAACGCAATCCGAACGATCCGCGCATCCAACATGATTTTGTGCTGAAGATTACGGACTTTGGTAATGTTAAGCAAGCGTGTAGTGTTTATTATGGCAGGAGAACGCCCCAAGACTCCCAACTTCCTTCTGAGCAAACGCAGTTAAAGGCAACGGTACAGGTAGGAGAATTTATTGAGCAGACAGACTCTTTCCGGCTCATCGGGATTCCTTACGAAGAGAAAGTTTTTGAAATTAATGGTTTGCATTGGCAGGAAAAGACTTATTTCAGCATTGACCAGATTCGCCAGCAAGTCAACGACGCACTCAATCAAACGATTCCCTATGGGGTAGATTTTAGCCTTAACCCTCCACAGGCTCGTTTGCTTTCTTGGCAGCAATCATATTTCTGGAATGCAACTCAGGATGCAGTGCTACCTCTGGGACAAATTACAGCACGGGCGTTGTTACACCATCAACAGCAAGCGGTTTTTTCAGAGGAATTAGTGCAGACTGTCTATGGAAGTAAATTAGACCAAAATTTACTGCATCACGATGGGGGTTATTTCCCAGAAAATGGTTATTGCTGGAATAAGGGACTGGTACAGCATTATTTCCCAACGAATCCACCTGATCTAGAGCAACCAGGACTATTCTATCTGCCCTATAAAACAGAAAACAACTTTGCCAAAGAAGCCAACCAAGTCGATGGGTTACAGGCGAAAACGAAAGTCACCTATGACGGCTATTATCTGGTTCCCGTTCAGACTAAGGCATATATTACGGACACCCTGAAGAATGTCATCAAAGCAGATATTGACTACCAGACGCTGACTCCCTGGCAATTGACTGATATGAACCAGGTGATTCACCAGGTAAAATTTGACCCCTTGGGGATGGTAATTGCTACCTCTATTTTCAAAAAAGCAAAGGGAGAAATCGCCAGTCAGGGAGATGGTAATCTCCCCAGTTATCAAGTGCCAGTAAATACAACATTTGAGCAAGTATTGGCGAATCCAGCAGCTTATTTGCAAACTGCAACGAGTTTCTTTTATTACAATCTTTCCGCTTGGCAGGAGAAGCAACAACCAGCTAGTTATATTAGTCTGACGCGACAAACCCATGTTAGCGAGTTAAAAGCGGGCGAAGAAACTGTCATTCAAGTAGCGGTGGGATATTCTGATGGGTTTGGTCGGGCTATTGAAGAAAAGCTACTGGTAGAATCAGGTGAAGCGATTCTGCGAGATGAAGCAGGAAATTTACGGCTAGAAAATGGTGTGCCATTGCAAGGGAAAGTGTCTCACAGATGGCTGGTTTCAGGTCACACTGTTTTTAATAATAAGGGTAAACCCGCTAAACAGTATCTACCGTATTTTTCTAACACAGCACTTTACGAAACCCAGAAGGAAATTGTAGCTGCAAAACTGGTGCCTTCTCCTACGGTTATCCATTACGATCCCCTGTTGCGAGAGGTGAAAATAGATACGCCAAAGGGCTTTTTCTCTAAAGTGGAATTCACGCCTTGGGAAACTCGACATTATGACGAAAACGATACAGTCAAAGATGCGGTTTACTATCAACAATTTATTGCCAACTATCCAGCTAACCCAACGGAAGCACAAAAGAATGAGAAGAATGCTTTAAGTAAAGCAGCACTATTTTACAACACGCCCAGTATTACAATATTAGATAGTTTAGGTAATGCTTTTCTGGAGATTGAGAATAATTTAGGTGCAGTGTCTGAAGAAGCTTTTCAAGAGATTGTCAAAGGAACAGTGACTTCTAAGGCAGTGTGGGATACCTTAATTTCTCAGGGATATTTGCTACCAGATAAAGCTAATGCTCAGGATGCTTGGGTAACTGAGAAATTCCAACCCTATCGCCTTGGTTTTAAAGATAAATTCATTGCTGATTTGCCAGAATATGAAACCTTTGCAGAAGCAATTTTGAATTTGCTGCGGCAGAATTGTTTAACTTCCTACCACCAGCACGATATTCAGGGACGAGAAATTAAATCCATCGACCCACGCCTTTATTATTCTAATGTCACCCAGGAGACAAATTATGCCAATTTCAAATATCAGTATGCAATGGGAGATGATGGGAAAACTCCTTTGCTGACCGATAGTGCTGATGCCGGATTGAATCTGAGTTTACACAATATTTTTGGGAGTTTTCTCTGGAATCTCAGTCCAAGAAATTTCGATCAGGTAATTGAATATGACCGCCTGCAACGCAAAACAAAGATTCAAGTGAAAGGTATCAAGAATAATGGCGATATTGCTACAGATACGCTGGTAGAAACTTTTACCTATGGTGAAAGTCAACCCCAGGCGGAAGAGTGTAATTTGTGGGGACAGCTTTACCTGCATCAAGACCAATCGGGGGTAATTACTAATAGTCGGTATGGGTTGCAGGGAGAGTTACTGGAAACCACTCGTCAGTTGACTCAGAGTTACAAAGGTTATGTGAATTGGCAGGAAACTATTGTGCTGGAACCGGAAAGTTATACAACTCAGTTTAAGTTTAATGCCCTCCAGCAGTTAATTTCAGAAACCACACCGGATGGTTCGATTACAACTAATAGTTATAATCAGGCGGGATTACTGGAGCGGGTCACAGTTCAAGTCAAAAATGGCAAAGTACAATCTATCATTGATGGCATTAACTATAACGCCAATCGCCAAAGAACGGAGATTAATTATGGCAATGAGGTGACGACTACCTATAGTTATGAAGACACCACGTTGCATTTAATTCAGTTGTATAGCACTCGGTCTAAGAATCCCCAGAATGGGAATGGCTCAACGGTACTCCAGAACATTACCTATACCTACGATCCGGTGGGGAATATTACTCGTCTGACGGATCGCACCCAGGAAACGGTGTTTTATAACAACCAGATGGTAGAGCCAGTGTCGGACTATACCTATGATGCGCTGTATCGGTTGATTAAGGCAAATGGTAGGCAGCATCCGGGGATTAATGCGGGGACGTATCGCAATAATGAGCAGGAGGGGGATTTTAAACAGAGTAAATATATTCCGCTGACTGATGCCCAGAAGTTAGAAAATTACCGGGAAACTTACACCTATGATGAGGCAGGGAATTTAATTCAAACGGCTCATTTTGCTGCCAATTCTTGGACGCGCCGTTCGGAAATTATGGAGAATTCTAATCGGCTCAAAACGGTTGATGCGGGTTTGAGTGTGCCAGGACTTACGCAACTGGCAC
>JAGKSW010000143.1 GCA_018993265.1 Nostoc sp. TH1S01
GAGGCAGCGCCGTGGGCGGGTTTCCCGACTTGAGGCGACTGCCGTTTAAGGATGTTGTTTTTGATGAAGACTCTGCCCAAATGATTGATGGCTATGCTGCTGCTAACTTCTCGATTATTCGTAGTTTTGTGATTAACCTCTTGCGTCACAATGGTTTTGATTCCTTAACCAGAGCCATAAGACAGTGCGCCCATGATATCAAATTACTTTTTTCCTTTTTAGAATGAAACAGCCCTGCCCAATTGGGGGAGGTTTTCAACCCATTTTTCTGATAAGAGCAAGCTTGATAACACTTGAGTGTGAAGTTTGAAAACGAGTTTTTTGCTAATATGCAACAAATTTGCTTTATAATATTTGTAGATATTGGCTGTTATATATGTTACTTTTTGCAAAGTAATTTGCTAAGGTGCGGCTGTAAATGCACCGAGAAGTTAGATAATTGACTCGTTTCTCATATTGATACAAGCACAGGGCAGACTTTTGTGATATCAATGTACACCAGTGAATCGACCAAGTATTCTGCCAGAGCAGATATCGGACACACAAGCCAGATTCTAGTGGTAGAAGATGAAGAGTTAATCCAAGAGATGCTAGCTGTAGCATTGGAAGAGGAAGGTTATGGGGTCGTGACAGCCCCAGATGGAAGGGTGGCGATCGAGTATCTCAAAAGTTATGAGCCTAACTCAGGTGAGTTCCCTTTTGATTTGGTGATTCTTGATTTGATGTTGCCACAAATCAATGGTTTAGATATTTGTCGCTTGCTGCGCCATCAAGGCAATCCAGTGCCGATTTTGATGCTGAGTGCTAAGGGAAGTGAAACCGATCGCGTGTTGGGTTTAGAAGTTGGCGCAGATGACTATCTCACTAAACCATTTAGTATGCGGGAATTAGTAGCTCGCTGTCGCGCACTGCTGCGTCGTCAACGTTTAAGCACTTTACCGCAATTACCAGTTCTGAAATACAAAGACGTGACCTTAAACCCCCAAGAATGTCGGGTGTTAGTGCGGGGTCAAGAAGTTAATCTTTCCCCGAAAGAATTCCGATTGTTGGAATTGTTTATGAGTTATGCGCGGCGAGTGTGGTCGCGGGAGCAATTGTTGGATCAGGTTTGGGGGCCAGATTTCGTTGGAGATAGCAAAACCGTGGATGTTCACATTCGCTGGTTGCGGGAGAAGTTAGAGTTAGACCCTAGCCACCCCGAATATATTGTGACTGTGAGAGGATTTGGCTATCGTTTCGGATAATTGGTGAAGATAGTTGTTAGTTTTTATTAATCACGACGCAACTAGCAACTGAGACTCACAATGTTCTTATTGGGATTAATTCTAGGTTTGGCGGTAGGTATTGGGTTTTGGATTTGGCAACAGATTCAATTAAACCGTTACTTGGGGAGAGTTCTTCAACCCTACTCTAGTTCTACTGACTTAGCTCTACCGCTACTACCTCGTTTGCGTCAGGAAATCAAGACATTACAGCAGCAGCGCCAAGATTTGCAACAATCCCTGCAAACTTATCAAGACTTATTGGATTTTGCGCCAATAGGATATTTGCAAGTAGATGAAGAAAATCAATTGCTGTGGTGCAATCAACAAGCGCGAGAAACTTTATATCTGCAAAGATGGCAACCAGGACAAGTGCGCTTGTTGTTAGAGTTGGTACGTTCGTATGAATTAGATCGGCTGGTTGAGCAAACACGCGATCGCCAAAAACCCCAAACCAAAGAGTGGTTATTTCATCCCTCATCCGACAATCCAGCCGAATTACCCACAATCAAGTCTATGACTTTACGCGCCTCTGGCTTGCCTTTACCAAATGGTCAGGTAGCCATATTTTTAGAAAATCGTCAACCACTTTTGGACGTAAATCAAAAACGCGATCGCTCATTTTCCGATTTAGCCCACGAACTGAGAACACCATTAACTTCCATTCGGCTGGTTGCAGAAACCTTGCAACATCGCTTAGAACCACCCTTAAATCGCTGGGTTGACCGCCTAATGCAAGAAGTTGACCGACTGATTAGCTTGGTACAAGGCTGGTTAGAACTGACGCAAATCGAAGCTAACCCAAAAATGCAATTGCATCTGGAACCAGTGGAAGTGCGATCGCTGATTACATCGGTTTGGGAAACATTAGAACCCTTAGCACAAAGACAACATCTTTCACTTCACTATTCTGGGCCGGAAGATATTTGGGTAAAAGCTGATCAAGCCAGAATTTATCAAGTTTTTCTCAATTTACTCGACAATAGTATTAAATACAGTTCTCCTAGCACAAACATTCAAGTGGAAGCCAAAATTAAATTTTCTGAAGATCATCATCAAAATAATTCTATATCTCCCTTTTTAGAAATAAATTTAATTGATTCAGGTACAGGTTTTTCGGAAGCAGATTTACCTCATATTTTTGAGCGATTTTATCGCGGAGATAAAGCTAGAACTCATTCGCCCTTGCAAGATAATTCGATTGGTTCCATTGTAGGCAATGGTTTGGGTTTGGCGATCGTCCGGCAAATTCTCTTAGCTCACGGTGGCTCCATTAAAGCCATGAATCATCCCCAAACAGGTGGAGCTTGGATGCAACTAACCCTCCCCGAAGTGGTGGCGAACTCTCAAAGCCAAGACTATAGTTAATAGTATCTTCACTTTTGAGAATACAAGTGTGGAAGCTGTCGTTTATAATCCCAACCCTGACAGTTCTCAGTTGGCGCGTGCCATCAGGCGCTTAGAACGAGATGTTTTACGTATGGGAGCTTTGGTAGAACAATCATTTCGCCTCAGCCACCAAGCGTTATTTGCTCGTAACCTCACAGCTGCTGAAGAACTTCCTCAATTAGATAAAAAAATTGACCGTTTTTATAGACAAATAGAATCAGACTGTACAGCCATCATGACCCAAGCACCAACAGCTCAAGATTTGCGCTGTGTGAGTGCTTTTATGCAATTAGTCCGAGATTTAGAACGTATAGGAGATTATGCCAAAGATTTAGGTAAAATCGCGGTTAAACTTTTTCCTTATCCACCTCATACATCTTTACCAGAAATTGAAATCATGTCACACCATGCACAAGCAATGTTAGCAACTAGCTTGGTAGCTTTGGCTGATTTAGATGAAGCTGGCGGACGGGGAATTAAGCACTTAGATGATGCTGTAGATAATGCTTACGATCGCCTTTATCAAACTTTAGCTCAACAACGGGATATTCCTGGAGTAGTAGAGCCAATAATCTTGTTAGCACTAGCAATTCGTTGTTTGGAACGGATGGCAGATCATGCTACTAATATTGGTCAGAGAGTGGCATATATTGTCACTGGTCAACGCAGTTAACAACAATTGATGAGAGATTTTTCCAAATTACGGAATTAATTATTTAGCAAATTTTTTGTTACTAAATACAACATAAAAAAATCGAGAATTGGGATATATCAATTGCCAATTCTCGATTTTTTTCGCTGAGGAATCAAGAGATCCCCGACTTCTTAAAGAAGTCGGGGATCTGAACTGACTAGTATTTTGAACTACCAAAAAGTTAAAACTTGCTTAACTGAGTTAGATTTCACTAAAATTTTACCTATCCTTAACCTTGGATGATTAGAGTATCCGAAATCACAGTAGATATTGCTTTACTGATATAAATGAGTATCAAGCGTCGAGATTTCTTGCTTTTAATGGGAGGTAGCGCTAGTGCATTGGCGCTGAGTAATCTCACAGGTTGCGGTCAAAATACAACGACGCAAAAAAACACATCATCAGTAGTAGAATCGGCATTCTCGTTTAAACCAATCAAAGGGCCAATACCCTTAGAAACCGCAGGCTTTAATCTAGAACAGCAGCAAGTTCAATATAGTAGTTATGAAGTAATAGATGACTTGGTACTGCCAGAAAATTTTCAATATCAAGTAATTGCCGCTTGGGGTGATCAAGTTGGTGATTCACGGTTTGGTTATAACAACGATTATTTATCGTTTATTTCAACAACAGAAAATGCTGGTTATCTGGCAGTTAACTTTGAGTATATCAGTGCGATTCCTTGGATGGAAACATATCAGCAAGTCATTGGTCAATCATTACCGTTTGCTGAAGTGAAAGCAGCTTTGACAAGCACAAATTCCGGGAAAAATGCCATTAATGCTTTTGCTTTGCCAGAGAATGACCCAGTAAAATCTCAAATTGGCGAAATTTGCCAAGCAGCCTTATTAGACCAAGGGCTAGGTGTAATTTCTCTGCAAAAAACAGCAAATGGCAAGTGGGAAAGAACTAATTCCTCAGCAGATAGGCGTATTAGCGGGATTTCGGGATTAAAAGATAATCGGTATTTGCAAGCCACAGGCCCAGCTGTGGCCGTGTTTCGCAAGCAAACAGGTCAGGGATATATCGATAAACTGGGCGATCGCATTATTGGCACTTTTGGCAACTGTGCAGGGGGAACAACACCTTGGGGAACAGTTTTGAGTGCCGAAGAAAATTTCCAAGCCCAAGTGCCGGAACCCGTTTATGCTGATGGTACAGCTTTTGACCCTGGGACATTGCCCTTTGCTTTGGGTGATGAAGAATTATTTGGACAAGGAAATGTGTTTGGTTTAGCCGGGAATAAATATGGTTGGATTGTGGAAATTGACCCCGCTAACCCCCAAGATTACGGTACGAAACACACTTGGTTAGGACGTTACCGCCATGAAGCTGTCGGTGTGCGGGTAGAAGCAGGTAAACCACTCGCCTTTTATTCAGGATGCGATCGCCGTGGCGGACACATATATAAATTTGTCAGCCGTGATCAAGTCAAAAATCCCCAAGACAAGGGAAATTCACGGCTATTGCAACAGGGAATGCTGTACGCCGCCAAATTCAACGCCGATGGTACTGGTAGCTGGATACCCCTGAAAGCCGAGACGCCTGTGAACCCAGATGTGCCGAGTCAGATTGCTGGTAATATCATTTTTTTGCCATTGGGAACCAAAGCTGAGAAAACAGACCTCAAGGCGGGTTATTTAGCAGTCACAAAAGATGAAGCGATCGCCCAGTACAAACAAAAGTATCAAAAACTCGCAGACCTTTACACTGGCAACACCGAAGAAAAGCAAGGCGCAATTTTAATTGATGCACATTACGCCGCTAACGCCGCTGGCGCTACCTGCACAGCCCGTCCAGAAGATACAGAAATTGCAGCCAATGGCGATTTATACATCAGTTTTACTTCTGGTGCGCCGGACAAACAAGGTGGTTCGGATGTGCGAGTGTTTAAAAGTCCTCAAGGTGAAGCCGGCTATGAATATGGCTGGGTAATGCGTTTAACCGAAGATAACAACGACCCCGCCGCGATGAGTTTTCGTTGGCAAATGTTAGCCACAGGCGGAGAACCAGCCGCAGGCGGGATGGGTTTTGCAAATCCAGATAACTTATTACTAGACCGTCAAGGTCATGTCTGGATGGTGACGGATATTTCCACCGCTAAACTCAATAACGCTGTGAATAACCGCAACGCTGAACCGGGAAAATCTGTCAGTTTGTCTGGTTTGTTTGGCAATAACTCTATGTGGTTTATTCCTACCAGTGGCGCAGATGCAGGGAAAGCCTTTTTATTTGCAATGGGGCCGATGGAATGTGAAACGACAGGCCCTTGTTTCACAAATGATCAAACAACTATGTTTTTATCTATACAACATCCTGGTGAAACAAATGGCACTAGAAAAAACCAAGCAATTGAAACCAGACAATTTGTAGTTACCGCCACTACAGGCGAAGAATTTTTGCAAACTCGCCAAGTTCCCATTGGTTCTAATTGGCCTGATAAAACACCAAATGCACCGCCAAAACCAGCGGTTATCGCTATCACAAAAACTGCAATATCTACTAACAAAACATATCAAAATACTCAATTAGCCACATAATCAGCTATCTATTATTTAGCTACAAAATCTTCTGTATTTATCAAGCAAATAGCTGTTATAAATTCTCCAAAATAATTGTGCGGCGATCGCCTTGTAAACTTCTCAAAGCTTTCACTATATCCCATAAAATTTATAATGACATCCACTAGTCTGACACCAACATTCTCCACCACATCTGTTAGTGAACAACTATCACTCAAAATATTTGCCCGTAAAGAAATAATTCCACTACGAAACGAGGTATTATGGCGAATAGAACGTGGCGCAGTTCGTACTTTAACTTGGGCTGAAGATGGAACCTTCATCACTTTAGGTTATTGGGGGCCAGGAGATTTGATTGGTTCTCCCTTATCTACAGTTAAACCCTACCAAATTGAGTGCCTAACACGTGTGGAGGTCAGCATTGTCCCATCTTATCTTTGGCATCAAGATATTGCAGGTTTATTTGCCCATATTCAACAGTCTGAAGAGCTTTTAAGCATAGTTCATCTCAAACCCATTTCCCTGCGGTTATGGAAATTTTTGGTATGGCTTGGTGAAAAGTTTGGGCGTAATGTCGAACAAGATAAAGTTATCGATATCAACATCACCCATCAGGAAATCGCTGAAGTTTTAAACACAACTAGGGTGACAATTACCAGACTATTACAACAATTTGAAGAAGAAGGTGTCTTGTTAAGATACAAGCGGCGGATTATTTTGCGGTTACCCAATAAATTCACTACATAAACTATATTGAAGAACAATGATTATTGACTTGTGTTGATTGCATGGCATCTGATATATTGATGCCTGTAATTGTTAGTGTATACCCTGAAAAAAAGCAGCAATTGTAGCCCAAATACAGCCATACATTGCACTAGTGGGTGTGAGTGAGAGTTAAGATAATGACCAAACCTTTATGGAATGTTTTGAAAGTCAGTCCAGCCATTCTGGCTGCATCCTTATTAGCTGCTAATAGTGCCTTAGCTGGTGAAGCTAGCGAACAAATCACAAATGTTGCTCAGTTGTCTGAACAATCTGACAGTATGGCGCAGGTGACATCAGTTTCGCAGTTTTCGGATGTGCAACCAACAGATTGGGCATTTCAAGCGTTACAGTCTTTGGTAGAACGTTACGGTTGTATTGCAGGTTATCCCAACGGTACATATCGTGGGAATCGGGCTTTAACTCGTTATGAATTTGCGGCTGGTTTGAATGCTTGTTTAGACAGGGTTAACGAATTAATTGCTACAGCCACAGCAGATTTAGTCACCAAAGAAGATTTAGCCACTTTACAGCGTTTACAAGAAGAATTTTCTGCGGAATTAGCAACTCTGCGTGGTCGGGTAGATGCACTAGAAGCCCGCACATCTGAGTTAGAAGCAAATCAATTCTCTACTACTACCAAGTTAGTCGGGGAAGCAATTTTTGACGTATCTCAAACTTTTGGGGACAATGTAGCAGTATCCAATCCCAACACCCCAACACGCGATTTAGATTCTAACACCACCTTTGGCGATCGCGTGCGGTTGTCTTTACTTAGCAGCTTTACAGGCACAGATCAATTACAAGTGCGGTTACAAGCTAACAATATAGTCAATGGTACTCAAGCATTCACTGGTACAAACCAGACCCGATTAGGTTATGCAGAACCAATTCTCAACAACCAAGTTCAAATTGATAAAATAAACTACGCTTTTAATCTAAGTAACTTCGTCCGCGTCAAAGTTGATGCTAACGCTGGGGAATTGTGGGAGAACGTCAACGTCTTCAACCCGGAATTTAGAAGCAGTGGTGCAGGCGCTATCTCTCGCTACGGACGTTTTAGCCCCATTTATCGTCACGGTTCTGGCGGTTCTGGTTTAACAGTCACGTTTAATCCTCAAGGTGCTATTAGCTTTACTGGAGCTTATTTAGCGTCAAAATCCAGCAGTCCCAGTGAAGGTTTTGGCTTATTCAACGGTGATTACGCCGCCTTTGGACAATTAGAGTTTAAACCCAGCAAAGCTTTTAATATTGGTCTGACCTACGTTCATAGTTACGACGGTGCTAGAACTTCACCTGCTGGCATTTCCAATAATAATGTTAATTTCACAGGGGGTACAGGTAGTCTCTATGCAGTGAGTCCCTTTGGTACTAATGTTGCTACTACAGGTAATCACTACGGTATACAAGCTACTTTTAAACCTAGTGATAAGTTGACAATTGGTGGTTGGGCAGGCTACTCCAATGCTGTAGCTGAGGATAGTACAGCTACTGTCACAAGAGGACAAAATGCAGATGTCGTCTACTGGGCTGGAACTTTGGCAATCAAAGACTTTGGTAAAGAAGGTAACGTACTAGGCATTATCTTTGGTCAACAACCAACAGTCACAGAAAATGCTGTTGCTACCAGCAGGGATGGAGATAGTTCTTACCATCTGGAAGGTCTGTATAAAATCAAAGTCAGCGATAACATTCAAGTAACTCCTGGCTTATTGGTTATTTTTAACCCTGAAAATAACGACAGAAACGATACTCTCTACGTCGGTACACTCCGCACAACTTTCACTTTCTAAAATCACACTTACGTGATATAATAAAAACAAAGTTTATGAGTATTTTCCCTTAAAAAATAATCAGGGATGTACCCATAAATTTTGACGGTATGGTGTGAGTGAAAGCAAACAAAATCATGAAAAATTCTTTCTGGAATGTGCTGAAAGTCAGTCCAGCAGTTTTAGCTGCGTCTTTACTAGCAGCTAACAGCGCCTTAGCTGGAGAAGCTAACGAGCAAATCACAACTGTTGCACAATTAACCCAACAAAACGACAGCATGGGTCAAGTGACATCAGTTTCGCAGTTTTCGGATGTGCAACCAACAGATTGGGCATTCCAAGCATTACAGTCTTTAGTAGAACGTTACGGTTGTATTGCAGGTTATCCCAACGGTACATATCGTGGGAATCGGGCTTTAACTCGTTATGAATTTGCGGCTGGTTTGAATGCTTGTTTAGACAGGGTTAATGAACTAATCGCCACAGCAACAGCAGATTTAGTCACCAAAGAAGATTTAGCCACTTTACAGCGTTTACAAGAAGAATTTTCTGCGGAATTGGCAACTCTGCGTGGTCGGGTAGATGCACTAGAAGCCCGCACATCTGAATTAGAAGCAAATCAATTCTCTACTACTACCAAGTTAGTCGGGGAAGCAATTTTCACTGTAGCTGCACCTTTTGGTGATGATCGCGCTGATACAACCGCAAGTACGACCGATAATAGTGACTTAGATAGCAATGTTATTTTTGCTAACCGGGTACGTTTGAACTTGTACACCAGCTTCACAGGTTCAGATAGATTGCAAACTCGTTTGCAAGCTCGGAATCTTACCCAATTTGATGGTACAGGTAGTGATGGAATAAATGTCACTGGCACCAACATGACCCGTTTAGGGCATGATGGTAACAATGGTAACAGTGTTGACGTTGATAAACTCAACTATGAATTCAACCTCGTGAGTGATGCAGTGCGAGTTAAGGTTGACGCATTTGGTGCAGAACTGTGGAATAACATCAACGTGTTCAACCCAGACTTCAGAAGTAGTGGTACAGGTGCTTTATCCCGCTACGGACGTTTCAGCCCAATTTATCGTGCGTCATCTCCTGGTGGTGCTGGTTTAACTGTCACATTAAACCCCAAAGGCCCCATCAGCCTCACCGGTGCGTATCTTGCACCCAACGCTAGTGATCCCAGCCAAGGTAATGGTCTGTTCAACGGATCTAACGCCTACTTTGGTCAAATAGACTTCAAACCAAGCAAACAGCTCAACGTTGGTTTTGCCTACTCTCACACTTATCAAAATGATGGTGCTGATATTGATGTCAACCTGTTTGGTAGCCAAGGTAGTACTCTTTCCAACAGACCTTTCGGTAACATTGGTACCACAGCTAATAACTACAGTTTCATGGCTAACTTCCGCCCTACCGATAAAATTGGTGTTGGCGGTTGGGTAGGCTACACAGATGCACAAGTTGAACAGGGTGCAACCTCCGGTAGTGCAGATATTTGGTACTGGGCTGCTAACTTATCTATCAAAGACTTGGGTAGAGAAGGCAATACCTTGGGTCTAATTTTCGGTCAACCACCCAAAGTTACCGACCTGAATTTTGGTAATACACCAAATACCGACAGAGATACTTCTTACCACTTAGAAGGTCTTTATAAAATCAAAGTCAGCGATAATATCTTAGTTACTCCTGGCTTGTTAGTTATCTTCAACCCAGAACATAACGACAACAACGATACTATCTACGTAGGTACATTGCGTACAACCTTCTCTTTCTAGATTTCAGTTTTGGATGAGATAAAAAAGCCCACTGTTAGGTGGGCTTTTTTATTGGGGAGGATCATCTTCTGATTTGACCAAATCTGATGGCGGCCTGTCGCTACTCCAAGCCCACCATGCACAACCACAATGGCATTGATAAAACTCTTGCCATTTGCGGCGATGTTCTTCTGAGAATACAGGCGATCGTCGGTTGATCCAAACCTGTAATGCTTCTAAACTACTAGAACGGCAAGTCGGACAGCAAAATTCATAGGCGTGAACTGCCTTGGATGTCCATTCAGGTGGGATGGGAGCAAAAGCGTCCATGTAATTTAAAATTGAATCTCAGTAGGCAGCATATCAGCCCGAATTAATATATATCTGTTTATCTGGTATTTTGCTAAATTCGTCTGTTTTTTTACAACTCTTAATTTCGCTAAAGGTCAATTTAAGCCCCGACGAATGGAATTCGCACGCCAGTTGCTTCAAGTCGGTAAAGCCGCCCAACGCACTGGCTCGGCTATAAAAACGAAGTCCGCATGCGCGGACTATGGAAAATTAAGATGTTATTCTAACCATTGTTTTGCCTGTATTTTTTACTAAAAATTCCAAATATGGAGCCAAATGCTGAAATTCGTCGTTTATTAGATGTGATGCCGGCTTCGGGGAGAATGTCAATTAAAATTGTTAGTAAACCGGAGCAAACACAGGTAATTGATGCTAATTTTCCCTTACCTTGGAATCAATATAGACCGATATATATTAATTTTGATTTGTGGGGACGTTTAACCAAGCCACAACGAGATTTATTGTTGTTGCAAAAGGTTAGTTGGTTGACAGGAGTCAGATGGTTTAAACCAAATATTTATCAAGGTGTTGTGCTGCTGGGATTGTTGGCGGGATTAATTGAATCTTCACAGTCGGATGCTGTGGGTGTGGGTGTGGCTGTAGGATTAAGTGCGATCGCCGCTTTCCGTATCTGGCGGAGTAACAAATCATCAGAGTCGGAGTTAAATGCAGATACAGCGGCCATTAAAGTAGCCCAACGTCGGGGTTATTCGGAAACAGAAGCTGCACAATTTTTACTCTCTGCAATTGAAGCCGTAGCAAAAATAGAAAAACGTTATGGGTTAAGTTTTACGGAGTTAGTTCGTTGTCAAAATTTACGAGCGATCGCAGGTTTATCGTCTGTAGGTAGACCGGAGTTTTTTAACGCTGAGGAACACTAAGGTAAACGCAAAGGTGCGCGGAGAGAAGAACAAATGACTATTGACTATTTACAATGATAAATATTGTATTCGTAGCCGTTGACTGCTGGTAAAGATTGAGTTTCAGTAAGACATTTTTCTGCTTCTGCTGCTACTGGTGCGCGGAAATTTACTAACCACAAATCGAACGGTTTTGGTAGAGTTTTTAAAAGATTATTGAGAGTGTTTGTAGATTCATTTGGGTCTTGGTCTTGATGAGCGAGAATAAATTGCAGTGATGGTGAGGGCTGATTTTGAATTTTCCATTCTCTTGCAACACCCATCATTTCACCAATCTGCACATGAGTAATTTGAGTAGTTGCAATTACCGCCGGAACTTGAGATGTTTGCCTGATAAGTTGTAGAAATAAATCAGGGCGATAGTATTTTTGATATCCCAAATTACAAATTACAGTTACGGCACTACAAAATCCCATCAGCCAGATTATTGATATAGCTTGTTTGCCTGTGAGTCGATAATTTTTCTGCTGAGTTTGCCAACGAACTGCTAAACTTGCTCCGAGTAAAAGTATGACAGCGGGAAAATAAACAAAGTTATAACGTGCGCCTCTGGTTAAATCAATTCCCAAGAAATAAGTGAAGACAAAAAATAAAGCGATCGCAGCTAAAATAATTCCCCATAAAACCTGAGTTTCTGGTTGTTGAAGTTGAATTTTTATTCCACGAATTAATATTGGTAAAAACCAAATAAAGAAAATCAACATCACCAGCCCAGAAATTAAAATAATTGCTAGTTGTGGTGATTCAATTGGTAATAAGAAAAGCATTGTCACCCAAGCTGCAAAGGCTTGAAAAAATGGGTTTAACCATTCCAATCCTTGACGCGGTTGTTGTATCCAATCGGTTAATTTATCACCATAGTTATTCTGTAAAAATATGGGCAGCCAAACTATGCCTGAAACAGCAGTACCAACTGCAACAGCATAAATTCTTCGCCAAGGTGGAGATATAAAATTACGTTGTCGCCAACCAAGGAAAATTAAAACTAAAGCTTCACTACCAAGGGTAAGGACAAAAAAGTAGTGTGTAGCAATCCCTAAAGCGTTAATTACTACCCAAGCTAGTGCTGTAGTGATGGGTAACTGTGTGCGATTTTGAATGTGGCGTGTAGCGACAATTAAGCAAGCCAAAGATGCAATTACCCACAAAATTGCTAAAGTGTAATGACGTGCTTCTTGCGCTAAAAAAATCGCGTAGGGTGATACTGCCATTATGGCAGCAGCGATATGTGCAATCAAGCGAGAGCGAAAAGTTAGCCAGCCTAAACTATATATGGCGGGAATTGATGCCGCACCAAAAATTGCCGCCAGCGATCGCGCCCCCCATAATGAAACTAGACCTTGTTGTGTGGGAAATAATTGCATCCACCAATGCGCCAAGAAAAAATACAGTGGCGGATGATTTGTTTCGTGGCTCAAGTGCATCCAAACATCTTGAACAGTAGCACTTGCTTGGGGTTGCAATGGTTGTAATAAAATATCAGGTGCGATCGCTTGGTCTAAGGGTACTGGTAAAAAACTGTTCCCCAAGCTAAACACTAAAGTCGAAAATTCATCAGTCCAAGGCGGCTTGGCAGTTAAATTAGTTAAACGCAAACCCAGACCAATCATCAACCACAGCAGTAATAGCAAAGGATGAAACCAGCGATTGTTAGTTACTAAATGCCAATTACCCAACATCTGTTTTGAGGTAGAGGTTTCATCTGCTAAAGGCACGCGGCGGTTAGCAAAGGTAGATAAAAACAGGCTCGCATTTTTGTAAAATTTCGATGCACTCCAAAACAAAACTTTCATAGCCGCGTCATTTACAAGTCAACTCCTTGCTATTTTGACTTGATTTGTAAATTTAAGTTCGCTTATTTCACCTCAGTTACGCGCCAACTCAGTTTTAAATTCACCCAAAAATTCCAAACAGTAGCAACTGCGATCGCAATCAAGTTAGCAATATAACGATTGGGAATCACAAAATTAAACACCAAATTTAACACCAAAACATTGATTAACAATCCAGCTAAGCACACAACATTGAATTTCAAAAACCGCTTTGCACGATGATGCCATTCTTGCTGCTGCATCGCTACATCGGCAAATGTCCAAGCATCATTCCACAAAAAATTGTTGAAAATGGCAATTTCACCAGCAATAATTTTGCTACGTGTTAAAGGTAAAGCTAAAGTCGATGGGTCGCTAAGTAAATAAAGTATTACCATATCCACAAATACTCCACTTAGTCCTACCAAGCCAAAGCGGAGAAATCGACCAATGGGAAAAGCAAATTTTTGTCCTACCTGTTTTGTCGTGAATCTTAAGCGCAACAAGTGGTGTAAGTATTCTACATATTGCTTCCAGGTTACTTTGCTTTCACCTTCTTTGCGCTCGCAGAATACATAACCAACCTCGGCGATTTCTTCTACATTTCCCCTACCAATCACCTCTAAGAGAATTTTGTAGCCTACGGGATTGAGTGTCACCCCTGCAAGACAACGGCGACGCACCATAAAATAGCCACTCATTGGGTCAGAAACTCTCCCTAATACCCCTGGTAAGAAAATCAAACCCAAAACTTGAGCGCCACGAGATAAAAAACGTCTCATCGCACTCCAACTGCTGACCCCACCACCTTCTATATGACGACTAGCAACAGCCAAGTCTGCACCTTGCTCAATACTACCTAACAACTGTGCCAATACTTCTGGCGGATGTTGCAAATCCCCATCAATAACTCCTAACACACTTCCCCTAGCAACTTGCCAGCCCCGGATAACTGCTGAAGATAATCCTCGTTCCTGTTGGCGATGCATCACCCGCAAGTTGGGATAATCTGCCATCATCGATTGCGCTACTTCCCAAGTCCGGTCTGGACTATCATCATCTACCACAATTAACTCATAATCATCTGGGATAACTTCCTCTAGCAGTTCACTCAGTACCTTGATTAGCTTGGCGATGTTGTCACGCTCTTTATAAGTAGGAATTATCAAAGAAAAATAAATGTTTCTAGTGTCTGTCGTTCCATGATGAGGTGAAAATTCTGGAATCTGCAAAGCACCAGATGGCACTGTTAATAATGTATTGGTTTGACTGTTTCTCATGAAGCTAAATCAAGTTTGGGAGGAAGCAGGAGGCAATGAAGATGTTAACATTTTATATTTATTCATATAGTTGGGTTATACCCCACAGTTATACTCTCATCTGCACTCAAAAATCTACCACTTGCCAGATTTACCTGAATAAATTGACATGTAGCAGAATTCAGAATCACAATAGGCTCTCTATCTAGCTTTGAGAACTAATCTGGGTAATTCACTCACTTGCAACCTACTGTATTTGGCTGATCTACGTAAATCACTCATAAAACAAATGCACCTAACGAGTAGGTGCAAGGATCAGGTAATTACAGAATTAGTACTACTATGTAAAAATAAGTAAGTAATAACTCAGGAGCTAATTGAGTTTATCTGAAGAATCAATAAATCGTTTGCGTAAAACTACTGAATTTTCCATTAAAAATCATAAAACAAGAGATGATAAGTATTTTTACGATAAGCAAATTTTCTTAAGTAATAAATCTGAGATTTCTGATGTATAAATGAAAAAAGGATTGTTATAAGTTTTAATTATTAATTGTGATAAACACTTCTGTGGAAAACATTCTTGAGCGTGCCTTAATGGGGTACGATTTATCTCCTCAAGAGGGAGTAGTGTTGTTAAAGCAAACTGAAGAAGAAGCGATCGCGGCAATTCGTAACACCGCAGATCAACTCCGCTACAATCAGGTAGGCGACACTATTACTTACGTAATTAACCGTAATATTAATTTTACTAACATTTGTGAACAGCATTGTAGTTTTTGTGCTTTCCGCCGCGATGAAGGTAATGCTGATGCTTATTGGTTAGATTGGGGGCAAATTTTAGAAAAGTCCCAAGATGCAGTTAAGCGAGGGGCGACAGAAATTTGTATGCAGGGTGGATTGAACCCCCAAGCGCAGATTAACGGTAAATCTTTACCTTATTACCTGAAGTTAATCGAAACGATTAAACAGGAATTTCCCCAAATTCATTTACACGCCTTCTCGCCCCAAGAAGTGCAGTTTATCGCCAGAGTTGACGGACTAGATTATGCAACGGTGATTGCAGCTTTACGGGATGCTGGTGTTGGTTCTATGCCAGGTACGGCGGCTGAAGTGTTGGATGATGAAGTAAGAAAAGTGTTGTGTCCTGAGAAAATTAACACAGCGACTTGGTTAGAAATTATCTCCACAGCCCATAAATTAGGTTTACCCACCACTAGCACCATGTTATCGGGGCATATCGAAACCCCAGAACAACAAATTGGGCATTTAGAAAAATTGCGATCGCTGCAACAAACAGCCATCAATCAAGGTTATCCAGCACGCATCACAGAATTTATTTTATTACCCTTTGTTGGTCAAGAAGCGCCAAAATCTTTACGTCGTCGGGTGAGGCGTGATCAACCAATTTTAGCGGATGCTTTGTTATTAGGCGCTGTCGCCCGGATATTTTTGGGCAAATGGATTCCTAACCATCAGCCAAGTTGGGTAAAGTTAGGGTTAGCTGGGGCGACAGAAGCCTTAGTTTGGGGGTGTAACGATATTGGTGGCACTTTGATGGAAGAACACATCACGACAATGGCTGGTGCTGTGGGTGGTACTTGTATGGAAGTGGAAACCTTACAAAAAGCGATCGCATCTTTAGGACGACCTTACCAACAACGAGATACTTTGTATCAAAAACTGTGAACTATTAAGTCTGAAGCATAAAATTTTTTGCTAATTTTATCCTTTAGCTATTATCATTCATGCTTCTCATGATCCCCAAGATACCAATCCAAGATAGGATGGACGATGATTTACGTGTAGTTTCAGATAATGCTTATGAAACGCTATTGGTCGCGTCTGCTTGCTTTGGTTTTAGTTTTAGCTATCGGCTTAATCGGCTGTTCTAGCCCTGATAGCTTAACTGGGGATTATCGCCAAGACACATTGACTGTAGTCAGTACCCTCAGAAAAGCCCTAGAAGTATCTGAAAATTCACCAGATAAAGCAGCACTTCAAGCAGAAGCGCGGCAAAAAATTAACGATTTCTCCGCTCGCTATCAACGGGCTGGGTCTATTTCTGGTTTAAGCTCTTTTACAACCATGCGTACCGCCCTTAATTCTCTAGCGGGACACTACAGTTCTTACCCAAACCGTCCAGTTCCTCAAAAGATGAAAAATCGTTTAGAACAGGAGTTCCAGCAAGTAGAGTCTGCACTGAAGCGTGGCGCTTAACTATTCCTTTAGTTATATTTTTTCAGTGTCAAGAGTCCAGAGTTATTACTTTGGACTCTTGATTTATTTATTTTGAGCAAGTTATATCTGTGTTTAAAATTTGACAATTGATACACGCCTGTGGATATTACGCATTTTTATTTGCCACAAAACCACATTACTCAGAACTCAGAATAAACAGTGCTGAGTAGTTAAAGTGAGAACCTGAAAAATTCAGCAACAGTAACAGGGGTTTGGAAGTCTTCAAAAACTAGACTTCAAAACCCTTATTTTCGGATTACAGGGCTGAGGTAGGATGTCAGATTTTTTTGCATTACACCCTTCCTTAATGGCTTAATTGCGTAATTCCTAGATTAAATAGTTGTATTTAAATCAGAGAGGACTTTAAAAACGTGAATGCTAGAAATATTAATAGTTTCACCTTATATCTCTTGCTATAACATTTGATACACCTTAATGCCCAATCCCCGTGAATTTGTACATCTACCTTGCAGGTATGTCTAACCGTTCCGCAAAACTTTTCAAAGCAAAATTATTATGGCAACGCTTGTTCGCTGTGGTGTTTAGCAGTAGTCTTTTGCTGCCTAACTTTACCAATCAACCAGCACAAGCACAAGTTAACCAAGATTGTCAGTTATCAACCACAGCAGCGCAAACAAAAGAAAAATTACGTTTGTTGGCGCTACAAGGCGATCGCGATGCCCAAAGTCGCTACCAGCAATTGCTACGCCAAAACGCCAAAGATTTGCAAAAATGCCGCAGTCGTAATTGGCCCAAAATCCAAGCAATTTGGTTACGTCTGTATCCCTGTGACATTCAACCAGGGACAATAGACCAAATTCTGGATCGAATAGTCAACCGTGGCTATAACCAAGTTTATGTAGAAACATTTTATGATGGGCAGGTACTACTGCCAGCAGCAGATAACCCCACAGTTTGGCCTTCTGTAATTCGGACTCCAGGGGCAGAAAAAATTGATTTACTTTCTGTAGCAATTCAAAAAGGGCGGGAACGGGGATTAAAAGTTTATTCCTGGATGTTTACCACCAATTTTGGCTATACATACGCACAAAGGGCTGATCGCGAACCTGCGATCGCGCGTAACGGTAAAGGGCAAACTAGTTTATATGTTGTAGATAACGGTTCGCAAGTATTCATTGACCCCTACAACATGCAAGCCAAACGCGATTACTTCCAGATGGTACAGCAAGTTCTGCGCCGTCGTCCGGATGGTTTGCTATTTGATTATGTGCGTTATCCTCGGCAAGCTGGCACTGATTCGATTGCGACAAAAGTCACTGATTTGTGGCTATTTACCCCAGCCACTCAAGAAGCTTTATTTCGTCGGGCATTAAATTCTAAAGGGTTGGATTTGATTCGGCGGTTCTTGAGTAAGGGATACGTCACCGCAGGAGATATCGATGAAGTAGATAAACTTTATCCTCAAGAAGGTGAACCGATGTGGCAAGGCCGCATTCCACCACCACAAGAAAAAGCACTTTTACCCGCAACCGACAGACAACCAACTTTGCAGGTTGAATTGTGGCAGTTGATGGTTGCCCATGCTATGCAAGGTATCTTAGATTTTGTTGCTTTAGCTAGTTACCCAGCACAGCAGTTAGGCATTCCATCGGGAGTGGTGTTTTTCCCAGATGGAAACCAAATGGTAGGGCAAGGCTATGATTCCCGCTTGCAACCTTGGGATAGATTTCCGAGTAACTTGCAATGGCACGCTATGGCCTATGCAACTTGTAGTGATGTTAGCTGTATTGCCTCCCAAGTGCAACGAGTTTTAAGTGCTGCCAAACCGGGGACACAAGTAATTCCCGCTTTAGCAGGCGCATGGGGACAGTCAACCAGCACTCGCCCATCATTAGAAGCCCAAATGCAAGCACTACGCAAATATGCACCTCAACTAGCAGGAGTTAGCCATTTTGCTTATTCATGGCAATATCCAGAGAATGATAACGATCGCAAATTCTGCCGTATTCGTTAAACATTGACACTCCCCACGCGTTCACGCGTGGGATTCTTGATTCACTTCCGATTTCCAGGTGCAAGAAATGAGTCAACAGATACAGGATATCTGCGGTAAGCGAAGCCATGCCGTTAGGCTGATCGCATTACACGCGTGTATTCGAGTGGTCTGGAGGAATCGGTACAGAGGTTTTTGGAGTGTTGGGGAAGCTGAAGTGAGCTTATTTAGGGCTTGCTGGAGGCTGAATATGAAGCCGGATCATCTGCTAAACGTGCTTTAGATTTAACCCACATTCCGCACTTCA
>JAGKSW010000144.1 GCA_018993265.1 Nostoc sp. TH1S01
TAACTCCTAATATTCCCGTAAGCGTACCTAATGTTGTTGAAGCTAGTAAGTAAATACCAAAACCAGACAATTGAGCGCTTGTTAAAGCAAGAAAAATACTAGTACTTCCTAATAATTCACCGCCTTTATCAAATTGTGATGCTGTTTTTCTTAACTCCTGTTCCATTTCTCGCTTTTGTTCGGGTGTCATTTTTTCCAAGATTGTTGCCATCACCTTCTGTGTAATTTTTACCTCCATCTCACTAGCAGATTCATATTTACCACATTTAATTTTTAACTTTTTAGCAGCTTTCTTAACTATTTTGTGATAACTGGGTTGATCATCACATATTTCGTTAAATATATAAATTGCAGCATCTTGACTTGCCTCCCATAGACGATTAACAATAGCATCGACTGTTGGTTTTGAGGCTTTAAGAATATCTGCCAATGCTTTCTTATCCTCTAATGAAGCACGATCTAGTAAAGATTTAAGGTCATTCATATTTTTATACCCTTTAAGATAAGCAATCCTAATAATAGGATTCCCAACAGTATTGTTTATATCTCAGGGCTGAATATAACAAGGCTAAAAAGCTACTTCATCAAGGAAACCATTTCTCGCTGCCATAATCGTTTTACTGTAGTAATATCGCTCTCAACTAGTAGCGTGTGCCTGTAACCAAGTTTCTAAATCCGCGATCGCCACAAAATCCAGCAAAGCTTCACCCAATGCTTCTAGCTGTTCTAACGACAACGCCTGAATCTGGCGCTGAAGTTCATCGGAAATTGCACCTACTCGTCGGTGTAACAGTCGGAGAATGAGCGATCGCGCTTCTTGCTCTCGTGCTTCTCGAATAGCCCGTGGTTCTTCTGAAATTAGTCCCAACATTGCTTCAATCTCCTCTCGACTCAAGGTAGAAAACTTGTAGAGTATAATCGTCGTCACTAGATTTATTATCGCTTGTTCCGATTGTTGCTGTGCTTGCTCTAGCAAATACCGCGCCGCTTCCACAGCTTCAGTTTCAGGAATGGTAGTCAGCAACATCAAAGCCAATCCTAAAGGTTGTTGTCGTAAATCGCCTAATTCATCCAAATACACTCGCCTGACTTGACCGCTTTGTAACAATGCTTGGTGAATCCGAGGATTTGAAGGTTCCAAATTGCGAGAAGGAAAAATAATCACTCCAGACCAGTCATCATAACGAATTGAGTGGCGGTAGAGAAACAAAAACAATTCGCTAAAAAAGCGATGGTACAAGTCTTCGTCTTTTTGAAACTGCACTTCAGCAAAGAAGACTACTTTGGATGCTGCATTAGCTGGAGGGAGAAACACTCCGTCAATTCGGAATGCAGTTTCTTTAATTTCCACCGATTCAAACAGATAGTTCTCTGCTTCTGATGGTGGCTGGTCTACTAATTCAAACAGCAAACCGGGAAATTGCTGGAACAATTTGTAGAAGATAGAGTCGCGGCGCATTGCGATTGTGAGTCAATTACCAGCCCTGATTTTACTGGAGAGAGGAAATTTTAGCGATCGCTTCTCAGTCCGCGATAAAATTCTCAAGCACAATAGCGCAATTCATTCTCATGCAAGTTAACTGGCAATCTGTCAAAACCTACGAAGATATCCTATATCACAAAACTGATGGTATTGCAAAAATCACCATCAACCGTCCCCACAAACGCAATGCTTTCCGCCCGAAAACTGTCTTTGAACTCTATGATGCCTTTTGTGATGCCCGTGAAGATACAAATATTGGCGTAGTTCTATTTACTGGTGCTGGCCCCCACACTGATGGCAAGTATGCTTTTTGTGCTGGTGGTGATCAAAGTGTGCGCGGACAAGCTGGTTATGTGGATGATGCGGGGATTCCTCGTTTGAATGTGCTGGATTTACAGCGATTGATTCGTTCGATGCCAAAAGTAGTAATTGCTTTAGTGGCGGGATATGCGATCGGTGGCGGACATGTTTTACATTTGATTTGTGACCTCACCATAGCGGCTGATAACGCTATTTTTGGACAAACTGGCCCGAAAGTCGGTAGTTTTGATGGTGGTTTTGGTGCAAGTTATCTCGCCCGCATTGTTGGGCAAAAAAAGGCGCGAGAAATTTGGTTTCTCTGTCGGCAATATGATGCTCAACAAGCCCTAGATATGGGTTTAGTTAACTGTATTGTGCCAGTAGAACAATTAGAAATTGAAGGTATTCAATGGGCGCAAGAAATTTTACAAAAAAGCCCAATTGCCATTCGCTGTCTGAAAGCTGCATTTAATGCCGATTGTGACGGACAAGCTGGTTTACAAGAACTCGCCGGTAACGCAACTTTACTGTATTACATGACCGAAGAAGGCGCGGAAGGCAAACAAGCATTTTTAGAAAAGCGATCGCCTAATTTTCGCTCTTTTCCCTGGCTACCTTAAAATGGCAAAAATCGCACCTGTAAGCATACCAATTTGAGGTTAAGTAGTTTGGAGTTGTCTAGAAAAGTTGTTTGGTCAACTTTTCAATTCAGCATCCAAAATTGGTATCAGGTGCGATTTTGCTAGATGTCAACGTTTACAGCACTAGTAATTTTTAAAAGAAAGATTTTTTTAATGTCTATATAGCGTTTCCCAGTCTAATGAAGTACAGACCAATTTATTCACTGTTCACTGTTCCCTGTTCCCTGTTCCCTAAAACGAAAAAACTTTGTACCTCACTAGCATGAGAACGGCTATAAACTGAGCCTAATAAGAAATAGCGGCTAAATTAGCACTTACTGCCTTAGCCTTAGTCTCAGCCTCTTCAGGAATTAAATTAGTGATTTCTTCAAGAGACACAACTGTTATATTTTCGCCAACAGAAACTACAGAATTGGCACCAGCTAAAACTGGTGTTCCATCTGGCAAACTCCAAGAATCTTCTAAAGTTTCCCATGAAGGAGCAAAAGGCGGCAGTGCTAAAGAACAAGCTTTCCAACTGGCTTGCACTGGCGCTCCCAATTGTTGACACATTCCGCCACGGCGACCTTCTGGTTTGTAATGACGACAATATCTACAGGCAGATGTCAAAAATTTTATTGGTTTCATTTGAGTTCATCTTTAGTGCTGTTCAGGGCTGCTTTGCATGTTTATATTTTGCGCCTAGATATAAATACGTAATATTGCCTATAAATGATTATTTACTCTAGGTTCTAGCGATCCCAACAGAAAAATAAACTTCAGGATGTTTTTAGAATCTTGTTATATTTTTAAATGATTACTAAAGTAGCTACCTACTAGTTTTCAGCTAAAAATAGCCAGGGATCAAGGTTAAAACTAAAAGTTTAAATTCGCCCTGTGTTTAACATTAATTTTTCAAACCAACTTATATATAGCTAGTTAACGATGAAATTTTGTATTTGATTTAGCCATCAGAAATTAAGGTTACATAATTATTACTGAGATACCAGCCGTGAAAATTTCTTGGTAGAGAGATACTATTTACGCTATGAAGTACTCAGTTTTTTGGAAAATGTAATTTTGCATGTGTCAATGCTTACTCAGAAAGGATATAAACACAAAAAAATAACTTAGTATCTCTTGAGAAAATTTTGAACATAGACTGTACTTAAAATTCTGGTAATAGTTTTTAGTTAAACCAAAAATCTATATCGATGCCAAAGTCTTTAAACATCTCTGGCATAAATTAATGAAACTTGAGTCCAAGACTAAATGGGCATAAAAAAATCAGCAAGCAGATAAATTTCTCCTAATGACACAAAATTAACTGCCCTGAGTACATGATTTGTATTGTTATTTCAGTTAGATGCTATCAACCAAATCTTGAGTTCTTGGGAGAAATTTCAACTTACGACCCTAGTTAATCATCTTTAACTGTTTATAGATAAGCTAGGAATTAAACCTAGATTTCTTAAGTATTTCCTAGAGGATGTATGTAAAATATGAACTTTATCAAAAGTTTTCGATTTTTTTTTGTAAAAATATAAACTTTATTAAATATTGGTTACAGATTCCTAAAATATTTAACTTCTCAAAACTGCTTAGAAGCGCAAAGAGCACATACTTGCCAGCGTTGGAGTTCACCAGGGGGTGTAGGACATTGACATTGGGGACACAGAGGTAAATTATGCGATCGCACTTGTATCTTTTCAGCCCATTGCCCAAATGCAGTCTGAGGATTTGCCTGTACAGGCGAAGCATCACGCTGAAAATTACTGATATTTCCCAGATAACTGGGATGTTCTGGCGCTGAACCAGTCAGTTGTTGTGGTTTTGCTGATGCATTTTGCCACCCAGCCGTAGAAAAGCGGATATCAACCAAAGGTGTAGGCAATTTTTCATTTAACTTTAAAAGGATGATTTGGCGTTTGAAAGCCAGATTTTGCGCCCAAGCCGCACTAGAAGTCGCCACTCGCAAAACATCACGCTGAATCACTAATGGTTGGGTATGTTTAGCTGCTACTGCACCTACCACTTCGGCCCAACAATGCAGCACTTTTTGCAATGGCTGTTCTTGCCATCTGGCTTGCTGTTCTAAAAAGCCTAAAATATCATTGACTGATTTCAAAGACATCCTTACTTCAAAGTGCTGAGTGCTGAAATTCAAGATAGTTCAAGAAAGTCTATAGTGATGCGAAATTTTTCGCTAGTATTAGCACAAATTATCTAAAGTTCATCCAAAAGTCTAGGTTTGAGGCAGACAGGTAATGAGTCAAAACTCGCCCATAGATTCCGGTATTCAATCATCTACAACACCTGAGTTGAAGCCAGCACTAGCCGCAGCCCTGGCCAGTTTGGAAGTGCAGCTAGATCAAGAGTTGGCTAGATACCGTCGTTCACGTATAGCAGCAAAGACAGCTTATCAAGCCCGTACAGGCAATAACATTAGCACTCAAGCCCAAGACACAACAAAAATAACGGGGGCATTAGCTGGCAAAACTCAGCTACCTGTACCAGAAGTTAAAACAACTATATCGCCTGCACCTGTAACTGAAGTGTCTTTGGAAAAACCAATTTCAACAGCCAAGGTAGAGACAACAGAACAACCCCAACAAACATCTTCTATCGATTCTAGCCAAACACAAATTCCGTTACCATCACCCAATTCTACTAGCAGCATAGTGCCGGCGGCTGCTCAGACTGCCCAAAGTGAAAATCTGATGTCAGCCAACGAAACTCCAACTCAGCCAGACGATTATTTAGAATCGAGTGAAGCATTACTGCGGAGTTTAAACGATGAACAACAACAACAAACCAAGCCCCCCAGCAATTCTAACGATAGCCTGCTATCACCTTTAGGTATTGGTTCTATGTTGTTGTTGTTGATGGCTAGTCTCTCCTTGGGCTATATAGTTTTTAATCCAAAAAGCTTGCCACAGTTTAGTCTAGATAAAATATTTAACAGTAATTCTGCTACTAATACTGATCAAACTCGGACTCAGGAAACAGCTAGTCAGCCCCAGCCCCCAGCCCAAACAGAACTGACACCTATACCCAAATATCCCAACTTGGCGGCGAAAGAATTTCCGGAACTGAAAGATCCTAACGATATAGTTGGCTTACAACCAAAAACTCCCCCAACTGCGATCGCACCTGTGAATCCGCCTGTGGTCATTACCCCACCAGCAGTTAACCCATTACCAGATGTGCAGCCAGTGCAGCCGTTAAATATACCACCGATTGCTACAGCACAACCTACATCACAGCCAACAACCGCTCCACCACAGGTAAACACGGAAATCAAACCAGCAGCAGATGGGTTTTATCATATCGTTATAGATAATGAAGGCGATCGCACTATTGCCACAGTTCGCCAAGCAGTTCCTGATGCCTATTTATCACGTGACAAAAAGCTGATTTATCTGGCAGCTTTGAAAACCAAAGAGCAAGTTCAAAAAAGATTACAAGAACTACAAGCCCAAGGAATTAAAGCACGGGTACAGCAGCCATAAGTGATAAAAATCTAAGATAGGATGAGGAAAATATCGACAAAATGCTCTGCCTGTTGACTGGCAAAAGTGAATGGAGAGCTGACATGGAATTAATCAAGCGTATCCTGCGGGTGATTCGGGCTAACCTTAATAGTCTGATAGGCAGTGCAGAAGATCCAGAAAAAATTTTGGAACAAGCCGTCGCCGAAATGCAAGAAAATTTAGTGCGATTACGACAAGGCGTAGCACAAGCAATTGCTACCCAAAAACGCACTGAACGCCAAGCCATGGCCGCCCAATCTACGGCAGAAAAATGGTATCGTAACGCCCAACTCGCACTCGAACAAGGGAATGAATCTCTAGCCAGAGAAGCTTTGACCAAACGCCGTGCTTATCAAGAAACGGCGACATCTCTGTTGAATCAAATTGGGCAACAAACAGAAATTGTCAACCGACTGAAAACAGATATGCGATCGCTAGAGGCGAAAATTTCAGAAGCCAAAACCAAAAAAGATATGTATATTGCCCGCGCCCGTTCGGCGGAAGCCTCTTATCGACTCCAGGAAATGCTGAGTGGAGTTTCACCTACCAGTAGTCTCAATGCGTTTGAGCGGATGGAAGAGAAAGTTTTTCAAATAGAAGCGAAATCAGAAGCTATTGCCCAACTAGATAGTGATGACTTACAAAAACAATTTGCTTCCCTAGAATCTGCCAGCAGTATTGATGCTGAATTAGCAACGATGAAACAACAGGTGTTACATGAATCAGACAACACACCACAACAGCAATTGCCTAAAGCTTCCGAACCTTAAAAACTGGTCAATTGCTACAACTAGGGTATATCTTAGCAATTATGAGGTATCGGGGGGTACCGAACCAAGCCGGAAAGATTACATTTAAATAAGAAACTATTAAATAGTAAAAACCTTAACTGTTCATCCAAGTACCGAAACTGCAAAAGGAAAAGAAATTATGGGATTATTTGATCGCATTAAGCGAGTAGTCAGTGCAAATATCAATGATTTGGTAAATAAAGCTGAAGACCCAGAAAAAATGCTAGAGCAAGCCATCCTGGAAATGCAGGAAGACTTGGTACAGTTACGTCAGGGTGTGGCTCAAGCGATCGCTGCTCAAAAACGTACTGAAAAACAGTACAACGATGCCCAAAACGAAATCAATAAATGGCAGCGCAATGCTCAACTAGCACTGCAAAAAGGCGATGAAAATCTCGCACGCCAAGCCCTAGAACGCAAAAAAACTTTCACCGAAACCAGCACAGCACTGAAAACTAGCTTAGATCAGCAAAGTACTCAAGTTGAAACTCTCAAGCGCAATTTAATCCAGCTAGAAAGCAAAATCTCTGAAGCCAAAACCAAAAAAGAAATGCTCAAAGCGCGGATTACTACCGCCAAAGCCCAAGAGCAACTCGAAGGTATGGTGCGTGGGATGAATAGCAGCAGTGCAATGGCTGCTTTCGAGCGGATGGAAGAAAAAGTCCTGATGCAAGAAGCTCGCGCCCAGTCAGCAGCAGAGTTAGCAGGCGCGGATTTAGAAAGCCAATTTGCCAAGCTAGAAGCTGGAAGTGATGTAGATGATGAATTGGCAGCTTTAAAGGCCCAAATGGCACTTGGCCCAGCCAGTACGCCAAATCAACCCCAGCTACCACCCCAGCAAACCACTCCCTCCCAAACTACTCCTCCCCAATCAAATGAAGTAGTTGATGCTGAGTTAGAATCTTTACGCAAGCAACTAGATCAAATGTAAAATTTTGATAGATACTGATTTGAGCTAGTCCCACACCTGTTGGTTGTGGGATTTTGCGTCGGTGGTCAAAAGTCAATGGTTGAGAATTCTTGTGGTTAACAATAAACTATGGACTTTGGACTATTGACAACTTTGGGATAAAGTATTTTTTGTGCCAAGTAATTGATGTCAACTAATGGAGACTGCCATGAGTAAGGGTGTAATCACCATCACTGATGCTGAGTTTGAAACCGAAGTGTTGAAATCTGAGCAGCCTGTATTAGTTTACTTTTGGGCTTCTTGGTGTGGCCCATGTCAGTTGATGTCACCACTGATTAATCTAGCTGCCAGCAAATTTAGCGATCGCCTGAAAATTGTCAAAATGGAAGTTGACCCCAATCCAGTTTCTGTCAAACAGTACGGGGTCGAAGGTGTACCAGCCTTAAGGCTGATTCAAGGGGAAAAATTACTAGAATCAACTGAGGGAGTTATTAGTAAAGACAAATTGCTGAGTCTGCTAGATACGCATTTAAATAAAAATTAGTCATTAGTCATTAGTCATTGGTCATTAGCAAATGACTAATGACCAATGACAAAGGACAAAGGACAAATGACTAACATCCAATTTGCACAGCGTTTACAACCTCTACAATTTAACGTGTTTGCTGAGATGGACAGAGCCAAAGCGGCGGCTTTGTCAGTTGGACAACAGTTAATTGATTTGTCACTGGGGTCTTCTGATTTACCTACAGAGGCGCACGTCCTGGAAGCGATCGCCCAATCTCTTAATGACCACAGCACTCACGGTTATTTGTTATTTAACGGCACACAAGCATTTCGGCAAGCTGCGGCTGACTGGTATGAGCAAAAATTTGGCATCAAGGTTGATCCAGAAACCGAGGTGTTACCTTTAATTGGTTCTCAAGAAGGTACGGCTCACTTACCTCTAGCTTTATTAAATCCCGGTGATTTTGCCTTATTACTCGACCCTGGTTATCCGTCCCATGCAGGCGGAGTCTATTTAGCCAGTGGAAAAATTTATCCTATGCCATTACTGGCAGAAAATGGTTTTTTACCAGTATTAGCTGATATTCCGGCTGCGGTTGTGGCTCAATCGAAGCTGATGGTGTTGAGCTATCCCCACAATCCCACAGCTGCGATCGCACCTTTGACTTTTTTCCAAGAGGCTGTAGCTTTTTGCCAGCAACACAATATTGTGTTAGTTCACGATTTTCCTTACGTAGATTTAGTGTTTGAGGAAACGGGGGGAATGGGGAGTCGGGAGTTGGGAGTTGGGCAGAGTTCGTCTCAATTTCAATCTTTCGTACCGTCGATTCTGCAAGCTGATCCTGAAAAAAGCGTCTCGATTGAATTTTTCACTCTTTCTAAGTCTTACAACATGGGCGGCTTCCGCATTGGCTATGCCATTGGTAATGCTGAGTTAATCAAAGCTTTACGGCAAATCAAAGCGGCAGTTGATTTTAATCAGTATAGAGGAATTTTAAATGGGGCGATCGCTGCCCTGACTGGGCCACAAGCCGGAGTCAAAAATACCGTTGCTACCTTCCGCCAACGCCGTGATGCTTTCGTAAATGCTTTGCATCGCATTGGTTGGCAAGTTCCTATTCCGCAAGCCACTATGTATATCTGGGCTAAGTTACCTACTCCTTGGCAGAACAATTCTGTGGAATTTTGTACTGAGTTAGTTAAACAGACTGGGGTAGCTGCTTCTCCTGGTGCTGGTTTTGGTAAATCTGGCGAAGGATATGTCCGTTTTGCCTTGGTGCATGAGCCACATTTATTAGAAATTGCCGTGGAAAGAATTGCTAAGTTTCTTTAAGTACGTAGAGGTAAGTGGATTTATCAAGTCTTGATGTTAAACTTGCCAGAATTTTATGAATCTCCACTTGTACGGGGTCTGTTTAAGATAAACTACAGAGAAATTACGCAAAGGTCGTCGAGATATTACAATCTATTGATGACATTTTATAAGAAGTAGTTAACACGGGTGCATGGCAAGTAGTGTGGTAAAAATTAGCCTTTATGCTGCATCGTTCGTCCTAATTGGTGCTTTGGGACAGCATTCAGTTTGGGGCTTCAGCAATACTTCATCGCTAGAACAAGAACAGGCGACTTCCCAACTAGAAGTGACTGAGGATGAACAGAATATCGTCAGCCCAAATCATTACTACACACCCAGTTTGATTCCGCAACAGCCCACCACTAGAAGTGACGCGCCTGTATCCAGCTACATCCCTCCCTATAGCAATAGGTGGGCAAACCTCAATAGTGCATCTCCACGCCCCCGGAGAGTCCCAGAACCTTCATTATTGCTAGGATTAATGGCGATCGCAGGCTGCGTAGGAATGCAACGCCAGCTGAAAAAAGCTAAGTAAAAAAGTCTTTTTATACATCAGTGTCATATTAACGACACTATAAAAATTAGCACTTTAGTAAAATTGCTGAAATCAATAGCAAAATATTAGTCATCTTTTTATTCAGGCTCTACAACAGCTTTACCCAATTAAGTCTCCCCATTTCTTAAACTGGATTTGTGTGCGTAACTACTAAACATGGCTGAAAAGCTGGTGATATTTTTAACCAGCCGCATTCTCAAAAAGCCAAAGCCTGTAGTCAGGCTAATCCAATTCTAGAAACAAAAACAGTATAGAAAATTACCTCAAAACTGGCGGAGACAGTAAATGAAAAGAACTTTCCAGACACTTGTAATTGGTGCCTCAATGGCTGTTGGCGTGAGTGCGATCGCCTCTAACCCAGCACAAGCTGCTGGTATTACTGGTACTACTGTTGAAGGAACAGCACCCTACATTACCTATGATGTTAGTGGTGGTAATACCATCAAAGTAGATAATACAGCAGTTAATGTTCAGACAGC
The DNA here is from genome assembly GCA_018993265.1 of Nostoc sp. TH1S01. Taxonomy (GTDB): domain Bacteria; phylum Cyanobacteriota; class Cyanobacteriia; order Cyanobacteriales; family Nostocaceae; genus Nostoc_B. Next base: position 10,534 of record JAGKSW010000144.1, read on the forward strand.
ATTGCAGGGGAACAGCAAATCACCTGGTGGTAATGTTGAACTATTTTCTAACAGTGAAACTCTCAGTTTAATTGACTTCCTTAAATACGACAAAGCTACAACCATAAGCGGCACAATTTCTGGCAAAAGCATTACTCTCAGCAGTCTGACAGCTAAAGATTGGTTCGGTGACTCTGCTGCTAGTGTTAGTCAAGCTCTGTCTGGTTTATCTTCTTCTGATGCAGCTTATTTACAAGCCCTTAATCCACTGTACAACAGTTCTAATTTAGCTACACAGTGGTTTAACACCGCGCTGTCTACCTATAATGTGACAGCCACTCAAGATATGTTTAATGCGTTTTTACTTGCAGGTGGTTTTCAACGCTTCAGTGACCCTAATATATCTTATGTCAATCAAAGCAAGGATGGTACAGTCAGGATTGGTTTAGCTGGTCACGAAGATGCAAAGACTTTAATTCAACAACAACTAGAAGGAAATCTCAGCCAAGCACAAACCTTGCAGGTTAAAGCTTCAACAGCTCTGAGTACTGCCCAAACCTTGTACAACACCACAGTCCAAGCTCAAAATGGACTTACTGCATACAAACTAAAATACCCAACTACAAACACTATAGCTACAACAGCGTTATCCACAGAACGTCAAAAGCTTGTATCACAAGGTAAGTCTACTAGTGATATAGATGCACTATTAGGTTTCATGCAACAAAATAAAGTATCTAGCGTACCCTATACTACATTGTTCAATCAAGTAAATGCAGCTAAGAGTACAGCTAAAACCGGAGTTGACACTCTCAAAACTCAGTATGACACCATAACATCTAAAATCAACTTGATCAACGACGGTCTTGATAAACTCAAAATAACAGAAAAAATTCAAGCCAGTGAATTAGTCAAAGTCACATATAATGGCGGCCCTGCTCAACACTACTACAGCTTCAGTGCTAATAAGTCTGGTTTATTTGCACAAGATGATGGTACTTCTCACAGTGGTAACTATGAAGTTGGCTTTCAGGGTGTTAGACGTGTACCAGAACCTTCAGTAGTACTTGGTATGTTAGGTGTGGCTGGAATCGTTGCTACACAACGCAAGTTAAAGAAAGTTTACGGTTGAGACTTCGGTTTCCATTCCAAACAATAACTAAAGGAGCAGAAATTGCTCCTTTTTTTATAGAATCTTTAGATTTTTTATGTGAAACTACAGTTGTTTATAATACTTGTATAAGTATTTAATTTAAGTATATTTACATTCATCAACATTCAACACAAATCAAGTTTTATTAAAAAATTTAAATAAGTATTTGATAAATCTTAATTTTTTATAAAAATTACTTCAATCAGTTACAAGGATGCTATTTAGTAAATAGTAGGTAAAAATTAAGTTTTATTTACTATTTTTTGATAACTCAAAATACTATAAATAAATTTTTCATAATTAGCTTCACAATATATTTTATTCAATTTACAAAGTTCTTTCGGAATTGGGAATGTCTATCTTATATTCTATTTCGTAATGACAACACATTTACGCACCATCAATCAGCCAGTACATCCACATCCATTAAAAAGAGTTTTACTCATTGAAGATCATGATGTAAATAGGATGTTGCTGAGTGACTATCTAGGTTACTGTGGATATAATGTCAGAAGTCTTTCAAATGGTACAGCTTTTTTCTCAACCATAAAAAGCTTTCAGCCAGATTTGATGTTACTAGACTTAAAATTACCCGATATTGATGGTTACTGGTTACTAGAACAAATTCAACAACATCCCTATTTATCAAAGATACCTATAATTGTAATTTCAGCCTTTGCATTTAAAAAGGATCAAGAACGAGCTATAAGTTTAGGCGCTCGTCGTTATCTGGTGAAACCCATCAATCTGACTGCTTTGATTATGACAATTCAAGAAGAGTTGGCTTTCTGCTGTATCTAAAATTTGTAATTTGAGTAGTTTTTGGTAGCTAAAACTAACATTCTATTACTTCAAATTTTAACACTTATAGTAATTCTACTAAAATTGCTTTTGCCAGCAGACAAAATTCTATATTTTTACGAGACTGAATCAATATAAATAATACATTCAATAGCAATATAAGCAAAAACATATTTAGCATTTTAGTCAAGCATATACACCGATAGTTGAGATATTGATTATCATAGAATTATTCACCTTCAGATTGAGTTAACAATTCAAAAAATCTCTGAACTTAGCAAATAGGTAACCTTAACATCCAGGTAGGCAAAATCCTAGTTGCTGAGGATGAAAATTTTCTTGTGCTTATACTAAGTTGCTTTCAGAACTAGTATTCCTACTCCCTACTCTCACCCCAGGTTACTATCTTTGACTCCAACTTGGTATTAATCTCCAAAGCAGTTTACTTAAGCTAGGGTATTGTGGAGAGCAATCTATAAAAGAAAACCGAGAAAATTACCAAAGCCTAGTATTAATTGATATCGATTAATTGAAAAAAATATTAGTATACAAGTACCTGGTATTATCTATAAAATTTTTCTGACATTCGTATTATATTTAAATAGGCATTTGGCATATATGAAATTACATCAGAAACAGCCAAGTGAGTCTAGAAAAGATATTGTAAATTCTTTCGCAGAAACCAAACTGCATATTGCTGCCGAAATGGCTATTGAGAAGCACACAATCAACGAGAAAATGCAGGAAAAACAGCAACCAATGGTGGCAATTATTAACAGTATGCAACATGCTGTAGTTGTCACTGATACTAATGGTTGCATTCAATTCATGAATTTAATGGCTGAAGTACTGACAGGTTGGCAGCTAAAAGATGCGTATGGGAAAGATTTAGCAGAAGTTGTGAAACTAATCGATAAAGATATAGAAGAAACAATTGAAAATTTAGCTACACAAACAATAATAACAGGAGCTATTTTACACCTACCAGATAATTGTGTATTAATTTCTAAAAATGGCAGAGAAATCTTAGTAGGAGATTATGCTGCACCTATTCGTGATAGTAGTGGCAATATTACTGGTGCAGTAGTAGTTCTTCAAGAAGTAACGCAACGCAAACTGATGGAGTCACGACTCCTCCAAAATGCCTTTTATGATGGACTGACAGCATTACCTAATCGAGCTTTATTTTTAGATAGATTGAAACAAGCGGTAGAAAGAAGTAAACGCCGCCTAGATTACCGCTTTGGAATTTTATTTTTAGATTTAGATGGCTTTCAAGAAATTAACGATCGCTATGGTCATACGATGGGCGATGATTTATTAATAGCGATCGCTCGCAGGTTAGAATCGTGCCTACGCAGTGGTGATACAGTAGGACGGTTTAGTGGTGATGAGTTTGCTGTGCTGCTAGAAGACATTAAAGATATTAACGATGCGATTAGTGTAGCCAAACGCATTCAAGATACTTTAGGCTTACCCTTGAATCTCAATGGCAATTTAATTTCTACTACAGCCAGTATAGGCATTACTATCAATCAAGGCGGTAGTGACCAGCCAGAGAATTTACTGCAAAATGCAGATGCTGCTATGTATCATGCCAAGCAGCAAGGAAAAGCTCGTTATGCGGTATTTAAAATTAGGGAGTAGGTAGTAGGGAAGAATTTACTAACAATACAAAAAAAGGTGGTAATTTACCACCTAAATCACATTATTAATGAAGATCACACAGCAGATTTAAACTACAGTAGATACTTGCTTCTGGAAATAAGCCTGCATCACTCTTTCGGCAATTTGACGACTAGTTAAACCTAATTCTGCCTTAGATTCTTCTGGGGTAGCGTGTTCAACTAAGATATCTGGGATACCAATACGCTTGACAGGGACAACAATTTCAGAATCAAGTAAAGCTTCAGCTACAGCAGAACCAAAGCCACCCATAACACAACCTTCTTCTAGGGTGACAACACGACCAATTTTCTTAGCCAAGGGTAGGATTAATTCTGTATCTAAAGGCTTGGCAAACCGCGCGTTAATGACTGTGGCTTCTATACCGTGTTCGCTGAGAATTTCTGCCGCTTGCATACTGGGGTAAACCATTGTACCGTAGCCAACGATTAACACATCATCACCATTGCGGAGAATTTCACCCTTACCAATTTCCAAAGGTTCCCAACCTTCTTCCATCAGGGGTACACCGTAACCATTGCCACGGGGGAAGCGCATAGCGATCGCACTGCTGGTATGATTAATCCCAGTCACAATCATCCGTTGTAATTCTGCTTCGTCCTTGGGTGCCATCAACACGATATTTGGAATGCAGCGCAAATAAGCAATATCATACATCCCTTGGTGAGTGGGGCCATCAGCACCCACAATACCTGCCCTGTCTAAACAGAAGAACACAGGCAAGTTTTGAATACAAACATCGTGAATGATTTGGTCGTAAGCTCGTTGTAAGAAGGTTGAATAAATAGCCGCCACCGGACGCATACCTTCAGATGCTAAACCCGCTGCTAAAGTTACAGCATGTTGTTCGGCAATACCCACATCTATATATTGATTAGGTAGTTTGGCTTGCAGTTTGTCTAAACCTGTACCCGTGGCCATTGCGGCTGTAATGCCGATAATTTTCGGGTTTTGTTCAGCTAGTTTAACTAAGGTGTGGGCGAAGACTTTGGCATAAGCCGGGGGTTTGGGTTTGCTAGAAGGAATGGCTTTGCCGGTTGCCAAGTTAAAGGGGTTTTGAGCGTGGTAGCCTACTTGGTCTTGTTCCGCCAGTTCATAGCCTTTACCTTTGGTTGTGACTACATGTACTAAAACTGGCCCTTGTATTTGATGCGCTTGTTGGAAAGTCGCAATCAATTCTTCTAAGTTGTGTCCATCAACTGGCCCCATGTAAGTAAAGCCGAGTTCTTCAAATACTGCGCCTACTTTGGGAACCGCCAACCGCTTCATCCCTTCCTTGATGCGTCCCAACTCCGGTGATAAAGATTCACCCACAAAAGGAATTTGCTTGAATTGTTCTTCAAAGTTATCTTTGATGAATTGTACTGGCGGGCTAAGGCGCATTTTGTTGAGGTAGCGAGGAATTGCGCCGACGTTGGGAGAGATGGACATCTCGTTATCGTTCAGCACTACCAACAAGTTAGTTTTGGGCAAATGTCCAGCATGGTTGATGGCTTCTAACGCCATCCCACCAGTTAAAGCACCATCACCAATAACAGCAACAGCTTTAAATTTTTCGCCTTTGGCATCTCTGGCTAATGCCATACCCAAGGCTGCGGAGATACTTGTAGAAGCGTGACCGGCACCAAAGTGGTCAAACTTGCTTTCGCAACGCTTGAGATAACCAGCAATTCCTTCTTTTTGTCTGAGAGTATGGAAGTTACTGTAACGTCCTGTAATCAATTTGTGGGGATAAGCTTGGTGTCCTACATCCCAAATAACTTTATCCCGGTCTAAATCTAATGTTTGGTAAAGCCCTAGAGTTAACTCTACAACACCCAACCCTGGCCCTAAATGACCGCCTGTTGCTGCTACTGTTTGCAGGTGTTTATCTCGAATTTGGCGAGCAATTTGTTGCAGTTGCCGGATAGATAAACCGTGCAACTGATTAGGATGGGTGATTTCGCTCAGATGCATATTATAGGGTTTTCCTCTCTAATGTCTACTTCTGGTATATTGATTTTCCCACGGTCGGGTTGCCCCCATGATGATGAGGAGTTGCAATTCTGTTACATAACCCGTTAAGAATTAGAACTTACGTAATCACACACTCTGCTTTGACACAGCGTTAGGCGATAAGAGTCTGTGTTGGTCAAGGGTTTGCATTCTTTATACCTAGTTTTTGTGTAAGTTCTCGCAATATGGGTACGTTACCTCGGTTACTAAGGGGAATCTGTATTATTAGGCACAGTCGGAACTTCTGGTGTATCTGGTAGTTGTCTTTGCCGTTGCAAATATTTACTTAACACATAAGCCATATCCCCACGAGTCATGGGTTGCAATGGGGAAAGATTGCCTTGGTTGTCTGTATTGACAAATCCTTCCGAGACTACTGTGGCGATCGCTTTTCTCGCCCAAGTGGGAATTGATGTAGCATCAGGATGAGAGGAGAGAATATCATTCACTGTATCATCATCAAATTGAAATACACCGTAAGCTTGAGCAAATATTGCTAAAGCTTCTGCTCTGGTGACTCTTTGGTTAGGAAAAAACAAATTGCCCCGATAGCCTTTCATAATGTCTGTTTTTAAGACTATCTGAATATCGTTAAATGCTCGATTAGAACTGGGGACATCTGCAGTCACAACATTTTCTTGATTCACAGTTTGTCGTTTATCCAGTCGAAAGACTTTCACCATAATTGAGGCTAATTCTGCCCGACTGAGAAATTTTTCGGGATAAAAGTTGCCATCTGGAGAATTGGTCATCCATTTGGCTGCAATTACCTGTTGAATGGAATCTGATCTTGTCTGAGAAGGAGTTTCTGTTGATTGTGCCTGAGCATTTACAGGAAAACTCTGAAGTAGCACAACTAAAGAAATAGTACTGAAGTACTTGCTGATATTTCTCATTATTCTTTCAGATACTCATACGAATACAACAAACTGCCAGACTGGGTTTAAATTCAAATGTAGACTACTTGAATTCGGAAACTCATCAGATGAATTTCTGAATCTCGTGACGCAGGATAGTTAAGTAATGTTGCGAAGCTGAGTTAAAGATAACTTTATAGTGTAGCTGTAGCGATCGCAAATCTCACTACCCGCAAACTGTAGCAGTTAAAAACTCCTACTAGATTATATGTATGAATCAAGCAACAATCCCACTCAATCAACCTGGATTAGTATTAACCCCAGGCCCAGAAGGCTGGTGGGACTCAGAACGAATTTCTTCGCCACAAGTATTGCGCTGTCTTGATGGTACTTGGAAGATGTGGTACTACGGTCGAGATGCTGAGTTTGACCGACAAATCAACTTGCCGACTGGTCGCTGTGGTTTAGCAATTTCTGCTGATGGAATTCATTGGCAACGTGTTCCAGGCTCTTTAACTCAAGGGGCTGTCTTTGAACCACATCCAGCTCCTCAACGCTTCGACTCAGCCCATGTTGGGGTCAGCAATGTCTACTTTCGGGATAATCTTTATTGGATGTGGTACTTCGGCGGTAATCACACAATAGTTGAAATGGGGAAATTTTCAGCCAAAGGGTTAAATATGCGTCCCGGCTGTGCAATTTCCCGTGATGGCATCAATTGGGTAAGGTTAGAAAGTACTTATCAAGGCGCTGTTCTCGATTTAGGTAAGCCAGGAGAATTTGATGCTTTATTCTGCGGCTGGCCACAAGTCCTACCGGATGATGACGGTACATGGAAAATGTACTACCACACTCTCAACCCGGACAAAGGTTTTTTAGTTGGTTTAGCCTTATCTACCGATGGTTTACATTGGGAAAAACTGGGACAGATTTTAGCAGCAGGTGAGTTGGGAAGTTTTGATGAAAAAGGCATTGGTACTCGCCATGTCATCAAAATTAAGAGACAGTATATCATTTTTTACGAAGGAGTTAATCGCAGTGGTTATCACTCCATTGGTTTAGCCATTTCGGCAGACGGCATTCATTGGCAAAAAGAAACAGGAGACCAACCTGGAGGTTCTGTTTTTTCTCATGCCCCAAAGGGTTCTGGCCGTTGGGATGCACAAGCGGTTGGTACGCCTTGTATCGTTCCAATGGATGATGGCAGTTTGCGGATGTACTATATTGGCGCGAATGAAGGCGGCTACGATGAACTATCATCACAGCATCAAATTGGTTTAGCTGTCAGTACTGGAAGTAATTTTAGCCAATGGTCTCGCTGGGGCGAATAAATATATTGCACAATCTATCCCCGTGTGCCGTTTGGCAGATGGCTAAAAATCATACTATTAGGCAAGATTAAATTATTACAAGCAAATAAAAATAATTTTTGTATGGGTGTAAGGTATTGAACGCCATAAATGCAACAAAATTTTAGATAAAAAGAGTTCTAAAAATGCAGCAGCAGACAGTTCAGCAGCATCCTAGACTAGGTACAGAAGTTTTACAAGGTTGCAATTTGACGCAACTCACAAACCAACAAATACAAGAATTTAAACAATCTCTGTGGGCGAATGGTGTAGTTGTCGTCAGAAATCAACATTTGACAGCATCACAATTGCAAAAATTTGTCAACCAAGCTTTTGGGGAGTCAGGCTTTAAATATCAGCCTAAACCTTTAGACCCAGATATTGATCCAGATTTACAAAGCCCTGGTGTAGCTATTTTAGGAAATCCCAAAGAAAATTCTCCAGAAATTATTGGTCAATTTGCTTGGCAATGGCATCATGACAAAGACCATCTGCCCAGAACAGAAGGGCTAGATATGAATTCTTTGTACGTGGTCATGTTGTATGGTGTGGAAATACCAGCACAAGGGCTCGATGGTCAACCCCACACCACGGAATTCCTTGATATGGTGGAAGCTTATAAAAATCTTGAGCCTGAATATCAGCGACAATTAGAGCAAATGTCAATGTATCATCTGCCACCAAGAACCTCTAAGCTAGGGGCAGATGTGCCGATGAAAAAACATCCTATTGTTTCAACTCATAAAGTAACTGGGCAAAGAGGATTATATCTAGGTTCTGATACATCAATACTTGTAGGGATGGAAGATGAACTGAGTTTGGCAAAGCAGTTTTGGCAAGAACTATTTCAAAGGATTTTAGAACGTACACCAGTTTATGCTCATGTTTGGCAGCCTGGATATTTAGTTGTTTGGGATAACTCCCAAGTTATGCACGCAGGTATTCCTTATGATGCCAGTAAGTATAAACGAGTGGCATTACGAGCCGTGAAGCGTAAAGCCCCCGTATTTTTAATCGGGGGATATAAGCGGATGAGCCAAATTTATTTGGCTTTAAAAACAGACTTTCTGTTTTTAAAATATAATAGGTGTATGCTAAGTCTAACTTATACCTATCGCCTAAAACTAAATCAGCAGCAATCCCAAACCTACGACACATGGTTAGAAACATCTCGGAGGGTTTGGAATTTTGCATTAGCAGAGCGGAAAGATTGGTATAATTCTAGGTCATGCAGAATTGACGCTTGCAGCATAAGAAGTGAGTACATCATTGGGGCTGATGCACCGCGTCCAACATTCGCATTTCAATGTAAGGCTTTAACTCAAGCTAGAAAAACTAACCCTGACCTCAATGCAGCGCACTCACAGATGCTGCAACAAGTGTTAAGGCGACTAGAAAAAGCATTTATTGGGATGTGGGAATCTGGGAGAGGTTTCCCTAGATTCAAAAAACAAGGAAGGATGCGCTCTTTGCTATTTCCACAATTGGGCGTTAATCCAATTCAAGGTAGCAGAGTCAAGCTTCCTGGTCTTGGCTGGGTAAAAATGCAATTATCCCGACCTATTCCAGATGGGTTTGTTGCTAAACAAGCTCAAGTGGTGAAGAAGGCTTCAGGTTGGTATGTGATGCTCACTCTGCAAGCGGATATTAATGTTCCAAGTTTTGCTCCTCACGGTTATCCGGTGGGTATTGACTTGGGGTTAAAGAGTTTCTTAGCTACATCTACTGGCGAGCAAATCGCTAGACCTAGATTTTTTGTGAATCTCCAACGCAAGATGAGATTGCTGCAACAAAGAGTTAGTCACAAGAAATTAGGGTCAAACAACTGGCGCAAAGCTCAACAGAAAGTATCTCGACTACATGAACACATTCACAACACTCGTAAAGATTTTCATTTCAAATTGGCACATCATTTATGTGACCAAGGCGGAATGATATTTGCCGAAGATTTGAACTTTAAAGCATGGGCTAAGGGAATGTTTTCAAAACACACCTTAGACGCTGGTTTTGGTGAATTTCTTTCTATCTTGGAGTGGGTTTGTTGGAAGCGCGGGGTTTATTTTGCAAAAGTCAACCCAGACGGCACAAGCCAAGCCTGCCCCAACTGCAACCACCATACAGGCAAAAAAGACTTATCCGAGCGAGTACATCGTTGTCATGAATGCGGATTTGAAACAGACCGCGACGTTGCCGCCGCTATGGTGGTGATGCAGCGCGGACTTGCAGCCGTAGGGCATACGGTCAAGATGCTTGGCGAGGGGTTAAGCAGTAGCTCCCTTTTGACCCAAGAATCCCCCGTTTTATAAACAGGGGAGTATCAAGTGTAGCAGCTGTAGATAAAACATAAATTTTTGAGAACTCAAAACAAGGATTTGTGGAATTTTGTTTCTATTTTCTACATACGCCTGTGGTTTAAATATATTTACTTAAACCACGGAGACGCAAAGATCACAGAGTTAACAGCTAACTTTACCAGGGGCCCCAAATAGCAAATGTAATTCCTGGTGTCTGCATATTCACAAACATGGTCTGCCCATCAGGTGAGAAACAAACTCCAGCAAATTCTGATGTGTTGAGAGCATTCCTGGCAAACTTGTAAAGGCTACCACTGGGTGTGATGCCCAAAATATAATCTGTTCCATCTCCATCTTCACAAAGGAAGATGTCACGGTTGGGGAAAACGATAATATTGTCTGGATTATCTAAAATGCCAGAATTATTGGGTTCAATATACAGTTCAACGGTATTGTTAGCGGGCGAATAACGCCAAATCTGCCCATCTCCAGTACTACCGCCACTCTTACAAGTGAAGTAGACATAACCGCCGCCATAAAAGATGCCTTCGCCACCGGAAAACCTCGCCGCACCATTGTTATAACCTTCCGTTCTGACGGTATCAGTGGCGGGGTCGGGATTGCTAATTTGTACCCATTCCACTGCCCTAGCGGTATTTTTTGGAAAACCTGTAGCGGTGTTGATTCCAGATGACCCCGTAATCTTTAATGCGTATAGCACGCCGCCAGCACTGAGGTTGTTGCTTTGGTTGGGAATGAAGCGATAAAATAACCCATTCGGCTGGTCTTCTGTCATGTAAATATATCCTGTGTTGGGGTCTACAGCAGCAGCCTCGTGGTTAAAACGCCCCATAGCTGTTAATGGAACAGGGGTAACAAAAGTATTGGCGCTACTGGGAACTTCAAACACATAACCATGCTTCTTACCGTTATTGGTTTCAAAGGTTTCTTCACAACTTAACCAAGACCCTGAAGGCGTAGGGCCACCAGCACAATTGCGAATGGTTCCCGCCAGAACTCCTCGATGTTCTACCAGGTTGCGGGAAGAATTAACAACTAGTTTAGTGCAACCGCCCCTGGCATTTGTGTTGTACTTGCTGCCATTGGGAGCGTTCAAACCATTGCTGGAACTGGGAGAGAGTTCGTGGTTGCGAATGAGAATTGTATTACCATTGGCTCCAGCAAAGGCGGCCATACCGTCATGACCACCGGGAACTCTGTAGCCGTCAGTCATTGTTTGTCCTGTTTCTGATAATCTTCTGTAAGAAAATCCCGCAGGTAAATCTAGGGCACCTAAAGGATCTGGTTGTAAAGTACCGTAAGGCCCAGCAGCTAATGTGCGCTGGGCGTAAAAAGCTTGTAATGGGAATAAGAGAACAGCACCTGCTGTTCCTGTTCCGGCTAAGGTGAAAAATTTCCGCCTTGATAATTTCACTGTGTTCTCCTGAATTATGAATGAATTGCCAATCGCTACTCAGGAGTTGTAAGTGATTGATGTTAAGAAACAGCTAAGACAACCTTATAAAAGCTAGATAAAATGCTGTTAAAATAAAAAGCCCGCCTGTAGCGGGCTATCGGGAACTTTTGAGGTTTAAACTGTAGCGAAATAGCTGGCACTCAGGCTCAGGTTGGTGGAACCTTGAATAATTGCTACTAGTTCCAGACTACTTTCATTGAGGAATAAGGCTGTACCTGTAGGTAAACCAGTTGGTACAAATCCCAAACTATAGCTAGATTTGGAACCAGATAATTGGATGACATCTTCTAAGGCATTGAAATCGGTAATTAAGGCATAGTCGCCTAGACCAGAAGTGCTGATATTACCATCGCTGTAGAAGACACCTGTGGTAGCACCAACCACAAAGCGATCGCTCCCTATACTACCTGTTAAGCGGTCAATTTCACCAAAACCTCTACCGTTTGAGGCATCTGCGCCTGTGATTATATCGTTGCCGTCATCACCAAACAAGCGATCGCTTCCACTACCACCGAAGACAGTATCATTACCACGTCCGCCATTGATGCGATCGCTACCACTATCGCCGTAAAGGAAATCATTGCCGTCGCCACCTGTAATCCGGTCATTGCCAGCGTTGCCCCGAATAGTATCACTAGCTGCACCACCAGACAAAACATCATTGCCAGTTGTCCCAACAAGATTGAGTGCAGCAATTACTTTGTTATTTTTAGTGCTGTCATAGTTCTCACCCAAAAACCCTGCATTCAGTACTGTGTTCAAGTTCAGGAGAGTGCCATCGGACTGGGTAAAGCTATTGCCTTGCAGTAATTGTGTATACAAAGTATGAGCATAGCTGTGATTACCCACAAAACTGGTTTGTCCTGGTTGGAAAAAGTCATTCCAGTTAATATATAAGTCTAGGGTGGCTAACCGTGCATCGTAGCCAAGGGTTTCACTGGTATGTATAGCTGTCACGCGAGTTGCATCAGTGGGATCTAAGCGATCGCCTGCGGCTGCGCCTTCAAAATTCGGCCCGGCTGGATCTAACCCAACTATTTGTCCTATGTAAGTTCCAGTAGCTGCACGATAAGCCGCACCTGCAAACCCCGCTACATGCGCTCCTAAACTATGTCCAATCAGGTTAACATCAGCTGGGGCTACGCCGCTATTTCTTAAGTAGGTAGCCAACTGATTACCAACATCCCGCGTGTTATTAGCCGCAGTTGGATAATAAAAAGAACTCGCACCTGCTTCCCAATCTACCAAAATAATGTTTGCATTCGACTCGCGCTGTCGAATGGTTTGGGCAATGTTTGCCACCCAATCTGCGGGTTGGTAGTTATTCCCAGCGTTACCAGCAGTGCTTTGATAGCCGTGAATAATAGCATAGGTCGGCTCACTAGAATTAATTATTCCTGAACGGTTAATAGAACCGTTTCCCCACACATTAAAAGTGACTTGAACCATAGAAAAAATATCTGTTTTTTGGGCATAAATTTTTTTGGCAGCAAAAATTAACCTACTTTATTGCAGATATTTCAGCAATAAAATAAATGTTCAGATTATAAATTATTTGGTGTTGCTGAATTTTTTGATAAAAATGATTTTAGTTATTATCAAATCTTTATAGAGACGTGCTGATTCAACGTCTCTACAAAGATTTGTATTTTAATTCAGCAATATTCAGAAATATAAATAATTGACAAACTGATTTTGCCATAAATAAACTAAGCTAATAACTTAATTTTCTAGTAAAAATCAGTATAAGCCTAATTTAAAATTAAATAAACTTTTATTTATAATCGCCTGTTTAATAATTAGAAAAACAATATAACTAAGTAAGTCGGTGGGAAAAAACAGAACTATGTTAAGAAAGGTTAATTAAACTAAAAGCCTCTCCCCTTCTGCCTCCTGCCTCCTGCCTTTTCCTAACTACAATTATTTACACCATTCTACTTACAACTAATTTCACAAGCCTAGGATGAAAGTAGGCTTTCTCCTACTCCCTACTTCAATACACTCGTTGCGGCCTTTCGTTAGAAATGGCTTTGAGTTTAGAAGTAAATGACTCGGAGCGATCGCTAGTTTCGGGAGTAAAGCGGCCAATTGGGGGATGATTAACGGTAGATGTCAGCAATTTTGGCTGTCTGTCAAGGTTTGATGATGTGGAATGGTTGGGAAGCATCGGTGACGATTTCAGCTTGGGTTTAGCTTCTGAGGCAGGAAGAGTTAAGGTTGACGATGCCAAAATGTTTTTGACTCGTTCGCTGTCTCCTCTGCTCAAGGCTGTCTCTGTTTGTGTGTAGCTGGACTGAGATTCAGCATCAACAGAGTATGAGGAATTTGTTGTTGCCAATTTGGCAACATTCGCTACATTTTCTGAGCTAGCATCGTCATCAGCAGGTGGTAAAGCTGGCGTATTTAGGGCAGTTAAGATTTCAGGGAATTTACTACAAATTAGGCGTTCAAATTCCATATTGAAATGGTAAATTGCCTGCTGCCGCCGTTGCCAAAATGCGAGGATTTGCTGTACAGAAATCGCTTTATAGCGACCTTGATACAAAGCTTCAATCACTGCTAGGTGCAGCCAATCTAGAGGATATTGATTTTGCCAACGATTAACTAGCTCAGTGGCACTATAGCCGCTGAGGTCGAAACTGTAATGGATAAGTAGGGCGGCTGCCAATTCAGCAGCGGTTTCGGGCGTTTTAGTAAACATGGGACTATTGGCTTGAGGCAATAGGTGTAAATTTTCGACCCATCGCCTATAGCCTAATGTATTTTTAGCTATAGGGTTGGTAACCAAGGTTTCCAAGTTTATAAGCAGTGTTTTTTATTTTACTTGGTCAACTGTTGGCTGTCGAAACAATATAGGGCGAATTAATAATTGGTGTGCGGTTAATAGCTACTAAGGCTTGATAAACCATTGCTGCAACTTCCGCCCTTGTAGCTTCTCGCGTGGGGGCGAGAAAGTTAGACTTGGGATAGTTGACAACGATGCGTTGTTGTGTAGCAGTTGCCACCGCTTTTTGGGCATATTCAGGAATAGTATTACTGTCAGTATAAGGAAGTAATATATTACTTTGGGCTGCGGGTAAGCCTAGGCCATTGACTAGGGAAACAATCACCTGTAGCCTTTGGACATTTTGATCGGGGCGAAAAGTGCGATCGCTAAATCCACTCACAAAGCCGCCACTCGCAGCAATTTGTAAAGCTTTGTAAGCCCAAAAATTCTGCGGCACATCAATAAATTCCGGGGCTTGGCGTTTGGGCGTGGGGTTAAAAGCCGCCGCCACCAAAGCTGCATATTGAGCGCGAGTCATGGGTTTATCTGGCTGGTAACTACCATCAGCAAAACCATGAGTCAAATTCAGACTGGCTAAGGCGCGAATGAATGGTTCCGCCCAGTGTCCGGCTAAGTCGGCGAATGTTGGAACTTCGGCATCGGGACTGACAATATAAGGCGAGGCGATCGCTTTTTCTTTGCTATTGGCAACCAACGCCTGATATAGTAAGGCGGCGATCTCGCCGCGTGTAATCTCCCGCAGAGGTTCTAACAAATCCGATTGGGGATAATTGACAATGATTAATTTTTGGGTGGCGACGGCGACAGCATTAGTAGCATAACTGGGAATTTGGGCGCGATCGCGGTAGACGCTCAACACATTGGGGTTGCCTCCTGTAAATTTTAAACCGTTAACAATTGATACAATCGCCTGCACTCTAGTGAGATTATTTCCAGAGCGAAATGTCCCATCCGGAAAACCGCTAATAAACCCTGCTTCCGCTGCACTAGAAATAGCTGATGCTGCCCAAAAGTCAGATTTGATATCAGTAAATTTACTTGATTTGCTAGTGCTGGGTAACTGAAAAGTTTTTGCCAGCACAGCCGCATATTGGGCGCGAGTAATGGGTGCATTGGGGCCAAATGTGCCATCAGGAAAGCCACTAATTGCCCCTCGACTCACTAACGCTTCCACAAACACCGCCGCCCAATGTCCCGCCAAATCAGGAAAACTGCTACTCCCGGTAACTATTCTCGGAGTATCTTCGGTGGCGGCGACAAAATTGACTGGGCCTTTAACTAAAGTGGGGTTTAATTGATTACCTGCGGAAACTAAAGGTTGTGCAGCCGCATTTTGTAAATCAAACTCGCCATTATCTTGAAAGATATTAGCACCGGCATCTTGGCTGCTACCCAAATCTGGGACAGCGTTAGCATTAACTAACAACCCACCTTGGGCATTTTTGCTAATGAAATTTTGCCGCAATACCGGACGGGCATCACGGGAAAGGGCGATCGCTGTCCGATTCTCTGATAATTTATTATTGGCAATTAATGGTGCGGCTGAGTCGGTAATCGCTATCCCCAAAGGATTTTTTTGAAAAGTGTTGCGTAATATTTCCCCTTTACTATTCCGCGCCATAAACAACCCACTGGCAGCATTTTGGACAAACACATTATCTAAAACTGCGGGTTTGGCATTACCCGTAGTAAATATTCCCTCTCGTCCACAATTAATAAAAGTATTGTTAGCCAAATAAGGAGTTGATGATTCTATCCACACTCCAGTACCTTTAGCATTAGGATTTGTCACACTCACACCCATCAAGCTGGCATCACCCAACAGCAACAACGTGATATTCTGCACACTAAAAGTTGGGCTTTGATATTCACAACCCCCAGAAATGATAATTCCTGCACCTTTATTCAGTTCATTACCAATCACTGTTACCCCCGCAGTCAACACCAAGGGAAACTGTTCACCGTTAGCCGCGTTATAAGTTCCCGATGCTAGCTGAATAATTATCGGTGTTGTGGTTCTTAAGGCACGGGTGAGGCTTTTAAACGGACTCAACCGTGAACCATCATTAGTATCTTTCCCCGTTACAGGGTTGACATAGAGTGTGGCCACGAGGGTGGAGTTTACCATTGGTTGTTGAGATGCAAGTGTTTAAACGTCACGGCATGAATCATAACTTAGTTGTAGCCGCAATCTTCAAAGCATCATAGCTGTCGTAAATATACCGATGTAGCACCATTGGTAGCAAGTAGCTGAAGTGATATCTTGATGATTTTGGGATTGGGCGTAAGAATTTAACAGTGTAGATTTCATCCTCTGCATCTTTACGCCTCTACGCGAGACAAAAAATTCTTCTTTTCCTCAACACCCATATCTGAAAATCGCAACAGAATATTTTTCTGGGTAAGTTCTACACCTGTGTAAAATAACTAGACAGATCAGCAACAAGTATCAAAAATTATGGTTAACCCTAAGATTGGCATTATTGGTGGTAGTGGACTATATAAAATGGCGGCCTTGCAGGATGTAGAAGAAGTGCAAATCGAAACACCCTTTGGTTCGCCTTCTGATGCTTTAATTGTGGGGAAACTAGAAGGAACACAGGTAGCTTTTTTGGCACGTCATGGTCGCAATCATACCCTATTACCTTCCGAATTACCCTTTCGTGCCAACATCTATGCAATGAAAAAATTGGGTGTAGAGTATTTAATTTCGGCTAGTGCGGTGGGTTCTTTAAAAGCCGAAGCGAAACCATTAGATATGGTAGTACCAGACCAGTTTATCGACCGGACAAAGAACCGAATTTCCACCTTTTTTGGGGAAGGAATTGTGGCTCATATTGCCTTTGGTGATCCGATTTGTCAAAATTTAGCTGGAGTTTTAGCAGAAGCGATCGCATCTCTCAATTTACCAGATGTTACCCTACATCGTGGTGGCACATATATCTGTATGGAAGGGCCAGCATTTTCCACCAAAGCCGAATCTAACCTGTACCGCAGTTGGGGCGCAACAGTAATTGGTATGACCAACTTACCCGAAGCCAAGTTAGCCAGAGAAGCCGAAATCGCCTACGCCACCTTAGCACTAGTTACAGATTACGATTGTTGGCATCCAGATCATGATAGCGTCACAGTCGAGATGGTAATTGGTAACTTGCAACGCAACGCCGTCAACGCCCAAAAAGTCATTCAAGAAACTGTCCGCCGTTTGAGTGAAAATCCCCCACCCAGTGACGCACACTCAGCATTGAAATATGCAATTTTGACTCAGTTAGATAAAGCCCCAACAGCAACAAAAGAAAAATTGCATCTATTATTACAAAAGTATTTATAAATGTAGGTTGGTTGCACTGTCCTTTACCAACCTATGATTTTGTTAACTTTTGTAAGGTGGGCATCTTGCCCGCCATAATTATAAAATTTTTTGCTATGTAGTATTATTCATTTCATACTTCAGACTTCATACTTCAGACTTTTTTTTACTAATATCAGTTCTTAGCAAAACCACAAATTTCAATTTCTTCCTGATTAAAATTATCCTTCAATATTTTCCGCAGCACACGCTGAATATGCAGATGTTTTCCGGGCTTAACTTTTGTCAGCGTCAACAACAATAAGTTATCCTCACCAAAATGTTCTATTCCTGCTACTCGCGTCGGTTCTAAAACATCAGGTTCTTCCGCTTTTAACTGCTGTCCTACTTTTTCTACTACTCTATATACATGATCTAAATTAGATTCGTAAGAAACACTAAATTCTACCCTTGCGTATATATATTGCTTAGAAAAGTTGATAATTGAACCTATATCTCCATTACGAATAATTTGTAATTGACCATCAGGATGGCGGACATGAGTAGTTCGCAGTTCAATGGCTTCGACAATTCCTTCTACATTTCTTTCTTCCATTTTGCCAGCTTCAATATAATCACCTACCAAATAATAGTTTTCAAATAAAATCAAAAATCCACAAACAACGTCATTAATTAGATTTTGCGCCCCAAGCCCAACTGCAATACCCACAATTCCCGCACCTGCTAATATGGGTGCAGGATCAATGCCAATCAGCTTGAGTATAGTCACTCCGGCAGTAAAATAAATAAAATATTTGGCAAAACTCCGCATTAAGGGAATCAGCGTTAACCGTTTTTGTTGCTGTGAGTCATTGACATTTGTAGTTCTTAAATAGAACTCATCCAGTAGAAAGTAAGCGACTTCTATCAAAACATTGCTAAGAAAGACAACCCCAATAATCTGGACAACTCTAGGAGTATAAGCATTTATCCAAGCAATAGGTTCTATTTCTGGAAGAACGAGATTTACGATACCCACATAAAGAACGTATTCTAAACATTTTTTAAACAGTGGAATTAAGTCGCGTAAACGTTCATATAAGCGCAGCAGATTGTTAGAATTGGAGAATTTTAGACTGAGAGCATCAAGAGTATCAACAATAGTTGCAACAGCTTTGACAATCAGTAACCCAACTGAGATAGTAATATATATTTTTAGAGCGATAAAGAGATATTTAGTAACGACTGGTGGGAGATACAAAAAATTAGCACATAAAATAGCCGAATATATCCATATACTATAAATAATAATTCTTTTTAAAGTTTGGAAAAAAGCCTCGACACTCTCATCATTAGCTTTGATTTGATCAATTTTCTTCGCGTGGTCGCAAATCCAGTCTAGACCACGGCTTAAGGGTGGTATGCTAAATTTAACTAGTAATAACAAACTGATAGTCTTTAAACTTGCGGTGAAGAGATTAATCCAAAATTGAGTAGGAAGTCTGCGAATCAAATTAAGTTGAAATTCTTGAACATTTTCACCTCGATAAATTATCATCCCACTCACACCAACCAGCGCCAGACATAGCACCACAGAAATCAACATTAAAATTCTGCCAATACTCCGACGCAAGAAGGTGATATTTGCAGTTCTTCCTTGTAGCCAGGAAACTTTAGATACTTGCTTGAAGATAATGCCAATTAGCCAGTTCAATAACAAGAAAATAACTAATAAAAATATAACTTCACCAATAATAATTGCTATATTTGTTAGGTTCATTTTTGAATATAACTATCTAAAATAAAATCAAATTATTTGCATTTCCGACTTTTTAAATAAGTTGGGTATATTTTCAGCGAGATAACTTTTATTCCTATATACTCAACCTCGACGATTTTTAAGTAGTTTATTGTTGTGATCACTACTAATGAAATACGTAATGTCACACTTAATATTTTCTAATGTCTCTAACTTCTCATAAAAATGCAAGGACAGTTAAGACATTTAAGATGCTTAAAATTATTAATAATCAAAACAAATTAGTTCTTGGTTTTTGGCGGTTTTCTACTTATAGATTAAAAATAATTGGTCGCAACTCAATATAAGAATACTAAAGCACCACGTTATGTGAGGGTAAATTATTCTAAAGCTTTAACACACCATAATTAATTTTTTCGTTAATAGTTTTCAACAAAAATATTACTGTTATGTTGTAGAATTTATTTTGGATAAATCTGGATAATTTTTAATAAAAATTTTTCAATTAAATATCTAAAAATATAAATTTATGTTAAGGGTACTCAGTGCTTACTTTCTCCAAGAAAAATTTGCATTAGCATAAACTTTCGCATTGGCGTTTTAATGTTTGCAAAGTTTTGCCTGTTGGCACATTCTACAGTTGAATTGACTATGAAAGTTCAGCGATCGCTCGCCAATCAATTCGTCTCTAAAGTCTAAGCAACTGCTAGTTGCTAATCGCTGCTCTAGCATTTCTAAGTTGGAAAATGAGTTTTTTAACTGTTCCATGAATGGCTGTAAGAGCAATCGAGTTTGGCTATCACGGATGAAGTTTAAAATAGTTTTTTTAATCAATGCGTAGCCATTCAAAAAAGATGATTGCATCGCTAAAAGTTCGGTGAGATGGTGTCGAATCAAACAGTCTGTGACATATTCCATCACGACTGGCTGTTGCATATATTTGCCCGCTCTCTGCTCAATTAAGTTGCGCCAAGTTAGTGATTCTAAAGACTCCAGCAGGCTGGCGCGTGAAATTGCAGGTACAATGTCTGCTTGTAATTCAGCGATCGCAGTCCATTCTCGATGAATTGCCAAGCAAAACATAACAGTCTGCTCTACAGCTGACAACCGCTCAAATTGCTGATCTAACAATCGCCGGATGCCATTAAATACGCGAGTGTCTGCTTGCAAAAATGCGGCAATTTCCCCGTCAAATAAACTCTGAATCGAAGCAGTTACCATTTTTAATGCTAGGGGACTGCAACTATAAAATGCACTCAGTCGGCGCTTTTCGGCAAAGGTTCCCACTAGTCCTTTAGAGTTAATTAGTGCTAGTGATGCTTCCCAAGAACCTCTAAGAGACAGCGATCGCACTGCGCCATGTTCATCTTCTAGCATGGCGACTTCCGCACTTTTTTCCCGACTGATCAGTAAAATACAACTTTGATGATTAGATTCTCCCAGCAATCGAAACAAGTCACCATAGTTTGCGAAATCTGGCTGGTAATATCCAGCACAATCGCCAGCTTGTAAGATTGCTTCTTGATTATCCAAAATCACCAAACAGCGATGAGTCCGTAGCCAGTACAGCAAACGTTCTGGTTTGGCTTGGGTGTCTTGTTGGCGAGAAACAAAAGGTACTAATTCCGATAACAAAGTATTTAAAGTGGGAGCATGGCGGAGCGATCGCCAAATGATCAATTCAAATTTGTCTTGTAATAACCAAGAGAGTTTGGCAGCTAAAGCACTTTTCCCAATACCACCCATTCCCACCAAGGCAATTAATCGGCAACGGTCGCTAATTATCCACTGAGTCAGTGTTTCTATTTCTTCCACCCGACCGTAGAAGCTAGAAACATCACCCGCCTCACCCCAATCTATAGAATTTTGAATTTGCGGTTGGTAATCAGAGATTGTCGGATGAAATTGCGTCAGAATGCCACGTATATTCGTTTTGTTAATTTTATGACCCAAAGCATCACTGAGCAGTTGCCAAAATTTAGGGCCAATATCCCGTTGTAAATAGTTAATAGAATAACCTGATAACTCGGCAATGCGATCGTAGGTAAAGTTGTTCCAGGCACCGGAAAAAAGAGCAACTTCGACCTCAGTCAGATATCTAGCAAATTTGCTATTTGTAGCATGGTTGACAATCGCCAGCGCCTGTTCAAATTCCATAAATTTTCTGCTTTAGCAAAGTCTTAATTTTAATCAAACCATACTTTTCATACTTAAACTCCATACTTTTCTGTAAATACAACATTTAGGAGTTTTGATAATTTTTTATTGGGATTAAGACCTAGACCACAAGTAGCCAAAAATATAGCTCATACCAAGTTGCAGTCAAAGATAGTAACTTGGGGTGGGAGTATGAGTAGAAATACTATTTCTGAACGCAACTTAGTATCAAATATATATCCAGAAAGGTTTTGACAGTAATATGAAACTTTCAACTTGCACCGCTGCTTGCACAACAGTTGTTTCTGTAATTTTCTCTGCTGGAATTGTATCTGCTCAACCAAGATTAGATAAAACTCTGAATGTCAAAACGACTGCTGAGACATCTCATGGTCAGGCTATCTCTACATCTGTGAACACCTATATGTCTCGCAATAATAATACTCCCAGCGTTCATATTATTCAACCTTTTAACCTTGTTTATCTTGCTTATCAAGGCAATTTGCAACCGCAAGGGATTCCCGGTGGTGGCTCTCTGATGTTTCAACACCACAGAGGAAGAATTAACGCCAAAGATGTAGTCAAAGCTGCTGTAGATGCCAAAAAACTGCCAAATCAAATGTTGCAAGATTCTAGTTATATCAGCCAGGTAAACAAATACTTAATGTCAGTAGGAACAACTTTTGTAAATTAATTTATATTTATATTATTTTCTGCAATTAAATATCATTAAATAGGCAAGACAATGGCAAATTCAGTTCCTTGAGTGGAGGTAGAATGAACCTGAATTGCGCCGCTATGTTTTTCTACTACAAAGGGAGTCGAGGTGCTGCTCCCTTGCGATTTTAACGATCATTATGAAAAGTATTAAATTTTCGCTTCATCTCCCCTCAGAAGATAAGCTACGGTGTACACAAAAATCTTCGTGTGGTGCATCTGTCCCGCCTCGGAATAAATTCCGAGTCTCATAGCGCAAGTCCTCTCAAGAGGACTCAACAAAAATTTTATTCCAGTCTACTTCAGTAGACTTTGGCTATGCGCCTGGAACTTTAGTTCTAGGCGGGAATGGCTTCAAAATGAAAATCTCGACTTGTGTGTACACGGTAGCAGAAGATAAGGGGGTCTAAATATAGAAGCATAAAAAACTTTACACCCCATACCTTTACCCCCTTATACTCAATCTCTTAAACTAACCTGTATAAGTTAGAACAAGAAACTATTTGTTCTTATTAGTGTTCTTGTGACTTTGGCGGCCAGCTTCGGCGTGTTGCTCGCTGCTACCACCTTGGGTACCTTTTGATTCAGTATCGTCTGAATTTTCGATATCGTCAGCCTCGTCATCTCTTTGTTTTTTGCGACCACCGCCGTGCGACTGCTTTCCACCTTCACGGCCGATTTCGGCCATGTGTTCTCTATCTTTGCTGACGGTTTCGCCGCCCTTACGTCCAGCTTCACGAGCTTCTTCAGAAGTGAATTCGTGAGCGGTACCTTTTTCATGAGCAGCGTGGCCACCCTTGCTGGCGATTTCGCGTTGCTTATCTTCATCCATAGAAGCAAAGCCACGTTTACTTGTATCTGACATAATATTGCTCCTGGTAATGAACTTATAGTTTTTGACTTTTAAAGTCAGTAAAAACTTTTAGTTGATTCACGTTCTCAATTTAGCTATCTAAAAATCTGCTTTCATTGCCCATAGGAGAGAATCATGTCAAACTAGGCCTTAACTTCAGATATATAACCTAAGTTACTATCGCAATCCTATTTGGTTTATCAACTACAGGACTCACGCAAAAATTCCTAATAAGCTTAATTGATTTAACCGCCAAGTCGCATTAGACGCGCAAGCGGTGAAGCAGTGCGTTGGGCGGGTTCCCCGACTTGAAGCAACTGCTGAACCCGAAGGGCTTCCCGCAGGGTAGAACGCCAAGGAAGAGAAAAATGCAAGAATTCAGCACACAGAAGTCAGAATTTATCAGGACTGTTATATAACTAGGATATTCATTTACCAAATCTTCTCCTGATTCTTTAACCCTTCTGACTCCTGAATTCTTACGCATTCACTCTTTCTCTGGGTGTTCTAATTTGCTCAATATCTTCTGCTGCTAATAACTCCCGAATTAGATGTGCTAAAGATTTTTGAACTAAACGTGTCCCGATTTGTTGACCTAAACGCTGCACACCAGGATTGACTAATAATTGAGCCAACTGAGGAGCCATTCGTACGGGGTCAAAACCACGGGTTTCTTGCAGAATTTTCAAGATATTTTTGATATGCTCTAAGGTCTGCTGTTGTTCGACGGTGGCGGCTGGTGTTTCGTTAACTGCTGTTAAACCTACCTGTTCTCGCAGTAAGTAGGTGAAGTTGTGCAGCACATTTTTACTGACAGCGTTGACTCCGTTCACAAATTCATCTACTAATCTGTCACGAATAAATGCGCCACGTTCGGAAGAGAGAAAATCTAAACCTTGATTTAACACTAAATTAAAGTCGTAATCTTCATTATTGCGGGCATTTCGTAACAGATTTTCTAAGCGATTCCAGCGGAATTTGCCTTCTTTAAATAGTAAATCTCGCAGTGATGTTCTTAATTGTGGTGCGGGGTCAGTTAATAGGCGTTTGGAAACGTAAGGATAAGCTTCGCTGAGAACTTTGAAGTTAGGATCAATAAAGATAGCAATTCCTTCCAAAGTTACCAGAGAGCGAATAATTAAAGCGTAGTAGGGAGGAACGCGGAAGGGATATTCATACATCAAAGCCGATAGTTCATCGGTGATGCTTTTAATGTTGAGTTCGGCGACACTCGCACCTTGAGCATCAGCAAATACTCTGGCAAATGCGGGGATAATTGGGGTTAAGTCTGTATCTGGTGTTAAAAAGTCTAGTTTGACGTAATCTTGCGCTAAACCTTCAAAATCACGGTTGACTACGTGAACGATCGCCTCAATTAAACCATATCTTTGGGGCGGCTGAATCTCGCTCATCATCCCAAAGTCGAGATACGCCAATTTTCCATCGGGTGTGGCTAACAAGTTCCCTGGATGGGGGTCAGCGTGGAAAAAGCCATGTTCTAAAAGTTGTCGCAGAGAACACTGCACCCCAACTTCAATTAAATAACGGGCATCTATACCTTGAGCAGCAATTTCGGCTGTTTGAGTTAATTTTGTACCGTTAATCCATTCCATCGTCAGTACGCGACGATTGGTATATTCCCAGTAAATTTTCGGTACGTATATGTCTTTAATATGACCATATAATTGGAAAAAACGCTCGGCATTTTCACCTTCATGGATATAATCCATTTCTTCAAAAATGCGATCGCCTAATTCATCTAAAATACCGACTAAATCACTCCGCACTCGTTTGACGTTTCTCTGTACCCAACCAGCGAGGCGGCGCAAAATATATAAGTCAATGGTAATTCTTTCTCTTAAATCAGGGCGTTGCACTTTGACAGCAACTTCTTCACCAGTTTTCAGTTTACCTTTATAAACTTGTCCCAAGGAAGCGGCAGCAATTGGCTGCGCTGATAATTCTACATAAATTTCTGCTGGTGGTGCGCCCAGTTCTTCTTCAATAAACTGGTAAGCAATTTCATTGGGGAACGGTGGTAACTGGTCTTGTAGTCTGGTTAGTTCTTCTAAATATGTCGGCGGAACTAAATCAGGTCTGGTAGATAAGGCTTGGCCAATTTTGATGTAAGCAGGCCCCAGCCGCGTTAACAACTCCCGTAACTGCACAGCGCGACGACGGTCATTTTTGACGACAATTCCCCGTTTGCTGTCCCACCACAAGCCTAAGAAAAAAGCCAAAGTCGGACGCAGCACAGTAATAATCCGTTGTAAAACCTGTAGAGGTCGGCTTTGATAATGTTCCGCAATTTCTGCGGCGTTATATTTCACTGCTTCAGGTTCGGTACTTGGAATCAGCCGATTGGGCGATCGCACTACCAAAGCTTGTGTACCATTGTCTGATACCACTTCAGTCTTATATATTTCACCCTCAATCGTTTGAGAAGTTGGGGGAAGTGTCTTAACCATCATGAAGAAAGCCACCAGTCGAATGAAACATGTTAAGTATTGTAACAATATGTTTAGCTGTCAACATCCCTAAAATTGGGGATCAGCTTAATTAGCATTTTCCGCATAATATTGCTGTGGCTACTAAGACTCAAAATATTTATTTACACCAGCAGAGGCAAAGGCTAGGTTTGCTACACTGAAGTGGACGTACTAGTTCCATTTTAAGTGCTGAGTTGAAAGTGCTGAGGAGCCACTGCGTTGCGGAGGTTCCCTCCGTTGTAGCAAGTGGCGTTGCTGAGTCAGGACAATAAGCGCCTACGGCACTACAAAATTAAAGATTTTTTCGATAACACACTCAGCACTCAAAACTCAGCACTCAGCACTAACGAGGGAGAAGCTTGATGTTGCTTGGTCTGCGAATTGAAAACTTTGCCCTGATTGACCAACTGGAACTAGAATTTGGTGTTGGGTTAAATGTTTTGACAGGTGAAACCGGCGCGGGAAAATCGATTATCTTAGATGCGATTGATGCAGCCTTGGGTGGTAAAGTCTCCAGTCGAGTTATCCGCACGGGAACAACCCGCGCAATGGTAGAAGCAACTTTTAAATCTCATCATGCCCTAGCCGCTTGGTTAACGGAGCAAGAAATAGATTTAATTGATGATCACTCAGTAGTAATTAGTAGAGAAATTACCGCCACAGGTAGTAATGTCCGCAGCCGATCGCGGGTGAATGGTGTATTAGTAAATCGGCAAATCATGGTAGGATTACGCGATCGCCTCGTGGAAATTACCGCCCAAGGTCAAACAGTCCAAGTCGGACAACCAGCCCAAGTCCGGGAATGGTTAGATGTGTATGGTGGCGATGCTTTAATTCAGCAGCGTCAAGTCATTGCCACAGCTTATCATGCTTACCAACAAGCCCATCTTGCACTAGAAAAACGCCGCACATCCGAACGGGAACGTTTACAACAACTGGACTTGCTGACTTATCAAGTACAGGAGTTATCCACCGCTAACCTCAGCGAACCGCAAGAATTGGAACAACTCACCCAAGAACGGGAACGTTTAAATCACGTCGTTGACTTGCAACAGATGAGTTACAAAATCTATCAAGCCTTGTATCAAAACGACGGAGATACACCAGCAGCAGCCGACTTGTTAGGAGATAGTGAAGCCACCTTAAACGATATGGTGGAATATGATAGCCAATTGCAATCATTATTAGAATTGGTGAGAGATGCCCAAACCGCAGTTGTGGAAGTTGGCAGACAAATTAACGCTTATGGGGATAGTTTAGAAGCCGACCCCCAAAGACTGGAAGAAGTAGAAGAAAGAATCCGAGAATTAAAGCAAATTTGCCGCAAGTACGGGCCGACACTAACAGAAGCGATCGCTTACTATCAACGTATCCAACAAGAATTAGCCGAACTCAACGATAGTGAACAATCAATTGAAAGTTTAGAACAGCAAGAAAAAATTTGTTTTGATAAACTGACCCAAGCTTGTCAAAAATTAACTAAATTGCGCCGTCAAGCGGCGGATAATTTAGA
Organism: Nostoc sp. TH1S01; assembly: GCA_018993265.1. Classification (GTDB taxonomy): domain Bacteria; phylum Cyanobacteriota; class Cyanobacteriia; order Cyanobacteriales; family Nostocaceae; genus Nostoc_B. The sequence continues at coordinate 37,690 of JAGKSW010000144.1, forward strand.
GTCGCGGTTGATTGCAGAACTGAAACCATTGGCGATGGAAAAAGTACAATTCCAAGTGGAGATAGTACCCATCGTTCCCACTGCGGCGGGTGCAGATAAAATTACCTTTGTGTTCAGTCCCAACCCTGGCGAACCATTGCAACCATTAACAGAAATTGCTTCCGGTGGGGAAATGAGCCGCTTTTTACTAGCCTTGAAAGCTTGTTTTTCGCAAGCAGACTCCGCCGAGACATTAATATTTGATGAAATCGATGTCGGTGTTTCTGGGAGAGTCGCCCAAGCGATCGCCGAAAAATTATACCAACTCGGTCAACATCATCAAGTACTCTGTGTGACGCACCAACCCTTAGTAGCAGCAATGGCTGACCGTCATTTCCGGGTTGACAAGCAAATTATCACCCAAGGCAAAGGTAAGAAAACCAACAACGGCAGCACAGAACAGCGTACTGTTGTGCGAGTTACTTATTTAGATAACATCAATACGCGTCGGGAAGAACTAGCACAGTTAGCCGGGGGTAAATCTGCAACAGATGCGATCGCATTTGCTGAGTCTTTGTTGTTACAAGCCGCTAACCACCGCCGCCGCGAAAGTTAACCATACAGCAAATATAGCGGTTCTCACTTGCTTGTAATACAGTCAACCCCACCCTGTACTTGCTTACGCAAAAGCTCCCCGCTTGTGTGGCTTTAATTGGTTCTCTGTGGCGGAGGGGATTTTGTGTAATTTGTGCCATTTATCATGACGAATCCTCAAGGGAATCTCAAGAAAACTTTAGGCGACCTATATGGATTAAGAACATGGGTAGAATATGGATTTCGGCAATGTAAACAAGAATTAGGCTGGACAGATTATCGATTGACTAATTTCCAACATATGGAGAAATAGTGGGAGATTATTTTCTGTGTTTACACCATGATTAGCTTAAATTCTCCAGCCTTTTTATCCTTAAATCAATCTCATCAAGTTGAAACTAAAGTACAAGATAGCAAGCCTGAGCATTTTTCTGCTCATCAACAATGGAATCATCAAAATGGATGGAAGAATACTCTCAATAATCTTCGTTTAATTGTCCAACCACTCTTTCTGTTTTGGCTGATTTATCCTTGGTTAGATATCTTTCCTAATTCTCATTTATTGCTGGGATTTAATCACCTAATTTCTGCAATGAATCAATTTAAACCCTTTTATGCTTCTGGCTAATTTCACTATTTATTACTTGTTTAATCCGGAAACTGACAGAAGAGGGATAAAATTTAATAGGTTTTTCCTAAACATGAAAATCGAATATGAGAAAAAGAGGAGACAGTAAGCAAATTTGTCCATCTCCCCTCTTTTTAGTCTTCGATTATTGTCAAAATATTTGGCTTCTTCAATTGATGTGAATTCTATGAATTAAAACACCGTAGAAGTAGTCATATTCTTTGTTGGATTCATAGCATCAGAATCTATCAGAGTGATTTGGGGTAGCCCATTGACAAGTTTAACAACATACACAGATCCGGCTTTTCTGGCACGTAAAGTCAAGGTTCCTAATTTATTATCAATTTTCACCCTGATATCACGATCTTCACCCACATTTGCCCAAGCACTCACTAACCAACGGTCTTCACCGACAATTTTCCGTGCGAGAACACGAACTTTTGGTATTGTCACAGGCCCCCACAGACCAGCTACTTGCTGTGTTTCGTTTTCAGCCGTAAATTCCATTGCTGGTAATATTTTAGTAGAACTTTTATAAGGATGCAGATTTGGTCCAGGAAGCAGGTCGCCGTTACGCAAGTAATCTTCTAAATGAGAGAACAAGGCATGAACATATCCTTGTACTTGTAATTGTTGAATTAGTGTCGGGGTTGTTGTTCCAACTGGCTTGTTATGGTAAAGCGATTCCCATATTGGCCCACTACATACAAAATAAGCACTTACAGATCCAATAGCTCCTGCCGTGTAGTACGACTTCATCATCCCCATGAATCTATCTGGCTCAGAGATTGGAACTTCTCCTTCAGAACCCATACTTACCCAAGGATAAGCAAATTTTTGTCCAAGACTGATTGCTCCAGACATGTTGTTCAATGCTTGTGTCAAAGCATCCCAAGGCACCGTGCTGTTATAGTGTATGCCAGTCCAACCAGAGTTATGAAAATTATGATACATTTCTGGCGCTGTATAATTAGAGACAGTTGGTTTTTGAGAGGGGTCGAGGAAATACTCGTACATAAATATATACCAAGGCCAGCCTGCCCATCTCCCGCGCTCAGTTCCGTATTGTTCTTGATACCACAAGTAAGTTGGTCGAGACTGCAAGTGACTAAACAATCTTTCTTTTAGTGCTCCTTCCTGCCTTGCCTTATTGCGAGCTAGGTAGGCAAACCAGTCTCCCAGTCCAGAATTATTGAAGTCAGTTTTTACAACAGGATCTCGACCATAGTACTGTTCCGGATCATTGTCGCCCGGAACCCAAAGCCCTGTTTCACCCTCATTAGCAACAATATCGATAGGCTGCCCTGCTGAAGTTTCTAGTTGACCTAGTTGTTGGCCATAATAATCACCGATAATTTGAAAAGCTTCATTTGGTGCTGCAGGACTAACTATTGGGCGACCACCAACAAGGATAATGTTTCCATTATTGTCACGTAACCAGGTATTTGGCGGTAGTTTAGGAAGCTCAGGATAACGACCATCATAATTGTCATAAAATCTATACACTCCTCCAACTCCAGCAGTCAGTTTGTAGCGACCAGGATTAGCGCGAACAACTGTTGTGAAATCATTAGTTTGTATAGGTAATCCATATCCCCAGTAATTTGATAACTCTAGATACGTTTCTTTCGATAACCCACAATGTGCTTGGCCTAAAGGCAGGAGTGTATTACCTTGTTTAAATACAGGTTTAGGTGCGGCTCTAAGATGATCTAATGGAGTAGATTGGCTATTTATGCTTGTGCTTGATGATGTTGTAGGCGCTGCGGTTGGTACTATGTTTATGTAATCTACTCTGGCGTACTCTCCCTTGTTGTCTGTCCCTTGAATCTCAATCACATCTCCTGGGTTGAGTGTGATACCTGTCGCTACTGTGCGCTCGACTAAATTGCCAGTAGTCACGTAGTTAGATCCCAGTTGTTGATTCAGGCTCCAGCTATCTACTTGGTTGCCTTTGATTTTCACTGACATACTAGCTACACCATCGTTCTCATCGTAGTAACCAACTACGACATTGTAGGTTCCGGCTGTTCCATTAAAGCTAGTTGTGGCAGTGCCTGTCTCGCTGGCACTACCACCTGCCAAGCTGATCACCCTACCACCAGAAGCAGCGGCAATCGACTCTAAGCGATAGACACTACGCGTCATACTTTCCGCTTCAATAATGATGGTTGTAGTTGCCTGTGCCAGTTTGATGTTGGTTGGAAATTTTTTTAACCCATCATTTTGAACAGAGTTATTTTTGGTGTCTTTGATTGTGATTGGAGAGTTTGCTATTCGGGATGTGTTCGTTGGGGCTAAATTAGCAGCACTAGTAGGAACTGCCCCAAGGAAAGCAGCAGACAATAAGACAGCAGGAGAATAGACTACTGTCAGAAGGTTATTCAAAAGCTTCATAGAACCTCATCAGCCGATTGTCATTAATTTTGGGAACACACTTCTGTTTAAGTTCAGAAGTTCGTAATCACTTAGGGAAGGGATGGCACACTGAAAAATTGAATTGGTATTAAAGTACCACCATTTGGCAGACTTTTAAAAATTAATTCTTTGGGGTAAGTCTGACAACTCACCTCTAGAATAAATTTGAACTGAAATTTTAAATTGTGACTAACACTAAGTTAAATCGATACAGAAAAAGGTTAGGGAACAATGAGTTTGAATGCGATCGCACCACGCAAATATGCGTGAGAACCAGCCATAACTGCTACCTCCTCAATAAATCAGAATATTTTCGATTAAGCTTGAGTAAATTTACCATAAATTCATCTACCGTAAAGCTGATTACAGTAAAACTACGTAATGTTAATTGCTTGTCTAAAGCCCATAAACTAAATACAGCAAGCTTTTGAGAGAAATTTTGCCATTTAAATTTCCTAAGTTCACTCTCTAAAGTTTTGTCTATGTAACACATACTTCTATAGAAGCTATGAGTTTTATCTTCAAAATAGTGGTAAACTTCTTCATGAAAAATGTAAATTCAAGCTATAAAAATCTAGGTAAAAATATCCAAGCGCCAAGTCACACAATGCCTGATTTTGGCACTAGTTATTTTTATCCCTAATCTTTTGCTTATAGTTGCTATCCAATTAGCGATCGCATTTCACTAAATATCTCAACCTCATACTGTTCTGGTGCTTGGTGCCACTAAATCACAAGATAGACAAATCTTTACCCCTGAATTTACTCACTAGCATCTATGCTTAGCAATTTTGGTATACTTGGGTATTCAATTCAACAAGGTACACCAAATTTTTCACACTCAGGTGATTCCTGAGTCTTGTCTTCATGTTGTTTACAGGTGATACAGTGAGCAAATACTTAATAAATAAAATATATTTTGCTTGATATATGCGGTTAGATGGCTATACTCTTGGTACCTATACTCCTGGCGCTCCCTTATGGAAACAAGTGTTGTGGTATTTCCTTGGTTCTCCTTTGGTGCAGAATCGTTGGTTAACTACTTCAGGGTTAAAAGTTTGGTTACTCCGCAGTTTTGGAGCGCAGATTGGTCAGAATGTCCGGCTCAAGCCAGGAGTGCGTGTGAAGTTTCCCTGGCGACTATTTGTAGGTGATCATGTTTGGATTGGGGAAGATGCTTGGATTGATAACCTAGCAACTGTCACTATCGAAAGCCATGTGTGCATATCTCAAGGTGTGTATCTCTGCACAGGCAATCATGACTGGAGTCATCCTGATTTTAAATTAATTACTGCCCCAATTCATATTCAAGAAAGTAGCTGGATTGCTGCTAAGTCAGTAGTTGGGCCAGGCGTGACTGTTGGTAAGGGTGCGGTATTAACTTTGGGTGGAGTTACAGGACGTTCTCTAGAAGCAATGACAATCTATGCAGGTAATCCCGCCCAGCCAATCAAGCAACGTAAGATTTAATCTTACCAACAGGCGATCGCGCCACACCAAATAGGCTATCAATACTTTTATACCCCTTACATCCAAAGGTTTTTTTGAGATTGGGTGCAAGGGTGCTGTTGTTACAATTCTGAAGCTGTATCTGGGGCAATAATCTCCCCAGTACCTATTTCTAGGATCATATCTTGATCAGTGATTAATTCACTTAATTCCTTGACTTGTAAATTCATTTTTTCACAAGCTTGTCGAAGTTCTTGTGCAAAAGTGTTGAGATCATCACCATAGCCACATTGATAAGCAGCAGTTTCAATTCCTTGCTTGGCATTTGCTCTGGCACAATCTACTAATTCCGTGCCATACAATGGTTTTGGAGATGGCATAACTCTAATGTTTATTGATTAAATGTTAATTTTAGATTAGTCATTATTTCAGTATTGAGACATCCCTCTGATGGAAGAATCATCACTAAAACCTCAAAATTTAGTACTCAGGAGTCAGAATTCAGAATAATGTTGCATGAAGGCGGGATGAATTGTCTCTGTATTCTCAAAACAATAATTTTTATGTAGTAGAAGTAACTTCAGATAATCAATAAAGATACAAATTTTTGTCAAAAGTCAGGATGATTTTTCCGTTTATCTTTGTCAAATTCAGCGTGTGTAAGAAAATACTTTGGGAAGAAGTGCATCTTGGCCATAAAATTCTACACGGGGAACTAAACAGAGTGCATCCCCAATTTACTGTTAGCCAAGGAGTGTTGTTGTGGACTTATCCCGTATTCCTGCTCAACCAAAACCGGGTATTCTTAATGTTCTGATTGAAATCCCAGGCGGGAGCAAGAATAAATACGAGTATGACAAAGAACTGGAAGCTTTTGCCTTAGACCGAGTGCTTTATTCTTCGGTAAGATATCCCTACGACTACGGCTTTGTGCCAAATACTTTGGCCGATGATGGCGACCCACTAGATGGGATGGTCATTATTGATGAGCCAACATTCCCAGGTTGTATCATTGCTGCGCGACCCATAGGTATGTTAGAGATGATTGATGGTGGCGATCGCGATGAAAAAATTCTTTGTGTACCAGACAAAGACCCACGCTATACCCATGTTAAATCTCTCAACGACGTAGCGCCACATCGTTTAGATGAAATTGCTGAATTTTTCCGCACTTACAAAAACTTGGAAAAGAAAGTAACCGAAATTCTCGGTTGGCAAGATGTTGGTACAGTCTCAGCCTTAGTAGAGAAGTGCGTCAACGCAGCTAAATAATCATCGCTGAGTTAGGAGTGTTTATTTTTAACTCCTAACTTCTCAAATTTGCTTAGCACAAAATTCATCAAGACTGCCTCCTGCTTTCATATACTAGAGTCAGGCAATCACCAAAATAAAAGTTGAATCATTGCAGATTGTAAACCTGGCCACAAAAACCTCAAAACGAAATGCAGCGTACAGTCCTTTTGGCAAAAATACACAATTGCACCCTGACTGGGGCGAATATTAACTACGTAGGAAGTATCAGCATTGATGAAATGTTGTTAGATAAAGCTGGCATTTTACCCTACGAGCAAGTGCAAGTAGTAAACGTTGCCAATGGTGAGCGCTTCATTACTTATGCAATCAAGGCTCCAGCCAATTCGGGAATTATTGAACTAAATGGAGCGGCGGCACGTCTAGGCATTGTAGGCGATCGCTTGATTATAATGGCTTACGGGCAGTTCTCTTTGGAAGAGTTAAAAAGTTACTCTCCTACGGTAGTCATTGTGGACGAAAAAAACCGACTATTAGAAGTGCGGCACTACGATGACCTGCTCAGTAAGGTCTAAATTTTCAGAAAAATGTCAAATCTTGCGCCGTCGGATTTCCAAAGTTCCATAACTGAAACCGCAACTACGACCCCTAGTAGTTCAGCGGATGAGTTTTTTGTGCAATTTTGGGGTGTTAGGGGTTTAATTGCCACTCCAGCTAGTAACGCCAATCGTTATGGCGGTAACACTGCTTGTGTAGAAATACAAGTAGCGGGTAAACGCTTGATTTTTGATGGCGGAACTGGCCTACGCACGCTCGGTAAGTCTTTACGACAACTGCAACAGCCTATAGAAGCATATTTATTTTTTACCAATTCCCAATCCAATCGCATCCAAGGTTTTCCTTTTTTTGCACCGGCATTCGTCCCAGAAAACCGCTTCCATATTTACGGTTCGGCTGCTTCTAATAGTGCTTCTATTAAACAATGTCTCTGCGATCAGATGCTACAGCCGCACTTTCCCTATCCTCTCCAGGTGATGCAGGCAGAATTACAGTTCTATAACTTGATTCCAGGTAGCGAAGTGAAGCTAGATGATGTGACGATCGCCACAGCATTAATTAATCAAACTCAGCGTTCTGTTGGCTACCGCGTTTCCTGGCAGAACAAAAGTGTTGCTTATATCACCGATTTAACAAAAAATGCTGAGCCTGTTGATCAAGAGCAGATTTTACAGCTGGTGAAAGGTGTGGATTTACTGATTGCTAATGCTACTTATACTCCACCTACAGCCAACAGCCATGAATCTAGTGATTTACACTGGCAAACGGCTGTAGAATTAGCCCAAAGTGCAGCCGTGCAGCAGTTAGTGATTTCTCATCATCATCCAGACGATGATGATGATTTTCTCGATCAAGTGCAAACTGATGTTAAAGCAATTTTTGCTCAAGGTTTACTGGCCTGCGAAGGTCTAGTGTTATCTATTGGTAAGTAATTTACTTAATACATTTGATAGTTCCATAGACTCCGCGAGTTTCCACTTGTACACAGTCTGGCTCAAAACCTGCGGCGATCGCAATCTGCTGCAACTCATCTGGAGTGAAGAAGCGAAACACGATGCTGGGTAGTGGTTGGAGAAATGTAGTAGCAAACAACTTACCACCACTACGCAATGCTTGATAAATATTGCGAATTCCTGTTGTCGCATCAGGCCAGCAGTGCATAGCAGCACCACTATAAACAGCATCTAGAGAATTAGGAGCGAAGGGTAATGCTCCGACATCGCCACGGATGATGGTAATTTGCTGAGGTGATATGCCTTCTAGTTGCATTTGTTGTTGTAGTTGCCCTAACATCGTCTCTGAGTAATCCAGTGCGATAATTTGCTCACATCGCTGCAACAATGCCAAGCGTCGGGAAATCATACCTGTACCACAACTAATATCTGCCACAACTCTTAAGTCTTGACCGAAAAATTCCACACACTGCCGAAATTCAATATCAATACCACCCAAATTACGTAACCCCATAGCCCAAATTGGTGGCAGGATACGCTCGTATAACCAGGAAATAATTGGTAAGCGAAATAACTCCGTGCGTAGAGGTTTTGTCTCAACACCATGATCAATCTCCCTCTTGACTCGCTCAGGAGTTAAATCCACTAAGGATAATGGCATTTTTGTTACTTCATTACGGAAATAATTTTGGCACTGCTTGCAGTCTGGTGGTACTTTAGTGAGAGTTTGATCACAAATAGGGCAAGCGATCGCTTCCTTGAGACTGGACATAGTTTTTTTATTTTATCCAAACTGATCACTTCTCATTTCATCAGAAAAGTTGCAAAAGAAGGATGATTAATGAAAGCAAAAACCCTGAGTTCTGGATGAACCCAGGGTTATAAATTAGGGGCTATCTTGATTTAAATGTGCGTGTTAGTTTTGCCTAACACAAGCTACAAAACCGAGATTTGGTTTTATGGTCACCAACTTATAAATTAGGCGACTAGGACAATTTATTTCTTACCTATTAAGGTGCGATCGCTTCTGAAGTTTGAGAGATTGGTTGCAGTAAATTTTTTTCTTGAAATAATGGTGCTTGAGCTACTTCCGTATCTAATTTTACGCCTTCTGTCGTTAATAAACTTACCCAATCAGCTTTCAGTGCTGAATCTTGAGGGCGAGAATAGCGCAACTGTGCCAAAGTAGCCAGAGTGTCGTACCACATACCAGCATCAGCATACAACTTCAAGCGCTCTTGAGGAGAAGCTTTTTCTGCCTTACTCATCAATTGTGGATCATCTACACGTTGGATAGTTCCTTGAACTAACTTATCCAAAGAGCGGTCTTGAGTATTGCAAATAATTGAAAAGTTCCATCTATATTTTTGACCTTTAGCCAGGGTGTTGGCTGGTAGGCTAACTCCAACTACGCCAGCATTACCATTAGGTTTATACTTTTGTTTGTAAATCTCTTGCTCATTTTCATCTTGCAGTACTAACTCTACTTCTGGTGCTTGATTTACAGGAATGTAAAAATATAAGGTGGGATCAGCTACTGTTGTTAATCCAATATTTGACATCGGCACAATAGCTGTCAAATACTGATTCTTGGCTACACAATTCACCCCACGAGAACCACCTGGAACTCTTCTACCAGGGCCTTTTCCTAAATCTGGTAAATTAATCTTGACTTCTGCTTGTACTGGCACTACAGCACTGACAATTGCTAATCCTACAATTGCAGAAATTGCTGTTGACAAAAATTTTCGTGGTAAAAGGTTGTTCATATTATCTAAAGTAAATCTGGGTTGAAGATTAAAATTTTTGCTTGTTTTTGGGTTGTAAGGCTTCTGGTGGAGGAATTAACGGTTGCTGCACGATTTGCTGATTCAAGCGGACACCTTGTGCAGTTAATAATTCTTCCCAATCAGATGCTATTTCTAAATTATTCGGAAACAAGTAACGTCTTTGAGCGACAGTAGCCAGAGCATCTTGCCAAATACCTGCTGCTGCATACAAAACTGCACGTTCTTGTCTGGTTGCTTGTTGTAATTTTTTTACCAACTTTATGTCTGGTAGCACACGTTGCACTAAACCAGCCACAACCTGATTTTGAGACTTGTCGGTAGGATTACATATTACAGAAAATTTCCATTTATATTGTTTGTTTACTGCTAAAGAATTAACAGGCAGACGTATGCTAATTATGCCAGCTTTGTCATTAGGTTTATATTTCTGTGTGTAAACCTCTTGCTCGGTTTCATTTTGAACAACTAACTCTAACTCTGGTGCAGAAGTTTGGGGAACATAAAAAAACAAGCTAGGATTTGAAATTGTGGTTAATCCTAGTTGAGATTCGGGAATTAAAGCGGTTAAAGGTATTTTCCCTTGTAAACACTGGTTAGTAACTTGTACTGGTGCTGGGTTATTATTTTGCTCTGGTGGAGTTGTTCTTTCATTAGGGATGATAAAAATATTACCACCGTTACCTCTAACGCGATCGCGAGGCGCTACTACTGGTGCTGGCTGTGTTTGGATATCTTGGTATATGTTACCGTCGTTACCTCTAACACTACCACGAGGTACTATTGGTGCTGGCTGTGCTGGAATTTCTATATTTACATTCCCTTCAAATGGGGGTTCATACGCCCGTGTTCCCGCTGGGATCAATCTGCGTGGACTACCAAGAACCGGAGGAAGAAAAATAATTTTTTCTCTTGCTACGGCGGTATTAACTGGCAAAATGCTAGTCATACCCACTGTAGTGGCTAAGATTGTTATCCCGATTTTTTGTAGTTTTGCGGAGATCATCTGCTTGAGTTCTGCTATGGAAAAATGTTGCTCAATTATTTAACAACGGTTGAGGAGCTTCTTTTTCGGGAATCAAAGGTTTTTGCGTGAGTTGTTTATCAAATTCTACTCCTGGCGCTGTTAACAATGCTTCCCAATCAGTTTTGAGTTTGACATCATTAGGTCGTGAGTATCTCAATCTTGCTAAAGTATCCAGGGCATCATGCCAAATTCCTGCTTCTGCGTAAATTAGCACCCGCTCTTGAGGGGTAGCTTGTGCTAGTTTTTTCATCAGCAAAGGATTTTCAAAACGTTGGATAGTGCCTTGGACAAGCTTGGCTGAAGAAGGATCTTGGGGATTACAGATAATTGAGAAATTCCATCTATATTTTTGGTTCACAGCTAAGGTATCTGGTGGTAACTGTATTCCTACTATTCCTGCTTTGGTATTTGATTTATAGTTCTGCTGGTAAACAGTTTGCCCATTGTCATTTTCATTCTGAATGACTAACTGTAGATAAGCAGCAGTGTTTTGGGGAATAAAGAAATATATGGTGGGGTTCCCAACTGTTGTTAATCCTAGGTTTGACTGCGGAATTAAAGCTGTGAGATTTTGTTTTTTAGCTATACAATTTACGCCGCGTGTAGCCGCTGGTACTCTTCGACTAGGGTTTCCTAAAGATGGTGGGAGACGTAATCTCAAACGAGTACCAGACTGGACTGTTCTTTTTGGCTTTCCTAGATTAGCTGGCAAAGTTTCTGTTTGTGACTGGGCTATGGCAATATTAGTAGGAGAAATAACCGTCAACCCAAAAGTAACGCTGAGGAATATCAGCCAAATTTTTTGTGGCATTGCAGCGGGCATGAAATATACTCCTACTATCTATTGCAGAATTGTCATAGATTTAACTATATTCCCCCAAACCACTCGTAACCTTGGTCAACCCAATAACCTTTTTGGCTGCTGAGAGTACTAGTTAATTTAATCCGAGTTACCCATTTAGATTGTTTATAACCAAGCTTGATGGGAGAAGCTAGGCGTAATGGCGCACCATTATCTGCTGGTAGAGGTTGACGATTTTTTTCATAAGCCAGGAGTGTTTGGGGATGCAGTACGGAGGCGATATCCCAGCTTTCGTAATAAGGAATACCAGTTTCATCCGTATCAGCAGAATAAAAGTAGGCGTAGCGCACTTGAGATTTTGGTTGTACTAAATTCAGTAAGTCCCGTAGGCGTACCCCTCCCCACTGGACGATCGCAGCCCAACCTTCGACGCACACATGACGAATTACCATTGAGGTGAAGGGTAATTTTTCGATGTCTGCCATGCTTAATTGCATTGGCTGGTTGACTTCACCATCGATGGTTAAGCGAAATTTTTCGAGATCAATTTGGGGAGTGCTATTACCATTAACTAGCAGCGCCTGTGGTTGAATGGCACTGAGCGAAAATTCTGGTACTGGTGTCTGCGGTTTGAGTAATAATTCTCCGATTTTCAGGTTGAGCGGCTCAGTGAGGCTACCTACAGATTCTGAGAGTAAATTTGTACCACAACTGCTGAGGAGTAAACCCATACTCGACACTCCCGATAGTTGCAACAATCGGCGGCGTGTCAATAGATGGCGCGGTGCTTTGAATTCTTCCATACCACCTCTTCTAAGTAAACATTGATTTAATCAAACGATAACCGCCGACTTTCTGGGATAGCAGAAAATGAGCAATTACAAATATGACAACTATCGGTACAGTAATAAAGTGAATGACTCTTAAGGTTTGCCAACTGCCAAATAATGCAGACAACCAATGCAGTTGTGCGGGTTTGTACATTGCCAAGCCAGAAGCGATCGCTAGGATCAATACTGGTACAATTCCGGTATAAATTAACCGATGCCAAGCATAGTTTTTGCGTTTCGGATTCTGCCCTTTTTGTAAAACTTGTACGTCACCTTGAGATACAAATCGCTTTTCCCAGCGCCGCGTCGAAAATATATAAACGCCATAGGCTAATAAATTCAGCGCAAACAACCACATCGCTGCAAAGTGCCAATTGCGTCCACCGCCTAACCATCCTCCTAGTAAGAAGGTGCGGGGAAATGTCCAGCCTCCCCGCCCACCAAACACAGGGTTAGCATTGTAAATTTGCAATCCACTGCCAATCATGATTATCAAACTAATGATATTGATGCCATGAAATATTTTGGCAGCCAACTCTTGTTTCGGCCCCGCAGGAGGTTTGCTACGTTTACCAGCTTTAGAAGAAGCCATAAAAAATCCTAATTTTTGTCTTCAAACCTAAAATGTCTCAGGTGTTCTACTGCTTTATTGCTACAAAAGTTTACTAAACTAGTTGAAAAATACAGGCTAAAAGCTAGGGGCTAGAAAAGAAAGTTTTTTATATGGCTAATTGGAAAAAGTGCGATTAATAACTAATCAACCAGGAGATTATTTGTTGAAGGCAGCATAACCAAAAGTGGCGTTAAAAGTTCGACACCAAATTGCTGCACTAGCAAAATCTGCAATCTTGATATCATCGGAGATCGCATAGCGTTGTGTGCCAGAGGTTTTTTGTAAGCGCCCCAAACTCACATAATCTTTTTCAGTAATGCCGTAAATTTTGGGTTTCTGTTGGCGATGTAAAATTACTAACAAGTCTGGCCCGTTGTCGGTCTTGAAGTTCTGGTCGAATTCTAAAAAGGTCTGACCATTCTCAGTAATAATGCGTGCATTACCTTGAGTTACATGTTCTCCTTTCACAAAGCTACCCGATTTTACAACTGTTGGTGTCTGGGCTTCATTGGGTGATGCAGAGACTGTGGGAGTTGCAGTTTCACTTGCTTGAACGGTTTGCAGACCTTGGCTAGCAGAATTTTCTGTAGGCTTTGTAGTCACTTGTTCTGCACAACCAGCGATCGCTAAAGCAGCCAAACTCACAATGAGTAATTTCCTTTGCATAGAGCAAAAGCCTCCAATTCTGCTATCTTTGTTGTTTTCTTGCTTGAGTAGTCTACTAGCATTTGTGTTTGCAGATTCAGGATAATTACCGCCATGATTGCAACTTACCATGAAGTTACTATTAATTACACTGAATGTAGCGGAAAACCCTGAAAATTTAGCAAGATTTTATAAATTGACTCAAAAATTTTATTTGGTTGTGGAAGAATTTACAGTGGCAGGCGCGGAAACACAGGAGCCAACCACAGTTGAATTTGCACATCCCAACCTAAGAGAATTGCGATCGCCGAGGCGGCTACTAAAACGCCGCCAACTCTATGTAACATTTCACTGTGAGAACGCAAACCTAGCAAAGATTTGCTGGCATAACGCCCAGCATAAGCGATCGCTAATAAAGGTAACGCGGCTCCTACACCAAAAGCCAGTAACAGCGTAAATGTCCCGAAAATTTCATGCTTGCTGGCTGCCAAAATTAAAATGCTCCCCAGTACAGGCCCAGCACAAGGAGTCCACAACAAACCAAGTTGAGTACCTAACCAAAACTCTCCCGCTAATCCTACCCCTGTAGTTCTTTTAATTCTGCCTAATTGTAAGTAACTCAGTAGCAGATAACTCCACTTGGGAAAAATAGATAACAAACCCATGAGCAGCAGAATAAATATGCCCACATAGCGCAAAGTACTAGCCAGACCAGCCAACCAACTGCTGGCAATTCCTAGTACACTACCTGCTGTCGCAAATCCACCGACTAAACCTGCTACTAAAGCTACAGGGCCATAGCGATGCGTAGACAGCGATCGCCCTACTAAAACAGGTAAAACAGGCAAAACACAAGGTGACAGTACAGTTAATGCCCCTGCCAAAATTGCTAATCCGGCTGATAGGGAAGTGATTGCCATCTCGACCTATCCTAAAAGCTGACGAATCATCTGTTCTGTCTCTGAATAAGCACCTTCGCCGATGTGGTCGTAGCGAATCACTCCTTGGCGATCTGCTAAAAACAAATGCGGCCAGTATTCATTTTTATAAGCATTCCAAGTTTGGAATTCGTTATCTATCGGTACTGGGTAGGTAATTTTGTGCTTTTGCAAGGCTTGTTTAACGTTGTTGACCACTTTTTCATAAGCAAACTCTGGTGTGTGTACACCTACTACTTTGAGTCCTTTGTCTGCATATTCTCGATGCCAACGAGTCACGTAGGGAAGGGTGCGCTGACAATTGATACAAGCAAATGTCCAAAATTGGACTAATACCACATTTCCTTTGAGATCAGCAGTTGTTAAAGGCGAGGAATTCAGCCACTGCGAAATACCTTGAAATTCTGGCAGCAGTTGCGCGTTAGGGGGTAAGGCGGCGCTGGTATTTTGAGCAGGAGTGGTTGTAGAGCTAGCAGTCGGATTAGCAGTCGTAGGTGTAGAAACTGTGACTTTCTGAGAGCATCCAGAGGCGATCGCTACTCCACCTGCTCCCATCGCTCCTAATCCTAGATAGGTAAGAAGTCTGCGGCGCTTGATGAAATATTTATCCATAAAGCCATCCTTGTGATTATGAAGATAAAGTTGAATACTTTTTGATTTCGGATGATTACGCAGATACCGAAATAATTTCTCTGAGAAATGGGTGCGTTGTATACGCACCCATGAATAAATTGTGTTGGTAATTTTTACCTGTGTTTAGCAAGAGTGTAATAACTCAAAATTTACAGTATAAAAATGTACCAATTGTTTCCTCAACAGTTTTCAAGAATGGTTACAAAAAGTTTTTTGAGCAATTCTTGTATGCACAAGTGGCTTCAGGATACAAATTTTTTATTTGTTTAAAAATTATTGTTTGCCAAATGTATCCTAAGCAACGCAACTATTAAGGTGTCTTAGCTGGTGCTGGTGCAGTACTACCAGCTTCTTTCTTCATCGCGTCGCCTTCTTTCTTCATAGCGTCGCCTTCTTTCTTCATAGCGTCGCCTTCTTTCTTCATCGCGTCGCCTTCTTTCTTCATCGCGCCTTCATTCTTCATCGCGCCGCCTTCGTTCTTCATCGCGCCGCCTTCGTTCTTCATAGCGTCGCCGGTATTAGCAGCAGGAGAAGCAGTAGGTGCAGTACCAGAACCAGCCGGATTATCACCAGCACCAGAGCAAGCAACTAAGCTACCCACCAAAGCAAGACTCGCAATCACACCAACAAATTTTAACTTAATCATCTTTATGGAACCCCTTAAAAGTCTTACTAAAGAAATAGACAAGGATCATCCTGTATAATCATACGGATGAAGCCAGATTTTGATAACAAATTAACTTTTTTTTTTAATTACTTTGCAAAAATTAATTTTACTTAACTATCTGACTTCGTTGTTGACTGAAATATGTCTATATGATTAGTACACTGTTATCTTTGGGGATTACGCAAAAAGTCAGGATTTAAGCACATGTTTTTCGGGTGGACGTGGCTGAAGAGTCAAAATTCAATAGGATATAGCTCTATACAATCTGTTACAGCGTCAATTCTCCCAGCAAAAGAATCGAGTTGAATGACTCTGGTCATACTAAGTTGCTCAGGACTTACGCAAAAATAACGTAACTCCGTCATTACGAGCGATAGCGAAGTAATCTCCCCTGACCCTGGGATTGCTTCCCTACACTTCTTTCCGGTCGCAATGACAATATCGGCGTTGCGTAAGTCCTATTGCTTTCAGAAATAGTATTCCTACTCCCCACTACGCCAGTCGCCTCAACGGAGGAAACCTCCATACAGCGCTGGCTCCCCTACTCGCAGCCCAGGTTACTATCTTTGACTGCAACTTGGTATCAGCTTTCTCAATCGGGTTTTTGGGAACTTCTGCACTTCTAGCATATTCAAAGTTACCAGCCAAAACCCGATTTTTGCGGTTTAGGGAAATTTATAAATCTGTTTTAATTTTGATTTTGCCGACGGCTCTACCAACTTTCTCCCAATTCCTAGCTGTTTCTAAGTCTTGCCAATTGGTTCTCAAGTTCTCAGCTTTTTCGTAACAGACCTGCGAAAGTATACTAAGCACACCAGATAAACTCATACTCTCGATCATTATCTCTATGTCGCTTTTGTCGTACATTTTTACAACTCCGTAGCAAAAATTTTTTAAACAGCTTTGATATAAGTCATCATCTACCAAATTTGGTAGTGATAATACCTAAAATTGCGCCATCTCGTCATGTGGCAATGGAATGACTTAAAAATCACCTGGGGGACAGGCGGATATATATCTCACGGCTATCCCATAAATAATGCTGAGATGCTTCCAAATAAGAGTTTTGAGAGTTACTTTTGTTGACTTGCTTGTAGAAGTTGATACTGTCGCCATTTTTCTTGTTGACGGACTCGTTTTTCTTCAGTCAGTTGATCAAAACAGTAGGGACAAGACATACCTTCTTCATAGTGAGGAGAAGCTTTATCTTGTGCAGAAATCGGATGTCCACAACAGAAGCACAACTCGTGGCTACCTATTTCTAAACCATGACGCACAGCTATTCGCTCATCAAATACAAAACATTCCCCTTCCCATAAGCTTTCTGTGGCAGGCATTTCTGCTAAATATTTCAAAATGCCGCCTTTGAGGTGATAAACTTCACTAAATCCTTGGGCAAGCATAAAGGAAGAAGCTTTTTCGCAGCGAATCCCACCAGTACAAAATAATGCGACTTTTTTGTGTTGATTTGGATCGAGGTGATGTTGAACATATTCCGGGAATTCCCGAAAAGACTGTGTGTGAGGGTTCTCTGCGCCTTGAAAAGTCCCGATTTTGACCTCATACTCGTTACGAGTATCAATCACTGTTACTTCTGGGTCAGAAATTAATTCATTCCATTCTGCTGGACTGACATAAATGCCTACTTGCTGATTCGGGTCAATTTCTGGCAACCCTAAAGTCACAATTTCTGACTTCAAACGTACCTTCATACGTTCAAAAGGAGGGTTCTGAGCGTAAGATTCCTTGTATTCTAGATCGGCTAAACGGCGATCGCTACGTAGATAAGCAAAAACAGCATCAATACCTTGACGCGAACCCGCAATTGTGCCGTTAATACCTTCTGCTGCTAACAGAATTGTCCCTTTAATACCTTGTGCTAAACAGAAAGACAGTAAGGGTTCTTGTTTCTCGGCAAAGTCGGGCAAACTGACAAATTTATAAAATGCTGTAACAATTTGGGTATTTTCTTGGTTCATCCCTTTGGAAATGGAACAATCTTCCGATACAATGTCTAAGGTAGCGAAATTAAACTACCTTTTTAATTTTACGGGGGTTTAGCTCAGTTGGTAGAGCGCCTGCTTTGCAAGCAGGATGTCAGCGGTTCGAGTCCGCTAACCTCCATTTTGAAGAATGGGTGTAAAAGTTTTAAACACCTATTCCCTACTCCCTAAAACATCCAATATTCCCTGATCGCCATCTAAAAGGACTTGTACACCAACTGGTAAAGCCGCGTTTTGTTCGCCGTGACCAAAGGGTAAATCCGAGACAATCGGAATTCCTAAATAACCTAAGCGATCGCGTAAAACTTCTTCCACACTAAAGCTAGGTACATTGGCTGGAGGTTCGCAGCGAGTGAAACCGCCTAAAGCTATCCCACGCACTTTTGATAAAACACCGCTTAACCGCCACTGGGTAAGCATTCGGTCAATCCGATATGGTGCTTCTGTGACATCTTCAAACGCCAAAATCACATCTTCAAAATTGGGTTGTAGCGGTGTACCTAAAAGATGAGTAGCAACTGTCAAATTACCAGGAAGCAAAATCCCAGTTGCAATTCCACCACCCCAACCGCAACCTTTCAGCGGGTCTATTTGTTTTCCTTCTACCCAATTTAATAGTCGTTCTCTTGACCAATCTGGCTCATTGGCAAATGTGGTCAAGACAGGTGCGTGAACGCTAGAAATTCCCACATTAAACAAACTCCACAACAGGGCAGTAATATCAGAAAATCCAATCAGCCACTTTGGTACTGTGGAGTTGCTATGCCAATCCCAACTTTCTAAAATGCGGGTGCTACCAAAACCACCTCTAGCGCAGAGAATACCACGACAGTCAGGGTCAGACCAAGCTGCGGCTAACTGATAACGGCGAATTTCGTCTTTGTCTGCTAAATAGCCCCAACTTTGGTCAATATTAGAACTGATTTCCACACGATAACCGCGCGATCGCCAAATTTCTATACTCCGCTCAAAAGCATCAAATTCTCGTAAAGCGCCACTAGGCGCAATTACGCGTAATAAGTCTCCAGGTTTTAAAGGTGCAGGTAAAATAGTTGATTTCATCAATAAATTTTTCAGTAGTTAGAATTCAATAATTAACAGAACTCCAACTATATACTTTAGTCCTTACAATGTACACTCATAGCATTTCACGACAGAAACAGAGTCAAGAATAATGATTGACTCTGTTGAGTAGGAAATTTGTATCAAACACACTTTAGGATTGAGTTGCCAGTACTCAAAAAATCAATTTAGGTGAAGGGTTTGAATCCCTCAGTTTCTATTTCTAGCTTTTTCTCAAAGAAAAATTATCTTTGAGGTGTACGGGTAGGGCTAGGTGTAGGTGTTGTAGGGCTAGGTGTAGGTGTTGTAGGGCTAGGACTAGGAGACGGGCTTTGCTGTGCAATTACAATATCTGGTTGATGAGCTACTTGAGAATCAGACAAGAATACCCCACCGATAGCAGTACTTGAAAGCACCGCTATAGTCACAGATGCTATACTCTTCATAAAAATTTCCTTTTTGCAGAGATTTATGCCTACCTATTCTGATCAATCTGAAGAATTCTGATATCTTGCGGAAGAAATAAGCAGCTATTAGTAGTTGTACAACATTAGATAGATGAGAAATTCAGGCTCATTTTTTATTGCAGTGCGATCGCACTGCAACCTAAGTAAAATTTAAACTTAAAATACAGTACTGCATTTTTTCGTACCTTATCCGCATTTCTCACAAGCTTCAGGCATTTGATGGGGCAGAGGGGCAGAGGTGCGGAGGGGCAGGGGAGAGGTACCTTCATTCTCCCCTGCTCCCCTGCTCCCCTGCTCCCTTGCACAGGCTTTGAAAGGTGTGGTGAGAAATCCGGGCTTACTTTGCAACTATGGTTTAGGCCGAAGATTGGATTAGCCGAAGTGCGCGTCTATGATTTTCCGTAACCTGTGCGTAAGTCTTGTTTTTTACTCCTACCTTCTGCCACACTTGCAAATCTTCATCAAATCATGGCAGTATAACTCTGCACCTAACAATCAAAGTGCAAATTAAGTATCAGCAATATTTATTTTCGTCAAAAAATTTTATGAGCAAAAGATTGAGAGTTAGCCTCATCCTGCTTGCAGTTTTAGGAAATTTTGCCTCGCCATTGATTGCTAGGGCTAATTTCAACGGTAATCTCACCGTGGAGATTGATGGCTTGAAAAACACACAGGGGCAAGTTTGCGCCAGTATATTTGCCAGTAGTCAAGGATTTCCTGGCGATCGCGATCGCGTCATCGAAAGACAATGTACTAAAATTACGGAAAAATCTGTAAAACTTACCTTTACAAACTTAAAAGCAGGTAACTATGCCGTTGCAGTGATGCACGATGAAAATGACGACTTCACTGTTAATCGTACTGATTTAGGTTTTCCCCTTGAAGGCTTTGGATTTTCTCAAAACCCCGAAATTCGTGACCGAGCGCCCACATTTGAGGAAGCAGCAGTTCTCGTTGCTGGTGCAAATACAGACATTACAATTCATCTGAAATATTTATAAGCCTGATTTTCCGGAATCTTTGTGAACATCCTCTGGTAGATTTGGTTGCACTGCCAAGCCACGCATTCTCTTCATCTGAGTTAAAGCATACTTCGCTGTTGCTTGGACTTCTGCATCTGGGTCTTCTACTGCGTGGCCTAATATCTGACTCATTTGCGCCATCGTATCGTAAACACGCGTCAAGTCACGAATGGCGTTTTGTCTGACTTGGGGACTGTCATCTTGCAACGAAATAGCCAAAGCACGGTTAATTGGCTTGAGAACGCGGGTGCTGATTTCTGACAACGCTGCCAAAATTAAACTGCGTTGTTGGGAATCAGCATCAATCATTAAGTCTATTAAAGGTTGAATAGCGCGAGAATCACCTTGTTGTCCTAAATCCCAAATCGCCTTGCGTCGTTTTGTCGGGTCAGTACTGTGTAAATCTTTAATTAATTCATCAACAATATTGAGTTTAGCTAAACGAGAAGTTTTTTCTACTGGCAAAACTGTTGTTGGTAGTGCTGATGTTGGGGTTGTTGTACTAGTTTCTGATGGAGTAGTTTCTTGATTTGGCAATTCTGGTAACGGGGTTGGAACGGTGTCTTCAGCTGCTGCACTCAAAGCGGGAAGTGGCGAATCTTGAGGTTGTTGTGCTTGCTTGGCCTGACGAAACCTTTTTAATAAAAACACAAGTGCGCCAATACTGCCAAAAATCCCAATTCCTAGCAATGACCACCAAACAAAGTCTTTTTGCTTGGTCTTAGCTTTAACCGTAGATGGAGTATCTGGGTTTGGTGATGCCACATTTGGCGAAATCGCAATTTGATTTTTGGCGAGAATGGCTGCTGTTAAACTCACCTGAGTTATTTGGTCAGCAACGCCATCTGTTCTTTTTAAAGTCTTGGTTTTTTGAAATTGAGCTACCGCATTTTGGGTTGTGGGGCCGTACTTACCATCTACTACCCCCTGATAAAATCCCAACTCTTGCAAATGGGATTGCAATTGTTGTACCTCCAGACCTTGACTACCCAGTTTCAGAACAGCCTGCTTGGTTGGCTGTTGAGAATTGACTTGGGCAATTGTTCGGGACGCGGGGTGAGATGTGGCTGTACTTGGGTAGTTGGAGTAAAAACCCAGACCAGTAACACAGATGAATACTAGGATAGAGGAAGGACATAACCTCATATTGCAAGCTTCAGCCTGAACGTGGTTTTGAAATGATCCATACCACAATAGCCTCTGTTATGTCTAAATGTTAACTATGGTTAACGGCGTTTTGTGATTATTTATTCTTCCCCTTGTACTCTGACTTTCTATACTATTAGGGTAAAGTTTCTGCCTCAGATTCCCTCACCTGTATCGGTACGGAATTGAGCTTTTTTGCCGATGTTTCTAAAACTTGTGGCTGCTGTGTAGGAGTTTTTTCTGGAACATTGAGCGTTTGCTTTTGTCCAGCTAAGTTATCACGCTGATTGATGAGATAGATACTGATTAATGTCAGACAAACGCCTATCCATTGCAACGGACTGAGAATTTCGGAGAGGAAGAGGTTGCCAAAGAGTAGGGCAAAGACTGGTGTGAGAAAGGTTAAGGAACTGAGACTTGTCAGACTACCACTAGATGCAAAATAGAAGAATAAACCATAAGCGATCGCACTACCGAATACGGTGGCATATCCCAAAGCTAGCCAATCAGGTGTAACAATATTCTGCCATTGCTGCGATTCTCTCAAGGCAGAAACTCCCCATAAGGGCAAACCACCAATAATCATGTGCCAGCCAGTAGCACTTACAGGGTCAGCATAACGGGTCACAAATCTAATCAAGACTGTTCCGATAGCCATAGATAGCGCCGCTAACAGCATTAACCATTCACCACTGGCAAATAAATCTTGCCAGTTACCAATGGTGATATTTCCTTGTGTACCCAGCCAATGAAAAATCCACTCATCGGGTAAGCCAATTAAGCTAATACCTGTGACTCCTAAACCTAGTCCTAACCATCCCCAAAAACCAATGTGTTCCTGAAACAGCCACAGCGATAGCAAAGCTACTGCTAAAGGTTGGGAGTCAATCATCACTGATCCTAACCCGGCGCTAGTTCGCACCAATCCCTCTGCTAAAAAGCCTTGGAATAATGTCCCATCTACTAACGCAAACAAAGTAATCCATAACCAGGCTTTCCAACCCTGTGGTTGGGGTCTACCCATGAGTGCAGCCACCAGCAAAATTAACACTCCGGCTGGTAGCAAGCGTACACCCGCCATGAACAGTGGTGTAGTGTGGGGGATGACTCCTTTCATAGCGACCATTGCTGTCCCCCAGAGAAAAAAGGGTGCAATTAACAATAGGGGCGCGAAGGGTAGGCGAAATGCACTGAGTTTCAGTTGCATGAGTTTGCTGAGACCTTTATTTCACAAGAGCAGAGATTGCTTTTACCAATTCTACCCAATTGTGTCTTTTTGTGAAGGAAATAATACTCAGAACTTACGCACCAAAATTTTCTGTAAGGATTGGGTGTAGGGGTGTAAGGGTTTTGCTACTCCTCTAGCCTCTAGCCTCTAACCCCTTATTTCCTCCCAAATAACCTATCTAAAAATGATATTTTTACAGCAAAATTAATAATACCTTTACCAGTGCTACTATCAACAATTTCCGCGTTATTTAAAGCCACAATATAAGGCTCACCTTGAATCGAGGCAATAATTGGGCCGCCAGATGAACCACCCGCAGTATCGCAGTCATGTAGTAAAATATTGGACTGTTCATCCACAATACTGCAACCGGATTGAAAACCTGCTGTCCATCCTTGTCCGGCTGTTAAACCCCAAAACTTTTCCGTTTCTGCTTGGGGATAATCACCAGAATATCCCACAAAATAGAATTTTTTCTCATTGCGAATTAAAGTTGCAGAAGCTAGAGACTTCCAACCCAGATAGCCATATTTGCGCCCCAGAGGTCTATCAATTTTGATAACCGCCCAATCATTAGCCGCAGCATTTTTATCTTGAAAGTGTGTACCCGCTAGATACTGCACTGCATAAGCTCTATCTTGATATCGACCATCAACTACATTGGGTAGAAAAGCAACTCTATCTGCTACATTGCCAGTTTTGGGGTCAACTACACAATGAGCATTGGTTAATACAATATCTTCATCAATCAAAGTTCCTGTACAGGTGTAAGTTTGCGAATTTGATTCACCGACAATTCGACCAACAGTAGACCAAGGATAATTATTGCTTAACATCGGCAGGCGATCGTCGCCCATCAGCCCTACGGTGTACACACAAAAAAATGAAATGTTCGTTGAGTGCATCTGTCCCGCCTCGGAATGAATTCCGAGTCTCATAGCGCAAGTCATCTGAAGATGACTCAACCAAAAATCTATTCCAGTCCACGCTTTGTGGACTTTGGCTATGAGCCTGGAACTTTAGTTCTAGGCGGGATTTGGTTGAACACAAAAA
This sequence comes from Nostoc sp. TH1S01, assembly GCA_018993265.1. Lineage (GTDB taxonomy): Bacteria > Cyanobacteriota > Cyanobacteriia > Cyanobacteriales > Nostocaceae > Nostoc_B. The sequence continues at coordinate 61,443 of JAGKSW010000144.1, forward strand.
TTTTTGACTTGTGTGTACACGGTAGCCCATCGGCCTCCTTCAACCCTCCTCACCGCCACTCACCTTGAACTGTAAAAGCCCCCCAGTAGTACGGATAACGCCAATCGGGATTTTGCAACATAGCTATTTGCGCCGCACGTAAAGCGGCATTCGGTGACTTTTTCCCTTGCAACATTTGTTGATAAAACTCCTTCATTAGTTCTGGTGTCGCCGCATCACTCACTTGCCACAACGACAAGGCCACACTTGCTGAACCTGCATACATTAAACCTCTTGTCAACCCTACCAATCCCTCACCTTTGACATCTTTACCCAGTCCAGTTTCACAGGCACTTAATACCACTAATTGAGCAGGTAAATCGAGGTTAAAAATATCATTCAGGCGCAAATAACCAGGAATTTGATAGATGCTTCGATTTGGGTCAGTGCGGTTTGCAGATTGCCTTTGCTTCGTTCTAAGTCAGCGATGTTGAAGAGAATACGAGCTTCCAAGGCGCGATCGCCCACTGCACGAGATAGAGGTAGAGCTTGGTTGTAAAAAGACAGTGCCTTTTGCTTTTCTCCTAAATCGTCGTAGACTCGACCAATGTTATTGAGAGTAGTGGCTTCCCCAGCACGATCCTTCAATGCCCGATCTATGGGCAGAACTTGGTTGTAAAATGATAGTGCTTTCTGCTTTTCTCCTAAATCTAAGTAGACTGTACCAATGTTATTGAGAGTAGTGGCAACACCTGAGCGAGCGCCCACTGCACGATGTATGGG
>JAGKSW010000145.1 GCA_018993265.1 Nostoc sp. TH1S01
ACTCTGTTACCTGAATCCTTACGAGAAAACCATTTTTCTGCCCGTAGTAGCTATATACTTACTCTACGAAATACAGAAATTTGTGCATCTTCAAAATATACAGCAGATAGCGGGTAAATGAGGTACGATTTTTCGCCAAAAAGCTAGATACTGCAAGATACGTTAAACCCTATTCCTTGTTCCCTGTTTGCTGCTGTAAGAATTAGCATCTGCCAGACATCTCAAAATTTGCATGAAATTGAAACTGCATTTTCAAATTATGGCAGCGATAGTTGCATTAGCGATCGCTGTGACTCATGGTGTACTCTATGCTCAAACACCATCTGCTGCATCCCTTGGTCAATGGTCTGCGGTTGACCCTTGGCCAGTTTATGGTGTACACCTGACACTCATGCCCGATGGTAATGTTCTCGCCTGGGATAGCACTAACAACGGATTTGGGGGCGCAACTAACAAAACAATCCTCTGGAATCCAACTACCAATACTAAAACCGAACTCAACTCCAACGCATCTTTACAAGGAGAGGAGTTATTTTGCGCTCCTCACACTCAATTACCAGATGGTAAAGTATTTACAGTTACCGGGACTGTAGGTGTTGCCGATAGTACCACACACATCTTTGACAATCAAAGCAATCAGTGGTCACTCCACCAAAATATGAATACTGGGCGATATTATCCCAGTTCTACCTTATTAGCTAACGGCAATATCTTAGTCACTGGTGGATCTTACCCCATAGATGCAGATACACCAGAAATCTTTGAGTCTGGAACATGGCGGAGTTTAAGCAGTGCCAAAATCCCTTTCGCTTTACCTAAAGGTTTTATTGATAACACTTCTTATTTCCCCTGGACACAGGTAGCCCCTAACGGCCAAATATTTTATGTCGGGCCAGAAAGTTCTCTGCGTTACATCGACACGAATGGTACGGGTAGTATCACCACCGTCGGCGAACGGGATGGCATTTTCCGTGACTATGGTAGCTACGCTATGTACAGCACAGGTAAATTCCTGGTAGCCGGCGGAGGCCCTGCACCTAAAAGTACCTACACAATTGATATCAATGGCAATCAACCTGTAGTTTCCAGAACCGGGGATCTGACCTATGGACGACGACAACAAAACCTCACCATTTTGGCTGATGGTCAAGTTTTAGTCACTGGTGGTAACTCTAACCCCAATGGCAAAGATGGACAACCAGGATCTCAGTTTGACCTGAACACCGCAGTCTACGCTGGTGAAATTTGGAATCCTGCTACTGGACAGTGGAAGACATTAGCTAGTATGGCTAAACCGCGCCAGTATCATTCCACAGGCTTGTTATTACCTGATGGGCGTGTAGTTGTTGCTGGTGGTGTATGTGGCCCTTGTGGTGCAACCGGTCACAATGAACAAAATGCGGAAGTTTTTTCCCCGCCTTATCTGTTTAACCTCAATGGTACTCTTGCCACCCGTCCTACGATTAGTTCTGCACCAAATAGCATTAACTACGGTCAAATTTTCAATGTCACATCACCAGAAGCCGCCAGCATTAACAAAGGTCATCTGATTAAACTGGGTGCAGTTACTCATGCAACTAACTTCGACCAACGTTTAGTACCCCTATCTTTTACCAAATCTGGGACGACAATTACTGTCACAGCACCTGCTAACGCGAATCTCGCACCACCAGGTTACTATATGCTGTTTTTGGTCAACTCGGCTGGTATGCCTTCTGTAGCGAAAATTATACAAGTAGGTGGTAATCCTTCCCCTGTACCACCACCCAACGCCCAAGTACCACTATATAGACGGCAGTCCATCCAGTCATTCAATTATCCTACCTACTATGTTGGCGACACAAATTCCCTTGGCTATATCAAGCCGGTGAACGCTAACAGTAGTGCTGTAGATAAGAACAGTGCCACATATAAAATCGTCCCAGGGTTAGCAAATCAGCAGTGCATTTCCTTTGAATCGGTTAATGTTGCAGGTACATTCCTGCGTCATCAAGGTTATCGTTTGAAATTAAATCCAAACGACAACACAGATTTATTCAAGGCTGATGCGACATTCTGTCCTAAAGCTGGACTTGCAGATACAACTGCTGTGTCATTTGCCTCTTTCAACTTTCCCAACTACTATCTACGCCATCGTAACTATGAGTTGTGGATTGATCCCCAAGGGACTGATAGTATCTACAAGCAGGATGCTACTTTCAAGTTTGCCACACCTTGGACACCGGGAACTGATGATTTGAGTGGATTACAATCTTTGCAATCACTCAATAATGCCTCCTACTATATTGGACAGACAAATTCTCTCGGTTATATCCAAACAGTCAGTAGTAATAGTGATACATTGACGAAAAATAATGCTACTTGGAATCTTGTTTCAGGACTGGCAAATTCTAATTGCATTTCGTTTGAGTCGAGAACTAATCCCGGTTATTACTTAAGGCATCAAGGTTATCGTTTGCAATTAAATCAAAACGATAGTACAGCACTGTTCAAAGCCGATGCGACATTCTGTCCCAAAGCTGGATTAGCAGATACAACTGCTGTTTCATTTACGTCTTTTAACTATCCCACTTACTATCTACGTCATCGTAACTATGAGTTGTGGATTGACCCCCAGGCTACTGATACAGTGTACAAGAATGACGCATCATTCAAAATTGCTGTACCTTGGTCACCATAAATTTTGCTGATTTTTAGCAGTTATTTATTCATCATCTGTCGGATAAAATCTGGCAGTTTTTTTATATGTATTGGGCAATACAAGTTTGATATTTTTAGGTAATTCTCGTAATAATTTATCATCATGATTGCTTTTGATAGGTCATGAGCAAATTTGACCTTAGTTGTCATCAATATATTGGTAAAGCAGGTAGTCCAGCTTTCTTAAAGGCAGTTGAGATGATGAAAAATCGGACAAAAATCGAAGCTGAAAAGTGCGATCGCTCGATTTGGTAGTGAAATGTCAACGATTTAATAATCATAAAAGTATTGATATTTACCAAAAACAAAAGCTAAAACAAGGTGAAGAATTTGGTTTTTTGGGTGGCAAAACCGTAAAATTACAATCGTAACTGGAGATACAGAAATTAAGTTGTAGTCGTCTCTACACCCGATTTCCGGGCAATTGAGTACAGCTTAATATATCGTAAAATAACTTTGCTAAATCGCTGCAAATTGAGATGAGTAAAGCATTTGATGGTGAGTACCGCAATTCTTAAACCCCCACCCAAGAAATACTAGTACCCCTACCTTGAAACACTAGTCCCCTTACCCCAAGAGAAATTTTTTATTAATTAAAAATAAAGCTTTGCAGTGGTTGAGTACAACCTTAATAAATCCAATAAATCCAACCGACATAGAGTGTACTGTCCTGTTGAGAGTCGCCTGCTATAAGCATAAAAATAGTACAAGGCTTTTTTACCCAGACAGTACCGATGCAACAGTCATTAGACAGTAATCAACAGGCGACAGTAGCGCCAGATTCTGTAAAAACATCCCTGCTGAAAAATTTACTCTCTGCTGGCACTTCTTTTGAGCCAGTGTTGAGTGATTTTCGGATTATTTTTGAACGTGACCCTGCTGCACGTAATTGGTTAGAGGTGGTGTTTTGCTACCCTGGATTGCACGCACTTTGTTTACATCGTCTGGCTCACTGGTTGCATTGTCGAGGAGTCGGTTTCTTTCCGCGCTTAATTTCTCATATTGGTCGATTCTTAAGCGGAATTGAAATTCACCCAGGTGCAGAGATTGGTAAAGGGGTATTTATCGACCACGGGATGGGGGTTGTGATTGGTGAAACGGCGATTGTGGGAGACTACACGCTGATTTACCAAGGCGTGACTCTCGGCGGAACTGGGAAGGAAAGCGGAAAACGTCACCCCACTGTGGGTAAAAACGTTGTGATTGGTTCCGGTGCGAAGGTTTTAGGGAATATTCAATTAGGCGATCGCGTCCGTGTGGGTGCAGGTTCGGTTGTGTTGCGCGATGTTCCGGCTGATTCCACAGTTGTTGGCGTTCCTGGACGAATTATTTCTCGCAAAGACAAGAATCACTCTCCTCTAGAGCATAACAAACTCCCGGATGTGGAAGCCACTGTGATTCGTTCCTTATTGTCTCGCATTGAGCAACTTGAACAAAAACTCAAAAGTTATGAGTCAACAGTCAATGGTCAAAAGTCAAAAGAGTAAAATCGGTTTCATTTCCGACTTTCTTTATGTAGTCAGGGAGTAGGGAATGGGGAGTGCGGATTAGGAAAGAAGCTTTATCTAAATGTTCTCAGTTTTTTTCCGAAATCAAATAGGAATCTATAGTAACTAATTTTACGCTAATGACAAAGGACAAATGACCAATGACAAATAATACTTTAGGCGAGCAAGTGTTACAGATACCGTTGAGCGATCGCTGGCGAATTTATCACCGTTTGCAAGAGTTAATGATTCCCTGCTCTTGTCATCCTGATGGTTCTTTACGAGTCCAAGTTAACAGTTTACTTGCAGCAATTTTAGTCCGTAGTACAATTATGCAATTTTTCGCTCCGCGTCAAGAATTAGTCAATTGGTTGGAACATTGTTGGGATTTATAAACCTGCATTGACAAACAGAAAAAAATCAGCCTCTCCAAGATTTTTACTCTGATTTTTTCAGTCGCTTAAATTGCATTCTCAACCTTTAATTCTCCTCTATACTTATCTGTTTCTGGTTTAGTTATGTCCACCCGCACGAAAGAGTTAAAATTCATCAATTTTTTACATACAGAACTCGAACTCACCAATGCAGATATTGCTGTAGCCCTGCGACACAAAAAGTTTGATGATGCACCATTACCGATGCTGCTTTGGCAATATGGCTTGGTCAACTTAGAACAACTAGAACAAATTTTAGATTGGCTAGATGACCAAAGATAAAAGACTTTACAGTTTCAATGCGCTCGCGATCGCCAGCTACAACTTTTTGGCATAAATGACTTGCAATTATCGGGAGATAGCACTATGATTTCCAGCTTAATTTGCGGATTTGTTTTCTTATTAACTTCAAGTCTAGTTAATACATATCTAGGCTATCTCCTACTCGAAAAAAGTGTGCATGACAATAGTGAAAATAATCGTTAAATTATACTGTCGTTTTGTTCTCTTTCATACAGATGCGATGTCTTTATCTCGTTAATATTAAAGAATGATGAAGACAAAATATTAATTGTATTAATTTATAGCATTTACCCTTACTCAGCGTTACGGAAAATAATTAACGCTCTAGAAAGAATATTAAGAAAAATTCCTATGAGGCTGTTTGAAATGAGTGAAATCATAATTAATGACACTACATTGCGCGATGGCGAACAAGCAGCAGGTGTTGCTTTTACCTTAAAAGAGAAAGTTGCGATCGCCAAATTTCTCGATGCTATCGGCGTGCATGAATTAGAAGTCGGTATCCCAGCGATGGGAGAAGAAGAAATTCGTGCCATCTCAATCATTGCTGACTTGGGATTAAAAGCTAACCTCCTCGCCTGGAACCGCGCTGTAATTTCTGATATCAAAGCTTCCATTGCTTGTGGAATGCAGCGAGTACATATTGCGATTCCGGTTTCCGGTATCCAAATCGCTGCCAAGTTTCATGGACAGTGGCGAGTAAGTCTGCAAAGACTCAAAGATTGTATCAGTTACGCACGCGATCGCGGTCTTTGGGTTGCAGTCGGCGGCGAAGATTCTTCTAGAGCCGATGAAAACTTTTTGTTGGATGTCGCTCTGTATGCTCAAGAATGGGGTGCATCTCGCTTTCGTTTCTGCGACACCGTAGGAGTTCTCGATCCTTTCACCACCTATAAAAAAGTTAAGCGCCTCGTTTCCTGGTTGTCGATTCCCGTAGAAATCCACACCCACAATGATTTCGGCTTGGCGACAGCAAACGCACTCGCTGGGATTAAAGCTGGAGCCACATCTGTTAACACCACCGTCAACGGCTTAGGTGAAAGAGCAGGTAACGCCGCTTTAGAAGAAGTTGTCATGGCCATCAAACGCATCTATGGCTTAGATATGGGAATTAACACACCCCGTTTGTTGGAATTATCGCAACTCGTAGCCGCCGCCGCTGGTGCTGGTGTACCACCTTGGAAAGCAATTGTTGGTGAGAATACCTTTGCTCACGAATCTGGAATTCATGCCCACGGCGTACTCAAAAATCCCCAAACCTACGAACCCTTTGCACCAGAAGAAGTTGGTTGGGAAAGACGTTTAGTCGTCGGTAAGCATTCTGGAAAGCATTTGGTATCTAGCTTGCTTCAGCAGCATGGTATCTTTCTCAACCCCGAAGAAACCCAATCTGTTTTAGATGCAGTTCGCCAACAATCAGTTAAGAAAAAACGTAGTCTGACAACAGAAGAACTGTTGAACTTGGTAAAAGAACAGAGGTATTCTCATGCAACCCGATGAATATGAATTAGAGTCAGAACCTGATTTTGAAGTTGGTGAAAAAGTCAGACTCCGCAAACAAATTAAAAACGACGGGACATTTCCAGGTCGAGATATTGGTGAAATTTTAGCAAAGAAAGGAGACATTGGTTACGTAGCAAGTATAGGAACTTTTTTACAACGTTCCTATATTTATGCGGTGCATTTTTTAGATAAAGGCATTGTTGTTGGTTGTCGCAAAAAAGAACTAGAATCTGCTGAGGAAAATCATGAAAGTAATGCTACGGATGAATGATAATGGCAACTTAACCGTTTATGTTGCTAAAAAAGATTTGGAAGAAGTAGTAGTAAAGCAAACAGACGGAGAAGCTGGTAAAATTCTTACCTTAGCCAATGGTTGGGAATTAGAATTCCGCGAAATACCTGATGCTGCAAATTTACCTCAAACTGTAGAAGCTAAACGCTTGGCTTGAAAACAGAGGCTAGAGGCTAGAGGTTAGAGGCTAGAGAAGAAAAATATCCATTCCTGATTTGTAGGCTATTACCTATAGGAATCTAGCAAAAAAATACAAGTCAACAGTAAAGAGAGAAGGCAAAAGGTAACAACCAATTTTTCCTTCTTCCTTTTTACTCAAGAATCAGCAACAATGCCCCACAAGCATGGGGTTAATTATTTTGTACTTAAATTTTGAGTAGTTAACATGGGTGACAAATATCTCAGATTATCGGAATTGAACTTAGAAGGTCAATTCCAAGGTTTCGCTGGCATTAAATCAGGAAAAGCTAAATATCTGCAATTAGCGATTTCTTCTGGTAATTTATACGTTAAATTACCAAAAGATTTGCGTAGTTCGTTGCAATGTAGTTTAGCTCCTGGTGAACAAATTCATATTTTTGGAGTGAGTAAAGTCAACACACGTACAGGCAAAATCAAAATTAAAGCACATCAAGTCACGCCAGTTGCTGCTTGTCCCAATCAAGAATTATTAGCACAACCAGAAGCCAAAATTATGGTGTGTCAAAAGTCTGGCTGTGTGAAAAAAGGCGGTAAAGGTTTATTATCAGAATTAGAAAAAACTCTGTGCGATCGCGGTTTGCGAGATAAAGTAAAAATTGAACACACAGACTGTCAAAAGCGTTGCAGCAGCGCCCCTAACTGTGTTTTGTTACTCGGTAAAAAGAAGTATAAGAAACTTCATCCAGAAGCGATCGCATCACTCCTAGAAAATCACTTAACCTAAGTTCAATCTTCTTGTCAAATGTATATATTACTGTGTAGGGGTAAAAGTTTTACCCCTATTTGTTATTAATATTGTCAACTGACAAGTTCTGAGTTAAAACTGTTGCAGTCTCAATAATTATCAAGTGTGTTAGCAACGCATAACGCACATTTCATGCTGACTAATCTAATCAGCTTTAATTGAAATGTCTTTATTTACAAATTTAATCAATCTGCATTCAGGCAGTAAACCATTAGAAGACTTTTTTACTGAAATTGTTGCTTACTTTTTCTCAATTAATAAACATTTACTAATTGCTTGGTTGAAACATAACTTAATTATTAGTGATGAGTATTATTCCAGCGTCAACATTACAACACAGAAGTATTACGAACTATTAGAGAATCATGAACACGGTAGTCAGCCTGATATTGTAATTCAATTAGCTAATGATACTAAAACAGAGATAATATTTATCGAATCAAAAATAGGTTCCACAGAAGGATGGCAGCAGTTAAAAAACTATGCTGAAATTTTGAACAGTTTACCATACTATAGCCAGCAAACGCTAATTTACGTTACTCGTGATTACGAACCAAAGCAAGAGATTAAAAGCTTCATAAAAAATAATTTGCCCAAAGTTAAATTTTATCAAATTAGATGGTATCACTTTCATAATTTTTTAAAAAATAACTTTAATGATATTTTAGCTAAAGAAATATTAATGTTTATGGAAATTAATAAAATGTCGCAAAATAATCAACTTTCACCTGTTGATATATTAGCAATGAAAAGTTTTAATAAAACACTCAATTTTATGGAAGCAACTCTCAGCGAAGAAGTTAAAGTAAAATTTCAACAACTTTTTGCAGGGATTAGCATAGCTAACCTAGATAGTTTATATCAGTTTAAATATCAGAAAAGATACATAATTGGAACTAGGCTGTTTAACAGAAGTTGGGGTTTTTGGTGTGGGCTTGGATATTTTGATTTAGAGCCAATTAACTTAAATGAATATCCATCACTAGGAGTTTGTTTAGAGGTTGAGTCCTATTATAAAAACCATAAGCTACTTGAATCTATGCAAACAGTAATAAAAGATAAGCCAGATGAATGGTTTCCTCTTTACTTACAGGAATATCCAGCAGTTCCAGCCATAATTTATAAAAAAAGTCTACAGTCTTTTCTTGCTACGGATGACCAACTGTCTGCTATTAAACAATTCTTTTTAGATTCTATTGATGAACTGAAAAATATTCAACATTATTTTGATGTTCCTTGGAAGGATATTAGTGCAGAAGAAGTGATAGCAGAAGATAGCAAGATTGAAGGCGGCCTATAGCAAAACTTATTCAGTTAATTTAATAGAATATATCAACACTAAAATTTAGGCATTAACTTCAAAGTTTTATCTGTATTACCTTTGACCGTCTTACTTTCCCAAAGCATGGGATGATACTCAATGTTACGCCAAGGTTCTATCATATCTGCATAATGTTGATGAAAAGCGTGTCCAGACTGTCCGGGAGCATGAATAGCAAGTGATTGATCCAAATTGCCCAAGTCTACTATCATTCGCAGTGAAGGGATATCTGTAACTTCAAAAGATTTATTGGCTCTCCAACGGTTAGCATTTACAGTTTCGCCATTTCCTGCTGTGGAAAAAGCACCACGATTAAATAATGCTTCAATTGGAGGAACACCAGATTTACCTAACGTTGCATTACGGAAAGTAATCGTATGCAATTGTCCCCAATTCCATTTTTGTGGATCTTTGCCTTGCAGACGCTCTAATTCTGCTACTGCTGCTGTAAAAGCTTGCTGCAAAATTTGGTTGCGGTTTTCTATTTGCGGTGTTTGACGATTATCCCACCAAAAACTATCAGGCTGAGTTACTAAATTCTGTACTACAGCATACCAGCGATCGCCTCCATCAGGATAAAATTCACTTGGTAGCTGATCATGAAAAGTAGCGGCTAATAAATGTTTCCAAAATACTTCAAATAATGCCGCTGCTGGTGATGACATTTCTAGCTGGAAATTCCAATTTATAAATAACTTCCGAATTTTTTCTAATCGCGGATTATCCAAAGATATATTCTGCAACAATGGTACTAAAATTTGTGCAGTTAAATTTTTGTTATCCCCTTGAATTTCCTGCACATCTTCAATAGAAATATCTTGAGTTTGTTGGTTAATCATTTCTGTAATTCGCGCCGCCCGATAGCCATATACCCAATCGGTTGTAATTACATTATGATAGTTTTCTGCTACTAAATTATTAGCGGTCGCAATATAGCCTTGTTGGGGATTATAGCTATAAGGTAACTTTTCAAAATCAATATAGCTTTGCCATTCATATTCATCTGTCCAACCTGAAACCGGATAACGCCCGTTTCCCTGGGCGCGAATTGGCATTTTACCGGGCATTTGATAGCCAATATTGCCATCAATATCTGCATAAACTAAATTTTGAGCAGCTATATCAAAATCCTTTGCAGCAGCGCGAAATTCTTGCCAATTTTGGGCGCGATTTATGCCAGTAATCGAGTAAGCTAATCTCGAAGGTTCTAAAGCTGTCCAACGCAAAGCGACAGCATATTGTTGTGGGACTTGGACTGATGGCTGCGGTTGAAATTGTTGCAAATTGGGTGAAACATCGGAAAGAATTGGCCCGTGTCGCGTGTAGCGGACTGTCTGCACAATTGGCTGACTACCTGCAACTTGGATGGTTTGTGGAACAAGCTGCATATCTACCCATTTCCCATTAACTTCGTACTGATTGGGATTGTTGGGATTGATTTTTTCGATATATAAATCCATCACATCAGATTGTACGTTAGTCACACCCCAAGCAATGCGATCGCTATGACCGATAATCACCCCTAACATTCCCGCAAAGGAAAAACCAGCCACGTTATAAGGACATTCTGCATTCTTGTTGATACAATGCAATCCCACCTCATACCAAATCGAAGGAATCTGCACAGCTAAATGTGGATCATTAGCCAAAATTGGTTTCTTCGTGACTGTGCGTTCACCAGATATTACCCAGTTATTAGAACCGATACCAACTCCTGTTGCACCGATGAGGTTTTCCAACGCTTTGATTGGAGGGATAGTTGACTCTAAAGTAGAAGCGATCGCAATTGGGAAATTAGGTGGTAAATTTTCTTTGACTTTATCACCTGGATTAGTTTGCCACTCTGGCAAAATCACAGGTAAATTTTTGGGATAAGGTGGAAACAGTTCTTCAACTTGCTGTGGTGACAGACTTTTTAACAAAATAGTCCGTTCAATTTCACTTTGAAAATTCCTCCCCAAATCGTAAGCCATCACCTTACCCCAAGTTAAAGAGTGTAGGGGTTGCCAAGGTTCCGGTTTGTACCGAGGATTAAGTAATTGCAACACAGCATATTCTAAACTCAAGGCGCTACCTTGATGTTTTGCCAAATAAGCATTTACACCGTCAGCATAAGCTTGCAAATCAGCTTGCATCTGCCCATCCATTTGCTGAATTTCTTGCTGTGCTACTCTATCCCAGCCCATTGTCCGCAGATATTTATCTGTGTCTACCTGGGACTCACCAAAAATTTCTGCCAGCCGCCCAGAACCAATATGTCGCCAAAAGTCCATTTGCCAAAAACGGTCTTGGGCGTGTACGTAACCCTGCGCCATGAATAAATCATGGGTGTTTGCTGCATATATATGGGGAATTCCCCATTGATCTCGCTGGACTGTCACCTCAGCCTTCAGTCCAGGTATGGAAATTGTGCCGCTTGCTTGGGGGAAAGAACGCCGGACAGTATAAATGGCAAATCCTCCTACCGATAGTCCCAACACTAGCAGCGTAATTACTACAAGTTGGAATCCTTGGTATAACCAACGTTTTTTTCTGCTTTTGATATATGAGTAGCGTGGATTCATGGAGGAGTTCTGCCATTTTTATTACTGGAACAAATTGTCCTGGTAATTGGCAGTTTGGGGAATTTTTCTTTTCAATCGTTTACATCTGGGGCTGGGAGTGAGGAGTTGACTTGTCAATTTTTATCCTATGAGCTATTGACAGGTATATATTGTAAAACTAATATTTAGCTTATCTAATTAAAAGAGAGTAGATAAACTTGTGACAGGACTGACAGGAAAAGTAAATCGGTCGGAGATACCTGCCAACATACCGAAACCGATTATTTTAGAAACCCAAGGACTCACACGCCGCTTTGGTAAGGTTACGGCAGTTGACGACCTCAGCATATCTGTAAAACAAGGTGAAGTTTTTGGCTTACTGGGGCCGAATGGCGCAGGTAAGAGTACAGTGATTAAAATGCTGACGACTCTGTTACCTAGTAGTGCAGGGAAAGCAACCTTAGCTGGCTACGACATCACCCATCAATCTACGGCTGTGAGAAGGGTGATTGGCTATGTACCACAAGCCCTTTCGGCTGATGGTAGCCTCACAGGTTACGAAAATCTGTTGATATTTGCCAAGTTGTATGAAATTCCTAGCAAGTATCGAGAACGATATATTAAGGAAATTCTGGCATTTATGGGTTTAGCAGATGCTACTCACCGCTTAGTGAGAAATTACTCTGGTGGGATGATTCGCAAACTAGAAATTGCTCAATCAATTTTGCATCAGCCGCAAATTTTGTTTTTAGATGAACCAACAGTCGGGCTAGATCCCCTAGCACGTACTCAGGTTTGGCAACTAGTGCAGAAACTTTGTACTGATTTTGGCACCACGATATTTTTAACTACGCACTTTTTAGAAGAAGCCGATAGTCTTTGTGACCGAGTAGTAATTATGCAGCGCGGTGAAGAAATTACCCAAGGCGCACCCAAAGACCTAAAAGCCTAACTCGGTAAGCCGAATGCAACTTTAGATGATGTCTTTATTCACTACACAGGCGACCAATTAGTATCAGGAGTTAACTACCGTGACACAGCAAGAACCAGGCGTACTGCTCAACGGTTGGGTTAGAACCAAAGCGACGCGTAAGCATAATTTTATCTCTGCAATTAGTGAGTTAATTATCAAAACATTGGCGATCGCAGAATTGGAAATTCGCAAACTCCGCCATGATCCTACAGATTTAGTCGTTAGAGCCGTCCAGCCAGCACTATGGTTACTTATATTTGGGCAAGTTTTCGCCAAAACTAGAGCCATCCCCACCGGGGGAAATCTGCCTTATTTAGATTTTATGACGGCGGGGATTCTGGCGCAGAGTGTTTTGTTTGTCGCCATTTTCACTGGGGGAATGACTTTGATTTGGGAACGGGACTTAGGAATTGTACATAAATTCCTCGCCAGTCCTACACCCCGCGTCGCTATGGTATTAGGCAAAGCAGTGGCTTGTGGAGTCCGGTGCTTATCACAGGTATTTATTATTTATGGATTGGCTCTGTTATTAGGAGTAAAGCTGAATTTGCATTTCTTGGCAATTATCCAAGTCTTACTGATTGTTTTTATGGGTGCGGGATGTTTTTGTATTTTTTCCCTGATTATTGGTTGTTTGGTGAAAACCAGAGAACGAATGACGGGAATTGGACAGTTATTAACCATGCCGTTGTTTTTTGCCAGCAATGCGATTTATCCGATTTCCTTAATGCCGAACTGGCTAAAATTTATTTCTCACATCAACCCCTTAACTTATGAAGTTGATGCTTTACGCGGCACAATGCTACTCAACGGTACAAGTCTTTATGGATTTAGTCTGGATTGTACAATTCTCCTACTAACATTGATAATATTAACCCTCATCTGTGGCAAACTTTATCCACGGGTGGCGATGTAACTAGGAGAACAACTAGCCCATGAAGCTCGATAAACCCTCACATGCTGCTACTTCTGAAGAATGTGCAGCCAAAGTCATGGAGACCATTCCATTAGTGATGCGGTTTATCAGGAAGGAGATGCGAGCGCATAACGCCGGGTTTTTGTCAATTCCTCAGTTGCGATCGCTGGCATTTATTAATCGTAATCCTGGTGGTTCACTTTCTGATTTGGCAGAACATCTTGGTGTCACCTCTGCGACAGCTTCAGCAACCATAGAACGGCTAGTACAGCGCAACCTAGTACAACGTGAACATCATCCGCAAGAGCGACGACGGATAGTTCTCAACTTGACTGATGAGGGCAAGTACCATCTCCAGCAATCCCTCAATCATACTCGCGCTCAGATTGCTGACATTCTCAATAATTTGTCAGCCGAGGAATATTCTCAGATTGAACAAGGGTTAACCTTCTTAAAAAATGTCTTCGATCAAACGGAAATTAACTCCTAACAGCAATCCGGCTGAAAAACACGATCCCTTTGCGGCTTTAAGATTTCGAGACTATAGATTATTTACCATTGGGCGCTTGCTGCTATTTATTGGCTCGCAAATGCAAACAGTTGCTATCGGCTGGGAACTGTATGAACGGACTGATTCAGCTTTGGCTTTAGGTGGTGTGGGACTCGCCCAAGTTTTACCAATTATTGCTCTTACCTTAATTGCGGGAGATTTAGCCGATCGCCGCGATCGCAAAATCACTGTTTTATCTTCAGTCATTTTACTCGCTCTTTGTTCCCTCACGTTAGGAGTACTTTCTTATACTAAGGGCGCAGTATTTTTAATTTATGCTTGCTTGGTATTATCTGGGGTTGCCAGGGCATTTCTCAAACCGGCGGGTGATGCTTTAATGTGGCAGTTAATACCTGTAAGTGCTTTTACCAATGCTGCCACTTGGAATAGTAGTAGCTTTCAGTTAGCCTCAGTCATTGGCCCCGCCTTGGGTGGATTTGGCATTGCTTTGCTGGGAAGTGCTACAGGGGTATATATCCTAGCTGCGATCGCAGCTTTTTTCTGCTTTTGTCTCACAGCCACAATTAAAGAGCAAAAAAATATTCGCACCAAAGAACCTATTTCTTTGCAAGCACTCTCCGCCGGCGTGAAATTTCTCTGGGAGAATCAGTTGATTTTAGCCGCCATTACCCTAGATATGTTTGCGGTGTTATTTGGCGGTGCGATCGCACTACTGCCGATTTTTGCCAAAGATATTTTGCACGTCGGGCCAGTGGAATTAGGATATATGCAGGCTGCCCCTTCCATCGGGGCGTTAATTATGGCTGTGAGTTTGGCATATCTACCCCCATTACGCAAAGCCGGGCCGGCCTTACTTTGGTCAGTTGTTGGTTTTGGTGTGGTCATTATTATTTTTGGTTTGTCCCGTTGGTTTTGGTTATCCTTACTCATGTTGGTGTTGAGTGGGGCGTTAGATAGTATTAGTGTAGTGATTCGCCATACTTTAGTCCAAATTAAAACACCTGATCATTTGCGAGGTCGGGTAGCAGCAATTAATAGCGTCTTTATCAGTGCTTCTAATGAACTGGGTGGTTTTGAATCTGGTTTAGCTGCTGCAATATTTGGCCCCATTGCGGCGGTTGTCGGCGGCGGAGTTGGCACAATTTTAGTAGTGCTGGCAGTAGCTAAGATTTGGCCGGGTATGGTTAAACTTGGGGCTTTGGAAGAATTGGATTAGGGGCTAGAGGTTAGAGGTTGGAGGCTAGAGGTTAGAGGTTAGAGGAAATATTTGATGAGAAGAAACATTTTCTAACTAGCCCCTAATCCCTAATCCCTACTAGCCTCTAGCCCTTAGCCCCTAATCCCTAATCAAAACCTCAATCTCAAGGTAGATACTAATCAGGAGTCACTTCGGATTGAATATAAGAACCGTGTACGCATACGGAAAAATCTAAATGAAGCGCGACTCAACGGGTAAGTTTGTTAGCAACTGGGACTCAGAAAACAAACAACGAGTTAGTATATCTCTGACCAGTACAGCATGGCGATCGCTTGATGAAGAAGCGCACAAGCAAGGAATTTCGCGTTCGGAATTGATTGAATACTTTGCCCGTAGCTTGGGAAATGAACCACATCCTGACTTTCAGGAAATACGGGAAAATGCTGAATATGCTTTATTACAAGAACGAATAGCCACCTTAGAGCAGGAGAAACAAGCTTTAGAAGCTTTACTAGAAAATGCCCCAGATCCAAAATTCATCGCCGCCCAAGCATCTGAACGTAAGGTAATCACTATCCTAGAAAGCATTACAGATGCCTTCGTGGCTTTTGATTGTGATTGGTGCTACACATATATAAATCAGGCAGCAGCGCAAATTTTACACAAAACACCAGCGGAACTTATTGGTAAAAATGTTTGGCAGGAGGTGTTTCCGGAACTTGTTGGTGGTATAGCCTATAAATCTATGCATCAGGCAGTAGCGCAACAAGTAGCTGTTGCGTGGGAAGAATATGGGGAGTCTGTTGGTTGTTGGTTAGAAATCAAAGCTTATCCCTCGGTTGGGGGTTTGGCAGTGTATTTTCGTGATATTACGGCTCGCAAACAAGCTGAAGCAGAAAAGGAACGCTTGTTGCAAGCACTGGAAATAGAACATACTCGCTTTACTACTGTTTTACAGCAGTTACCAGCCGGTGTATTAATTGCCGATGCGGCAACTGGTAAATTAGTGCTGGCTAATGAACAAGCTAAACACATTGTTGGTTACGACTATGAACAGTCTCTGGAATTAGAAGAATACGTACCGATTACCCCATTTGTCGCCTTTCGTACTGATGGACAAATGTATGAACCCTATGATTATCCATTAGCGCGATCGCTGCAAACAGGTGAAGTTATCTCTAACGAAGAATTGCGACTAGAAAATGATGGTCGCCAAACTTTTATTAGTGTCAATTCTGCACCAATACTCAATAGCCAAAATCAAATTGTGGCAGCTGTAGTTGTCCTGCAAGATATAACTGAGCGTAAGCAAATTGAAGAAAACTTGCGACAGACAGAAGAACGCTTACAACTGGCTTTATCTTCAGGGCAGATAATTGCTTGGGATATGGATTTAATTACAAATCATGTGGTGTGTTCTCCTAATGCCTTTTGGCTTTGGGGAATAGAAGCCGGAACAGTAGAAGATTTTATGGCTTTGATTCATCCAGATGATCAGCAGCGAATTGTGCAAGCAGCCCAAAGAGCCGCTGCGGGAGAAACAATTTATCAGCAAGAGTACCGCATTATTGCTCCCGACAAAACAATGCGTTGGATTAATAGTCAAGGCAGAGTTTACCTAGATGCAACTGGACGGGGAGTGCGGATAATTGGCATCACCGTAGATATTACAGAGCGCAAACAACTGTGGGAACAGGTGCAACATAAAGACAGACAACAGAAATTTTTAATTCAATTAAATGATGCGATTCGCCCAATTCCAGACTCGAAAGAAATTATGTGGCAAGTAGTGCGTGCCACAGGTCAGCATTTCCAAGTGAGTAGATGTACCTATGGGGAAATTGATCCTACCCAAGAATATGTAATTGTTGAGCGTGATTATTGCAATGGTGTGAGTAGTGTGGTTGGGACTCATCACATGAATTCTTTTGGCCGGGAAATCATTGCTGAACTCAAGCAGGGCAAAACAATTATTGTGGATGATGTGGATGCTGATCCTCGGACTAGAGGATCAGGCGCAACTGCTTTTGATGTGATCCAAACTAAATCTCTGTTATGTGTGCCGTTGGTGAAACAAGGAAAGTTTATCGCTTTACTTGTGTTACACCATATTGCGCCGCGCCACTGGCAACAGGAAGAAGTGACACTGATAGAGCAAATTGCCGAACAAACTTGGTTAGCTGTAGAGCGATCGCGTGCGGAAGAGGCATTACGAGAAAGTGAGGCACACCTGCAACTGGCGCTAAATGTTGGACGTATGGGATCATGGGATTGGGATGTCCAAACTGGTGCATTACATTGGTCAGAAGGACACTTCACGGTCTTAGGTCTGCAACCATATCAGTGTCAACCCAGTTATGAAGTTTGGCAGAGTCGGGTGCATCCAAATGATTTAGCACAAGCTGAAGCTAAACTTCAGCAAGCTATGCAGGCCAAGAAAGAGTATCATCATGAATATCGCCTGCGTTGGTTAGATGGCTCAATTCATTGGGTAGAAGCCAGGGGAAAGTTTACTTACGATTTGAAGGGAAATCCGAAAAACTCGATTGGCGTTGTCATTGATATTACAGAACGCAAGCAAGTAGAACAAGAACGAGAACGATTACTAGAACGCGAACGCATTGCCCGAATGCGAGCAGAAACCGCACAACGCCAACTAGCAACCATATTTGAAACTTCACCAGTGGGAATTGCTCTGTTAGATCGCCAACAGCGATATATTGCGATTAACGAAGCATTAGCCAAAATCAACGGATTAACTCGTGAACAACATTTAGGACATTCAGTTAAGGAACTTTTTGGTCAAGTTGATCCGGGAATAGTTGCCATCTTTGATGAAATTTACAATACCGGAGATCAATTTATTTCCCTCAGCCTGGCGATCAATCCTCCTGGTCGGAGCGATCGCTGTCCTGGTTACTACAATGTTTACTATCTGCCCACAATTAACTCCAACCATCAAATAGAAGATGTTTTAGCGTATGTGGTCGATGTGACTGAGCAAGTCAGGTTAGAGCGGAACCAACGCTTTCTGGCAGAGGCGAGCTCAGTTTTAGCATCTTCTCTCGATTACCAAACTACCCTAGAGCGAGTCGCCCAACTGGCAGTACCGGAGTTAGCAGATTGGTGTACAGTCCACATAGTCAAAGAAGATGGTGTTATTGAACAGATTGCTGTAGCTCATCTTGACCCAGCCAAACAGCAATGGGCTGAGCAAATGAGCCAGAAATATCCTCTCAATCCGGATAGTCCTAGAGGCACTGCCTGGACATTACGCACAGGTAAATCAGATTTCCTACCCGATATCCCCGATGAATTAATAGTCCAAGCCGCTCAAAACCCAGAACATTTAGAAATTTTGCGTTCTGTTGGGTTTAAGTCTGTGATGACAGTGCCATTAAAAACTCAAGATAAAATTTTGGGGGTAATTTCTTTTGTTGCAGCGGAGTCGGGAAAACGCTATGACCAAAGCAACTTAGAATTAGCCGAGGAACTAGCTCGCCGTGCTTCCTTAGCCATTGATAACGCTCAATTATATCGTATTGCCCAACGCGATCACGCCAAAGCCGAAGCCGCTAACAGAATTAAAGATGAATTTCTTGCCGTACTGTCTCACGAATTGCGATCGCCCCTAAATCCGATTTTAGGTTGGACAAGACTGCTGCGAAGTCAACGGCTAGACCCTAAAAAAGCTGACCAAGCATTAGAAACCATTGAACGTAATGCCAAGTTGCAAGCGCAATTAATCGAAGATTTATTGGATGTCTCGCGTATTCTCCAAGGCAAAATGTCGTTAAACGTTGCACCAGTGAATTTGGCTGCAACCATTGAAGCCGCCTTAGAAACTGTCCGACTCGCAGCAGAAGCCAAAAATATTCAGATCCAAACTACTCTCAACTCGCTTTCTGGTAAAGTTTCTGGTGATCCCAACCGCTTACAGCAAATTGTCTGGAACCTGATTTCTAACGCTGTCAAGTTCACCCACTCTGGAGGACGAGTAGAAGTGCAACTAGAGCAGGTGGGAATGTATGCTCAAATTAAAGTTCAGGATAACGGAATTGGCATTACTCCAGAGTTTTTACCATTCGTATTTGAATATTTCCGTCAGCAAGATGGTGCAACGACAAGAAAATTCGGCGGATTGGGCTTAGGACTGGCTATTGTCCGCCATTTAACCGAACTGCATGGCGGCACAGTGCAAGCAGATAGTTCAGGGCAAAATTTGGGTGCAATCTTCACTGTGAGATTGCCATTAAATGTTGTTGACCAAGCATTATCCTCAGCTCGTAGTAATTTGGAAAGTGCGAACAACCTCAGCGGTATGCAGATATTGGTTGTAGATGATGATGCAGATATGCGCGATTTAGCAGAATTTATCCTCACCCAAGCTGGCGCACAAGTTACTATAGCTGATTCAGCATTACAAGCATTGACCTACTTAAATCAATCTGTGCCACATTTACTAATTTCTGATATTGGTATGCCAGAAATGGATGGCTATTCCTTGATTCGGCACATTAGACAATACCCACCCCAACAAGGCGGAACCATACCCGCGATCGCACTTTCTGCTTATGCGGGTGAAATCAACCAACAACAAGCACTACAAGCCGGATTTCAACAGCATATAGCCAAACCTATCGAACCAGATGAGTTAGTGAGAACAATTGCCATGTTAATTGGAACTTTATAGCAGAAGCCATTTTTAACTTGGCAACTAAACGCAAATAGGACTTACGCACAGTCCACGGAAAATCGAACCACAGAGACGCAGAGAGAAGTTGCGTGCGCGGGTTCCCCGCGTTGAGCAAACTTCGGGAGTTCACGGAGAAATAAGAGTTTGAGAGTTTTTTGCGTAAGTCCTAGCAAAAAAATTTTGTAGAGACGTTTTATAAAACGTCTCTATTTTTAAGAAAGATATCAACAGGACTTACGCAAAAATAACTTAACTCCGTTATTACGAGAGATAGCGAAGTAATCCCCCCTGACACTGGGATTGCTTCCCTACACTCTGTTTCAGTCGCAATGACAATATCGGCGTTGCGTAAGTCCTGAAAAATTAACTAGTACAGTACTGCGGAAATAAAGCACCCATGATCAATTGCTGAAAAGCTCACTCTAAGGGTTTCTTCATTTCATACTTCAGCCTTGTTGTACTAGGCTAAATTCTGTTTATTTTTTCGACGCTTAAATTGCCAGCTAATACCCCAAGCAGTTAGTGCCAACAAACCCAAATGAGTTGGAGGTTCGGGAACAGGGTTAAGTTGCCCACGAATTTCTCCACTAGGAAAGACGCTTGTATGAATATTAAAGTAGGCATTGCCATTGATTAGCTCTTGAGCTAAAGCATCGGTTAAAGGTCTAGTCAGGTCATCAAAGCGCCAATCCCCTGTAATAATCCCAGAAGAACTACCTGCAATGGGTGGAAGATTTGCACCATCCAAATCGTGTACTACTGGGCCATTTGATCCTACAGGGGCAATATGTATGTGAGCAAAAGGACGAGCGATAACACCTTGTAATCCAGAATAATTTACTACATAGTTGAAAATCCAACTACCAGGAGCGCCAGTCAGAGTACCTGTAGCTGTACCTGTACCTGGTGTACTAACAGGCGGATTTTCTTGAAAGCCATTCAGCTTACTGGTGAAAGAAATACTTGCGGCATTAGCTGTTAAAGGGTTGAAAGCAATGATTCCTGCACTTATACCAGTTAAAAGGAGCTTCATACTTTTCTAAGTAGATTTACCACATAGTAATTGTACTGAAAAATAGTTAATTTTTATATAAATTTAATACTAATTCTAGGTGCTGTTCTAAATGCACCTTTGAGCAGCAAAAAGGCCGCCCAAAAGCTTGCGTAATATCGTGTCCGGCCAAATACTTATCATTAAGGCCGCAGAGGGAGCAGAGGAAGCAGAGGAGCAGGGGAGAGGGTTTTAACGTTTCTGCACAGATTGACCGAATCATAACTGATTAACCGGACATGATATAATTCATGACGAAACTAGGCTAAAACTCTCTTCACTCTTGCCTGCTTTTAACGATAAATATTCATACCGACCTACTTAAAGTCTACTCAACATCTTTGATACGCGTTTTCCGTTCTAAAATTTCCTTGAGTATCAAAGTGACAACTGCCAACAGTGCTAATAATACAGCCGCAGAAAAGGCAGCTTCGGTTTCATACTGTTTATAAGCTTCTTCCACAAAGAGGGGTAAACTCTGGGTTTTGTCAGCAATGTTACCCGAAACTACCGAAACAGCACCGAATTCGCCCATTGCTCTAGCATTGGTTAAAATTAAGCCGTAAAGTAATCCCCAACGAATGCTGGGTAAGGTGACGCGCCAAAATATCTGCCAATCTTTTGCACCCAAGGTTTTAGCTGCTTCTTCTTGGTCGCTACCAAATTCTTCTAACACAGGAATTACTTCTCGTGCGACAAAGGGCATACTGATAAATGCTGTCGCCAGTACCATCCCAGGAAAGGCAAAGATAATTTTAATATCGTGGGCTTGCAAAAAAGGGCCAAACCAGCCATTGCGACCGTAGAGTAGGACAATCATTAACCCGGCAACTACGGGTGAGATGGAAAAAGGTAGGTCGATAATACTTAAAACTATGGCACGACCAGGGAATTTATGCCGCGCGATCGCCCAAGCTGCACACAAACCAAATACGGTATTTAATGGCACAGCAATTAAAGCCAAGATTAAAGTTAACCAAGCTGCATGGAGAAAGTCAGTTTTTGCCAAATTTTCTAAAAAGGGGCCGACTCCTTTTTTAAAGGCTTGAAAAAAAACGTTTATCGCTGGGATGTATTGAATTAAGGCTAAATAAGCAATTGCAATGCCTATTAAAATCGTTGGCACCCAACTTTTTTTCTGTTGAGTCTTGCCTATACTGATATTAGACTCAGATGAGTGAAATCTTGGCTCATTTACTGTCATATCTTCTTGCCCACGCTTGTAAGAAATTAATAGCCAATAGCAATATCAAAGAAATTGTCAACAGAACCACGCCAATCACAGTAGCGCCAGAATAGTCATACTGCTCTAATCTTTGGAAAATCAACACCGGCGCAATTAAATCTTGAAACGGTGTGTTAGAAGCAATAATTACTGTTGAGCCATACTCACCAACCGCACGGGAAAAACCTAAAGCAATCCCAGTCAAAATTGTGGGAAATAAAGGCGGTAAAATTACTTTCCAAAAGGTTTGCCATTGAGAAGCACCCAAACACCAAGCCGCTTCCTCAATGTCATGTTCCATTTCTTGCAATACAGGTTGTACCGTTCTCACCACAAAAGGTAGGGAAATAAATATCATGGCTACGCCTACACCCAACCGAGTGAAAGATACTTTAATTCCCATTGGGGCTAACAGTGAACCAATCCAGCCGTTATCACTGTAAACTGTTGCCAATGTTAAACCCGCTACAGAAGTTGGCAGGGCAAAGGGTAAATCTACTGTGGCATCAACTAACCTTTTTAAAGGAAAGTCGTAACGCACTAAAACCCAAGCAATTAACGTGCCAAATACACCATTCAGCAGTGCCGCCGCTATGGATGTGACAAAAGTCACGTTGTAAGTTGCTAAGGCAATATCACTAGTAGCAATTTCCCAAAACTTCGCCGGCGGTTCTGTACTGGCTTTTAAGAACATAGCTGCTATTGGCAAAAACAACATTACTGTTAGGTATGCCAAAGTAATGCGCCATGTCCAAGGTAGATGAATTAACTGATGCAGAAACTTTTTCCAAACAGGAGTATTGGAAATGAGATTTTGTTCTGGGGATGGAGAAGAAGATACAGCCATAAATAATATAAATTTGTCCTTTGTCATTGGTCATTGGTCATCGGTCATTTGACAAAAAACAAATGACTAATGACTAATAATTACCGTTTCTTTTGTGCTTGAATCTTGTCAAAAATACCACCCTCAGCGAAGAATTTCTGATCGATTTCACTCCAACCCCCGTAATCTTGAACGGTACCTACAGTCTTCACGCTGGGGAATTTGTCTTTGACTTCTTTTGTTTGAGCTACAGTTTCATCAACTGGGCGGAATCCCAATTTGGCAAATTCTTGCTGTGCTTCTGGAGTATAGAGATATTTCACGAAAGCTTCTGCTACTTCGCGGGTACCATGCTTATCAACGTTTTTATCTACTACAGCAATGGGGTTGTCAATGGAGATATTCACATCAGGGACGATGTAGTTGACTTTTTGACCTTTTTGTTGTGCCAAGATGATTTCGTTTTCATAGTTAATTAAAGCATCTCCTTGACCTTGCTTGAAGAACGCATCAGTAGCTTCACGTGCATCTCTAGCTAAAATAGGTACATTGTTGTAAGCTGTCGTGACAAATTCCGTGGCTTTAGCTTCATCTCCACCAGTCTTAATTACGGAGTTCCACAATGCTAAAAAGTTCCACTTAGCCACACCTGATGTTTTTGGGTCAGCCGTAATTAGTTTTACCCCGTCTTTGGCTAAATCTGTCCAAGTTTTGATGTTCTTAGGATTACCTTCACGAGTAACGATCGCCGCCACAGATTTAGAAACAATACCATTATTAGCAACTTCTTTTTCCCATCCTGGTTCAATCAGTCCAGCTTTCTGAATCTTTTCGGTGTCTCCTGCTAAAGCTAAGTGAACTACATCTGCTTCCAAACCATCAATGACGGCGCGAGTTTGAGAACCAGAACCGCCATAGCTTTGCTTGAAGGTGACAGTTTGGTTATGCTCTTGTTTCCATTTTTCTACAAACTTGGGAATAATAGCTTCGTGAGCAGCTTTAGTCACCGCAAAAGAAACTAAGGTGATTTCTACATTGGATTTGTTCGCTGCAACTGGACTAGCAGAAGGTGTACCATTGCCAGAATTACTGCTGCTATTTCCACCAGAGCAGGCGGCCAGCGCCACACTCAAAATAGCTCCTACCAATGTGAGCGATATAAAACCTTTGAGCGAATTGAGCCTGAACCGATATGGTCTGCGGTGAGTAGTAAGTTGCGATCGCTTCAGGGGACGCTGCCAAAAATTCATTCCGTGCTTCCTCTCAATCTACAGTAAATTGATGTGTATATGTTTATATAAAATTTATGTTACTGGATGATTGCACGTATTAATAATGTTTTATTGCAAACTCAATTAAAAATTCATATTTTCTATCGGGAATAGGGAGATTTTAGCAGATACAGGAGTTATGCACAAAGATTTTCTGTGGCAGAAGAATTCAGAAGCCAGAATTCAGGAGTCATATCGTGTCCGGTGAAAGACTGATCATTAAGGCCGCAGGGGGAGCAGCACAGCGACTGTATGTTTTTTTAGTTGGAAGTCCCCTATTCATCCACCACTTGCACAGAATTTAATTGCAAAATTCTGGCTCCTGACTCCTGAATTCTGTTTTGATAAATACTTTTCAAACAACCTCTAAGATGTTGACAAAGCGATCAACAAACAAATGAGTAATAAACCAAGTAACAATAGCCAAGTTTGATTGCGTTTTACCCAACTTTGAAAAGTTGTGCCAAAACTGCTGTTTTGACGCTGCTGTTCTTGGTGTAACTTGTATTCGGCAATATTTTGATAAAGGGTACAATCTTTGGCATAAGGACGCTGCGGAAAGTTGCAAGTGTCGTCAGCGTGGTAGGTGCAACTATCACACAAATATTCGTCTCCGGTAGCACGGTGCAATGGAATACCGGGATGACCGAAGGCTTTGAGTGTTGTTCGGCAATAAGGACAGGTAATAGCCTGACTCTCAACGAGTTGATGGCAACGGGGACAAGATACAGTAGCCACAACTTGACCACAAATAAGTAAACACCCTGATTTTAGCGAAAGTTTCGTTTATCGGGACAAACAGACAACAGGGAAATCTCCTTCTTACTTTTGCCTTTTAACTTTTAACTTTTAACTTTTAACTTTTGCCTTTTAACTTTTTACTTTTGCCTTGTAGAACTATCCCAAAAATAGTTTATATGCTAGATTCTGGCTTTCATTCCAATACTGATAACCAAGAGTATCGAGAAAGGCTTGCCATTCTTCCATTTCATGGGGCGGTACTTGCATACCCACAACAATGCGTCCATAGTCTGCGCCATTGTTGCGATAGTGGAACATACTGATATTCCAGTTCGGACTCATGGAACCTAAAAACTTCATCAATGCGCCGGGACGTTCGGGAAACTCAAACCGATACAGTAATTCATTATGGGCAAGGGGAGAGTGTCCGCCAACCATGTGACGTAAGTGTAATTTGGTGAGTTCATCATCGGTTAAATCGATGGTTTTAAAGCCACAATTTTCAAAAGTTTCTACCATTTTGGCGCGATCAGCGCGGTTTAGAATCTGCACACCGACAAAAATATGGGCTTCTTGTTCATCGGCGATGCGATAGTTAAACTCAGTTAAGTTGCGTTGACCAATACATTCGCAAAACTTCCGCAGACTACCGCGTTGTTCGGGAATGGCGACTGCAAATATCGCTTCCCGGCGTTCACCCAACTCGGCGCGTTCAGCGACAAATCGCAGGCGGTCAAAATTCATATTTGCACCGCAAGCCACAGCCACTAAAGTTTGCCCTTGAATTTGTTCTCGTTCAACGTAGGCTTTGGCAGCTGCGATCGCCAATGCCCCCGCTGGTTCTAAAATAGAGCGGGTATCTTCAAAGACATCTTTAATTGCCGCACAGGTATCATCTGTATCCACCAAAATAATTTCATCTACATATTCTTGGCACAGGCGGAAGGTTTCTTCCCCCACTTCGCGCACTGCTACCCCATCAGCAAACAAACCAACTTGCGACAGCCGCACCCGTTTTCCGGCTTTTAATGATTGGTTCATGGCATCCGCATCTACAGGTTCCACACCAATAATCTTAATTTCTGGACGCAACCGTTTGACATACGCCCCAATTCCTGCAATCAAACCACCGCCACCAATAGCTACAAAAATTGCGTGAATGGGTTGCTGATATTGTCGCAAAATTTCCATGCCGATGGTTCCCTGACCAGCAATTACATCAGGGTCATCAAAAGGATGAATAAAAGTTAAGTCTTTTTCTGCTTCTAATTGTCGCGCATAAGCATAAGCGTCATCGTAGGTATTGCCATACAAAACAACTTGTCCGCCCCTAGCTTTGACTGCATCTACTTTTACTTGGGGTGTTGTGACAGGCATTACAATAATGGCAGTTGTTCCCAAGCGACTAGCAGCTAAAGCCACACCTTGGGCATGATTCCCAGCCGAAGCTGCAATGACACCCTGTGCTAACAAATCCGGCGGTAAGTTTGCCATTTTGTTATATGCACCCCGCAGCTTGAAAGAAAACACCGACTGCATATCTTCTCGCTTTAATAGCAGCTTGTTATTCAGTCTATTGGAGAGATTCGGAGCATACTCCAAAGGGCTTTCTTGGGCAACATCATACACACGGGCAGTCAGTATTTGTACTAGATAGTCACAAAGCATGGGTGTCAAAAGGTAGCAGATGCCGGATAAACTACAATTCTACGGCACTTTTGTACACTTTATTTCTGTCAAGATTTAATGTCTTGTTTGGCAATGTTTTTTGTAGTGATAAAACAGCTAATTGCATAAGATATCTGACAAAATTAATAACACATTGTTTTCTTGTGAGCTGTTCTCTATTGCCACCAATGAATTTATGCCTGACTATTTCTCAGATATATCTGTTAATACTATCCTTTTTGATTTAGATGGAACACTCACAGACCCTAAGCCTGGAATTACGCGCTGTATTCGGTATGCACTGTCTGAACTCGGTCATACACCACCGGAAGCTGATGAATTAGATTGGTGTATTGGCCCTCCCATCAAAGAAAGTTTTTCTCAGCTACTGAAGACATCGGATGACACAATACTGGGACAAGCAATTTCACTGTATCGTAGCCGTTTTTCTACAATTGGATTATTTGAAAATAGTCTTTATCCGCAAATTAGAGAAACTCTCAAAGCTATTCGTTTTGCTGGTTATAAAACTTTTGTTGCCACTTCCAAACCCGATATTTATGCAACGCGAATTATTGAATATTTTGGCTTATCACCGCTGTTCGATGGTATTTATGGGAGTCAACTTGATGGCAAACTGAGCGTTAAAGCCGACTTAATTCACTATATTTTAGTGACAGAAAATCTTTTACCTGCAACTACGATTATGGTAGGCGATCGCAAACACGATATGATTGGAGCCAAGCATCATCATATTACGACAATTGGTGTAACTTATGGCTATGGAACTGAGCAAGAGTTAAAAACTCACGGTGCAGATTTTATTGCCCATTCTCCAGATGAAATTGCCACCTTAATTTGTGCGAAGTTTTAATGTCCTGCTGCAACATAGTTGTTGTAAATCTATAACAACTAAATTGTGTCTGGGTCAATATTTAATTCTCGTAATTTCGCAGCTAAACGTTCTGCAACTTCTTCTGGTGTCGGAATTAATTTGCCTGAAGGTGTAAAAAATCGCAATAATCCTTGATGAATTCCCAAATATAAATTTAACTGTTGACTCCACAAATGCCCTTGAGGATTTGGTTCTAAAGGTTGATACACTCCATCTAACAAATGATATCCAGCAAATTCTAAACTATCTGGGTCGAACCAAAAATAATCAGGGGTACGAAAAGTATCTTGATAAATCTGTTTTTTTAAACCTTTATCGGTATCCGCAGTTTTTGGCGACAGAATTTCGACAATTACGTTAGGATATTTGCCCTCTTCTTGCCAAACTACCCAACTTTTTCGCGTTCGGCGTTCAGTTCCTAGCACTACAAAAAAATCTGGCCCGCGAAAGTCTTCTGATTTGCGCTGGTTAGGACTGTAGTAAATTGTCAGGTTAGCAGCTGCGTAAAAGTCTTGTCTGTCCCGCCACAACCATTCCAGACATTTCAAAAGTAAGATGATCTGTCGTAGATGCAGTTCAGTTTCCAACGGAGGTTCATCACTATATAAGTCACCAGGGGGAAAGATAACATCTTCTGGTGTGTCTTGACGAGTGTTGAAATCTTGAGCAAGAGACATAGCGGGGATGAAGTGATCTGGGTATGTGTCTAGTGTAATAGCTGGTGATGGAGTGCGATCGCTATACTAACTAACAGTGGCACAGCATCATACAAAATCAATGGATGCAGCAATTATTATTTTTCTGATTCTGGGGCTGATTGTAACAGCGATTTTTATCAGTCCCATTTTGACCAAACGGCGAGGAAATCGCATAAAAAAACGTCCTTTTCCGCCCATTTGGAGTGCTGTTATTGAAAATAATCTACCAATTTACTTACGCCTAACTCCTGAAGAACGCCGACGACTGCAAGGACATATTCAAGTATTCTTAGTAGAAAAACAATTTATTGGCTGTCAAGGCTTGCAAGTCACAGCAGAAATGAAAATTACAATTGCGGCTGTTGCTTGTTTACTGCTGCTAAATGAACGCGGCGAATACTTTCCTAAATTGCGTTCAATTTTGATTTATCCCAGCACTTATTTTGTTAATCAAACTGTGGCAGTGAGTGATTATGTTGTAGAAGAAAGACGCGATGCCAGACTGGGAGAATCTTGGGTAAAAGACCAAGTAATTTTATCTTGGGAACAGGTGCAAAGAGACACCCAAAATTGGAGTGATGGACATAATGTTGTGTTACATGAATTTGCCCATCAATTAGATCAAGAAGATGGTAAAGCAGAAGGTGTACCAATTCTACCCAACAAATCAGATTATCTTGTTTGGTCGCAAGTAATGACAGCAGAATATCAAAAACTCTGCAATGATGTTCAACAAGATATCAAAACTGTAATTGATAGTTATGGGGCAACTAATCCCGCCGAATTTTTTGCCGTGGCGACTGAGACTTTCTTTGAGAAGCCACAGCAATTGTTAGAGAAGCATTCGCAGCTTTATAATTTGTTGCAACACTATTATCAAGTATATCCAGAGCAGTGGGTTTAGATATTTAAGGCTTTACATGCAAATTCAGTGTATTCTCCTAGCATTTGTATGGTTATTTTTCATTAAAAACCTTTAATTATAAATTAAACTTTAAATTTTACGGCTATTCTCAAAATTATTATAAAATATGTCGAAATTGAACTAATATTTATTTTTCTTTAGTGTAACTAGATTATGCCTGAGACTTATTATTTTATTAAAGATTTAATTAACGATTTAGAGAGAGGTAGAATTCGTATACCTTCATTTCAGAGAGGTTTTGTTTGGGATCCAGAACGAGTTGCTTATTTTATAGATAGTATATATAAAACTTTTCCATTTGGTTCTTTATTATTATGGAGAACTAGAAATCGTTTAAGTACTGACAAAAATCTTGGCCCATACAAGCTACCTAATATTGATCCAGAATATCCTATTGATTATGTTCTTGATGGGCAGCAAAGGCTAACATCTATTTTTGGGATATTTCAAACCTCTCTTATTGCTGAAGAAACTAAAGAAATTAATTGGACAAATCTTTTTTTTGAAATTAACAGTAATGAGCCTGTGCCATTTAAACATTTAGATAATCTTGAAAACTATGATCCTAATCAGTTTTTTCCACTAAAGTACGTTTTTGATGCACCTAGATATAGACAAATAACTCGGAGTTTAGATGAAAAAATAGCGGAACAAATTGATGATTTAGTAGATAGGTTTACACAAGCAAGAATTCCTATTGAACGGTTTCAAACCGAAGAAAGAAAATATGTGGCAACTGTTTTTGAAAGAATTAATAGACAAGGTGTAGATTTAGATACATTTCAATTATTATCTGTTTGGAATTGGAGTGAAGATTTTGATTTACAAGAAAAATTTAAGAACTTATCTGAAGAGTTAAGTCCATTTGGTTTTAAAGATATAGGATCTGACTTACTTCTTAAATGTTGCTCTTAGGATCTGACTTACTTCTTAAATGTTGCTCTGCGGTAATAATGAATACATCTAATCCACAAGCTTTTATAGAATTACCTGGTAGTGAAGTACGGCAAAAGTTTGACGAAATTGAAACAGGAATATTTAGAGCAATAGACTTTTTAAAAAGTGAGTTTAATGTTTTTTCTCTAAAGCTTCTACCAATGGAGAATATTTTGGTTGTTCTTACAGCATTTTTTGCTTCTTCACAAAAGCAACCACCTCCAATACCTGAAGAACAGAATAAGGTAATAAAACAGTGGTTCTGGCGAGCTTGTTTATCTCAAAGATATGCTAGAGGCGGATCAAAAATTACAGATACAGACTTAGAGGAAGTAAGAAATTTAAAAAATAATACACCTAATAAATTAGGAGATTTTGAACATAATATAGACTATAATTACTTTATAAAAAATGCTTTTAATATGTCTTCTATTGCTACTAAAACTTTTATTTTATTACTAGCACATAATAAACCACTAACTTTTATTCAGGGTACTTCTATATCCTTAGATAATGTTTTATCACAAGGCAACCGTAAGGAATTTCATCATATCTTCCCTAAAGCTTACTTAAAGACTTTTGGTGATATTTATAAAGATGAGCAAATTAATTGTCTTGCTAATTTTTCACTCCTTGTCAGAACTGATAATAATAAAATAAAAGACAAGTCTCCAATTGAGTATCTTAATGAAATGCCTACAAATGAAGATAGCCGAGAAACTATATTAAAAACACACTTCTGTTCCACGGCCATGTTAAAGAATGATTATAATATTTTTCTCAGAGAAAGAGCAGACTTACTTATGAAAAAAGTGCAAGAACTATCTTAACAAAGGTTATTTTTAATACCTCCTCAGCAAAAAATATTGCAAAATTTTAATGGTTACAATATCAAAATTGTGATTGCAATTATCTGTTAATATTCTTTACTATTTATTCTGATTCTGTTAGGATAAAAGTGCTTGCTCTAACTATTGTTATTCAACAGTTAAATTCAGCTTTAACCTACTGCAAAATCTGTAAACTTCCGCATAGAAGGTGAATGAAAGCCAACTACAATATCTTGTTTTGGCACTCCCATTTTTACTAATTCATCCGCTATGTCTATTTCAGTTGAGTTCCACTGAATCCAAATTTTTTCATTTTTGATGTCGATGTGCATTGAACAGCCATAAACACGACATTTATTTTCCCAACCGATATGAACAATTTGATAATGATTGCGTTCTGTATCAAAAATAGTTTCTACTTCAATATCTCCATAAGCAGGTTTATAACTTGCATATTTTGTTAGGAGTTGCTGAACATACTGCCGATATTGATCTAGTTTTGCCATGTTACGATCTCCTGAGTGTCAACATCATAAATTAACAACTTGACTTGATATTCTTGAATTTGCATTTGGGTAAAAGGAAGCATAAAAAAATCGTTATAAGTTTCCAGGTTAACTGCTAAATATAAAATACGTTCTGGTTGTTTTTGTCTCAATGCAGTGCGGTAGTTGAGAAATTGACCAAAGGCGGTATGAAAGTCAGCGATGGCTGATGTACTAATGAAACTTTTGATTTCAACAGCAATTTTTCGACCATTTTTTTCAGCAGCAATTAGTTTTTCAGCCCCCAAATCAATATACATTTGCACTCCACCAAAGCTAATGTACAAGGGGTCATCAGTAATTAACCAACCATCTTTTTGTAATGCCGATTTCACAATATTGTGAAATTTATCCTTCGCTGACATAATCTATTTGTCTGCCTTTTAAGCATTCTATCTATAAATTATGCAATGTGTTAGGTTAAAACTGTTGTACTATCGATGAAACTTGAACTGCAATCACTTATCTACTTTCAGTTAGCCAAAAACTAGCTCAGGAGTCAAATCTTTTCAAGAGTTACAGGCAACCCCACCGGGCGATCGCTTCATACTCTACACTAATTAATATCCTGACTGCAAACCTGCACTGATTTCACAGATATTGTCCATGCAGCTACTTAAAACAACTGACACAGATTTTTCCACCGCGTTCCAAGCACTCGTTAATAATCGCCGGGAAGCCACGGTTGATGTTAGTGGTACAGTACGCGGCATTCTGGCTGATGTAAAAGTGCGGGGTGATGCCGCAGTTAAGGAATATACTAGCCGTTTCGACCATTTCAGCCCAGAATCTTTGCATCTGAGTGCGGATTTTATCGCCGCCCAAGCCGCCAAATGTCCTGCTGATGTGAGAGTTGCGCTGGAATTAGCCGCCGAACGCATTGGTAGCTTTCACCAAAAACAACTGCCCCAAGATATTGGCTACACCGACGCAACAGGGGTAAAACTCGGTTTAAATTGGGTTTCTCTCTCTCAAGTTGGTATTTACGTCCCTGGTGGACGCGCCAGCTATCCCAGCTCGGTGTTGATGAATGCTTTACCTGCCAAAATTGCCGGGGTAGAACGCATTGTCATGACAGTACCTATGCCACGGGGTGAAATTAACCCGGCTGTGTTAGCGGCGGCGCAGGTGGCTGGCGTAACAGAAATATATGGTATTGGTGGGGCGCAAGCAGTAGCCGCCCTCGCCTACGGGACAGAAACTATTAAACCTGTAGATAAAGTTGTTGGCCCTGGTAATGCTTATGTTGCGGAAGCCAAGCGGGAGGTATTCGGGACTGTGGGTATTGACAGCATCGCTGGCCCTTCCGAAATTTTGGTGGTAGCTGACGATAAAAATAACCCAGAGTGGATAGCTTGGGATTTATTATCGCAAGCAGAACATGACCCCAGCGCCCAATCTATTTTAATTACTGATTCAGAAACTTTCGCCCAGCAAGTTATCACCGCCGTTGAATTAGTTCTTACCAGGCTGTCTACTCAAGCAGTAGCAACTGCTAGTTGGCAAAATCATGGTGCAGTTATTGTAGTGAGTGATTTGGCAGAAAGTATACCATTGCTGAATCAATTGGCTCCTGAACACGTCGAGTTATGTGTTGATAACCCGCAGTTACTAGCTAGTCAAATTAAATGCGCCGGCAGTTTATTTTTAGGACGTTACACCCCAGAGGCGATAGGTGATTATTTGGGCGGACCTAACCATGTCTTACCAACTTCCCGTTCGGCGCGGTTTGCTTCTGGTTTGAGTGTGTATGATTTCCTCAAACGCATTACTTATTTAGAATGCAATCAAGCCGCGTTGCAAGACATTGGTAAAGCTGCGGTGACTTTAGCTGAGGCGGAAGGTTTACCAGCCCATGCGGGGAGTGTGGCTGTACGTTTGCAATCACCTGAATAGTGCTGAGTTGAAAGTGCTGAGTGCTGAGTCACCGAAGTTTGCTCAACGGGGGGAACCCCCGCACGCAACTTCTCGCTGAGTGTAATTAATTTTGCTTTTTACTCAACACTCTTGAAAAGGTTGGTCATCCGTCGTACAAAAAACAAAAGTTGATATGGATGCAGAGAAAAGGACACCTGTTTCTTTTATCAAGAATTTGCTGGTTGCCCGTTGGCGATCGCTTTTACTCCTATTTCTTGGGGTATATTTACCATTGCAGATATTTCAAGTTTTGGCAGTCCAAGTTTGGCAATATCAAGCTGGCTTCCCTTGGGATGTACCGATTTTGTTAGCAGTTCACTCTACAGCCAACCCTCAGTTAGATACTCTGGCTGTGGTGCTGACTAAGTTAGGGTCATTTTGGACTGTGCTACCGATTTTAACTACAATTGCCCTGATATTACTTTGGCAAAAACGCTGGCGATCGCTAGTTTACCTACTCATCACTGCCTTGGGAAGTGCCTTTATCAACCGCACAGCCAAGGAATTATGGCATCGTCTCCGCCCAGATTTGTGGAAGTCTCTCGCGCCAGAGTTAGATTTTGCCTTTCCTAGCGGCCATGCCATGACGAGTACTACTCTGGCTATCATTGTGTTGATTTTAGCTTGGCAGAGTTCTTGGCGCTGGTTGGCGTGGATTGTTGGTAGCTTGTATGTATTGACTATTGCCTGGACACGCTTGTATTTAGGTGTTCACTTTCCTAGTGATATTCTCGCAGGTTGGATGGTGGCGATCGCTTGGGGAACTGGTGTGAGTATGATTATTAAACCCCATCTGGTAAAAGCTGTACCTGTCCCTGGTGTGCAACCTGCTGCGGAAACTACTTTACTTCCTGAAGAAAAGAAAAAGTTAGCCGCAAATGAGTAATATGTCCGGTTCAAGACTTATCATGAAGGTAGCAGAGGGGCAGAGGAAGAGTTTTTGGGTTTTGTGCATAGATTCGGGAATTATCACTAATTAGCCGAACATCCTCTTAGACGATGTTTGAAAAGTATTGGGCGAATAGAATTCGCTACTACACAAGCAAAGTCCACCTGCGTGGACTAACACAAAATCAAGATTTTCAAACCCACGTAGGTGGGTTTCGTCTGTGTAGCCGCGATTTCCAATCGCCCGGTGAGTAATAATTTAGACTTTTCAAACAACCTCTTAAATATTTTTATTTTAAAAAAGATTATTTTTTCTAGTTGGCTTGTGATGAACAAAAAAATTTTTAACTTTCGCTATTCTCAAATTAGCGAACGATAGTAATTATGGCTTACGAATCTTGGTCACAAGTTGTCATTCGTACAGTTCTGGAATGGGAAAGACGTAAAACAGGGTTAAAATCTACCTCGGATCTTCCAGAACAAAAAACAAAGTCCAAACGCAAAATTGCCTAATAACGATACTCAATGGCTGTCACGAAGTTGCCATCTACAAATATTTTTTTGATGCAGCCATTGAGTATTAATTTTTTATCTTGAGCTTCTAGTTCTTGCCAGTAACTTTTATTAGCAAAAGCCTGTATAATTCGTTCTTTAGCAATTAGCGATTCTTTGACTGTATTATTTATTGTTTCAAGCGCGATTGCAATTTGTTCTTTCAGGTCATTTTTGATTTGTTCAATTGCTGAACTTGGTGGCAATGTTTCCAGAGTATTCAGCGATGCACGCAGTGTTTTTACTTCTGGTGGTTCATCTACAGAAACTTGCTCATCTGTGTCAACCAAATTCGCTAAACGTTCGGCTTCTTGTGCTAAGAAATCTACTACTTGGATATCTAATATTTTTGATGAAATCATATTTTTATTGCTACAGTTACCAGCTTTATACAAACGGCACTGATAATAATAAATAGCTTCACCATCTTTATTTACTCGTTTTGCATGGCGCGTCATCGAACCGCCACAATGAGCGCATTTGATTAAATTAGCAAATGGGTTTACTTCGTTGTCTTCTCTGGAAGCCCAGCGATTATTGCGATTTTCTCTGATAATTTGTTTGACTCGTTCGTGTTCTTCATAGGTAATTATTGCCTGATCATCATGAGTTCCCCATTTTACTTTCCACTCGTCAAAGTTTTTGCGTTTTCCCTTTGACTTAACGTAAGTATCATAAGGCAAACCCCCAGCATAAACAGGGTTTACTAATAACGCTTTTAAACCTGCGATCGACCATCTCAACCCAGACCAAGGATAACGCAAGGGGTGGTTAGCTTTATTGGGTGTAAATACAATCTTATCTAAGTCATCGTCACTAACTATTCGTGAAGATGTTTCTGGCTTGTGCAAATCAAAAGCTTTTGTTTCTATACCGAAATCTGCGTGCAGCTTCCGCACAGTCGCCGCCACCGAACCGCACTCAAAAAAAGTGTTAAAAATATATCTAGCTACATCAGATACAGTTAATTCTCTACGTCCTTCTAATAAGCAAACGCATGGTGAGCGATCGCAGATATATTTATCTTTGTCGATACGATATCCTAATGGTGCAACTCGGTGGCTTTTTCCTTGATTTACCCGATGACGACGTTCACTCTTTAACCTCTCTGTCACCATTCGCACTTCAAATTTGGCAGCCGCCAGCAACATATCAATTGTTAATTCCCCGCCCAGGCTGTCAGGGTCAACTCCTTGGTCTAAAGCTATCAGTTTAATTCCCTTGGAACGCAACACCTCCAACAATGAATAAAACAACCGCGATGATGAACCAATCCGGTCAATCCGGGTAAATTGCAGAGATTTAACTTTACCCTTGGGCGAAGTCTTCAAATCATTAATTAATTGTTGTAGCCCTTCCCTGACTTCAGTTGTCCGTGACTGAATATCCCAATATACTTTAGAACATCCTGCACCGCGCAAGCGTTCTATTTGTTTACGCAACGCACCTTTATCTGTTTGCTGTTCTTCACCACTGACTCTGGCATAACCCCAAATTTCCATAACAACGCATAGATACGACTTTCAATTATATTTGATAGTAACTACTTCTAGTCTCAGAAGTTCTCTGAACAAATGCAAAAGCATCAGGGTGAAATATTAGGGGTATAAGAATGAGCGTCATTTATCTAGATAATAATGCGACTACTAAGGTAGACCCACAGGTTTTAGAGGCAATGATGCCTTATTTAACCGAATATTACGCCAACCCCTCAAGTATGCACACCTTTGGCGGGCAACTGGCTAAAGCAGTGAGAACAGCCAGAGAACAGTTAGCCGCCCTCTTAGGTGCAGATGAATCAGAAATTGTTTTTACCAGTTGTGGAACCGAGGGAGATAACGCAGCCATTCGCGCCGCTTTGTTAGCCCAGCCAGAAAAGCGCCACATCATCACCACCCAAGTAGAACATCCGGCGGTGCTGAATGTCTGCAAACAGCTAGAAACCCAAGGTTACAGTGTTACTTATCTTTCGGTGAATGGTCAGGGGCAGTTGGATCTAGATGAACTAGAAGCCTCACTGACAGGGAATACCGCCTTGGTCAGCATCATGTATGCTAATAACGAGACAGGTACGGTTTTCCCGATTGAGCAGATTGGATTGCGCGTCAAAGAACGCGGCGCACTGTTCCACGTAGATGCAGTGCAAGCAGTGGGTAAGATTCCCCTGAACATGAAGACCAGTACAGTAGATATGTTAACTATGTCTGGTCATAAGATTCACGCACCCAAAGGTATTGGCGCGTTGTATGTGCGCCGGGGCGTGAGATTCCGTCCCCTGTTAATTGGTGGACATCAAGAACGCGGTCGCCGCGCGGGTACAGAGAATGTTCCTGGTATCGTTGGTTTAGGGAAAGCAGCCGAGTTGGAATTGCTGCATTTAGAAGAAGCAACTGCGAGAGAAAGACGGTTGCGCGATCGCTTGGAACAAACTCTCCTTGCTAAAATACCTGATTGTGAAGTTAACGGCGATACCAAAAATAGATTGCCCAACACCACCAACATCGGTTTTAAATATATCGAAGGTGAAGCAATCCTACTTTTGTTAAATA
Organism: Nostoc sp. TH1S01; assembly: GCA_018993265.1. Lineage (GTDB taxonomy): Bacteria > Cyanobacteriota > Cyanobacteriia > Cyanobacteriales > Nostocaceae > Nostoc_B. Next base: position 37,341 of record JAGKSW010000145.1, read on the forward strand.
AACACAATATCTGTGCCTCATCTGGTTCCGCTTGCACCTCTGGTTCACTCGAACCATCCCACGTTCTGCGGGCAATGGGTTTACCATACACCACTTTGCATGGTTCCATTCGCTTCAGCCTTTGTCGCTACACCACCGACGCTGAAATCGATCGCGTCATTGAAGTCATGCCCGAAATCGTAGAACGTCTCCGCGCTCTGTCGCCATTCAAAAACGACGACGCAGGTTGGTTGCAATCTCAAGAACAAACACTGGCACATCGGTAAGTAAGAAATAGGGGCTAGGGGCTAGAGACTAGAGGCTAGGGAAACACCACTCAGCACTCAACACTCAGCACTTAGCACTCACTACTCAGCACTCAGCACTCAGCACTTAAAATATGTGGGACTACACAGATAAAGTATTAGAACTGTTTTACGATCCCAAGAATCAGGGAGTCATCGAAGAAACGGGTGAACCTGGAGTTAAGGTTGCAACGGGAGAAGTAGGAAGTATTGCCTGCGGTGATGCTTTAAGACTCCACCTGAAAGTAGAAGTCGAATCTGATAAGATTCTGGATGCACGCTTTCAAACCTTTGGCTGTACTAGTGCGATCGCTTCTTCTAGTGCATTGACCGAAATGGTTAAGGGTTTGACTTTAGATGAAGCCTTGAAGGTATCAAATAAAGATATTGCCAATTACCTCGGCGGCTTACCCGAAGCCAAAATGCACTGCTCAGTTATGGGTCAAGAAGCCCTAGAAGCCGCAATCTATAACTATCGTGGCATTCCTCTAGCTGCCCATGACGACGATGACGAAGGCGTGTTAATTTGCTCCTGCTTTGGTATTACTGATACAAAAATTCGCCGCGTAGTGAAAGAAAATAACCTTACTACTGCGGAGCAGGTAACAAATTATGTCAAAGCTGGTGGCGGATGCGGTTCCTGTTTAACAAAAATTGATGATATTATTAAAGATGTAGAGCAGGAAGTCGCCACAGCCAGTAAAAACAGCAATAACGGCACAAAAACTACAGAAATTCTTAATTCCGGTCATATAGCTACAGCCACAAGACCACTAACAAACGTTCAAAAGATTGCCTTAATTCAAAAAGTTCTCGACGAAGAAGTAAGACCCGTCCTGATTGCAGACGGTGGAGATGTAGAACTCTACGACATAGAAGGAAACACCGTTAAAGTCATCCTCAAAGGTGCTTGTGATTCTTGTCCCAGCAGCACCGCTACTTTAAAGATAGCGATTGAATCGAGACTGCGCGATCGCATCAGTAAAGACATCGTAGTTGAAGCAGTCTAATTAAGAGTCATTTGTCATTAGTCATTGGTCATTAGCGAAATACAAATGACGAAGAACAAAGGACAAATGACAACCAAAAGAACTTTCACAACTTCATAACCAACCGTATGTACATTATGCCAACGCGATTTTCGGTAGAGCGATCGCCTCCGGCGGCGTTCTACAACCCCTCACAGCCATAGCTCAACAGGCGTGAGATTCTCAAACAAAAACAAAGACCCATTAACCAACCAATTGTAGGAAAAGAGAACCATGACTGACGAAAAAATTAGACAGATAGCTTTCTATGGTAAAGGCGGTATTGGTAAATCTACCACCTCCCAAAACACCCTGGCAGCTATGGCAGAAATGGGTCAACGCATCATGATCGTAGGATGCGACCCTAAAGCAGACTCCACCCGTTTGATGCTCCACGCTAAAGCACAAACCACCGTATTACACTTGGCTGCTGAACGCGGTGCAGTAGAAGACTTAGAACTCGAAGAAGTAATGCTCACCGGTTTCCGTGGCGTTAAGTGCGTAGAATCTGGTGGCCCAGAACCCGGTGTAGGTTGCGCTGGTCGTGGTATTATCACCGCTATTAACTTCTTAGAAGAAAACGGTGCTTACCAAGACCTAGACTTCGTATCTTACGACGTATTGGGTGACGTTGTGTGCGGTGGTTTCGCTATGCCTATCCGTGAAGGTAAAGCACAAGAAATCTACATCGTTACCTCTGGTGAAATGATGGCGATGTACGCTGCAAACAACATCGCTCGTGGTATTTTGAAATACGCTCACTCCGGTGGTGTACGCTTGGGTGGTTTGATTTGTAACAGCCGTAAGACAGACCGGGAACACGAACTCATCGAAACCTTGGCAAAACGGTTGAACACCCAAATGATTCACTTCGTACCTCGTGACAACATCGTTCAACACGCTGAATTGCGTCGGATGACCGTCAACGAGTACGCACCTGACAGCAACCAAGGTAATGAATACCGTGAATTAGCTAGGAAAATCATCAACAACGACAAGCTCACCATTCCTACACCAATAGAGATGGACGAACTAGAAGCACTGTTGATCGAATACGGTATCTTAGATGATGATTCTAAGCACGCAGAAATCATCGGTAAGCCCGCAGAAGCTACCAAGTAAGTAATTCCCTAATTAGGAGTCAAGGAAAGTATGAAGTATGAAGTGTGAAGTATGAAAATTCCCTTCATTCAGCTTTAGCCTTCAGCCTTCATTCTTCTCCTCTCCCTTTTTTCCCCTCATTTCCCCATCCCTAACTGTTACCGAGGCAGACCATGACACCTCCAGAAAACCAAAATCTTGTAGATGAAAATAAGGAACTTATTAAAGAAGTTCTGCAAGCTTATCCAGAAAAATCTCGTAAAAAACGCGAAAAACACCTCAACGTCCACGAAGAAGGTAAGTCCGATTGCGGCGTTAAGTCTAACATCAAATCCATTCCTGGTGTAATGACCGCTCGTGGTTGTGCTTACGCAGGTTCTAAAGGTGTGGTTTGGGGCCCTATTAAGGACATGATCCACATCAGCCACGGCCCAGTAGGATGCGGTTACTGGTCTTGGTCTGGTCGTCGTAACTACTACGTAGGTGTAACTGGTATCAACTCTTTCGGTACCATGCACTTCACCTCCGACTTCCAAGAACGCGACATCGTATTCGGTGGTGACAAAAAACTCACCAAAATCATCGAAGAACTTGAAGTTCTCTTCCCCTTGAACCGTGGTGTTTCCATCCAATCTGAATGTCCCATCGGTCTAATCGGGGATGACATCGAAGCTGTTGCTAAAAAAGCTTCTAAGCAAATTGGTAAACCAGTTGTACCCCTACGTTGCGAAGGTTTCCGTGGTGTATCTCAGTCTTTAGGACACCACATCGCTAACGACGCTATCCGTGACTGGATTTTCCCTGAATTTGACAAAGCTAAGAAAAACAATACTCTCGACTTCGAGCCAAGCCCCTACGACGTAGCATTAATCGGTGACTACAACATCGGTGGTGATGCTTGGGCAAGCCGGATGTTATTAGAAGAAATGGGCTTGCGTGTTGTAGCTCAGTGGTCTGGTGACGGTACACTCAACGAGTTGATTCAAGGCCCTGCTGCTAAATTAGTTCTGATCCACTGCTACCGTTCTATGAACTACATCTGCCGTAGTTTGGAAGAACAATATGGTATGCCTTGGATGGAATTCAACTTCTTCGGCCCCACCAAGATTGCTGCATCTTTACGCGAAATTGCAGCTAAATTTGACTCTAAGATTCAAGAAAACGCTGAGAAAGTCATCGCTAAGTACACACCAGTGATGAATGCGGTACTTGAAAAGTATCGTCCTCGCTTGGAAGGTAACACCGTTATGTTGTACGTAGGTGGTCTACGTCCTCGTCACGTTGTTCCCGCTTTTGAAGATTTGGGTATCAAAGTTGTCGGTACAGGCTACGAATTCGCTCACAACGACGACTACAAACGTACCACCCACTATATCGATAACGCCACCATCATTTACGATGACGTTACCGCCTACGAATTCGAGGAATTCGTTAAAGCTAAGAAGCCTGACCTAATCGCTTCTGGTATTAAAGAGAAGTACGCCTTCCAAAAGATGGGTCTTCCCTTCCGTCAAATGCACTCTTGGGATTACTCCGAACTTGGCAATGGGGCGAAAATGTCAGGTAAATCAATATTTTATTGTGGTGGTAGAAAAAAGAGTCTATTTTTAGCCTAAATACAGGTTGTAGGGTTATGTGAGAACAATATATTTTTGCGGCTTAAGACAATATAACTCCTATATAGTCTAGTTTTTGGGTTTTGGTTAGATTTTGGTTAATTAAAGACTGTAAATTAAAAAACTATTTTAATTGATATTTTTTAGATTAATATGGGACGGTTGGGCGATCGCTTCAATTTCACACAAAATAATTATCGAGGTGATGGGAGAGAATAATGTGGGACTGAAAGGTTGCGTCCAGACCAACGAGTAAGATAAGCTGCGGAAGATAATGTTGGTGAGACAATTGACTATGTAGATTGTGAGAACTTTTTGAACTGCTGCTTTATCGATTTGGCCGTCTTCTGTAGTGTGCTTTGACGTATGAGCCATTTCGGTAATGTGCTTTAACATATACATAATCACTTTTATTAAATATTCTCTGATATTCTTCTAGAGTAATTCTTGACCTCGTTTCCTGAATAGGCTGTTGAGGTGATTTGTAAGTAGTATTAGAAGATTGCGAACGATTAATTTGAGAAAGATGATTGATTTGTTCCTTTAATCTAGCTATCTCATTTTGCTGCTGCTGATATTGTTGGTATAGTATCTGGTATTGTTTTTGCAACTCAGATTTCTGCGAATTCAATTGAGACTTTTCAGTTTGCAAGTTTACAAGTTCAGATTTCTTGCTTTGGGCATCATTAGTAATATCTTGAATTCGCTTTTGTAGTTCTGCTTTCTGTTGATTCAGTTGTAAGACTAGATTTTGCAAATAATCAATTCTATCTTGTTTTCCTTTGTCAATTTCTGTGTAACTCTGAATATCTCTTTGTAAATCAGATATTAAATTTTGCAATTTATCTATTTCAGACTGCTTTGTTTGTATTAATTCTGTTAAATGTCGGGTATTTTGACGCAGCCCAGATAATTCAGTCTCTTTATCAGACAAAAGTTTATGTAAATCAGAAATATTTTTAGTAAGGTTAGAAATTTCTTGAATACGCTTATTTAACTCGTTAGTATTTTCTTGTTCGCTTATAATTAAGCTATTAAATTGGTTAGATAAAAGACTAATTCTAGAGCGTAACTCTTTAACAAGCTCTTGATAGGTATTATCGGTTACAGAGTTATCAGTTCCTAAGACTAGTTTTGCTGACAAAAGCTTAAGTAGCTCATCAATTTTGTAGGCAAGACGAAGACGATATGGACTAATTTGATTAGCATTTTGTGCTATCTCTGAAGCCAATTTTTCAATGACTTCGGAAAAAATTATCTGTGAAGGTTTTCTGGTTCTTGTAAAAATAACCAGATTAGTTATTATCCTCTCAAGTCGTTCATAATCCTTTTCAGCCTGACTAGCTAAAAGATAACGAGCAGAATCTTGTATTCTTTCCAATATGCGATATTTCTGCGGTTTTCGAGGCTCTAGTTCTTGTAAAATTTCATTTCTCTTATACTCTAATGCTTCGAGAGTTCTTGCTATTTTTTCGTGATTTACTACGGCATCTTCAGCAAGGCGTTCTAGGACACCTTCATAAAGCCATGCTTGAGACTCTAAATTATTGAGTTTTTGAATTTGCTTATGATTATCTGGCTGAGAAACTATATCTGTCCTCTGCAATTGTTGTTGTAAGTTGTTAATCTTTGCGGAAACAGAACCTTTAAAGCAAGCAAGTAACAATTCTAAAGCTTGACCAAAAGGAAAAGAATAGTCAGCTAACCAACCAAAAGTAATCCAGAAACATAAAGAACATAGTAAGAAGAAAATGACTTTGATATAGTTCAAACACTTCTTAAGTAAATTCCTGGTTGGCTCTAAATCTGAGTCTTGAAGCTCAAAGTAGAACTGGTTAACGAAAAAATTGTTTTCCTATCTGTTGACCTATAACCGTACCTGAGTTACTATTTAAATTCTGATTTACACCTGATTCAGTGGTCTGAGAAACATTGGAAGTATTTTGTAGCTGCTGATATCGGTTAACCAACCTCTCTAAATCTTCTTGAAATTTTTTATCGGATTCTGCTTCACTCACAATTGCAGCTTGTAACAGTTTTGGTTCTTCCTTAACCCTTTCAATCTGAAGCCTATCCTGAAATCTTTTTCTCAAGAAATCCAGTACATCAGATCCAGCTTTCTCTAAAGCACCACCTGTAGCCTTATCAATTACATAAAGCGTAATATTTACTGCTTGTAGAGCTAGTACAGATAAATCCATATGTATGAGAAATTGTTTGTGGTTTGGTCAATAGTTAAATTATTATACACTGATTTTCAGTATATCTACCCCGCATTAGCATAATTATGATACTAATTTTTGCTATACCTATGACATAACGGAGCTAACAAAGATGATTTAATTTCTTATATGAGCAGCAATAAAATAAAGCTAGACTTCAAGCAATATCCTCTAAATAAGGAACGTGTTCATCTTCGTATTTTTCAATTAAAACACCAATAACTTCCATCAAAGATGCAAGCGGATGATTCTCATCTTCACCAATTTTATCAATGAGACAATATAGCATCTCAACCAATAGCTCATATTCCTCTTCAGTATGAGGAACAAAAACATTTTCGGCAATAGATAACCAAGCAACGATAGTTTTATCAAGGTTATCATTTTGCATTATTCCTTTCACTTTTCTATTCTTCTGCAAAGATAACTTTCCTAACTTCACCCATTACTTTTGTGCTTAGGCTTCATTGCCTTTTTGTGTTGCTGATTTTAAAAGTTCTGTCTGCTGATTATATTGTAGGAGGTGGGAATATTGCTTTTGAAGTTCAATATAATAATTCACCAACTTCTGCGGGTTATGTTCATTTTCCTGAGAGATTGTATGGCGAATTTTGCGTATTTGACTAATTGCCTCATCACTATTCGTCATTTTGCGATCCTATTAACTCTAATGGCGTGACTAATGTGGGAACGTATAAACCCAGCATAACGTTCAGCCGTCGAATATGCCCAAACTTGTTAGCATTTGCTAAGTGGCGGCAATTCCAAGTCAACAGAAAATCACATTTATGATAAGAAGCCAAGGCAAGATGTAGTGCATCTCCAAGAGGATCGCTAGGCATTAAGTGTTGCTGAATATACACTTCAACAATTTGGGTGATTGCAGATTCAATTGGAACAAATAATAAATTGCTAATCAGTTCTATTGCTTCCCTCTTGCTGGGAAAGTTACCTCGATTGAGTTCATCCAACACTGCAATACTAGTTACAAGCTCATAGTTCTCTTTTGCATTGTTCCACCATTCCCGTGTCCACTGTCGCCGTGCTACCATATCAGGCTCAGTACGCACCTCGTAATAAAAACTGGGAATAGATGTTTCAATGTAAACTTTTGGCTTCATTGTGGTAAGGAATCAAATAAGAGCGTGACAATATTTTAGCGATCGCACCAATTACCTAAAGTAGTGATCATATATTCAATCAAGACAAACAGTAATTTACTATTATATTTCTTTATTTGAATTAATTTCAAGCAACTAACTACTCATTACTGAATTGCTGAACAATTGCCTGCACAATAGCCAAAATAGCCCCTACATTATCCAAATAATATCTCTGCTGATCAAGAAAAGCTATTTTTTGGGAAAGTTGCAGAAATTGCCATACTTCTCCTGTTGTTACACATCCATACACAGGTTTTTCTGCTTGGTTAGCTGAACGATTAAATAAATCTGCTGCTACCATTTGGGCGATACATTGTCCTAACCCAGCTTCAACATCATTTTTCTTAGCTTCTACAATGGTGATAATTGGCGAGGTCTACGACGGGCTGCGCCTACGCAAAGGTGGTAAAGGTGGAGCTAATGCGAGAATAAAATCACATTCTCCTATCAAACCTTGGCTTGGATCAACATCTAGTATTTGTCCAGAAAAAATAGCTAACCTCTCTTGGCTGATATCGCGGCAGGCTAGTAAAATCGGTGCAATAATAAACTCACTCCGAGCTTTTTCACTAATCAAAAATAATTGGGTTCGCTTTTTGAGAGTTTCATCCAACCAAGCAGGTATAGGAAGAGGTACAAGCTGGGGAAACAGATCAGCTTCTTGGGTAGTGATTCCCAAATCAGTCGCAGCCTTTTCTAGGGTAAAGTCACTGTAAGCCATAGTTTTGCAGTGCTTTGATTGTATTATGATATATGCCCTAGCGTAGCTTAACCGTAGCTATTGTATGGAGTTGGTAGGTTATTGCCAGAACGTTAGGCGGACGCGGCTGCTAGAAACAAGTCTTAAATCGCTAAACTGAATCTAGACTTGTAAATAAAATTAGTAATTATGCCTTATAGCCAGTTTACAACTATCAGTAAAGTTAAAGAAGCTTTTGGATTAAAAACACAGGAAGGTGGAAGATTTATTCCCCCAACTGAACCAATAGAAGCATCTGCTACACTGACTGCATATCTTGAAGAAAGTCTACCACTTGCTGCTTCTGCTAGTGAAAAAGCGCGTTCTGAGGGGATTATTTACCCGGTATTATTGGAAGTTAGACGCATTTTAAGCCGTCAAATTAGCTTATTTTCTGGAGAAGATTTTACAGTTGATGAGGCAGTTGGACTTAATGGAATGTGTGATTTTCTGTTAAGTAAATCGCCAGAAGTTCTAGAAATTGAAGCACCTGTAGTTGTAATTGTAGAGGCTAAAAAAGCAGACTTAAGAACTGGATTCGGACAATGTATTGCAGAGATGGTTGCAGCGCAAAGATTTAATGCTGCAAAAAATCGTCCGATTTCGGTTATTTATGGTTCGATTAGTAATGGTACGCAATGGCGATTTTTGAAGTTAGACGAGAATCTTGTGACTATCGACTTGATGGATTATCCTCTCCCGCCTGTGGAAGAAATTCTAGGAATTTTAGTGTGGATGGTGAAAAATAGTTAATTGATGTGTGGGAATATTAAGAAGAGCTAGTGCGATCGCCTGAATTAAATTTCCACTCAACAATTAAGGCGTTGGCGAGAACTTGACTGTGCCATAATATTGCTTTCTATCCAAAGTCTGCCTTCATGAAGTGGAACATCATGTTTTCTGTTTTTCCACTTGACATTCCGTTGTCTAATCTGTTCAAAAGACCAACAATCAAAACCTGCTGTGATCGCTAATTCACCTAACCACTTCTCAACAGGAACATATACACCATAAGGTGCTGAATCTCCCACTACAATGCAAACTTGACAATTATCTGTTGTAACTCGATGCAGAGAGTGGAATACAAATGCCATGTCAGCAAAATAAGCAGTAATCATTGTATGATATGCTTTATTGCCACCCTTAGTTGCTCTAACTTCTTCTAACTCTTTACAAACAGGTATTAGTTCATCTTTGATTGGTTCAATAACAGATTCAGCTATCAAAGCATCTAAGCTAAGTTTTTCTTTAGAAACGTGCTGTGAACTTGAGCGTATTAAAAACTTACGCACTGTCTCATGTAAATCACCCCAAGAATTAACTTCACCCCAAAAAGTCATTTCGAGACGTGTTGCATCTGCGTAATCATAATTATTTGCATAGGGTTGAGATGTGATAACTAAATCAATTAATTTATCTGGAACACCTGTTAAATTTCTCGCATCACCTTGAATAAAATTAGTTCGGCTGGCTTTAGTAAGAGGTAAGGATTCAGGTAACAGAGT
>JAGKSW010000146.1 GCA_018993265.1 Nostoc sp. TH1S01
CAATCTGAAAATGACAGGGATGAAAACGCCAGCTTGAATATTAAAAGAGTCGGGAGTTCGACTCTAGGCGTAGGAGATGTTAGACAGTCCCAGACTGCAATCTCTGTCTGATGCCTGAATCCCCCGTTTTTAAAACGGGGGAGTGGCTCAATATTAACCAATGACTAATGACTAATGACTAATGACTAATCAAAAGCGAGTTGGCATTATCCTAGGTACACGTCCAGAGGCGATTAAACTAGCGCCAGTAATTCAGGTTTTTCAAAAATCTCCTAAATTTGAGTTGCAAGTAATTTTAACTGGACAGCATCGTGAAATGGTTGAACAAGTGATGCAACTGTTTAACCTGAAAGCTGATGATGACTTAGAGATTATGCAGCCGAAACAATCTTTAAGTGATATTACTTGTCGCAGCTTGCGCGGACTAGAAGAGTTATTTCAAAAGAGTAAGCCAGATTTAATTATCGTCCAAGGAGATACGACGACAGCTTTTGCCGCAGCCTTGGCAGCTTTTTATCAAAAAATTCCTGTCGGTCATGTCGAAGCAGGGTTAAGAACTGATAATATTTACAATCCTTATCCAGAAGAAGCAAATCGACGGTTAATTTCGCAAATTACGCAACTGCATTTTGCGCCAACAACTTTGGCGGTAGAGAATTTACAACGTTCTGGGGTGTTGGGTGAAATTCACCTGACAGGGAATACAGTTATTGATGCGCTGTTGAGTGTAGCCGCGTCTGCACCACCTTGTAATGTTCCGGGGTTGAACTGGAATGAATATCGCGTGTTGTTGTCCACAGTTCACCGCCGGGAAAATTGGGGAGAACCACTACAAGCGATCGCTCAAGGTTTTCTGCAAATATTAGATAAGTTTCCTGATACTGCTTTGGTGTTACCATTACACCGCAACCCAACAGTTAGGGAACCATTGCAAGCATTATTAGGGCAACATCCGCGAGTATTTTTGACCGAACCTTTAGATTATGCCGAATTAGTGGGTGCAATTGGGCGATCGCATTTTTTATTAACTGATTCTGGTGGTTTGCAAGAAGAAGCACCCAGCCTCGGTAAACCAGTGTTAGTTTTGCGAGAAACCACAGAACGTCCTGAAGCAGTAACAGCCGGTACAGCTAAATTAGTAGGGACTGAAAGCGAGTGTATTTTAGCTGCGGCGGCTGAGTTATTAAGTAACCCGATGGCGTATGATGCAATGGCTAATGCGATTAATCCGTTTGGCGATGGTCATGCAGCCGAGCGAATTTTGCAGATTGTGGAGAATTATTTAGGAGTTAGGTAAATATATTCAAGTTTTGCATTGTCTAGGGAGAGGTATTTTACCTTTCCCAAAAATTTATGACTAACTCCGAAGACAAAAAATCAAGGGTTTTGGGAAGAGTGCAAAAATTACAGAGGAGCCGAGGTACAAATAAACTCACAATGAACTAACAGCCATTTAATAGTTATTTGCACCCGTTCTCCTCTGCTATGTTTATTAACCTGTTCCTTATTTTTATACCAATTGGAAAAACGATTGAGACAAATGGATGAGCAAAACTCAAACTAATCCAAAATCTAAAATCTAAAATCCAAAATGGTATTAGGGAGCAAGGGCGTTACCGCGAATTAAACTACCAATGGTTTTGGCAGTAATTTTCAGTTGGGTAATGGGGTTGGCGGGGACAACTGTCTTGTAAAGATAGCTATCGAATGTTAACCGTTGTACATCCATGTCAGCACACATTTCGACGAATGCTTCACGGGTTGCATCAGAACGATAGAACACAGTCTGCAAAATGTCTAACACTTTGTAGGTGAGTCCGTATTTCTTATCCCAACGCTTGATATATTGCTTGAGGTCGTTTTCTGTAGGAATGCGGCTACCGTTGTTGGAGGTTTCCACGATGGTTTCAGCGCACATTCTTCCAGATTTGGCGGCAAAGTAAATCCCTTCCCCAGACGATTTGGTAACGTAGCCAGCAGCATCTCCAACTAGGGCGATGCGACCAACGACGCGACGGGGGCGGGGATGTTCGGGAATTGGGTGCGCTTCGACTTTGATGATTTTACCGCCTTCGAGTTTTTTAGCAGCACGAGCGCGGATACCTGCCTGCAACTGTTTGATACTGGCTTTATTAACGTGCATTGTGCCAGTACCCACGGCTACGTGGTCATATTTAGGGAATACCCAAGCATAGAAGTCGGTGGAAACGTCATCGCCGACATACATTTCGGCTAAGTCGTTATAGAACGCCATTTTGTCTTGGGGTAAGCGAATTCGCTCTTGGAAGGCGATCGCATAATTATAATCCCCTGCATCCATTTCTTTAGCAATGCGGGAATTTGCCCCATCCGCCCCAATAATTAAATCTACTTTCAGGGTTTTACTTACACCCTGCACGCTGCCATCAGCATGGTCAACGTAATGAATTGTATAAGGGTCGGTATTGTTTGTGGGTATATCGACTTTATGAACAGTGGCGTTAATTAAATTTGCACCTAATTTTGCCGCGCGATTCCGTAGAAAGCCATCTAGGACTTCGCGGCGACACATTCCTATATATTCTTCTTGATTTACCAGATTAATATCAACCTCACGATTGGAAGGCGAAATCATTTTCATCTTCCGCACCCGGCGATCGATAATCTCTGGTGGTAGGTCAAATTCACCCACCATACATAGGGGGATAGCGCCCCCACAGGGCTTGGCATTGTCTAGCTTCCGCTCAAACAGGTAGGTTTCAATCCCAGCTTTTGCCAGTGTTTCGGCGGCAGATGAACCAGCAGGGCCTGACCCCACAACAGCAACCCGTAGTGTCAAAGGTCTTCTCCCAATCTTGACATTTACCGAAAGCATCGTACCACGGTCTTTTGGCTGATTTTGCGCTCTCCCTCTCACTTTTGACAGAAATGCAATATTCCTTAACATTCCGATACAAAACAGGGAGTGGGGCGTGGGGAGTAGTGAGTAAGTAATCTATGGTAACGATTGTATAAGATTTAGGAATGGTGACTGAGTATGGAGAATTGGGAATACTGTTTTCTACTCCCTATTCCCTAACTATGCAGATTTCCTTACTAGACTCTCTCACCCGACGAGTTAGCGTTAGCGTTATTACGAGTCGTGATGCGTA
>JAGKSW010000147.1 GCA_018993265.1 Nostoc sp. TH1S01
TTACGCATCACGACTCGTAAATGTTTCTTGTGCAAAGATAATTTTGTTTTGAATTCCCGATAATTTTGGTAAGACACTATCAATGGCTTCCAGTCGCCTAATCAGTCCCTCTTGATTAGCAATTTGGATAGAAAGCCCAGGACGAGCGTTAATTTCTAATAACAGCGGCCCTTTTTGCTCATCGAGAACAATGTCAACGCCAAGATAACCAAACTCTGTTTTATCGCCTAATTTAGCAGCCATCTCTAATATAGTTGACCAGTGAGGAATGTGGCGATCGCACAATGTATGTCCTGTTTCTGGATGGTGATCAATATAACGATTATTTTGGATACCAACCAATGTTTTGCCAGTAGAGAGATCAATCCCCACACCAACGCCGCCTCTATGCAAATTTGCTTTACCATCAGAAGCGCGTGTGGGGAGACGTAACATAGCCATTGTTGGAACTCCACGATAAACAATTACTCGGATATCGGGAACACCTTGATAAGCAATATCTGCAAAAACTGGATCAAACTGCACAGCATATTCAATTATTGCTTGATCACTTTGTCCTCCAAGCGAAAACATCCCACTGAGAATGTTGTAAATGTGATACTGTAAATCTCCTGGTTTGATAATTGAACCACTAGCTTTGCGATAACCTTCATCCGTCACATCACTAATGACAACAATGCCATCTCCACCGCTGCCATGAGCAGGTTTAACCACAAAAGATTTACATTTTCTCACAATATTAGATAGTGTTCTAACCTCACCTTGAAATTTAATAACTCCATAGGTTTCGGGAACTGATACACCAATAGCTTGAGCAATTTTTTTTGTTTCTAGTTTATTATCTGCAAAGCGATAAAGCCGACGCGGATTAGTGGCAAAAATATAGTCTAAGTTGCGTGCATTAATTCCTAAAATGCCAGAACGGCGAAGCGAAAATCCAAACATAATTTTATGCCTCTGTTTGATTCAACTGTCGCTGTAGTGACTTAAAGCGGAAATATTCAATTAGTTTATAGCCGTTATAACGCCCTACAAGAATAGTCACTGCTAAAACTAATAGCAATAGTTCTGGGAAAGCAAATGCTAAATGCTGTACATAAGCGTTGATAATGCAGAAGTATCCGATGACAGCAGCGAAAATACTACCAAGTCCCGCAATGATTGTTTCACGTGGCCCTTGTTCTTCCCAGGCAACAGCCGCGCGTTCAATTGTCATCGCCAAAATGACAATTGGGAACAAAGAAATTGATAACCCTAAGTTAATATTTAAATGTTCCATAATAATTGCCAAAGCACCCATTACTAAGACGGTTGCTGTTAAAATGGCTGCGAGTCGAGGCACAATTAACAGTTGTAATCGATTGAGGTAACTACGAATCAAAAGTCCGATAATTACAACTAAAATAAACAATGGAATGCCAACCAGCAATCCTGTTTCTCGGAAAGAAAGCGCAATCAATATTGGCGTAAACGTACCGAAGGTTGGCAAACCAATGATTTGATGCAGAATTGAAATTACTAAAGCACCAATAGGAACTAATACAAGCACTTGAAATATTCGCTGATTTGCCAGTGGCAAATTTAGCAAAGAGTAATCCAGCAATATATTTAAAGCCTTTTCTCCTTCTCGGATGGCTTGGTTGAGTCCTTTGTCAATATTAGGTTGAACAACAACTTCTAACGTAATATTGTTTATACCTTTGGCTTGTAAAACACGCTCTGAACCATACCACCATGTTAAATAGCGGTCTTGTTCTCTAAAATTAAAGTCGATAGGATCGAAAACTAACCAGCGATCGCCTAATTGAATCTCTAGCCATTGAATAAAATCAGTTGAGTATACTTCTTTATCCCTCAACAAAATGCCGTTACCAACTCGCGCTGGAATGTTGGCTTGATTCAACAAAAATACTGCTAATTCTGGAGTAGATTCTTGATTTCTGAGGTTTCTTTGAATTGCCTGAACTCGAATATCATCTGTACGCAAAGCTAGTTTATATATCTGTTGGACAAAACTCAAGCGATCGCTTGATTGTTGTCTAGCGATATTCAACAAAGCATTAATCTCAGCAGTTGGCAGATTTTCTTGGAGATTGTCTTTTACTCTAGCTGTATTTTCCCCAAATCTCACAAGTTCTTGGTTAATCAAGCGTCTTCCAGAAATCGGTACTTCTTCAGTTCCAGGTTTTACAGCATCTTTCCTGCGAACAATGGCTCGATAAAATATAAAATTGCTATCAGCATCATCTTGGCTAGTAAAAATCGCCAACCTATTTGATGAATTATTCACAGCTTGAATCTGGCGTTCAAATTTCCCATCAGTAAAATCTTCATCGACAATTCTGTAGCGTTGAGATTCTTGGGGAAGATAAAACTGAATGGTACTTGGCTGCGTTAATCCTGAACCGAGTAATGATTGGTTTGAATTGAGTGATAACTTTGCTTCAACGTACCAACTTCTATATGCTTGATTGGGTAATAATGGTATATCTGAGGCAGTTAATTTATGGATAAAAATAGTTAATCCAATTGCTATTAAAAACAAAGCGAGGAGCCAAGCACGAAATGTCCGATTCACTGCTGCGCCTCCTGGTTTTGACAAGATGACTCGGTGGTAAAAGTTCGAGAAGAATCAACAGCTAACTTGCTTTGTTTGAGCATATTGCGCCCAATTAAAACTGGATAGTTAAAATCCTCTCGATCTGCAAGGTTAACTTCTTCCTCAACCCATCGACCTGCTACGCAAAATTTCATTCGCACTACGGGACGGCGTATATCCGCACCTTCCCGGCTTTTAATTTGTACCCACCGAACAATCGGACGTTCAAAAATTTCCGTGTTATCTTTTCTTCCCTGAAACCGGAACTTAATCATTCCGCCGGATTCAGAATCTTTCTTTGGTTGTTCTAAAATTTCCGCATCTATCGAAGTTGTTGTTGCACCTGTATCTAGCTTTGCTTTGACTTCTTTTTCTACACCTGGAATCTTAATTTTTTCTACCCAACCAACGGTCTGAATTTCTTGTTCGTCGGCGCTAGTAGCCTGAGTTTGTTGTAAGCTGCATCCTCCGCCAAAAAATAAACCAATAAATACAGCCACAAAGATTCTTCTGGCTGTATAAATTTTATACAACCTAAAATTGCTCCTCATACACATCAACCGTTTATCAGTTTTTTGATGACGTAGTAAATATACTGTTGTTAAAGAAATTAAAGTATCTATCTCAAGTTGACAAAAAATCACTCAGAAGATTGATTTCACAGCGAACAGTATAAAAAAGAGCAATAGATAATCAATTTGCCGCAGAATTCAGTCGCCATCAGTTTCTACTGATATGATCAATTACTCCTTGATGAAAAAGTTAATTCAGCGACATACTTTGTAAATCTCTTGCGCCGGAATCAGATGCTTTGAGATAGTGTTTAAACCATCGACTTGCCAATCGTGCTACTTCTTCTAAAGTTCCCGGTTCACCAAACTGATGAGTTGCACCAGAAATAATCTCTAGTTGCTTGTTGAATGCGGGAATATTTGCTAGAGCATCTTCATTCATCGCTATGATGGGCAAGTCGTGACCACCAACAATTAACAAAGTTGGGGCTTGTACACAAGCTAGGGCTTCACTAACTAAATCAGTTTGTCCACTACGAGAAACCACTGCTTTCACAGCCATCGGACGTGTAGCCGCGGCTAATAATGCGGCACTCGCACCCGTATCTGCACCAAAATAGCCGAGCTTGAGATGACGGGTGCAGGGATTTTCTAACAACCAGTCTGTGACAGCAACTAAGCGGTTGCTGAGGAAGCCAATATCATTACGAAAATGTTTGGTACGCTGGTCTATTGCTTCTTCTTCTTTGGTAAGTAAATCTATTAACAAAGTTGCTAGTTTAGCTTCCTGACGCAGTACATGGGCGAGATAATGGTTGCGGGTACTGTAGCGACTACTAGCACTGCCATGTGCAAACAATACCAGGCCTTCGGCATCAGCAGGTACAACCAATTCACCTTTGAGCCTGATGTTTGCGAGTTCGACAATGACTATTTGTTCTTCAACGTTGAGTAGTAATGTGGTATTCATAACTTGACCCTGATGATTAATTTAAGTAGATTGAGCCTTTGATTTTGCGTTTTTAGGCGTAAGTTTTATCTGCATTGTTAATAACTGAGTGTTTGGCTAGTAAATGCCGTACTTCTGCATCGGTTGTTTGCGAAAAGTCTTCATACCACAGACCGATCGCATACAATGACTCTGGCATGACTAAACAAACTATTTCATCAACTTCAGCTTGTAGCTCTTCGCAGGTTATGGGTGCAGCAATTGGTACAGCCACAATTAGCTGTTGGGGTTGCTGTTGTTTAACTACGGCGATCGCAGCACGCATAGTTGAACCTGTGGCAATACCATCATCTACTAAAATTACCGTCCGATTTTTAATATCCGGGAGGGGTCGCTCGCCTCGATAAGCGCGATCGCGTCGTTGTAGTTCCAACAATTCTTTGGTTGCAACTTTGTCAATTGTGCTAATGTCGATACCCAAATTATCGATAACATCATAATTTAACACTCGCACACCACCGGAAGCGATCGCACCCATCGCTAGTTCTTCATGATTGGGTACACCCAGCTTTCTGACTAAACATATATCTAGTGGTGCATTTAGGCTGGTAGCAATTTCATAAGCTACTGGTACACCACCGCGGGGCAAACCTAACACTAACAAATCTTGACTGTTAGTATATGCTGTTAGTTTTTTTGCTAACATCTTGCCTGCATCATGGCGATCACGAAATTTACTGGTCATAATCTAAAGCTCCCGTGGACAGGGACAAATGGCTGACACAGATAAAGAAAACCTGCCATTGTATTCACCCTACTTTGCTGAGAGGATGAATAGTGCAAATTGCTAGTTCAGCGAAAACTTGATCCAATATAATTAGATTGATTTAACTTCTGCTTAAAATCCTCGTAATCAATCATTGATAGAGATATCTAGAAATTAATGCTCACCACACAATCTAAAAATACCTCTTTCCCACTCCCCACACGTTCAACCTAACTAGCTATCTTGCTGTTGTCTTGAGAAGTTAATTTTGAAGTGCTTGTGAATCTAGGTGATTAATGCTGGCTAATTGCAATAAAACTTAATGCTAATAATTAACATTTTTCACCTTGTTATCACATTTTTCTTATACCTTAATATTATCGCACCCTGACATTAAGTGTTTCATATTAATACAAATTAACTAAAAAATTTTATATGTTTCAACAATATCAGCCGAGTCTAGTACTGCAACTTTAGTAAAAAACTGACTTCTGCATTTAGGCTTATTTTACTACTATTCCATTCCGCATATTTATTTATCTACCTATATGAACTCTATCATTGATGTTCCTTTGGCAATTAGTTTAGGAGCCATCCCAGGTGCGCTAAGTCGCTATTACCTAACCATATTATTTGGGCGCTGGTTCGGAATAGCCTTTCCCTATGGAACTTTATTTATCAACATAACAGGCGCTTTTTTAATGGGATTTTTTGCTACCTTAGTAACCAAGTTAGAAATTCCTTCTACTTTATCTTTATTAATAGCAGTAGGATTTTTAGGCTCTTATACCACATTTTCAACTTATGCCCTCGATACCTCTAACCTCTTACGCACTAAAGATTATCAAGCTGCATTAATTTACTGGTCAGGTACTCCAGTTTTAGGATTTATCAGTATAGAACTGGGAATATTATTAGCAAAAATGCTATAAATCTGAAATTATTTACGTATACACGCAATAGACAAAAAGCACTGCCCAAAAAGATTACCAAGAATTCAGGTTTAATAATTTTTTTTCCAAAATTAAATATAATTCCTATATATATCAATACGGTTCAGATAATAAAAATAAATCACAACAAAAGCAAGAAATAATAACTCAACAAAAAACGAAAAAATTATTTTGCAGGGGGTTTGGGGGACGCAACCGTCCCCCAATCGGGGGCTTGGGGAGCCACTGCGTTGGGGAGACAGCGCCGTGGGCGGGTTTCCCGACTTGAGGAGCCACTGCGTTGCGGGGGTTCCCCCCGTTGTAGCAAGTGGCGTGCGACTGTCGTCGGCTTTGCCGACTTGAAGCATGTGGCGTGGAGAATCCCCCAAATCTTGCTCATTGTCTGATAAGTAGAGCAGAAATTGAGAAATCAACTCTCATCACCTTAACTGAACCGTATTGCTATAGCAATCCTAAATGAGTCGTGAAAAATATAGATAAAGAAACGAACCGCCAAGAACGAGGCAGCGCGTTGGACGGGTCTCCCGGCTTGAAGCGACTGCCGTGCCAAGGACGCAAAGTTAAGAAAGACGAAAGAGATATAGAAATTTCACAAATAATTTATGACTGCTATATATATATAATTAAATATCATACAAACTCTAGAAAATTGCATCTAATTAATCACTTTGACCACAGAATTAATAAATTTACCTGACCAAAAATACGCCTTATCAGTGCATACTACCACGCCAGAATTAGGTTTGGCTATTAGTAACTTTGCTGGAGAAACTCGTTCCAATGTTTGGAATTTGGGGCGTGATTTATCCAGTTATGTACATCAGTATTTAATTGATTTTATCAAACCACAAACTTGGGCAGACTTAGAATTTATTGCCGTTGCTAAAGGGCCAGGTGGTTTTACTGGAACTCGAATTGGGGTCGTCCTAGCTCGTACTTTAGGACAACAATTAAATATTCCCGTGTTTGCTATTTCTACTTTAGCAGCAGTTGCTTGGTCATACAAAAATAACAACGAAAAAGCAATTGCGACAGAAATGCCAGCACAACGAGGTAAAGTATTTGGTGCTATTTATCAAGTTAATTCTGATACTTGCGAACTGAAAACTTTATTTCCTGATACAGTACTAACACCAGAAGCTTGGCAAGAAACTTTAGCAAACTGTAATACTGAGTATCAACTAATTCAAGCACAATCTGGTTTAGCTGCAACTGTAACAAATATTTTGGAACTTTCTTATCTAGAATGGCGACAAGAAAAACGACCTAATTGGTCAGAAGCTTTACCTTACTATGGACAACATCCTGTAGAAATTTAAAACTTACGGGCATTTCTCCACATTATGGTTATACTGCTGTCATGGCTACGCAAAATTTTTAGGATACAACTAAAAAGATTATAGATAAAGATGTGCTTAATAGATATTAGTTGAGGAGTATTAAGGTGTTAAGCCATAAAATTATTCAATTTTTAACAGTAGGCAGTATCACGCTGATTGCTACAGGTGGTAGCTTGAGTTTAACAAGGTTATTGCATAAAGATTCTTTTAATAATCCTTCACTATTTGCTCAATCAGCAGATAAAAAATCACCAGCAGCAAATTTACAAAATGTTGCTTTAAACGCCAGCAAAGAAGATATACCAAAACAATTCCAAGGACAAACTATTTATCAAGCAAAATTACCAATAACCGATAAAGTTATCGCTTTAACTTTTGATGATGGCCCAGGGCCAAAAAACACAACGCAAGTACTAGAAATTTTAAAGAAAAATAATATCAAAGCTACATTTTTTCTGGTCGGGGAAATGGTTAGCTTCCATCCTCAAATTGTTAAACAAATTGCAGCCGATGGTCATGTATTAGGAAACCATACATGGCATCATTGGTATCGTCGTATGGATGTAGCTACAGCCGCGAGTGAAATTAATCGTACAGCAGACATCATCTATAAACTGACAGGAGTTAAAACTACATTATTTCGTCCACCAGGTGGTTTCTTACACAATGGCTTAGTTGATTATGCTAAAAGTCAAAAGTATGCCATTATGATGTGGTCAGATGAATCTGGAGATTCTCAACGTCGTGGACAGGCTGCAAGTCTAATTAAAAATGTCGAAAAGAGTGCCAAACCTGGTGGAATTATATTGATGCACGACGGTGGTGGTAATCGTTCTCGAACTGTTAAGGCATTGCCACAAATAATTGCAGATTTAAGAGCTAAAGGATATAAATTTGTAACTATACCTGAATTGCTAGAAATGCAAACTCAAACTAAAAATGTAGTTACAGCAGAATCATCTATAACTACTAATGATACACATCCCAATCATCAATTACATAATCAATGAGGCAGTCAAGCGCAAAGAAACCTCAGCGATACTCTGCGCTTTCCTTGGCGATACTTTGCGTTTAATATCTAGAATTGCTCTGACAAATTAGGTGTCAACATTATCAACTGCTGCTTCACCAATTTTCTCACCTCATCTAAACCTAATTGCACATTTGCCAAAATTTCTGCTACTGTCGCTTGTCCATCACAAGCTTGCATAAACTCAAACTCTGCTGTTGATAAATTAACGATTTGGTAGTCGTAGTTAAAAATGCATTGACTCGGAAAGCCATCAATACAAGGGTTTAATTCCGCAATAGCCGATAAAAGACGGTCATCACTTGACCAGTCAGCTTTAGTTATGGGAGGACGACCGAGGAAAAATTCGTAATGGGTAACTTCTGGGTCTAGTAATTCTATTAAGCGATATAACTGACGCTCTGTGAGATTTTTTGCCCGTTCGATTAATTCTGGTGCTTTACCCAACAGTCTATCCAACTGCCAAAAACCAGGATTTGAAAAGCCGATAAACTCTAAACCAGAAGCATTAATTAATTCAAACAATGTGTCAACATTGTAATCAATTTCTTGAGGATGAACGTACATATCCGCGAAGCATTCATCGCGCTGGTTTTCCATTGCCCAGCGTTGTTTCTCGTATTTGACAATTCGATTGTTTTCTGGGAGAGAAGAAAATATTTGTCGTCCGACTTGTACACCATCACGGTAGTCACCGCGCTGATCGCCTTGAAGAAGTGCGATCGCTTTTTGCATGAGTTGAATTTCCCAACGTCCCAACTCGCCATACACAAAAATGTGCATGATCCCACCAGGAGCTAATTTCTTAGCTAAAGCTTGAATACCCCGAATTGGATCGGGTAAATGATGCAAAACCCCAACGCAATTAATTAAATCAAATTCACCAGGTAACTGTTCCACATCGTAGATGCTGAGGTGATGGAACTCCACGCGGTTTGCACCGGAACGCTGACAACGTTCTTTCGCCACAGCCAAAGCACCCGCACTCAAGTCAATTCCCACGACAGAAGCTTGGGGGTTGAGGTGAACCAAGTATTCTGTACCCACACCTGTACCGCAGCCAGCATCTAAAATGCGGATGTCTTGCTTTTGGGGTTTTTGACCTGTGCAGAAGTTATAAGCTGCTAACCAATTCCAACGCCAGTTATAGCCTGGGGGTGGTTCATCTAGCAAAGGTTCTGGGGGAAAAGGATAAGTATTGTAGAGTTTGGCAACAGCAGCACTAACACTTTGGGAATCTGACATGATCAACAACATCGCAGCATTTCTGAGTTTATCGAAATGCTGGTCATTTGTGGTAGGGATTTTTAGGGATTATAGGGGCTAGGGGTTAGAGGTTAGGGGCTAAGGAGTGTTATTTTTACTCAGCACTCCCCACTCAGCAATTTCAACTTTTAACAAAATTCGGCGGAATTCACCTTCCGGGAGCGTTGCAGGGAGGGGTGCATCACGCCGGACAACGACGATACTGCCTCCGACTAATATCAACCGTAGGTTGATTAAGGAGTGGGGTGGTTGAGGAGTTGTTAATTACTTTATCTTACCGCTTTACTGGAAAATATATTTAATAGTAAAATATACAAATCAAGGGGGTGATATTGAGTGTTACACAAGGCAATTCAAGTTCGTTTGTACCCAACAGAAGAACAACAAACACTATTGGCGCAAACATTTGGGTGTTCTCGCTGGTGGTGGAACTTCGCTCTAAATAAGTCGATTGAGACTTACGAG
>JAGKSW010000148.1 GCA_018993265.1 Nostoc sp. TH1S01
CCCCTAATACGTGCCGTGGGTGATCGTGCAGGCGTTGCTACTACTCTCAATAACATTGGTGCAGTCTACTCCGAATTAGGAGAAAAGCAGCAAGCATTGTCATATTACAACCAAGCTCTGCCCCTCATACGTGCCGTGGGTGATCGTGCAGGTGAAGCCACTACTCTCAATAACATTGGTGGAGTCTACTCCGCGTTAGGAGAAAAGCAGCAGGCATTGTCATATTACAACCAAGCTCTGCCACTAATACGTGCCGTAGGCGATCGCATGGGGGAAGCCTCTACTCTCAATAACATTGGTGTAGTCTACGACGAATTAGGAGAAAAGCAGCAGGCATTGTCATATTACAACCAAGCTCTGCCCCTAATACGTGCGCTAGGCGATCGCGCGGGGGAAGCCAGAATTCTCAATAACATTGGTCGAGTTTCCGACGCATTAAAAGAAAAGTAGCAGGCATTGTCATTTTACAACCAAGCTCTACCCCTATCTCGTGCCGTGGGCGATTGCTTCGGGGAAGTTGCTACATTGGGTAATAGAGGTGCGGTAAATTTAGAAAATAAGTCATTGCTGTTTGCCGATGCAGAATTTAACATTACTGATGCAGCATTTTTAGGGTTAAAAGGTACACAATTACAGTCCCGCCTCGGAATTAATTCAGAGTCTCATAGCGTAAGTCCTCTTAAAAGGACTCAAAAAGAAACTCATTCCAGTCCACTTGAGTGGACTTTGGCTATCAGCCTGGAACTTTAGTTCTAGGCGGGATGCGGTTTCATACTGCAAATTTGCGATTTTGTGTGTACACAGAAGACTCCCTGCTGCCTCAATATGTAAATTAAATGCAGAACAGCTTACTTCTCCATCGCAACAGCACTCACCCCATCTCTCACCAGATGTCCATCTTCCATGTAAATAATTCGGTCAGCAATATCTAAAATGCGGTTATCGTGGGTGACTAGCAAAATTGTACAGCCTTGCTCTTTGGCAAGTGATTGCATTAACTCCACAACATCGCGCCCAGATTGTTTATCAAGGGCGGCGGTTGGTTCATCTGCCAAAACTATTTTAGGCTGACTTACCAATGCACGAGCGATCGCTTAATTGATAACCTGATTAATTTAATCACTAATAATCAAACTCCCAAAACTGAAATTACAGATAAATATTCCGGTACAAAGCAGAAAACACCCAGACGTAAACGCCATTCCTCCGGTAAATTCCAAATGGATTACGGCTCGGAACCCAAACAATTAAGGTCTATCAGACTTACAGATACAGCTTGGGAAAACCTTGCAGAATTGGCAGCAAAAAATAACCTCACCCGCAGCGAAATGATTGAAATCTTCGCCCGTCAAAGTGATGGAGAAAGAGAGTGGGGAGTTGGGAGTAGGGAATAGGGGACAAAAACTTCTTCACTGTTGCTTATCAATATATACATGGTGAATCCAAATTATGTATATACATGGAAAAATTCATCCCCCATACCCCAGTTTCCCCCACTCCCCACTCCCAACTCCCTCCATTCTGGGTAAATTTGCTAGAGTTAACACACTAGGATTTTTCAGTTAAATTCCTGAAATTCGGCCAGCAGACGAGGCTACCCATGCTTACAAGTACCCTACTTCTCTCGAACCAACTACCGACCTTACAATACTCCTCCACTACAGAACGATTCGATGAAACGTGGGAAGCCCCACTGGCTACCCTTTTGGGACTAGGACGCGCCGCTGGTGCTGACTTCATCGAATTTTTCTTAGAGCGCCGCAATTATATTAGTTGTTTAGCAGAAGATGATGCTATCACCAGCATTTCACCGAGTTTGGCAACAGGCGCAGGCGTGAGAGTATTTCGCGGCAAAGCTGACTGCTATGTCAGCACAAATGACCTTTCCTTTTCTGGGTTAAAAGCAGCTTTAGAAAAAGGACTTTCCATTTTAGGCTTACAACTACCCGCGCCTTATTCCTTCATCCCAGAAATCAACCTAGAATTATTGCGAGATTACGCCACAAAAAGAGGCAAAGATGGCTGGTTAGGGCTGTGTAGTTCAATCCGCGAAATGGGCGAAGTTCTTTTGGATGGTACTGCTGCTCTCAACCAAAAAGCCAACCATGTACAATCTCGCCGCGCCACTTATTTCCGAGATTGGCAAGAAGTATTAGTGGCTTCTAGTGATGGCACCTTTGCTCGTGACATTCGCCTCACCCAATCAGTAGGATTTAACTTGTTGTGTGCTGATGGTGCAAATCGGGCTTCCATTGGTGAACGTGCCGGAAACACCAGCGATGCTAACTTCCTGAGAACTTGGGATTATACTCAAGCCGCCGAGCAAATAGCTGAATCTGCTGGCAAGATGTTATATGCAGATTACGTTGAATCTGGTACTTACCCCATCATCATGGCTAATCACTTTGGTGGCGTAATCTTCCACGAAGCCTGCGGACATTTGCTAGAAACCACTCAAATTGAGCGTAATGTCACCCCATTTGCCGATAAAAAAGGCGAAAAAATCGCTCACGAAAGTTTAACCGCTTGGGATGAAGGGCGTTCTGACAATGCCTTCGGGACAATCGATATGGATGACGAAGGTATGCCAGCCCAGAGAACATTACTCATAGAAAAAGGCGTTCTCAAAAACTTCTTAGCAGATAGAGCAGGTTCTTGGCGTACCGGACACCCCAGAACAGGCAGTGGTCGCCGTCAAAATTATACCTTTGCTGCTGCCAGCCGGATGCGTAACACTTATATTGCCACTGGCGACTACACCAACGAAGATTTATTTGCCTCTGTTGATAAAGGTATTTACTGTAAAAAAATGGGCGGCGGTAGTGTTGGCGCTACAGGTCAATTTAACTTTAGTGTCGATGAAGCTTATTTAATTGAAAATGGCAAAATTACTAAGCCATTAAAAGGAGCAATTCTCATTGGTGAAGCCAAGGAAATTATGAATAAAATTTCCATGTGTTCCCAAGACCTAGAATTAGCACCTGGTTTCTGCGGTTCCGTTAGTGGCAGTATTTACACCACAGTTGGACAACCACACATCAAAGTTGATTCCATAACAGTAGGTGGACGTTAATCATTCATATATCAAACCACAGATGTACACAGATGTCTGCGTCCATCTGCGTTCATCTGCGGTTAATTTAAAATCCAAAATCTAAAATTTGACTATGCCTAATATCACTGAAATCGCAAATTACGCCAAGGAAAATGCTAATAAACTTGGCATTAAAAAATTTGACATCTATGGCTCAATAATAGACGAAACTAGCGTCCAAGTAGATCAGGGTGAGCCAAAACAAGTTAAAGCTTCCAATCGCTCTGGTGTTACCGTGCGTGTTTGGAATGAACAAAACACAATTGGCATTACCAGCACCACAGATGTAGACCCCAAAGGATTAGAATTAGCATTAAAAACTGCCTACGATGCTAGTTTTTTTGGTGTCAAAGAAAACGTTCCTGATTTTAGTCCAGAAGCAACTGTTCCTATTGAACATACACCAGAAGATAAAGCACCCCAAGCCCCAGTTTCTGAACTCATAGAAAAATTGCTAGTAGCAGAAAAAGAATTACTATCGGCTCATCCAGCAATTCAAGGTGTACCTTACAACGGTTTGGCACAAAGAGATATTGATAGATTTTATCTCAATAGTGATGGTGCAATCAGAACTGAATCGCACTCTATCGCCTCAGTTTATCTTTACAGCAAAACCGAAGAAGAAGATAAAAAACCCCGCAGTGGTAACGCTTATAGAATCAGCCGCCGTGTTGATGAGCTTGATATTAATGGTTGCATCAAAGAAGCAGCAGACAAAACTATCAGTCATTTAAACTACGACAAGGTTAAGTCTGGTAAATATTTGGTTGTTTTCTCGCCTGATGCTTTTTTAAGTTTGCTGGGTGCTTTTTCTAATTTGTTCAATGCTCAAAATATTTTAGATAAGCAAAGTCTGTCTACTCCTGATGATTTAGGTAAAGAAATCGCTTCTCCATTGCTTTCAGTTTATGATGATGCACTACATCCGGCTAATATTGGTGCAGAAACTTTTGATGGTGAAGGAACACCAACGCGTCAAGTAAAATTAATTGAAAATGGCGTGTTAACAGGTTTTCTTCACAGTGCTGGTACTGCTAAAAGACTGAATGCTCAACCTACAGGTAATGCCAGTATTGGTGCAAAAGTCAGCGTCAGTCCTAACTTTTATCATATATTTGCAGCCGCAACCCCTGAGCAGAAATTTAGTTTAGAAACTGCGGAAAATGTAATTTTGATTGATGATTTACAAGCTCTACATGCTGGGGTGAAAGCTTTACAAGGTTCTTTTTCTTTACCTTTTGATGGTTGGTTAATTAACAAAGGCGAGAAGACAAGTATTGAGTCAGCTACTGTGGCTGGCGATTTCTTACAAGTTCTAAAGTCTATTGTTTATGTAGAAAAAGAAGTCGAATTAACTCCCGGTGGTGTTTCTCCCAGAGTTTGGGTTGATGGACTTTCAATTACTGGCGAATAGACATAGACTTTTCGCATTTTTATTAAGCCTAGAACTTTAATTCTAGGCTTAAATTATCATCTGTTACAGCATATTTTGAGTACATGAGGTACAAGCGTAAAACCTAAAACCATGTAGAGACGTTACATGTAACGTCTCTACCGTATTTCACGAATATCGAAACTGCTGTAAATCTAGAAGACATTCAAGCGATCGCAACTAAATCCCGTAATAAGCGACAATTAGGTTGAATTAACTTACCTGAACGCACTACCCCAATGGGAATGAGTTTTTGTTTAGCTTTTAATGGCTGTTCTAAAGCATCAAAAAGTAAACAATCACCCTCTACTAACTGGAGAATTGTGATATCTGCAATGGAACCAACTTTTAAAGTTCCAAGTTCTGCGTCAGCTTTTAAAACACGGGCTGGGTTGATAGTGACAGCCGCGATCGCATCTGCTAAATTTAATCCCAAGGCTATTAGTTTAGAAATTCCACCACACAAACTATAATTCAGCGTTGAATCATCGTGCATCTGCTTAAAATTACCGTGCGCGTCACTACTAATAGTGTGAGGAAACACGCCCTGCGCCATCATCCGCCGCGCAATATCAAAGCTAAATTTTAGTCCATGTCCTAAATCTAATAATATGCCTCTATCAATCGCTGCATACAACCACTCTGGAACTTGAGTGCGCTTTCCCATTAACCCGTCTGGTTGACAACTGTAGCAGTGACCTAAAATGTCTCCCGGTTTCATGTACGACAGCGCATTTTCTACTACCTTTTCTGGATTTGGTCGATTGGCTTCGTCTACAGGAAACAATTCTCCAGTGTGAACATATAAGGGTAAATTAGTGCGATCGCCTACTTCTCTCGCTAATTTTAGTACGTCCATTCCCCAGCGTGATATCGAGCCGGAATCAGCGTGTACTTTAAAGCCACGCACAATTTCTGGATTTGCTTGCGCTACTTTAATTAAGGTTTCTATATCTATTTTTTCTGGACTTTCTAACCCGGAAACTATGTTACCAATAGTTTGAGCTATTGCGTGGTTAACTAACAAAAAACTCCGGACATCTGTTTGTGATGTCTCCACAATCTTGGATTTAAAGCCAGAAAATGTAAATGGACTACTACTACCTTGGTCAACAATTGTGCTTACTCCGGCATTAATTCCAACATCATCTGCTGGCACACCAAATGTTGTCATCCACTCATAAACATGAACGTGTAAATCAATAAAACCAGGACAAATTAAATAATTACCTGCTGCAAATTTTAGCTGGGATTTATAAGTTTTTAACTGCTTGCTAACTGCGGCAATTTTACCATCACGTATAGCAATATCAAAACGACCGTTCAGTGATTGACTGGGGTCAATAACCCAGCCATTTAGTAATACTAAATCGTAATATTTTAGGTGAGTTTCCATAAAACCTCACGGGGTTAAGATAACCCCGCATCTTGAAAAATATAAATTAATCATCAGGAAGCTCTGCTATTTCCTGCAACAGATACAACAACTGATGAATTTCTTCGACGGTGTTGTAGTGTGCTAATCCAATTCGCAGTAAGCCACCACTAGCTTCTACACCTAACCTCTCTATTAAACCTAGCGCATAAAAATGACCATGCCATGTAAAAATACCGCGATCGCCTAATGCTTTAGCAATACTTTCAGGGGTTTTTTTAGCTAGTCGCACACCTACTGTTGGTGTCCGCCAAGCAAAACGAGTTGCATCGGTGATGCCATAGCAGCTTAACCCAGGAATTTCTAATAGTCCAGAAATTAATTTGTGGCTTAGTTCGCGTTCGTATTGCTGGATGGCGGACATAGCTGCAACTAAAGCCGCACGCCGACTGTGATAAGCAGAGGTGATGCTTGCTGGTTCTGATGATTTGAGAAAACGGGGACAACTAAATGTTTGTAACCCTTCTTTGTCAGCTGCAATTAAGGCTGCAACTAGTTCGTTATCAATTGCAGGTGAAACATGACAACCAAGTTTAGTTAAATAGTTAATTGCAGCAACTACGCCAGCTAAACCCTCATGATTCAGAGTCCCAGTTTCCCAGCGTGAGGGAACTTCATCGGGTGCAGGTTTAACTTTATATGGTTGCAAGCGTTCTAGATGTTCTCGTTTACCGTATAAAATGCCAACGTGGGGGCCAAAGAATTTATAAGCAGAACAAGCTAAAAAGTCGCAATCTAAGCTATGGACATTAATCGGTGCGTGGGGTGCATAGTGAACTGCATCGACAAATACCCAAGCACCAACTGTATGAGCCAAATTTGCGATCGCGGCAATATCATTAATTGTACCCACAGCATTGGAAGCATAACTGACGGCGACTAATTTTGTCTTGGAATTAATCAGCCGTTCTAGTTCGCTCATATCTAAGGTGCAGTCATCAACATTAATATCCACAACGCGGATAATTACACCTTGTTCTTCTAATGCATACCAAGAAGAAACATTTGCATAGTGATCTAGCCGCGTCACAATAATTTCATCACCTGGCTGCAATTCTCGACCAATAGCCCGACTTAAACTAAAGGTAAGGGTGGTCATGTTCGCACCAAATACCACCTCATCACTATCACATCCTAAAAAATCTGCGATCGCTGCACGAGCAGAGTTAATAGTAGCATCTGTACGCGCACTGGTGGCAAAATACCCATGAGCATTAGCATTTGACCTCACCAGATAGTCGTTCATCGCATCTAATACTGCACCTGGCACTTGCGTTCCACCTGGCCCGTCGAAAAAAATAGCAGGTTGACCATTGATTTTTTGTGTTAGTGCTGGAAACTGGCTACGTATCCATTTCAGGTCAAGCGGTTCCATAGCAGACTCCTCAGTTGATCATGTTTTACTTATATTTAGCGCCGCAGCAAAAGATTAAATTTGGTATTTTATGCAAGAGTAATGGCAAGTAATTCTACATAAATCTCAATCAAATTTACCTGCGTTTTTTTGAAATACCCTCTATAATATCTCAGCTAATTTTGATTAGGCTAAAATATCTCAGCAGAAAAAATATACTTTGCTGTCAGGTTCAAGATAACTATTAATTACTGAAAAAGTGCTACTTCTTAAATGTAGTTAATAATATTTAATTCTTAGATATAGATTGCCACTGCCCAGCTAAAGCCTAGATTTTGCCGAACGCAAATCTTCTGTGCGTTCAACTTTTATAGCAAAATTACCTATTAATCTTGTTCGCTACAATTACTATAGTTCCTGTTGAAAATTCTTGAATCAGTCTAATAATTGATATGGTTATGCGCTTTCCCATAATTGCAGCTACCTTTATGGCTGCTAGTATCAGTATCGGTACACTTTTGGGCGCTGCTACCCCAGCTTCAGCCCAAGAGATAATCACTTGTTCTAGCCAGAATAATCGGCGGAGTATTTGTTCAGTACCTGGTAGAGGTAGAGTGAGATTTGTTAGACAATTATCTAACGCCAGTTGTCGAAACAATTGGGGCTACCGAGGAAATCGTATCTGGGTACGAAATGGTTGCCGCGCTGAGTTTGCTGTTGGCAATAACAGAAACGATAGGTATGACCGAAATGATCGTTTTAACAGAAACGATAGATACTACAGAAATGATCGCTATTACAGAAATGATCGTTTTAACAGAAACGATAGATACTACAGAAACGATCGGTATGACAGAGACAATAGATACTACAGAAACGACAGGTATAACCGCAACGATAGGTATTACAGATAGTTAACTGCGAGTTGAATCTATTCAGTAGCATCTGCAAAATACTACTTTTAGCTGATGGCGATCGCTCCAAGATATACATGGTTATTTTCTGGAGCGATCGCCATTTATTTACGTATCCTCCGCGCTTATACATAAAAGGAGTTACGTACAGTCCACGGAAAATCGTAGACGCGCAAGCGGCTTCCCGGAGGGTAGCACAGAGACGCACAGAGAAGTTGCGTGCGCGGGTTCCCCGCGTTGAGCAAACTTCGGGAGTTCACGGAGAAATAAGAGTTTGAGAGTTTTTTGCGTAAGTCCTACATAAAATATAGTAGACACCACTAATTATTAAAATGATTATCATTATTACATAATATCTCCAAGTTTTTACTGATTTTTACCCGCTATTAAACCTTATTTACTCAATCGTTAACCTAAAGGCTGATAAATTGAACGCGGGAATGTACAGGTATTCAGGTATCTCATAATGGTGCTTTCAGCGGGAGAGCGTCTGACTGATAGCTTATTATTGAAAATAAATTCCAGTAGGTATATCAGGTCAGATTCGATGCAATCAAGCCAAGTGAAGCAAAAATTTCAGGCTTTGTGGACTGCCTTAGTTTTACTGAGTGTCTTTTTTTGTGTGGAATTAAGTGCAGGAATTTGGAGTCACAGTCTGTCTCTATTAGCAGATGCTGAACACATTCTCTCGGATGTAGCAGCGTTGGGTTTAGCACTAGTAGCTTCTTGGCTATCTCAATCCATATCTAAGCACAATGTATTAGGACGTTACCGATTAGATATTTTGGCAGCCTTGGTAAACGGGATCAGTTTAGCTTGTATTGCTGGCTGGATTGTCAAAGAAGCGTTAGAAAGGCTGCAATCTCCAGATGTGGAGATTCTTGGTATCCCAATGTTAGCCACAGCCTTAATTGGCTTGGGAATTAACAGTTTTAATGCTTTATATCTACATGGATGCAGTCATCAAGACCTGAATATCAAAGGTGCTTTTCTTCATCTTTTGGCGGATGTCGCTAGTTCAGTTGGTGCAGTGTTAGCTGCGATCGCAGTTATCTGGCTGAATTGGACATGGGCGGATGGAGTCATCAGTTTATTAGTAGCGGCGTTAATCGCTGTTTTTGCAGCATATTTAGTGATTCAGAGTGTGAAATGCTTGCGCGGTCAAATTACCGACATTGCTAATACTAGTTGTATGTGTAATTTACCAGCCGAAGAATGTAGCGATCGCGCCCAAGCAGAGAAAATTTTGTTTCCATCCCTAGAGGAGATGATGCGATGATTTCTTTAATTAAACAGCATTGGCGTTTATTAGCTTGTTTTTTATCTGGTCTAATTCTCACAGTCTCTCTATCCCTGAGAATACCAGTTCCACAAACAGCTAATGCTGTTCAACCAATTCAGTCTCAAGCAAACTTACCTCCAGACTTTTACTCTGATCATCTGGAACACAATTTTTATCAATAGCTAACTGCTAACACTTGCTTAATTAATTTTACAAGGCGCACTGCAATGAGTTCATTTTGGCAAAAGTACAGGCGAGTGCTTAGCTTTGCTATGGCTTGCCTTTTCTCTAGCACACTGCTGACATTTACTAACCCAGCCCCAGCCCTCGCTGCTGGTGGAAATGGAATCAACGTCATTATTATGATTGGCGATGGTATGGGTTGGAATATGGCAAGAGCCGCAGCCCTAGCTAAAGGCGCTCCCTTCTACACCAGTGGTAAAGGTTCTGGTTTAAGCTTTCAAAATTTGGCTGGCTATGGATTAGTCACCACTTACGGGACAACCATTCAAGGTAGTACACCAGCTAACCCAACCAATCAAGTACATCTAACTAATAACTCAGCATTGGATGGCTCCAATAGCTTAACAGGTGCAAGTCCTGTTCGTCCTGGTTTCTCATTTTTACCTACACCTTTTAACCAAGGCGAGCGAGCTGACGGTAACAGCACAGCCAACGGTAACTTAGCAGGCTATGACATCAGCCAAGGAGGCCCTGCACCTTGGATTCCTCTGACTCCGGCTAGTCCTGGTAGCTACAACAGAGAGTACATCAAGTGGAGTTATCCTGACTCTGCTAACACCGCCACAACTCTCTATACAGGTGTAAAGAGCTATAACAACGCCTTGGGTGTAGATATCTATGAGCGGAAGTTAACCACTATTTTAGAAATTGCCCAACAACAAGGCAAAGCTACAGGCCTTGTTACTTCTGTACCTGTGAGCCATGCTACCCCTGCTGCTGCGGCATCTTTCGTCAACCGTCGAAGTAAGTACGACAGCGTTTACAACCCTGCTTTAAGCAACCAAGACAGCATTTTGCAACAAACATTGCTGAACTTCAAACCCAATGTTTTGTTAGGTGGTGGACATCCCTTAGACTTTCAAAATAGGTCTAATACTGGCCCAGCCTATACTTATGAGTACATCACCCAAGATACTTACGAGCATCTCAGAAATAACCCCACTCCTGAAGCCAACAGATATGGCTATACCTTTTTGGAACGTGGGCCAAATGCTACCCAAGTACTGTTAAACACCTCAGCAACAGTTGACCCCAATCAAGGCGGTAGATTGTTTGGTTTATATGGTGCGCGTGGACAAAATGGTAACTTACCTACCAGTTCTTCTAAAGGTGATTACAGTACTACCGGTCTAGATAATTTCTCTGTCTATAGCTCTGTTGTTAGAGGTGCAGCTTCTTCCGACGCTTGTCCATCAAGACAGTACATTCCTGGTTCAGTGAATGAATGTGTGCCTGTAATTGATGGAAATGGCAACCCAGTTACTGGGCCTACGCCGGATACAGTTCGTCCTCTCTCTCCTGGTGAAACCGATGCTAGTTTCATCGCTAGAGAAATTAACGAGAACCCAACTTTGGCTGATTTAACAAAAGCTGCGCTCACAGTCCTGGGTAAAGACCAAGACGGTTTTTGGTTGATGATTGAAGGTGGCGATATTGACTGGGCTGCTCACGACAACAACATGGATAACCTCATTGGTACTGTGAATGACTTTGATAAAGCAGTCCAAGAAGTTATTAACTGGGTCAAAGATAATGGTGGTTGGAGCAAAAACTTACTCCTCGTGACTGCTGACCACGACCACTATTTGACTCTCAATAATGACTTTGTTTCTAAACTAAATGCCAACTATAACCCCAATCAAGCCAGAGGCTTGAAATATAACGCCAAGGATATTACATACAACAAGCAAAATCCCCGTGATGCAGGTCACTTTTGGGGTTCTGACCCAAGATATAAATACCTTTGGGGTACTCATAGTCGTCGGCTTGTACCTGTTTATTACCAAGGTGCTTACTCTTCAACACTGACAAGATTGTTAGGACAAGAAGTGCGGTTTACAGATACCACTGGGACAACTTACTTTGCACCTGGTGTTCGCGGAGTGGTAGACCAAAGCCACATCTTCCAAACTATGAAAGCTGCTTTGACAGGTTCGGCATCTTGAAGAGGCTAGAGACTAGAGGTTAGAGGCTAGAAAATACTACTCACTGGGGTTTTAGGTATAAGGGGGTAGAGGGATATGAAGAAAAGAATAAAAACGACCATTAAATACTTCTCCCCTATACCCCTACACCAATTCCTGATAAGGGTTTCACCTTTTCTTAGTGACATTCGCCCCTAGTCAAGCTTTCAATTGCAGAGATGTTCATTACTTCTTCTCTGCTGCCAAAAATCCACTTTTACTATTTAAGAGAAAAATAATGTTGAAAAAATTAGCAGCAGCGACAGTAGGAACTGTATTATTCTTTGCTGCTGGGGAAACCTTTCCAGCCCAAGCTGCAATCATTAGATATGACTTCTCCAACAGTGATGGAACGCTGATTGGCAATTTTTCCTTTAACCAAGCCGCCGCCGCAGACGACCAATTTGTGACAGTGGATGAAGGCTTAAAAATTTATGCTACCTTCGGTGGTCAGACATACACCGAAGCTGATGATTCTCTAGCGGCTGTTTTCACGAACTTTTTGGGCGAAATTCCCCCAGGGCAAGGTTTAGGATTGCAATATGTAGTGAATGCTTTCACTATCAACGCTGAGAATTTTATTGCGGGAAACAGCGTTCAGCCTGTTACATACACTGCTAGTCCAGTTCCAGAACCAAGTGCGATTTTGGGGTTATCTGTGTTTGGACTAGGATTGTTGGCACGTAAAAAACAACAATCAGCCAAATCATCAAAGTAGTTTGTATGGAGTGGTGTTGAGCGATCGCAACTAATTTTGCCAAATCTTACACAATCTCAGAATAACTCTTTTGGGGTGAGCGACAGATTTATTCAACGCTCACCCTAAAATTTTCAGTATAAATTTAACTTATAACTTGATTTAATAAATCTTTCCTCAGATTACTTTACAAAACTCAATAGTTACTTTTAAGATATGTAACAACAGGTGAAAACACCTGAAACATACATAACCAAAGCAATCATAAAGACATGACAGCAACCTTACAACAGCGCAAAAGCGCCAACGTATGGGAGCAGTTCTGCAACTGGATCACCAGCACCAACAACCGCCTATACATCGGCTGGTTCGGTGTACTAATGATCCCCACCTTGCTAGCTGCAACCACCTGCTTCGTAATCGCCTTCATCGCTGCTCCCCCCGTAGACATCGATGGTATCCGTGAACCTGTTGCAGGTTCCTTACTCTACGGAAACAACATCATCTCCGGTGCAGTTGTTCCTTCCTCCAACGCTATCGGTTTGCACTTCTACCCAATTTGGGAAGCTGCTTCCTTAGACGAGTGGTTGTACAACGGTGGCCCATACCAACTAGTAATCTTCCACTTCCTGATTGGCGTATTCTGCTACTTAGGACGTGAGTGGGAACTATCCTACCGCTTGGGTATGCGTCCTTGGATCTGCCTAGCATTCTCTGCACCTGTGGCTGCTGCTACCGCAGTATTCTTGATTTACCCCATCGGTCAAGGTTCCTTCTCTGATGGTATGCCCTTGGGTATCTCTGGAACATTCAACTTCATGATCGTGTTCCAAGCAGAACACAACATCCTGATGCACCCCTTCCACATGCTCGGTGTGGCTGGTGTATTCGGCGGTTCTTTGTTCTCTGCGATGCACGGTTCTTTGGTAACTTCTTCCTTGGTTCGTGAAACCACCGAAAACGAATCTCAAAACTACGGATACAAATTCGGTCAAGAAGAAGAAACCTACAACATCGTTGCAGCGCACGGTTACTTCGGTCGCTTAATCTTCCAATACGCGTCCTTCAACAACAGCCGTTCCTTGCACTTCTTCCTAGCTGCATGGCCTGTCATCGGAATCTGGTTCACAGCGTTGGGCGTAAGCACAATGGCGTTCAACTTGAACGGTTTCAACTTCAACCAATCTGTGATTGATTCTCAAGGTCGTGTAATTAACACCTGGGCTGATATCATCAACCGCGCTAACTTGGGTATGGAAGTAATGCACGAGCGTAATGCTCACAACTTCCCCTTAGACTTGGCTGCTGGTGAAGTTGCTCCTGTTGCTTTGACTGCTCCTGCTATCAACGGCTAATTTGCTGAGATAGAAGCAATAACTAAATAGTTGAAGGCGCTCTCCTGATGGGGAGCGCCTTTTTAGTTTGGGGTGAAAACGCAGAGGGATGATGAGGTAAACGCAGAGTGACGCGGAGTTTTTATCCGTCACTAGGAACAGGAAGTTTGGGGAATTTGATAGACTAGCTAAAATTTGAAATTATTCTAGCTGGTAGCTCTGGGCTGATAAATAAATATGAGTGATGCTTTATTTTGTATAGAAAATTTACGAGTTGCCTATCCTCAGCGTGGCGGGGAAGAACTGAGATGGGCGGTTGATGATGTTTCTTTTACACTGCAACCAGGGGAAAGAATGGGTTTGGTAGGGGAGTCTGGTTGTGGTAAATCGACTTTAGGAAGGGCGGCGATGCGGTTATTACCGCCTTCGAGTCTGGTTGAGGGACGAGTAACTTTTCAGGGGCAATCAGTATTTGATTTAACGTTACCTCAGTTGCGGAAATTTCGGGGGGAGGCGGTAGCACTGATTTTCCAAGACCCAATGACACGCCTTGATCCATTAATGACGATTGGTAAACATTGTCTGGAAACTTTGCAAGCACATTCACCAGAACTATCAGCCAAGGAAGCGAAAGAAAAAGCACTGGCGACGTTGGAAAAGGTGAAAATCCCGGCGAGTCGCTGGAATCAGTATCCTCATGAGTTTAGTGGTGGAATGCGACAACGGGTAGCGATCGCTCTTGCTCTCCTCCTAAATCCTAAGTTAATTGTGGCTGATGAACCTACCACTAGTTTAGATGTCACTGTCTCAGCCCAGATTTTACAAGAATTAACTCGTCTGTGTGCTGAAGAAAATATGGCACTGTTGCTGATTTCTCACGATTTGGCAATGGTGGCAGAATATTGTAGTCGCATCGGTGTAATGTACAACGGCAAAATGGTAGAAATGGGGGCGACTACATCGGTGTTTGGCAACCCTCAACATGAATATACGCGATCTCTTTTACAAGCTGCTTTGCATATTCAGGCTGTAGATGGGAGTGGGGAAGATGGTTCACAACCAACACTTGATAGTC
Organism: Nostoc sp. TH1S01; assembly: GCA_018993265.1. Taxonomy (GTDB): domain Bacteria; phylum Cyanobacteriota; class Cyanobacteriia; order Cyanobacteriales; family Nostocaceae; genus Nostoc_B. The sequence continues at coordinate 14,825 of JAGKSW010000148.1, forward strand.
AATCGCCACTTTTACGGGTTACAGAACTCAAGCAACACTACACTATAGAACCTAACTTGATTGAAAGACTGTTTAAAGCGGAAAGTCAAACAATCAAAGCCGTAGATGGAATTAACCTGGAACTGTTTCCGGGAGAAATTTTAGGCTTAGTTGGTGAATCGGGCTGTGGAAAAAGCACACTATCGCGGACTATCTTACAGCTAATCCGTCCTACTGCTGGTAAGGTGGAATTTTTAGGCAAGGATTTAACCAAGCTATCACGCCAAGAAATTCGCTCTTCTCGCCGACAAATGCAAATGGTGTTTCAAGACCCCCATGCTTGTTTAAATCCGGCGATGACTGTAGGGCAGAGTATAGGCGATCCTTTGTTAATTCACAATCTGGCTGATGCAGCAAAAGCCAAAGAAGAAGTATTGTGGATGTTGCAAAAAGTTGGGTTAACACCGCCAGAAGTTTATTATCAACGTTTTCCGTCAGATTTATCGGGGGGACAACAACAACGAGTGGCGATCGCACGGGCTTTAATTACTCGTCCTAAACTGTTGATTTGCGATGAACCTGTGAGTATGTTAGATGCCAGTGTGCAGTCGCAAGTATTGGATTTGATGTTGCAGTTAAAAGAAGAGTTTGAGTTAACTTATCTATTTATTACCCATGATTTGTGGTTAGCGAGATTTTTATGCGATCGCATTGCTGTGATGAATGGGGGTAAAATTGTCGAACTTGGCCCGACAAAACAAATTTTTGCCAACCCGCAGCACCCTTATACACAAACACTACTAGCGGCGGCTCCCTTATTAGCTCGTACTTAAGAGTAAAGGTACAGGCTTCAAGAGGCGACATCAGCGTAAAACCAAGCCAGATAGAGGCTTTAGACGCACAGACCCCTTGAAAACATTAGGTAACGTGAGTTTGACGGGTTGAAAAAGTGACAAAAAAAGCGGAGACTGTAATCAAACCCTAATCTGATAGTTCGGACTACTGATAGCTACTTGCTTGCCGATTAAACATGAGATGATATTGTCCGCCTCTTGCTATTAATTCCTTATGACTTCCTGTTTCTATAATTTTGCCATTTTCTAACACAATAATCCGGCCTGCCAGTTTGCATAAAGCTAAACGATGACTGATGACAACAGTCATTTTATTAGTAGCAATGGTACGTAAAAGCTGGTAAATTTCATGCTCGGTTTTCGGATCGAGTGCGCTTGTAGGTTCGTCCAAAATTAATAGTTGTGCTGAGGATAATCGTATCAGCGCACGAGCGATCGCAATTCTTTGCCACTGTCCTCCTGACAAGTCTACCCCACCTGCTAATTGCTTACCTAATATTGTCTCTAAGCCTTGCGGGAGATTGTCCACAGCCTTGGCAATTCCAGCTGTCCTCAGTGCCTCGTTGATAGCGTTAATATCCTGTAGCGCAGGTAAGTATCCAAAACCCACATTTTCACACACTGTAGCGGGAAACCGAGCATAATCTTGCATTACCACAGCAACGCGTGAGTATAGCTGTGCTAAGTCAATTTCCCGTAAGTCCTGTCCGTTCCACAAAATCTCGCCACTACTTGGATCGTACAGGCGACAGAGTAACTTAGCCAGAGTCGTTTTCCCCGCACCATTTTCCCCTACTAAGGCGATCGTTTGCTGCGGCTGAATTGTGAGGTTGATGTTGTCTAAAATCTTGCTGTCGCTACCAGGATAAGCAAAAGATAAGTTCTTGATTTCGATTCCCTGTTGCTTTGTTAACGACAAATTAACAGCAGTATCATACCTTAAAGCTAACGATAACCGCAATTTCGGCTTCAGTTCTAATAATTGAAAAATCGGACGGGTACCCAAAACCACATCATACAAGTTAGAACCATTATTAATCAGTAAAAACAAACTCTGGCGTACTTGTAGGATTAAACCTGCATAAAGTGCTAAATCTCCTAAAGTATAAATTCCGCGTAAAGCTCCCATAACAACATAAATATAGGGTAAAGCGGCTCCTAATCCATTCACAATTGACCAAGAAATTACCAGCACCGTCCCTTTTTTACGGATTTGCTGCATCGATCTAAACATGGTCTGGAAAAGACTGTGCCACCGAGTCAGCAATAAAGGTTGTAGCTGAAATAAGCGTAATTCTTTGGCATAAGCTTCACCCACCAAGACATCCCGATACAAGTTCATTTGGCGGACAAGACTCGCCTGAGTTTCTTCGACTTCCCAACTTTTTTTGCGGTAAGTCAATTCCACGTAAATAGCTGGTGTAGCAGAGGTAAATAAAATTAACGGTATCCACCAAGCAATTGAGCCAGAGACCAAAATAGCAGGAATTAAAATAAAAAAACCATGCAAAGTTGTGATTACAAGCAAAGATAGTTCCTTGAGCCGTTCTATTCCTGTTTCTGCCAGTTGCACCAAATTCAATAATTCGGGTGTTTCAAATAACGCGATATCTGTAAAATTAGCAACTTTATTCAGCACAATACTTTGAGCAAAACCTTGAACGCGATCGCGCAGCGAAGAAAAAACAAAGTTGGTAATCCCGTTTATTGATTCGGTTAATAAATTAAGTAATATTAATCCGCTAATGCTACCAAGTAATAGTGGTTCTTGTAGGATAAGAGCGAGCGAGCTTGCTGTAGCAAATTTCCCTAATAAATGGGAGATTTGGTCAATAATAATTTTGTTGAGAAACAGTGAAATTGCTGGGCTAGAACCACTAATTAGAGTTAAAAATATCAGAGTGCGTAACTCAGTAGGTGCTGACTGAATTACTAACAGCAGGCTACGCCGAAAAGTTTGAAATAGGCTGGGTTGGCTCGGTTGCACTCAAGGTTAAATAATGTCTTGGATTTAGCTAATTTAATTGACAATAAATATTCTTGCCTCTATCTTACCTTGCCATAATACATATTATGGTTCGATGACTTGCATGATTTTTAATCAGTTTGATTTCTAATACATCCCCTTAAATAATGAAATCAACTGAATGAACTTCAGTCTAAATATGGAGCTTAGAATTTTCTAACACATCTAGAATACCAAGTAGATGATATTGAAAAGAGTAGCAAGACGAATAAAAGGACAAACTTGATGGGTGAAAACAGCAGTCCTTATAGTCTTAATCGGGACGTATTTCTATTTTTACAAGATGGGATAGCCCAAATCTTGGACTTTAAGCATGGGCAGTTTTATGGTCTAGATGCAATTGCTACATTAATGTTGTCACTGGTATTAGAAAAAGGGGTAGAAGAGACAGTTAACGAACTAACTACAATCTATGATGTAACAGAAGAAAATGTTCGCTCTGACTTGAATATACTCTTACAGGAATTAAAGCAAAAAAAGCTACTTGTTACTAATGTAAAATCATTCAATTTTTTGTTGTATTTAATACAATATCAATTAAAAGTAATCAACAAAATTTTACTTTTGCTCTTTAAAACAGTCAGTGCAATTTTCCGCAATTTATTCAACCCTGAACCAACCCCAAATCGCCTTACAGTTGAGCTATTGTTAAGCTTAAGTTGGCTCAGTTTTCGTCTACTCGGATGGAGTCGCACTCTCTCATTGTGGCAGCACTGGCATCGTGCAGTATTACCAACTGACACCACAGGAACAACAGATATCATTGAGAATGTAGATCGAATGGTGCGGGAAACTGCTGCTAGTAAGCTTTTCTTACCAATGGTGTGTAAAGAACGCGCTCTGGTTGGTTATCATCTTCTCCGTACTTTTTACGCCTTACCTGCAACTTTAGTTATCGGCATAGATCGCTATCCGTTTCAAGTCCACGCCTGGGTTGAGTGTAATGGCTTAGTTGTGACTGACGAACAGGCTCATTGTCAACCCTTTATGCCAGTTGTCAGATATTCTTAAAGGCAATAGTCGATGAATAGATAGCGATAATTAAAGTTAAAGGTGTAAACACTTATTTTTTGAACTGATATTATGAAAAATTCTAGTAATTTTCAGGTTTTCCTCCTTAATAAAAATATTGATAAAACAACTTTTGTAGGCTTTAATTAAGGAAGAATATAAGTGTAAATAGAGCCTTTCTAACAAGTGGTGGGCGAGTGATTTTTTTGGCAGCAGAAGCAAGAAAGAAATGTAAAAATCGCTCAATTAGGTCATAAGTCTTGAGCAAAAGGAGGCTACTTATGTCTAAAAAATTAGAAGGTGTCGAGCTAAATTATTCCCAACCTAAAGTTTATTTCCAACCTAAAATTTACTCGCTTGGGTCTATAAACCAAGTTCAATCTTATTACCAGGGTCGTTATCTCGAAGGGCCGAATTCACGGTACTGGTACAGCTAGTTAGTAAAGGGTTAGGGATACTAAGTCACAGGCAAGTTTAAGAAATTAGCAAAATTATGCCCTAGGGAGGCAAGAGAAATGGTAGAGCGAGTATATATCGTCTCAAAAGGAGTGAATGAGCAGAATTCTACGCGACCACCTACACTTATAGTTCAAGAGAGGGAGGTAAACCCAAAGTCGTATACATGGAAATGGGGATTTCAAGGTAAAACAGGTTGGGATTGGGCGCAATTGTTGTTCGTTCCTCTTGCATTGGGTTTGCTGACTTTATTTGTTAATGATCAAGCTCAGAAAAGAGAACGATATGCCCTTGAAGAAAGAAAAAGCCAGGAAGTGGTGCAAGATTATCTGAGCAAGATGATAGATTTGGTATCAGACGGAAAACTAGGACAACTAAGCGATAAAGAAAAACCAGAATTACTTCAGCCAACATCTACAGCAGCCAAAGCTTTGACACAATCAGTATTAGGAATCCTATCGAAGGATTCCCCATCAATACTTGCGAATGATGCCAAATTAAGGCTTGAAGCGGATAATGCTGGGCGGAAAGGTCAAGTCTTACGTTTCTTGTATGATTCAGGGTTAAACACTTATAACTATTCAAAGTATAAAAAACAACTAGAAACTAAACCCGAATCTAAACCAGACTCCACAATTGATATGGAGGGTATAGAACTATCAGGGGCGAATCTGCAAAACATGAGCTTTGGCTCAGATCCACAGAATCAGCAAAGAGATGGTTATCAACCAGATTTGTCGCCTATCAACCTAGGTAAAGCAATACTAATAGACGCTAACTTGAGTGGGTCTAACCTGAATAAAGCTTATCTACAAAAAGCTAGACTATCCAACGCTGATTTGCAATCGACTCAGCTAGAGAACGCCGACCTACAAAGGGCTAACTTGGTAGGGGCTAACTTGGCAGGGGCTAACTTAACAGGAGCGGATCTTAGTTATGCCGATCTGACAGGAGCTGACTTGACAGGTGCTAATCTAAGTGGGAGCAAAACTATCCATGATGCTAAGCTGATTCATGCTAAGTTAAAGGGGGCTAAACTAAGAGATGCCAATTTGGCTAATGCTCACCTCAACGAAGTCGATTTGACTGACGCTGACTTAACGAATGCCAATCTAAATAATGCTGAAATACAAGAGGCAATAATTTGTAACACCACTATGCCTCCAGGAACAGTTAACTCTAGCAATTGTCTTGGACAAGCGAACTGATAGGATGATTTTGGGTTAGACATGAGAACCGGATTTGAAGTCACCCTAGAAGCAACCGGAAACGCTGAATTTCATCTATTTTCGCCAGCAACTTCCTTAGTAACATTCGCCCAAGACTCCGCAACAGAGATAGCAGTGGTACTGATGGGACGAATTTATTACCAGGATGACAGGAAAAGTCGCTTTCCTCCAGCATTTCCGCAGGACTTCGCCTCAGACGCAGCTTTAGCATTGGCTATTTTCCAACATGATGGCGCACAAGGTTTAGAGAAACTTGAGGGTGAATTTGCGCTGGTGGTTTTCGATCGCAAGGAATCGCGTCTTTTAGCCCTGCGTGATCCTCTAGGAAACTTTCCCTTGTACTGGACGCACCACAACCAAACCACCTGGGTTAGCACTAGTTTGCAATTATTAGCGCAACGACTTCCCCAAGCTGCCATTAATAAAGACTTTCTCGCTTCATTCTTAATGTTTCCCTATGCTTTTGTCGAGTTAGCTACTGAAAAGACGGCATTTGAGGAAATTCATCGGATTCTACCAGGTAATTTCTTAGTATTCACTCCCGATCGCCGGACAACAAAAATCTGGTCTTGGGACTGGATGAAGCAAATTCAACCGATAGAAAATATCACACCCCAGGAAGCTGGTTTACAGTTTATCGACCTTTTTCGGCAAGCAGTCAAACAGCGCATTCAGGACGAGAAAACCGCTTCTCACTTATCAGGAGGGATGGATAGCTCTTCTATAGTGTGTATTGCCCGCGACTTACTAGCCGCAGAAACCTCTCCCAGAAAGCTGATTACCCTTTCTTTGGTTTATCAAATGCGGAGTCTGGCAGGTGAAACAGATTACATTCAAATGGTTGTAGATCAAGGAGGCGCGATTGAACCACAGTATGTGGATGGGGATGCAGCTCTAGACTTCCAGTGGTTTACTCAAGAAATCCCTACCTATGACGAACCTTATCCTGGTTTATTCCACTTAGCAATGGAAAAGGTGCTGGTGGATGTAGCTGCTCAGTTAGGGGTGACGGCGATTATGAGTGGAGGGGGAGCAGAACTGATTGTCGAAGGAAATCGGATGCACTTGGCAGATTTGATGCGTCAAGGTCACTGGCACAAGGCTCTACAAGAAGCGCGTCAATGGGCTACTGCCAAGAACCAGAGTCTCTGGTCAATTTTGTACCCCTTCGGAATTGAACCTTTAATTCCGCCAGTGCTGCGAGAGGGCTTACCAGCTTTCATCCGAGGCGGTTATGGACGCTGGCCAAAGCTAGGTTCATTTACTATTCCTCCTTGGATTCTTCCTGATTTTGCCAAGCAGCACGATATGTGGGGTAAGGCACTAGCGACTATACGTGAAATCAACAGATATCCGGTAGAGCAATCCTTAAATCTGCTAGGACTGCAAGCATCTGCGGGAAATTGGGCTGCTTGGTATCTTGCTGCACCTCTGGGAATCCGCATTTGCCAACCCTTCCTCGATCCGCGTCTGATTACCTACAGTCTCAGTCTCCCCAGAGAATTAAGAGAAATCCCTGAAGTTCCCAAACCTCTGCTGCAAGTAGCGATGGGCGGGATTCTACCTGAACCGATTCGGACTCGGCGGTTTAAGGGAAATTTCAACGAGGTGTATTGGCAGGGACTAGCCAAGAATTTACCCAAGCTAGAGGAAATGGTTGTTCAATCGCAGATTGATGAGTTAGGCATTTTCGACAAACAGCAATTGATTCAAGCCATGCGACAACACGCGGTTGGGATTGGCGATGTGAGAAGTGGCAGCCGGATCAGTAGTTCATTAGCTGCGATCGCCTGGTTCGACCAAATCAAAGGCGATCGGAGATCGGTTAACTGTAGGAGCCAGCAATAATGATCATTCTGAGCCAGGATTAATTGCAACTATGTTGATAACTTATCCGCCATAATCTAAACATTCTATTTAAGTCAAAACTAAGTTATCTCGATGCACCACGGTATCTGCGCCTACATAACCCAAAATTTCGGGAATTTCTCTGGAGTGTCGCCCGCAGATTTTTTGTAGTTCATCGCTGCCGTAATTTACTAATCCTCTGGCTATTTCGTTACCGTTGGTGTCGCACAATTGCACAGCGTCTTGGGTGTCAAATTCTCCTTCTATGGTTTTGATACCTGCGGCTAATAATGATTTTCCAGCTTGTGATATTGCCGCGATCGCACCTTGATCTAAATACAATTTTCCCATCGGCACAAGTCCATAAGCTATCCAGCGTTTTCTGGCGGATGTGGGTTCTGGTTGCGGTTCAAAGTGGGTTCCTAAAGGTTCACCTTGTAAAATCTTTTCGAGGTTGCGGGGAAATCGCCCTTGAGTAATTACCGTTCGCACTCCGGCTGCGATCGCAATTCTGGCGGCGGATATTTTTGTTACCATCCCACCCGTACCCCATTGTGAACCTTGTCCGCCTGTTTGGATTTGCAATTGCGTCAATTCTTTGATATTACTCACCAAGGCAATGGGTTTGGCATCGGGTACAGAACGGGGATCGGCTGAATATAATCTATCTACGTCGGTGAGTAAAAATAGCCAATCTGCTTCAACTAAACTCGCTACTAATGCCGAAAGGGTGTCATTATCACCAAATTTCAGTTCCTCGACCGCCACGGTGTCATTTTCATTAACTACGGGAATTACGCCCAGCCCCAGCAGTTCTTTAAAGGTGTTGTAAACGTTGAGGTATCGGCTACGCTGTACTAAGTCGCTGCGCGTTAGCAAAACCTGGGCAATTGGCTGTTGCAAGGTTGTAAATAAATCGTCATATATCCGCATTAACCTGCCTTGACCAACTGCGGCTACTGCTTGTTTGAGGGCGATCGCTTTTGGACGTTCTGTTAAGCCTAATCTGGCACAGCCCACACCCACCGCACCAGAGGAAACCAAAATTACACGATTGCCCTGCTGCCTTAAATGACAAAGGGTTTCGGTTAAGGTCGCAATCGTAGAAAGTGCTAATTGCCCTGTTTCTGGTTGTGTAAGGCTAGAAGTGCCTATTTTGACGACAATCGTTTTGGTCATTGGTCAATTGAAGTATGAAGTCTGTAGACGCGTTAGCGGCTTGCCGCAGGCTAGTATGAAGTCTGAAATACTCTACTCATCAATTGATGGTGCTTGTATTAAGAAATTTTTACTTCATCTTTTTTAGACTATGAAATCTGGAAAAAAAGTAAAGCGCCAATCCTTCTATAAGTGAAGGCTGACGCTTTACTAGTTTATAGTTATTTACTATCTACTAGGGTCTTTTTTTAGCTGACCCGATGTTATTAATACCTATAATCTCCCATTTTGTGTGTTTCTAAAAATTCCTTAATTATTTCTTTAGCTTTATTTTCCTGACGATTTGTTACTTTTTGTTAATCACATTTTGCTTAGGTGTGATAGAGGCTCCCAAGATTTCGGAAATCCAAACTTCAAAATTTCTGACGGGATGGGAACGCAGTGCTGCATCAGGGTGAATAATCGGTTCTACGAGAATTGTAAACATTCCCAGACGATTACCTGCTAAAACATCAGTAAATAAGCGATCGCCCACCATCCCTACTTGATGTGCTGGTAAATCCATTGCTTGCAGAGCAGCTCTAATTTTGCGGCGAGAGGGCTTGGCTGCACCCAAGTAATAAGGTAAATTCAGAGAACGAGCAATGTTGCCAATGCGAGATTCGCTTAAGTTATTGCTCACCAAGCACAAATCAACATTAACGCGAATTTCTTCTACCCATTGTCTCAATTCTGGCGAAGGAGTCCCCACTGTAAAGGGAACTAAAGTTTCATCCACATCTAATACAAGTCCCTTCAGCCCATATTGTTGAATAATTTCTTTACTCAATTGCAATACTGAACCGTGTAAAATCAAGTCAGGCTGTAAGAGATTGTTCCAAGTCATAGAGAATATTTCAGGATCACAACGAACAATGCTCTCAATTAAGAGCATTTGTTAAGCATTCACGAATTAATATCTAAACTGTTGTGCATACAAATGGCACATTCCCTGGTTGAAACTGCCATTAGTTATTTGTTATTCGTCAATATTAATAACCAATGACAAATTTTGGATAATTGGTACTATTCAATTTTAACCAGGGAAAGCTTTGCTCCCCTGGTTAACGCCCAGAGAAAATTGTTTTACGTAAATCGAATTTGGGTATTTCTTATGGAAATTCCTTAAATTCTTACAAAATCATGCTAGAAAAAATTCGCAATTAAAAATCTCAAAATGGGACATTTTTATTTTCAATTTTGAATTTTGCAGATTTTATTCCACTTCGTTAAAAAGCTGTTCTTCTAGCAACGGTTGCACTTGGCGAAATTCTTCGGGAGAGAGTAATTCAGGTTCACCGTTTTTGGTAATTCTGGCAAAAAACAGCAGTGGGTCGAGGGGGGTATAAATGGCATACTCCTGTTCTTGATGATAGAAGCTGGCGAGCAACTGTAATTGTTCTGGTTCTAAATCAGTTTCGTCGTCTTCTATTTCTAATGTAAAAAGTTCCGACTCATCTACAGCTGGTAATTCGCCAGCAACTGTCAAAGCGTAAGCTGTATTTTTAAGAATCAGGTTTTGCTCAGATAAAACTGCTTGGGCAGTACCAAAAATTTCGTCAATAATAGCATCATCTTCTACTAAAACGGCTTCTTCTTCCTCGTCTTCACCTTCCCAAGCGAAAACTTCTATGGGTGAGTCCACAGGAAGAAGTAAGACATATTCTTGTCCATCTACAGAGAGCGAATGTTCTATATAACATTCGAGGGTTCGCCCTGTGTCATCAGTCAAGGTGATGGAACCTGTCCGATCGCGATCGTTATCTTCAGAAAATGGAGAGGAAAACATAGCCGATTAGTTAAACTTTATCTTTACCCGCAACTGTGAACATTGCTTTACTGTTGAATGACAAATTATGCCAAGCCAATAGTTTCACATTCAAACACAACTGCTAAGTAATTGCTTTCAGAATATCACGTCAAAAGCTATCCATACTCGACAGCATTTTAACTGCCGCAGAGCGTCTAGCATCTAGCCATTGTTGTAAAATTAGCGCCGCTGCTTTGCGGTCAATTAAACCTTTATTGCGAGATGGTGAGAGATTCTCGGCGATGAGCATTTGCTCTGCTTGAAAAGAGGTTAAGCGCTCATCAACATATTCTATGGGTAGTTTGAGAGCCTTGCCCAGTTTGGTGGCAAATTTCTGCACCTGACGAGCTTGGAATCCCAAAGAGCCATCCATTGAATAAGGTAAACCAACAACTAAAATTTCTACCTGACGGTCATTGACTAGATTTTGGAATTGCTCGACATCACGCTCAAAAGATGAGCGTTCAACTGTGGTAATTCCGGTAGCAATTAAACCAGTGCGATCGCATCCTGCCACACCAATTCGTTTACGTCCGATATCTAATCCTAGTGCTGAAATATACTGCTTCGTCATTCTAATTTTTTGCTTTATGCCTCCTAATTGTCAGTGTTGAGTAGTGAGTGCTGAGTCATATATTATTCCTCTGCACTCCTGCTGATTACACTACTTTTCTTGCTGGCCATCAACTGATTCATTTTGGCCAGATGCCTCAATGTTACAGTTATTACATTTAAATGTAATAGATTCTGATTTGCTTGGTACTGGTATCTCTGAAGATTGCGGCTGACCAGTTTTTGCCCAAGACATTCCACCAGGTATGGGTTTACGTGCTGGTTGTAAACCTTGCAGCACATCAGTCCATTGAATACCTTCTAAGGAGACAAATTTTGATTCTCGGAGTTTGTGCCACACTGAGCGCGACATAATCAAAGTATGTTCAGTGCGTTTTGCGCCAATCCGTTCTAAATATTCTTCTCTTTCTGGCTGGTAATCTAAAGAAGCTAGTCGCAAACCTTGTTGCGGGAAGTCTTGTGCTATGCGTGCCAGTTGCGAAAGCAACTCTGGATACAACCAAGTATAAGCAGGGTGAACTGTCAGTGTTGCCACATGGGGAGTTTCGCCTTTGCGGTCAAGCTGCACTTGAAAATAGCCAATGGCGGCTTTGCGTTGCGGTTCAAATACGTAACCACTAACAACTTCTGTTTTAGTTATCCATTGCTTGACTGCATCGGTTAATGCACCAAACAAACTTGTCTTAAAATCGCGGGTGTTGCGGTCAAATACTTGGCGTACCAAAGGTGGCATTGATGCTGTATCCAGTTGATAAAGCAACTGAGCATCGGCGTTACTAACTGGCAGCAAGTTCGGTAAATCTGGCTCTGCTTGTGCCAATTCTGCCAGTAAATCGGCTTCTATTTTCCAGTAGGTAATTTCTGCTAAACGTTGAAATCCGTTTTGGCGATAGAGTGCGAGTGCATCAATATCGTTAATATTTACTTCTAATAACCAAGTCCGCGCTTCTAAAATCGACTCGAAGCAATGGCGCAGCAATTGTGAACCAATTCCTTGCTTATCCGCAGCCCGATCTAGCATCACCTTATCAATGCGCCAAGTACTGCGAGTGCGGTTGAATGGTGATACTTGAATCATCCCCAACAGCATTCGCCCTTGCTCTGCAACATAAGCGCAGAAACGATACTGGAGTGGATTTGGGAACCAACTCAAAAATTTGAGTAAGCCATACCAACGACGTAGTGATTGCATTTGACGCTCGGCAGAATTAGCGCCTTCCAAAGTCGTGGCGACGAATGACTCTTGTGTTAATCGCTCAATTCCATCCAGATCCCGATAGTGGACTGGCCGGATGACAACGCTGAGATTTCGAGGAAGTAATGAAGTCATTTTGATTCAAGCGGCCATGTAGCCTTAACTAACTGCTCGTGGGTGGAACTGCTGCATTAATAATTTTAACGGCTTTCTGTTGCTGGCTATTGCTTCAAAAGGTTGATTTTTTTGATTAAATACTGCAAAAAGCAAAAAAAGCAGATTTGATGAGTGCGCTATTGGCGATAACTCAACAATATCTGCTTTTATTTTATTTGACTTTTAGTTAAATTTCCTATATTTACAAACCTTGCCGTGAAATTAACTTTTCAAAGTTGGCTTGGGTTTGATGGAGGAGTTGTTGTCTACTGTCTTCCACAGAATGCTTGAAGGTTGGAACCAGATTGCGAGCTTGCAGAGTCATGTGCAGCTGTAAATGAGCGACATATTCGCTAAAATCTTCGTTTTGTACAGCTTTGCCCGTTAGTAAATTAGATTCCGTTGCCACTGTGTTCTCCTTATCGCACTGTTGATTCACATCATCAAAACTTATCATGTTGGTCGAATTACCTTTTTATTTTGCAATGAAGTTTAACGGTTGTTTGCAATGAGGTTAGGGGTGAGAGGTTAGGGTGTCACTTTACAACCCTTCATACTTCATACTTCATACTTCACACTTCACACTTCTCACTTCTACTCACGCAGTACGTAGCCTACGCCTCGAACGGTTTGAATGAGGCGCTTTTCATTGTTGATTTCGAGTTTGAGGCGCAAGTAGCGGACGTAAACTTCGATAATGTTGGAATCGCCCATAAAGTCATAACCCCAAACTTCTTCTAAAATGCGATCGCGGGTAATTACTTGTCGAGGATGGGAAAGTAAATAATCAAGCAAATCAAATTCTTTAGCAGTTAACTCAATTAATCTATTACCGCGATACACTTCTCTAGTGCGGCGATTTAAGCTTAGGTCTTCAAATTCTAAGATGTCAGCTGCATCGGCTTCTTGATTGCGGCGCAGATGAGCGCGGACTCTGGCTAAGAGTTCTTCGACACTAAACGGTTTCACTACATAGTCATCAGCACCAGCATCTAAACCAGCCACGCGATCGCTGACTTCATCTTTAGCAGTTAATAATATGACTGGAACTTTATCACCAGTACTCCGCAAACGGCGACAAATTTCTAAACCTGATAAACCAGGCAACATCCAATCTAAAATAACTAAATCTGGATGCAACTCCCGCGCCGCAGTCAGGGCAGTTAATCCATCGTAGGCGACACTGACTTGATAACCTTCGTAATTCAGTTCCAATTCGATAAATCGCGCCAGTTTGACCTCATCTTCTACAAGTAAGATGTGCGTCATATTGATGATGTTAATGATTTCAGCAAGGTAAGGCAGTATAGCAGGAGGCAGGAGGCAGAAGGCAGTCCCGATGAAACAAGCTTCATAGCCAAGCATGAAAGTGGGACTAGTACAAAAAGGCTGAAGTCTGAAGTCTGAAGTCTGAAGTCTGAAATAAAAAAACCTTTATAGTGAGCTTTTCAGCAATTTATAATGGGTGCTTTATTTCCGCCGTGCTGTACTAGCATTTTTACTCAGCACTCAGCACTCAGCACTCAGCACTTTCAAGCTAGGAGGTAGGAGGTAAAAGTATTACTATGCGTGGCATTCGTGCTTTTTAAATTCCCTCACCTATACTTCGACTGCTATAATTGATACAGACTGAGAACTAATTTGGTGTATGTTTAAATTAATTCTCAAATAGCTTAGTATAGATTAAAGCAAATAACAAGTGTATGTCTGTAATTACCGATCGCTGGTATTTGTAACTCTCAAACTTTAGCAATAAACAGTTACATCTTCACCACATTCATCAGCAAGATAACACAAGGCGCGAAAACGCAGACTTATTAATTGCTCATAAAAAGGATTGAGTTTGCACATTGCTGGAATGTGAAACAGTTTTCGCCCAAACAAAGTTACATCTCTTTCAAAAGGACATTGAGATGGTATTACTCTACACAAAAAATGAGCTAATTGCATGTTCTTGATTTCTCGACTTTCTAACCATTGACGAACCTGTTGTAAAAAATCTTTGTGTAAGGGAATTAAAGTTATAGATGTCATAGAATTTCACCTTAATATTTTTAGTTTGATGAGGTTGGCACCTCGATAAATATAGATAGATATGATCAAGCGATCGCTTGAGGCTGCTACACTCACAGATAATCTTTTCTCTGGTGTAACGTCTTTAAATACATATCCAAGTTTTTAGATTTCGGAATCATGTCTGAGGTTCCCACAGTTGTGATCCTGCACGTTAGGCTAGATATCGCTGTCACACAAGTGCGAACCAATGACTGACAACTTTTTTGCTAACAAGAAATCTCTCTTTAACAACTGGGCACCAAGCTACGATTGGACATTTCCCTCAGTCTTTTATCGAGCTATTCACCAACGGTTATTAGAATATGTTGATTTACCAGAGCAAGTCAACGTCCTAGATTTGGGTTGTGGTACTGGACGCTTATTAGAACGCCTCGCCACTAAATTTACTGACTTGCGTGGTACAGGTTTAGACTTATCGCCCAATATGTTACGAATGGCGAGAATGAGTAACCGCCATCATCCACGCTTAATTTATGTTGAGGGTAATGCTGAGTCTCTACCCTTTGGAGAAGGTCAATTTGATGCTGTGTTCAACACTATTAGCTTTTTACATTATTTAGAACCGCAAAAAGTTTTAAGTGAAGTAGCGCGAGTGCTTACTCCTGGAGGACGTTTTTACTTGGTTGACTTTACCTTTAAACAAGATATAGAACCGAAAAAATTGCCAATTTCTCCTCTTGGAGTCCGTTTTTACAGTCCCAAACAACGAGAAACTTTAGGTTCGACATCTGGACTTACGTGTGTAAGTCATCATTATTTATTAGGGCCTGTTTTGCTAACAATTTTTGCGAAATAGTCATTTGTCATTGGTTATTAGTCATGTTTCTCCTACTTCCTACTCCCCTTGATATTTCATAAACACTACAGGCACTCTTAATAGATTTTTCGCCAATTGCGAGACTCTAAATTTAGGTTTAAGGGATGGAGGAAGATTCTCGAAAGAAACTGTTACAAAATCAAAGCGACTATAAAATTGTGATAGTTGCTCACCCAAACATTCTAAATATAGTGGTTGTGTAGCTTGACTGATGAGATGCTGGGTGAGCAAACTACCAAAACCGCGACCTCTCCAATTTGATTTAACAACCAAACTACCAAGTTCTTGTGCGCCTACAAAATTACGCAACTGTCCGCAAGCAATTAAATTACCCTCACACTCTATAACGGAGAATTGTTGCCAGCGTAATTGAGTAGGGTCAAGTTTAGCTGAAAATACTAATGAGCGAATTGACCAGTTATCCGCTGATGTTGCTTGACGCAGAATACATCCAGATGGTAACGATAAATTGTTTTGCTGCATTAAGTGTACTGAATTTATTTGTACTTTATTGAAAAACTCAAATTAGTCCTAAATAATACTTCCGATAGAGCAAACAAGCAGCCAGAACCATGTTTTAGATAGATAACTTTACATTCTTAATCTCTCTACAATAAAGCCAAGAATTAATCATAGGAGTTTATAGTTATGGCTGAAGAACAAAAGCAAAATTCTTCTAACAATCAAGATACTACCCCTACTGCTTCTGGTGGTTATCAAACCCCTTTACAAGAAGATATTCGCAAAACTGGTGATGCTTCTCAATCTGATGCGAGAAAGACAGCTAGACCAGAAGCTCCTGGCGAAGATGATGTAGCAGGTAGCCCAAATCAAGGTACTGAATCTCGTTAATTTTATTCAGATGTGTGTGACATAAATAGTCTGATAGAAATTATTTAATAGTTTTGAGTCAGCAAAAATAGGGTGGGTAAAAGTTAGAAAAAACTGATTACCCACTCAATTTTTATAATTAACATTAATTTGCAATTCGCAATTAAAAATCAAAAACTTAGTATTTAATAACTTTAGCCTTGGATTTTCATCTATCATTAGATATATATATTTAGCGAACAAGAATGCTTTATAGCGTTTTCTAATCTACTGATTTACTAAATACATTGCTAATACAATTAGGCAAACCTCTGCGTAACTTTGCGCTCCTCTGCGTTAAAAAACATTAGTTCTGTACCTCACTTAACTGGGAATCGCTATCAAGGTCGGAATTATCAAATAAATTGGGATTTTGTTTTTATTGTTTGTCTTCTGTGGTGCTTGTTTTTCTAGAGCAATAGTCAATAAAAAGATAAATATTAAATATAAGCAAAATTTCACTAATGTTTATACTGTATATATGTATCATTTGTTTCAGGTCACTGTTGTTTAGCTATAAAGACTAAAAAATTGTTTAGTTATTAGCTAGACTCATACGAGTTGCTCATGAATAAACTTTCAGGAAAATTTGTTGCAGGCGGTTTTTCTTTAGCATTACTACTGCTGTGTGGTGTTGGGATAACTTCTTTTATCAGTTTTCAGCGCTTAAGACAAGAAAAGCAATGGGTAATTCATACTCATCGAGTTATAGAAGCTTTAGATCATCTGCATGTTGGTTTAAGTAATGCGGAAAACGCACGTAGCAGCTACATTTTTACAAGCAAGGTAGCTTATAAGAAAGTTTATGAACAAGAAAAGCGAAATGTGGCACAGCAGTTTCAATCTATCAAGAATTTAACCAGGGATAACTTTCGACAACAAGACAAACTGAAACAGATTGAACCCAAACTTGAACAGAAGTTTAACTTCTTACAGAAATCCATTGAGATTTTTGAGCAACAAGGTTTGGCAAAAGCTGTTGACATCGCTCATAGTAATCAATTTATAGCTATCGACACACAACTTAAAAATCTCACTCAAGCGATGGAGAGTGAAGAAAAAACTTTATTGCAACAGCGAATAGCAAATGCAGATGAGAGTTTTAACCAAAGTATTTTTGTAGTGGCGTTAGGATACGGCTTGAGTTTTTTTCTGATAGTTGGAGTTTATTTACTATTACAAGAGCAAATTCGGATTAATCAAGTTTTGTCAGCTGAGGCGATTCTTTTAGAACAGCAAGCGGCTAAAGCAAAGCTGGTAAATATTTTAGAGACTGTGACTGATGCTTTTGTGGCTTTAGATCGTAATTGGTGCTATACCTACGTAAATCAAAGAGCAGGACAAATTTTCAATCGTCATCCAGAAGATTTGATTGGTAAAAATATCTGGGAAGAGTTTCCCGAAGCTGTAGAGCAGAATTTATATCAGATTTACCATCAAGCTCTTGCAGAACAGCAAATCATTGAAATGGAGGAGTTCTATCTACCTTGGGGACTTTGGTTTGAAAATCGAATTTATCCCACCCAAGAAGGCTTATCAATTTTCTTTCAAGATATCACCCGTCGCAAGTCGGCGGAACTTGCTTTAGAAAATAGTGAAAAACGTTATCGCTCATTGGTAATTGCGACATCTCAAGCAGTTTGGTTAGCTGATGCTCAGGGATTTCCTAAAGAATATTCCTCTTGGATGACTTTGACAGGTCAAACTCAGAAAGAAATTCAAGAATTGGGATGGTTGAATGCAGTTCATCCTGAAGACCGAGAGTTTTCGCAGTTTTTATGGAATCAAGCTAAGGAATGGAAAAGTCCTTATAAGCTGGAACATCGTGTGCGAGTCGCTGACGGTAGCTATCGATTTTTTGCTGTGCGGGGAGTTCCTATATTGGATGGTGACAACCAAATTCAAGAGTGGATAGGAACTCATACTGATATTACAGACCGCAAACTAGCAGAGGAAGCACTGCAACAAGCGAAAGCCGAACTAGAAATTAAAGTTCAGGAACGTACAGCCGAATTACAAAAGCTGAATGAAGAACTGAGAAACTCGAATCAAGAATTAGAACAGTTTGCCTACATAGCTTCTCATGATTTGCAAGAACCGTTGCGGGCTGTGACTGGTTACAGCCAACTATTAGTGGAGGAATATCGAGATAAGTTAGATGAGTCTGCCCAAGAATACATAGATTACATCATTGATGGTGCAAGACGAATGCAGCAGTTGATTCAAGACTTGCTGGCTTATTCTCGCGTAGGGACACGTGGTCGAGCGTTTACGCCTACTGATTGCAATGCTGTGATGCGGGAGGCTCTGAGTAATTTACAGGTGGCGATCGCCGAAAGTCAAGCTATCATAACTTATGACTTATTGCCTAACCTTCTTGCAGATAAAACTCAGCTAGTACAACTATTCCAAAATTTGATTGGTAATGCTATCAAGTTTCGCCGCAAAGATGTACCGCCAGAAATTCAGATTAGTGCAGTGATGGTAGAGGGGAATAGGGATGTAGGGGAAGAAGATTTGACTCAGCATTGTGTTTGGCTGTTCTCTGTACAGGATAACAGTATTGGAATTAAATCTCAGTATCTTGAGCGGATTTTTGAAATTTTTCGTCGCCTACATACTCGTCGAGAATTTCCGGGTACAGGTATTGGTTTGGCTATTTGTAAAAAAATTGTTGAACGTCATAATGGTCGCATCTGGGCTGAATCTCAGCTAGGGGTGGGTACAACGTTTTACTTTACCCTTGATGAGTCAATTGCCTAAAAAATTTTGGATAAAGATATGTAATATATGGTTAATGACACTATTAAGAACAGTCAAGTATGTCGGCTTGTGGAAATTTTGCTAGTTGAAGACTCTCCTAGCGACGCGAATCTCATAATGAAAGGCTTTGTAAATTCCAAAATTGCCAATAACTTGCACTGGGTAGAAGATGGTGAAACGGCAATGAATTATCTACGCCAGGAAGGAGAGTTTGCTAATTCTCCACGTCCCGATTTAATTTTACTTGACTTAAATTTACCAGGAATGGATGGACGGGAAGTGCTGACAGAACTGAAATCTGATCCTAGTTTCAAACGTATTCCGGTGGTTGTGCTGACTACTTCAGCAGATGAACAAGATATCTTACGTTCCTATAATCTTAATGCTAATTGCTACGTCACAAAACCCCTGGATGTCTACCAGTTTATTGCAGTTGTGCATTTAATTAAAGATTTTTGGTTAGCAGCAGCCACTCTTCCACCAGATTTATCAATTTAATAAATATTTTCCTATATTGTCTAGTATCGATTATGATTGAGCATTGTTTTCACCATCAAGAAATCTGATGATCATTGGATAAATTTATCTAAATATTTGTTATGCACAAAATGATAATTCGCGTTCTGCTGGTAGAAGATAGTCCCAGTGATGCCAAACTACTGCGTCAAATATTTACCCACGCCTATCAACATGAACTACAAATGGTGCATGTTGAACGATTATCTGAGGCGATAGATTTAAGTTTGGCAGAGAATAATTCTCAAGTAAATGATGCTGAAAATGCAAATTCTCAACAAGATAAATTTGATGTAGTTTTGTTGGATTTAGGATTACCAGACGCTGTTGGACTAGAAACTTTAAAAGAATATCGAGCCGCAGTAGCAGATATTCCTGTGGTAGTTTTAACAGGACTTGATGATGAAGAATTAGCGATGCAAGCCTTAGCAGAAGGCGCTCAAGATTATTTAGTGAAAGACCAAATTACAATTCAGCGGTTAATACGTGCAATTCGCTATGCAATTGAACGGGAAGAAATTTTGAATAAGTTACGCGAAAGTGAAGAAATTAGCCGTCAAGCGTTAGCGAAAGAACAACAACTCAATGAACTGAAATCAAATTTTGTTGCAATGGTTTCTCATGAGTTTCGTAACCCGATGACTACAATTCGGACTGCTATAGATATTTTGCAAAATCAAAATAATCTCGATGAAGTACGCAAGGATGTTTATTTTGAGCGTGTGCAAGATGCTCTCAACCACATGTTACAACTATTAGATGAAGTGTTATTTTTGAGCAAGAGTGAAGCTGCTAAATTAGAGTATAAACCTGCACCTTTAAATTTAATTAGTTTTTGCGACGAAATCACAGAAGTGCTGCAAATGAAGGCTACTGGTCAGCAAAACATTATTTTTAACTATGAAGGAGACTGCAATTTAGCTTACATGGATGAGGAATTACTATATTGTATTTTAACTAATTTAATTTCCAATGCTGTGAAATATTCTCCACCCCAAAGAAATATCTGGTTTAATGTAATATGTAAAGATAATGTGGCAATTTTTAAAGTTAAAGATGAGGGTATAGGGATTCCAGAAAAAGACCAAGTGAATTTATTTCAAACTTTTTACCGAGCTAGCAATGCGCGGCGAGTTCAAGGTACAGGACTAGGACTAGCTATGGTGAAAAAGTGTGTAGATTTACATGGTGGTGAAATTAGCCTAGAAAGTCAGCAGGATCTTGGGACAACAGTAATAGTAAAATTGCCGTTAAATTATCGTGGTGAGAGTAACTAAGAATTGTCATTAGTAAAGAATTTAAAAATATTAATAATTATGGGATAGAGCTTGATAAATAAGCTGGCAAAGTAATTGTAAATATACTACCTTCACCTAAACGCGATCGCACCGTTACATTACCATTCATACCTTCGACTAAGGTTTTGACAATTGATAGCCCTAAACCACAACCACCAGTGGAACTAGTACGAGCTTCATCTATGCGGTAAAATCGCTCAAAAATCCGCGATTGATGTTGTAAAGGAATACCATAACCTTGATCGCAAACTTCTATGATGGCTTGGTCTGCTTGTTGATGAAACTTAACAGTTACAGAGGTTTCGGGATCAGAATACTTAAAGGCGTTATCTATTAAATTGAGTAATACTTGTTTGAGGCGATTGTAGTCAGCTTTGGCGGTAATTGGTTGATTAGTTGATTCAATTATAATCTGGCGATCGCTATAGGTTTTCGCCATTACTACAACTTCGGTAATTAAGTCATTTAATAAGCAACGTTCTAAGCGAAATAGCAAATTACCACTATCAGCCCTGGCCAAATCAAGCAAATCTTGTAACAGCCGAATGGTGCGTTCGGCTTCAGCGGCGGCGGTGGCTAAAGCTTCTTGCTGCACTTCGGTTAAATTATTCTGCCGTCGCAAAACACTTTGCAAATAGCCATGTACGATGGTCAGGGGTGTACGTAACTCATGAGAGACATTACTGACAAATTGTCGCTCTTGCTCCCAAGATTGGAACAGACGCGATAACATCATGTTGTAGGTTTGAGTTAATTCTCGAACTTCGCTAGGTGCATTTTCTAAATAAAGTTGTGCTTGTCCTAAGTCTGCAATGGAAATGACTTCTGTCATTTGACTTAACTGGCGCAGAGGTTGCAGAGAACGTTTAATGTAAAATGCGATCGCAAAAGAAATAATTGTAATGGTGACAATACTGCCAATTCCTAAACTCTGCACAATAACTAAAAACATGCTTTGTTCGTTGGTCACATCCTGCACGACAAACAATGTGCCTACAGTCTGACCTCGTAATGTCAAAGTGCTACCGCACATGACAAAGTAGCTTTTACCCATTTCTTGAGTTATGGGCTTCATTGATGTCTGAGTTAAATTCATTAACTCAGATACTTTTTTTTGCGGTAATTTATTTAAGTTATCTGATTGTGCTATTATCTGATTTTTCTGATTTTTTACCCATAAATATGTATTTGCAGTACTTAAATTATTAATTGCCTTTTGCAGCCCATTTTCTTGAGGCAAAATTTCTGTATAAAGCTCTACATAATAAGGCAAATGTTGGGTAATTTGTTGAATATTATTTTTATAACTATTAATTAAAAATTGCTGCATTTTCCAGCTTGTCCAGATAGCTAGGCTACCTAATCCTAAAGCCGAAACCGCAGCAATGCCAATTGTGAGTCGAACACGTAATGAAAAAGGATCAACTATGCGAAAGATTTTCTGAATTTGGTTCACTTCGGTGCTTGAGGGTTGGGTGTGGGACAAGTTTTATTAACATAATCACACTGATAAATATAAGGTTCCTGCCAACTCAAGGGAATTTCTAATAAGTCTCTTGTGCCTGTTAATCCTTGCCCAATAAACAGTAAAAGAGCGACGCAGTTTAAAATTGTATGAATGATTCGCCAGCGATGAGACTTATAAATATCTTGCACAATCGCTAAAGAAAATACCATCAGTAGGGATGCGGTAATCCCAATGTAGTAGTGTGACCAGTACCACTCATTAGTCCGGCGATAAACTCCATCTTGACAGCCTAGAACTACTAAACCAATACCAGTTAAGGTTGCAAAAATGGCTCGCCATGATTTATTTTTTGCTTGATAAAGTAGTACTAAAGAAGCAATAGTTGCCACAAACATTAATATTATGAAAATTACTTGAAAATTAGCAGTGTTCCACAATTGCTTCTTGATGATATTTTTCCCAATTGGATAAGCTAAACCGACTAATGTTAAGCCAACAACAGCACTAGTTAACCAATCACCTAACTGTTTATGTTCTTTACCAACTACAGGGGGAATTTTACTCTTACCTTCATTTAAATTTTGCAAACGCCGTTGACGTGTTTGCCAGGCAAAATTAACAACATTCCCAATTAATGGAAAGACAAAAATAACTGCGATCGCTGGATGTAAAAGACCAAGAAAATCTGCTATATCCATAAATATTTATTTATTATATTTATCTTCAATTTGCAATATTTAGTAATTAAAAGCATAATTTTACTTCATCATACTAAATATAATCCAAAATTAAAATCCCAAATCTACAATTCCCAATCATTGTACGGATTAAAAAGTGATTTAACCGCCAAGACTTGCATAACCAAAAGTAGCATTAAACTTCCGACACCAGACTGCTACTGATTTATAGCCAGACAAGTTAATGTTTGCAGGTAAAGCGTAGCTTTGACTACCATTAAATCTTCTCAGGCGACCAATTAAAACATAATCTTTAGCTTTTAACCCATAGATTTGGGGTGCAGCAGAGCGATGTAAAATTACATACACATCCGGGCCGCTACTGGTTCTAAAGTTGCGACTAAATTGTAAATATCTGGTTTTGTTTCTGGTAACAATGCTAACTGTTCCACGGGTTGCGTGTTCGCCATTCCGAAAGTTAGCAGACTGACCTACAGCCGCAGCTAATTGATTAATTGCAGTATAAGCAACAGGTGTAGAGGTTGATGTCTGATACGCAGTTACTTTTGGAATAGAGCTTAAGCTTACAGTTGCAATCATCGCAAGGATAGCTAAACTATTAAATTTCATAGCGTTTACATCCTCAAATGCTTCTATATGAGGAAAATTTATAGCCGTCTTTGATGATGAATATTAAATTAAGCTGAGAATTGGTTAAAAATTTAGTTCAGCTATTTTTATCAGAATTTAATTATAGTTATTTTTGCACTTATTTTGCACAAAAAGAGGTATTAAGTTAATTTTTGCCGTGAATGATTAAGGATGATTATCGTTTATAGACTATATAATATTTCCATACAAGTAAGTCATAATCTTTAATTCTTTAGGAGATTAATCAAGTGCAAAAACGTGAACTTGCCAGATTTAATCTTTTGAATCGGAGAGAGAAAAATAATGAAAATCTTGTGAATCAAAGAATTTTACTATTTCGCTTAGTAGCTTTGATGCTTTTGGGCATTGTGATTTTATCGGGTTTGCTCGTAGCAGGTTGGTTTGCTGGCGAAATGTCAATTAATAAGTTTTTTAGTCAAATTTACATTTGGCAAATGAACCCGCCATTATGGTTAGAAGCGCCAATGGTACATAATAAATATTTACTTTCGCTAACCTTGGCGTTGCTAGCTACAATGTTTGTCGTGATGAAACTTTCGCCTCAACCTCGTATTTGGTCACAGCGGTTAGTAGTTGGCATATTAATTATTTTAACTTTGCGGTATTTGTTATGGCGATCGCTCTCTACCCTTAACCTAGCTGATCCATTGAATGGAGCAATTAGTTTGGGTTTATTTACACTAGAAATCGTCATGATTTCTAGCAGCTTAATAGAGCTATTTTTAATGTTAAATATTAAAGAACGTCACCGGGAAGCTGATGAAAAATCTATCACGGTGATCAATGGTGATTTTACACCATCTGTAGATATTTTTATTCCTACATACAATGAACCAGAGTTTATTGTGCGACGCACGATTATTGGTTGTCAAGCTCTAGAATATCCGCAAAAAAACATCTATCTTTTGGATGATAATCGGCGCTCAGAGATGCGAGAACTAGCCGCAGAACTTGGATGTCATTACCTTAGCCGACTAAATAATCAACACGCCAAAGCCGGAAACTTAAATAATGCACTCACTAAAAGTAGTAGTGAATTAATCGCTGTGTTCGATGCAGATTTTGTTCCTACTACTAACTTTCTCATGCGGACTGTGGGCTTTTTTCAAGATGAAACTATAGCCATAGTGCAAACACCACAAAGCTTTTATAATGCTGACCCCATAGCCCGCAATCTTGGCTTAGAAAATATTCTCACCCCTGATGAAGAAGTTTTTCATCGACATATTCAGTCAATCCGAGATAGTGCCGAAAGTGCAATTTGTGCTGGTACTTCTTTTATTGTGCGCCGCGCTGCATTAGAAAAAACTGGAGGTTTTGTTACCGAATCTTTATCAGAAGATTATTTTACCGGAGTTAATTTAGCTGCTTACGGCTATCGCATTATTTATTTAAATGAATTACTCAGCGCTGGTTTAGCAGCAGAAAATATAGCTGCTTATGCAACTCAACGTTTGCGCTGGGCGCAAGGTACACTCCAAGGACTGTTTATTCAAACTAATCCGTTAATTATTCCCGGATTTACTTTGACTCAAAGATTAGCTCATTTGGGAGGATTTTTGAGTTGGTTTGCAAATGTAGCTCGAATTTCTTTTCTGTTGATGCCTTTGGCTTATTCATTTTTGGATGTAATTCCAATTCGAGCAAACTTACCAGAATTAATATATTTTTGGCTACCTCTTTATGTAATCAATCTTTCTGTATTTGCTTGGTTGAATAAATATTCGCGTTCAGCATTTTTATCTGATATTTATTTTTTAGTATTATGTTTTCCTGTGGCTTGGACTGTTATCCAATCTTTGTTACGTCCCTTCTCAAAAGGATTTAAAGTCACACCTAAAGGACTTAGTAGCGATCGCTATAGTTTTAACTGGAAATTAGCCTTACCTTTGATCATACTATTTATCGCTACAGCTATTAGTTTATGGCAAAATCTCTGCATGAGTATTCTCAAACAATCTATGGCTACACAAGTCCCAGCAATGGCTGAACAAACTGTAGGTATGGGTGTGGGTTGGCTGTGGAGTATCTATAACTTAATCATGATTGGGTCGGCTATTTTAGTTTTTTTAGATGCACCCAAAACTGCTAAATTTGAATGGTTTGATTTACGGCGAGTCGTAGAGTTAAAAATTGATGGTGAAAGTTTTTGGGGTGTCACCACAATGATGTCGGAAATTGGTGCAGAGATAGCACTGACTCAACAACCACCGATGAATTTATTTGTTAGTCAACCAGTCACAATCAAAATCGCTGAAGAAGATTTACAACTAAGTGCAGAAATTGTGAGTACGGGATTTGCGAATGAATTTCCTATCATCCGTGTTCAGTTTGAATCAGTGAGTATTAATCAACATCGTCGTTTAGTAGAAATGTTATTTTGCCGACCTGGACAATGGAAGCGTCAAAATGCACCAGGAGAGTTAAGTTCTCTGTTGTTACTGTTGAAAATATTGCTGAAACCACGCTTTATTTTTAATCGCAAAATTGATGTTAGTCCAGTGGTAGTGACTAAGGTTTAAGTAACGTTTATGCGATAGATTTTGTTGATATTAGATTCTTACGCCACCCAATTCCAGATAGTAAAGTTAAAAGCATAAGAATAAAGTAATATGGCGAACCAAGCTAATATTGCATATCCCCAACGATTGTGGCGAGAAAACACCAAACCTAATGCCCATGAAAGTGACACAATGCCATAAACATAACGGCTAACAGACATCAACGCTCCAGAAAATATGATGAGTAACAAAGAGCAAAAACCATAGACTACAGCCGTTTTACTCAACTGGTGGCGAAAGTACCACAACATATAACCGCCACCAAATACCATCACAACTTTAATTAAACTATCTTTGCCCACAGAGATAGCATCAGTTAAAATGTACCACCAACTTGGTTGCGCCCATGTTTTTTGTATATGCACAAATGCTAAAGGATCTTTGAAAGCAATGGCGCAATATAAACTAAATGAAATTAATCCTAATGGGACACAAAGCCCCGCAATATAAGCACTTAATGGTTTCTTTTCTTGCCAAGCAACAAAAATAAAAGTAGGTAATAAGGTAATTCCTGTAGCGCGAGTTGCACTAGCCAATGCACCACAAACAGCAGCCCAGACATATTGGCGATGATCAAATGCTCGCAAAGCTGCGGTAGTCAAAAATAGAAATAGTCCTTCAGTATAGATAACTGTGCCGTATAAAGAAAACGGACACCAAGCCATTACAGCCGTTGTCCATTTTGCTGCATTAGTTCCATGACGTTCTTTTACCCAAGAATATAAAAGCAATAACGCCCCAAGAAAAGCGAGATTATTCACTACTGTACCCGCCACTTCAAAGGGTAAGCCAAACATCATCAAGCCACGACTAATTAAGGGAAATAAGGGATAAAAAGCAATAGAATGCTGATTGCCATCATTAGCGTAGGTATAACCTTCAACAGCAATTCTGCGATACCATTTACCATCCCAATGAGAGAAAAGATCCCAACTCGGTTTTGGAAAAAAGTCAGGAGTATAGTCTAGTGGATATGGAGGTTGCCAATATGGATGCACAGTTGATGTATACATTAAAGGAGCAACAACTTGCATAGCAAAAATAATTACAAGTCTGCTCACCAGCCACATTAAAATTACAAAAAGATAGCCATTGATTTGGAAATTAATATTTTTAAATAGTGTTTGTTGATTAATCAGTTTTTTCATATAAAAATCATATTCGATTTTTGAACAATACTAGAGGCGAACGGCTGTTTGCCCCTAGTATATTTTGGGCTGATATAGTATTTTACTAAAAAGCTCACTCTACTTATAGTTCAAAAAACTGATTGTGTGGCAAAATCATAACTTAGCGTGAATTGTTAGTTTTGCGTAACTCCCAGAGTGAGTAATATTCATCTCGATAAGCAAGATGGATTTTAGCTTTGTATTGACTAGCTAATTTTTGTCGCCAATTATCAGTAATATTGAGCAAGAAAACTTGAGTATAGCCATCCGAAACTTTGGGAATACTTTGATTTTTAACCAACTGCAACCGGACTTGTGGCTCTAAAAGATAACTTAAAGAAAAGACATTGCCATAATTAATGCCTTCAGCGTCACTAATTAACAATGGACGCGGAGAACGATTAATGATTTGGGCGACTGGGAAATTATCGTAACTCACGCCTTTACTCCACCAAGTTCCAGCTTGATAATATACCCGTGAAGAAACTAGTCCAATAATAATCAGCAGCGATAGAATAATTTGCCAAATTCTGCGTCTTGCTAAACCACCGTTATTAAGTTGCGTAGCTAACAAGTAAGCAACAGCAATTTGAATGCCTAAATATGCTGGGAAAACATACGTCTCAGAACCTATCTCGATGCCGCTAGAGCTTAAGGCTGATAAGATTAATGGTAGTGATGGCACTAAAATCAAAATTACAATAAATAGCCAAACTTGATAGTTAGCAGTCACACAAAGTAAAGAAATCGCACATCCTACCAAAATTAGCAAAAATCCTAAAATTAGATAACTGGAATTGTTATCTAACATCATGTCTACATCAAAAAATATTCTACTGAATTGTCTGAGCAGAAATGGGAATAAAGGCTCTAGGGTTAATGGGGTTGTTACATCATTATTTGATATTAAAAATTGCAAAAATTTAGCTAATCCAATAATCAGCCAAGGAATAAAGGCAAAAAAAGCTACAACTGAGGCTGATAGGTAAGCTAAAAAAGCTTTATTAAATCGAAACCCAGCAATTGTAATGACATAAATTCCATGTGCGATCGCAACAAATATACTCCATATACAGGTGTATAGGCTTAATACTAAAGTGACTGTATAAAGGCTCCAGTTACTAAATTGGTCTGGGGCTGATTTATCTCTAGATGTTGATTCTAGCCGTAAAGCGCGAATGAGTGCCGCACTACTAATAATAATACTAACGAACCAAAGAATATATTCTTGAGCTTCTGTGGCATATATTAGGTAAACTGGTGAGACTGCGGCAAGTGCGATCGCTATCCCAGGTAGTGATGATGGGACATAAAATAATTCTCGACATAACCAATAAATAGCCGGAAAAACTAGCAAGCTAATACAAGCAGATAAACTCCGAATTGCTGTCACTGAATTACCAAAAATTTCTAGCCAAAATCGTGCGATCGCATAATAAATTGGTGTACGCTGGGGATTTTCTTTAGCTAAAGACATAATCGTATCACTCAGTCCTTTTTGTGGATTAACACCTTGGAACTGAGCCAAACTCTCTGGAGTAATGACACGACCATTAAATAATTGCTGTTTGACTTCCGCAACTGTATAACCCGAAATCCGCAATGATGTATATGTTTCATCATGGGAATAAATTTTGCTGTCTAGGTTAGAAAAGCGGAACAATACAGCCATCACCAGCAAAACAATAACTAAAAACCGCAACCAACTCGGAATGATGGTGTTCTGCTGCATAGTTACATAAATTATGAAGAGATTAGAGATGGCGATCGCAAATCAAATTTCTCATCAAAGCTTTTTTGATGAAGACAATTTTGATGTATTGCTAAAACACTTCGGTAAATGCCATTTTGTAAAGTTTTCTAGATTAGAAATAGTCAAAAAATCAATTGTTTTAAACTGCCGATCAATTGCGGGAAAACTACATATTTTAGCCCCAATACTTAAATAAGCTTGTAAAATTTTGGGAATTTCCACGTCACATTTATTCAAACAAGGCTGAGTAATTTCTAAACTGTATGGCGAATTTGGATATACTAAAATACTCGAATGCATAAAATTGTTTTTTTGAAAAAAATGATATGCACAAGCAGCTTGTCTCGTGGATTGGGTTAGTAATGAAGCACAGCCAAAAAAATACTTGTTTTTAGTCCAAATGAGATAATTTGCTAATCCTTCCCACAGTAATAGCAGTGCTTGACTGTTACGAAATTCTGTAGCAATACACGCACGCCCAACTTCCACAGATGCTTGCAGTACATGCTCAGGAATTGTGCTGAGATTGAATATATCAGCAGCATCAAAACCCAAACCTTGAGATGCCATTTGATAAGTTTGCATTCGATAAGTTCCAATTGTTTGACCAGTATTTTTAGAAATCAGCATGAGATGATGGCAAACTTCATCAAACTTATCTCTATCCATCTGGGTGAGGCTAGAACTAGAAAATCCTAAGCCTAGTTCCAGATTAAATACTTCAAACCGCAAGCGGAAGATAGATTCTAATTCTTCTTCAGTCGAGGCCAGCCGCAAAATATACTTATCGGTTTGAAGGACTGGAAAATCTGTCCAAGCAGAAGAAGGATTGCATGAATAATTAATGTTGCGGTAAGAAATTTCCATCTGTCTTCCAACTTAGATGTGCGGAGATATCCTAGTAAATTCATACGCTTTACCAAAACATTCGATGCACCTATATACCAAAGCGTTACAAGCGCGATTTTCTAGGATATATTTCCAGAAAGGTTTTCTGATAAATCTGAACTTAGTAGCGTGTCAGGTTTATCTAAGAATTGTTGCCAAACCTCTTCTGAAAACAGTATTGATTTTTACCATTTCACCGACAATTCCTCTCCCCATCATGATTTGAGAAGGCAGTAGAGTCACCAGAGTGAGAAATGGGTGCTTTTATTATGCCTAGGACTTTGAAAAAAATCTGGCAATAAGATACAAATTTTACGGATACATAGATTGATTTTGTTGTCAATAGACAATTTTATAACTGCACCAGTTCTGACTAATATTAGGACTTACACAGTAAAACGAAAAATCAAGGGTTTAGGGAAGAGTGTAGAGGTATAGGCAGTTAACAAAGTAATTTTTACACAAGCGATCGCCTTGCATTAATCTCTTTACATGATTTCCCTTAACCTCTTTGCATTATCCTAAGAACAAAATTTAAATAAATACAGTTAAAACAGTTAAGTAATATTTCCCATATATATGAACAAGTATATTTTTTCAAGTCCAGATTTAGTCCAGTGGAATTGTGAACTGAAACTAAACTAGCTTTTTGAGATTACATGCCTTTTAATCCAGATTTGACCTAATACTTTTCTCCATTATCTGAACCAGATTGCGGCAGAAAAAATGAATCAAAATCTTGTAGCTGCTGCTCACGCCTTAGTAATGAATGCTTCACAGCAATTTACTCCTTGGCTATTTGAGCATAATCTTATTTAAGTATTCATCACTTATCAAGCAGGTAAGCTATTGTTTATCGGTTTGCAGCCAAACGGAAGATTATTAGCACTTCCGGGGATAAGTCGGCCAATGGCGATCGGCTTCAAAAGTGATGAGATTCGACTGATGGTGCGGGTGGGATGAGTTTAGATTTACCCACAACACAAGCAAAAACAACAAAGAGGATCAACAACAATGGCTAATCTAGCTTTGAATCTATCTGACCTCAACGGCAGCAACGGCTTTGTCATTAATGGTATTGATAATCTTGATTTCTCAGGTTTCTCAGTGAGCAATGCCGGAGATATTAACGGTGATGGCATTGATGATCTGATCATCGGAGCCTATCGTGCTGATCCCAACGGTCAGAATTACGCGGGGGAGAGTTATGTAGTATTTGGCAGTAGGAATGGTTTTGGAGCCAGTTTCAATTTGTCTTCCTTGGATGGCAGTAACGGCTTTGTCATTAATGGCATTGATGAGTTTGATTTCTCAGGCCGCTCAGTAAGCGGTGCGGGAGACATCAACGGTGATGGCATCGACGACTTGATTATCGGAGCAAGTGGTGCTGATTCCAACGGTCAGTCTGATGCAGGAGAAAGCTATGTGGTGTTTGGCAGTAGGAATGGTTTTGAAGCCAGTTTCAACTTGTCTTCCTTGGATTGCAGTAATGGCTTTGGCATTAAAGGCATTGATG
>JAGKSW010000149.1 GCA_018993265.1 Nostoc sp. TH1S01
GCTTCATACACTAGAGCTAGGACTAAATGACCTAGTTGAAGAAGCTACAAGATATCAAATAATCTGATGAAAGTTAAAATTTATCTTACTGGGAGCATAGTTAGCGGGTCAAATCCGCTAACTATGCTCTTCCCCACACCTTTTTTCGTTCACCCGGAATATGTTACTGAACAATCAAGCATCCTGATCATGGAAGGTATTACTTCAGATCAGGATGCTTGATTGTAAATTGTAGTTGAGCGAAAAATTTGAGAACAAATCAGCTAAAAGAAGCTTTTAAAGTTTCTGGTTTACCCAAATTACCTTGCAACACCACACCTCGCTGATTAGCGTGTAAGTGACGCAAAATCTTGTAAATAGCTTCTACTTCTTCCGCCGCACCAACTTTCTCTGCGATTTCTGTCAAGGAAAGGGGTGTTTTTTCACTTTGCAAAACAGTAACTACTTTAGTTTGCAAATCAAGAATAGCCGCAGCAGCTTTTTTACCTGCTTCTACCCCTGGTTGGTGATAGGCGTTAATGTTTACCAAGTTGCCATATAAACCAACAGCACGGTCATACAAAGCAATTAAAGCGCCGACTGTGCGGGCATTAACTTGAGGAATCGTTATAGTAATTGAATCGCGCTGATTTTCATAAAGGGCTTTGCGTGTTCCTTGGAGGAAACCAGAGAGATAATCGCCAGATGTTACACCAGGATCTATTTCTGGGGATTGACCATGACGATCTTCCAAAACTTCAATCAAAGTAGCAAAGAAGTTTGGTACACCATCACGCAACTGTTGGACATAAGCATGTTGGTCTGTTGAACCTTTGTTACCATAAACGGCAATACCTTGATGGACAATATTACCGTCTAAATCTTTTTCCTTACCCAAGGATTCCATGACTAGCTGCTGCAAATAGCGGCTGAACAGTGCCAAGCTGTCTTTGTAAGGCAGAACAACCATGTCTTTTTCGCCTTTACCATTGCCAGCATAGTACCAAGACAACGCCAACAAAGCCGCAGGGTTGTTTTTGATATCAGGAATGCGGGTTGCATCATCCATTTCTTTTGCACCCTCTAGCATGGCACGTATATCAATGCCTTGTAATGCTGCTGGTACTAAACCCACGGTAGACATTTCGGAGGTACGTCCTCCCACCCAGTCATACATAGGGAATCTGGCTAACCAACCTTCAGACTGGGCAACTTTATCTAAGTTACTTCCTGGACTGGTAATAGCTACAGCATATTGAGCAAAATCGAGATTGTTGCCAGCGTAAGCTTTCTTAACTTCAATCATGCCGTTGCGGGGTTCTGGTGTACCTCCGGATTTGGAGATGACCACAACTAAGGTGCTGGCAAGGTTGTTGCGTAGTTGGTTAAGAATGCGGTCAATACCAGCGGGATCGGTATTGTCAATAAAGTGAATTTTTAAGGGAGGAAAATCGGCAGCGAGGGCTTCAGAGACAAATTGAGGGCCGAGAGCAGAACCACCAATACCAATAGAAATGATATCCGTGAAGCGGTTGGCTCGCGGAGGATGAATTGCGCCTGTTTGAATTTTTTCTGCAAAGGCTTCAACTTGTTCTATGGTTTGGACAATTTCTTGTGTGAGTTCTGGCGTGGGTGCTAAATCAGGGTTTCGCAGCCAGTAATGTCCAACCATGCGGTCTTCGTCGGGATTTGCGATCGCACCCTTCTCTAATTCCGCCATATCCGCGAATGCTTTGTCAAACTTCGGACGCAATGACTCCACGAAAGCATCATCAAAGCGCATCCGGCTTACATCTAAGTACAGTCCTAATCCCTCGTGGAAATATAACCAATTTTGGTATCTTTGCCAAAGTACCCTTGCATCCATAGGGAAATCTCAAATAAGTTGTTATTCCAAAACAAGTTTAATGTAAGGTCAGGTGCATCCCTGCTTAGCCTTATACAGTTTTAAGTGTTGAACTAATGCTCTCTCCTAAACATCTGGCATAGGTATGACCCGCAAAAACTTGACAATTTCTCCTCTAATCTCAATCCCAATTAAATAATCATCTAGGGTAAAGCGGTGAAAAATGCCCTCATGGTCTAGCTGTCGCAGTTCGGGAAGACAATGCAGCTGCCACTTTTCCCCAAATTCAAAAAACACAAAATCATATACCCGCTGATACGCAGCAGGTTCCAAACTTTTCAGATCCATTAAAAAAGACCTGGCATAGCGCATTTCCACACTCACTAGGCATCACCTCTATTAGGGACTAGGGGTTAGGGGCTAGAGGCTAGCTGAAGGGTGTCAGGGTTAGGACTTACGCGAGAAAACTAAAAATTAAGGTTTTATAGCAGGGTGTAAGGGTGTAGGTGTTTAAAACCTTAACATCCCGGCCCCTACGGGAAATTCAAAATTCAAAAGTAAGAAGATGTTAATTTTGACTTTTAACTTTTGACCTTTGACTTGATTTTCCTCCTACACCCGTCTCAACCGACAATCTTTGTGCGTAGTCCTGACCTACAAACTAGTCCCTAGCCCCTAGCCTCTAATCCCTTTTTCATGACTGCGTCAATAAAACATTAAAATTTGTATCGCTTCTTCCTGAGTCAAAATATCCCAAGGTTGCTGCGATCGCTTGGCTTTTTTAATGGCATCCAGCATATAAAAGTCACAATGTAAAGCGTGAACATCCTCCCAGACGCTTTGGAGTTCTTCATCGGCTAACTGTTCAATTAAATGATGGATTCTTATACGCAGCAAGTTCATATATCAATAAACTATGTTCCAAAAGTCAAGGCTATTGTTCCCAAAAATTGGCAATGGTGAACGGGAAGAGGTAGTATCTTGAGACAGTAATCAGTAGACAGTGATCAGTAATCAGTGGAAAAGTGTTTACCTTTCCCTGTCTACTGTTCAGAGTTAACTGATAACTGTTAACTGATAACTGTTAACTGTTATGCTTGATTATTTAATTTTTCTGGCAATTTCTACGGCAATTTTTGCCCTGTTTGGTCTGGGACTGAATTTACAGTGGGGCTTTACAGGCTTAATTAACTTTGGTCATATTGCTTTTATGACCTTGGGAGCCTATGCAACAGTATTGTTAAGTTTAAAAGGCGTTCCTTTAGTCATATCGGCTGTAATTGGTTCAATTGTAGCGGCTTTATTAGGCTTGATGATTGGTTTTGCCACTCTGCGCCTGCGCGAAGATTATCTGGCGATTGTCACTATTGGGACAGGAGAACTGATTCGTTTAGTCGTGAATAACCAAGACTTACCTGTGGGTGATACATGGGTATCTGGAGCATTTGGGGTGCAAAGTTATGCCATACCATTCTCAACAGAACCAAATTTGGTAATTCGCTTGCTCATGATTGGGTTGCTGACCTTATTGGCGGCGCTCACTTTTTTCACATTGTGGCGATGGATTCGCACAGCCCAAAGATTGTTGGCGGCTGATACTTCTAAAAAAACCAGCAGTAAGCAAGAACTTGCATCGCGGATAGGGGTGGGTATTGTTTTGGGTTTGTTGACAGCCGCAATTTATATTTCTGGCGTGATTGGATTGTACAATTACAACCCCAAAGCTGGTTTTATGTTGTTGTCGCTGTTGGTGTTGGCGTTTGTGTTTTGGCGGTTGGAAATTTTAGTGCGATCGCCTTGGGGTCGAGTTTTAAAAGCTATCCGCGAAGATGAAGAAGTACCGAAAGCTTTGGGTAAAAATGTCTTTTGGTACAAGTTACAATCCCTGATGTTGGGAGGTGCGATCGCAGGTATCGCTGGTGCTTTCTTTGCTTGGCAGTTGAGTGCGATTTATCCTGATAATTTCCAGCCGCAGTTGACTTTCGACGCTTGGATTATGGTAATTTTAGGCGGTTCTGGTAATAATATCGGCACAATTTTAGGTGCAGTCATTTACTTTGCTTATGATGCCATTACTAGAGAAGTTCTACCAAGAATCATTCCCTTAGATGAAGCGCGACTGGGAGCATTTCGGATTATGGTAATTGGTTTGATTTTAATGGTGCTAATGACTTGGCGACCTCAAGGTATCTTAGGGAAAAAGGAGGAACTCACCCTTGGTAAATAACCAATCACCGCCACTTCCCTTATTAGCAGCCTCTGGACTTTGCAAAAGCTTTGGCGGGATCAAAGCAGTGAATGAGGCACAAATTGAAGTTCTCAAAGGTAGCATCACTGGATTGATTGGCCCCAATGGTGCAGGTAAAACCACTTTATTTAACTTACTTTCTAACTTTATTCGCCCAGATAAGGGGCGAGTCATTTTTGACGGTGAACAAATTCAGCAGTTGCAACCATATCAAATTGCCCAGCAGGGATTAGTCCGGACTTTTCAAGTGGCGCGGACTCTCTCGCGGCTGTCGGTGTTAGAAAATATGCTGTTGGCGGCGCAAAAGCAAACAGGCGAAAGCTTTTGGCAAGTGCAACTCCAACCCCACGTAGTTGCTAAAGAAGAAAAGCAATTGCAAGAGAGGGCAATGTTTTTGTTAGAGTCTGTGGGGTTGGCGCACAAAGCGCACGAATACGCGGGAGGATTATCTGGTGGACAACGCAAGCTGCTGGAAATGGGTAGGGCGTTGATGACTAATCCCAAGTTGATTTTGTTAGATGAACCAGCAGCCGGGGTGAATCCCAGGTTAATTGATGATATATGCGATCGCATTGTCGCTTGGAACCGCCAAGAAGGTCTGACGTTTTTGATTATTGAACATAATATGGATGTGATTATGTCCTTGTGCGATCGCGTTTGGGTACTGGCTGAAGGGCAGAATTTAGCCGATGGTACTCCCAGCGAAATTCAAACCAACCCCCAAGTATTAGAAGCTTATTTAGGAAAATAATCTTTATCAAAATAGAATTCAGAAGTCAGGAGCCAGAATTCAGTTGGGTATTTTGTGCGACACTTCGGCAAGCTCAGTGCATCGCTGGCGGATGAATAAATGGGTTTAAGACCCCTGCTAAATTTTAAATTTAGCAGTCTACAATGAGTGGTGGCTCTTTTTCCCCCACTCATTGATTCTGACTCCTGAATTCTGACTTCTTCTTCAACAGAGATAAAGAACACTATGAACGTCTTGCACTTGAACAAATAGGACGACCTAAAATTTCCTCTGTTTATTCCAACGTTGAAGGTTAATATAGCTATCAATTCCGGAAACGGCTTAATTAATATTGGATCTATAGCCATCCTCGATAATTTGCACTTACAAATTAAATAGGATAGTTAAATTTATTTTGCATTGAGCGACAAAAATTACTTCTAAATTCAGTTATTCAATTACTAATAATCTTAATTCAGTATTAATTATCTTTTCTCTGGTCAATATGCAGTTATCTAGAAACAAAAAAACCGGATATTTGACAGCAATTATAGGTAGTTTAATCGGGGCTGTTTCACTTTTATATTTAGGTGGTTATCTAGGCAGAATTTATGTGATTACATTTATGCCTAATGCTGAATTAGAAGGATTAATACCACCTGCAATTGGTCAGTTTATTGGTTGGTGGATTGGAGAAGTATTCGGATGTTGGCTGGCTTTACGTTGGCAAAATCACAGGAGGGTTAGCAAAACAGTTAGATTACTAGGAATCCTAACTCCTTTGGGCATCATCCTCTGGTTAGTAGCATTTATTTTTGCTTCCCAATTGCTCAACCGTCATTTTAGTGATTTAGAAATTGTGCAATTGCAAAATCAAATCAGACCAATATCTGTTGGTTTATGGATAATTGCTTTAGCATGGCTGGCAAGATTTTTGACAAAACCCTTGTCACCGCATAACCCCGAACTCTTTTAAAAGTCGAGGTTATGAGATAATCTACCAGTTTTAAATCACTGCGATACAGTCAATTTCTACCATGACGTCTTTTGGTAAACGCGACACTTGAACACAAGCACGCGCTGGGGCGGTATCTTCAGGAAAGTATTTAGCATAAACCGCATTCACCGCAGCAAAATCATTCATATCAGCTAAAAATACTGTTGTCTTGACAACATTAGCAAAAGTCGCTCCAGCAGCTTTTAAAATTGCTTCTAAATTTGCTAATACTTGCTCAGTTTGCTTTTTTACATCATCTGTGTAAACAACATCACCAAGTCGGGGATCGATCGCAATTTGTCCAGCTACAAATATCATTTGTCCAGAAGCTGCGATCGCTTGATTATATGGCCCCACTGGTGCAGGTGCTTGATCAGTATTAATAACTTGTCGTGTCATAGATATTACTTTTTCTGGTGATACTACCTGTTTACCGACTTCTACCTCAGAGGCGATCGGTTTGTAAATTTCTGCTCTGAAATACTTATCTAAACTTACTCAAACTTGTTGATTGATTTAGCGATTTCTTCCTGTTTCAACCAAGGTAGACGACTACTACTTGTCCACAGGCGTTTAGTTTAGGTCAAGCCGACCTTACTTTATCGTTAGGGGCATTCTCAAGGTTGGAGGACGCATTTTCGTCCCTGTCTCGTGTATACCCACAACTTGCACAACAAAAAATCCTTTGGGATAAAGTCATCGGTTGAATGTGATGGCACTTGCTACACATTTTGCTTGAGGGATACCATCTATCAACTAATTCAACTTTTGTGCCGTAAAAAGATTGCTTGTATGTTAATTGACGACGAATTTCATAAAAGCAGTTATTACTAACAGCAGCAGCTAACTTACCGTTGGCAATCATACCTTGAACATTTAAGTCTTCGATGCGAATGATGTAGGCTCTACGACTTAAATCAGTCGTCATCTTTTGAGTCACATCTTGCCTGATATTGGCAATTCGAGCCTGTATTTTGGCTGTTCTGGCATAAAATTTCCGAGCGTTTTTAGATGCTCTAATTTTCAGTTTCTTATTCCCTAGCGCCTTGTTACGGTTTCGCCACTGCAATAACTTGAGCTTGGTTTTCGCTATTTTTGTAGTCATTGGCATGGCATAAGTTGTGCCGTCAGAACAAGTGGCTAACACTTTGACTCCTAAATCGACACCAATCTTCTCTATAGGGTGAATAGCTGGTGGGATTTTTTCAGTGTCAAGAACGAACGATACAAACCATTTATCCGCAGTTCTTGAAACAGTAAACGTTTGGGAACTGCAAATAAAATTAATTGGTTCCTTAACCCTTAAACTTTTGACTCCAGGCATTGTAATTCTCTTACCCGGATTAATCACAACTCTATTGGAAAAAGGTATCGCTGGCTTACCTTTTTCCAGGTAAATTCCCGAAGTTTTATAAACAGTAAAGGAATTACATGACTTTTTTGATTTCTTGATCGGAAATTGAGCTAACCCTTTGCGCCAACGACTAAAAGCATTCTTCAAATCTTGAAAAGCTGATTGATATACGGTGGATGGATATTGTCGCATCCACGCATATTCTGGCTTGTTCATTGTGATTTGAGTAAATACTTTTTTGATGGCATCTAACCGCTTAGAATCCCCTGCTTTAATTCCATCAAAATCCCAACTTGCCGTGATTAATGAGAGAGCGTAGTTGTAAACAAATCTCTTAAATCCTGCTATGCCACACATCAAAGAGCGTTCTTTATTATTTAATTTTAACTCTCTTTTTACTGCGTACATTATTGTATTTAACTAAACTTGCTTACGTGAGTAAGCATAGCGGTAATTTTGTACACGGGTCAACACCTTCTACAATCTTTTTTACTTTTGATTTATATTTGCGTAACCCGTAAAGTCGTGAACTAAAACAGTGAACAATTGAATTTTGTCTTGCGTTAATTCTTCGTGCGGAGATAACGTTTCTGCGTTAGCAACAATAATATTGCCTCCACCCCACAGTACAATCTGTTCAACTAAGTCGAACCCAAACCTACATAACCTATTTTTGTGTGCTACATATAAGCTTTTTAATTCACCTGCAATGCAAGATGGAATAATTTGCAGAAATTTTGGACGTTTAAAATTCAATCCTCCCCCAATCTCCTGTATTGTTTGTGTTACGAGTTTAGGCAAGAATTTCGCTATTTAGTCAATCTCCATCAGGCATTATCGCACCAGTTAGGTCAGCATCTATAAAGCTGGCTCCATAATGCACCATTGAATACCACTGACACAGTATAATCGCAAGGATTCTGTGTCACCAGTATTCCTCTCTCCGTGTCCTCTGCGCCTCTGCGGTTCGTTCCTAAATCCCTAATCTAGGACGTATAGCATAATGCCGATAATGCCAATAATCGCGCAGAATGCGGTCATGATCAAAACATAAATTAGTCGGGACACGCCAAGAATCAAAAACACCTATACCCTTGGCATCATCTCCCGCCTTTGGTTCTCCTGTAGCTGTAGCCAAAAATACTATACTAATCGTATGCTGACGCGGGTCGCGGTTGGGGTCAGAATAAACCAAAAATTGTTCAATTAACTCAACCTGTAAACTGGTTTCCTCTTCAGCTTCCCGTTTGGCGGCGACTTCCACAGGTTCGCCATAGTCAACAAAACCACCAGGAATTGCCCAACCAAATGGGGAATTAAGCCTTTCAATTAACACTATTGGCCGATGTGGTCGGTCAATTAATTCAATGATGATATCAACCGTCGGAGCAGGATTGCGGTAATTCATAGTCAAGAGTCATTAGTCAATGGTCAATAGTCATTAGATCATTAACCAAGGACACGTGACAAATGACTAAGGACACAAGACAAGAGCTTCCTGTTCTGTGGTAGATTCAATGCGATCGCCCAGCGTGTCCCGCAAATTTATACTTGAAATTACATAAATATGCCTTTTCCCAGATCCAGCGGCATTTTGCTGCATCCTACCTCTTTCCCTAGCCGATTTGGTATTGGTGATTTAGGTTTAGAAGCCTACAAGTTTATTGATTTCCTCAGAGAAAGTTACCAGCAATATTGGCAAGTTTTACCTTTAGGCCCAACTGGTTATGGTAATTCTCCTTACGCTTCTTATTCCGCAATGGCGGGTAATCCTTTGCTCATCAGTCCCGAAAAACTCCAAGAACAAGGTTTACTATCTGAAGAAGACTTTGCTAACCTGCCAGAATTTAACACTTTTCAGGTAGATTACGACAAAATTTTCCCAATTAAGGTCGAATTGCTCAAAACTGCCTGCAAAAAGTTTCAAAGCCAAGCTACGCCTCTACAACAAACTGAATTTGCAGGTTTTTGTGACAGTAAAGCTTATTGGTTAGATGACTATGCCTTATTCATGGCGCTGAAAGATGCCCATGAAGGAGCAAGTTGGCATACTTGGCAACCAGAACTAGTCAAGCGCGAACCAGCAGCACTTGAGCAAGCAAAACAGCAGTTAAGTGCAGAGATTTTTTATTACAAATTCGTCCAGTTTGAATTTTTCCGTGAGTGGTCAGAACTCAAGGCTTATGCCAATATGAGCGGCATTCACATTATTGGCGATATCCCGATTTATGTCGCGCAAGATAGTGCTGATGTCTGGTCGCATCCCGAAATCTTTTGTCTAGATGAAGAAACCAGAGAACCGAAACTGATGGCGGGAGTTCCACCAGATTACTTTAGTGCTACTGGTCAGTTATGGGGAAACCCGGTTTACGACTGGGAAGAATTACAAAAACAAAACTTTAAATGGTGGGTAGGTCGCTTTGAAGCGATGCTAGATTATCTAGATGTGATTCGGATTGACCATTTTCGTGGATTTGAAGCTTATTGGGCTGTCCCGCAAGGTGAAGAAACCGCGATTAATGGTGAATGGGTAAAAGCGCCAGGAGATGAATTGTTTGATGCAATTAAAGAAGCTTTAGGTAAGCTACCTGTATTAGCGGAAGATTTGGGAGTAATTACCCCAGAGGTAGAAGCACTACGAGATAAATATGAATTTCCGGGGATGAAGGTGTTGCAGTTTGCCTTTGGTTCTGATCCTGGTAATCCCTTTTTACCATTCAACTACTCACGAAATTTCGTAGTTTATACCGGGACACATGATAATGACACAACAGTCGGCTGGTTCGATAAAGCAAATGATTACGAAAAGCGTAACTTCCTGCTTTATTTAGGTTGTATCAGTCCCGAAGGCGTGCATTGGGATATGATTCGCCTGGCTTTGAGTTCCGTGGCTAATCAAGCAATTATTCCCTTGCAAGATGTTTTAGGCTTAGGAACCGACGCGCGGATGAACTTTCCTAGTGTGGCTGAAGGTAATTGGGGGTGGCGCTATCATACAGAAGCACTGACAAAAGAATTAAGCGATCGCTTAAAAACTCTCACTCAATTATACGGTCGCGCTCCGCAACCAAAATGAGGGACATGGGGAAGATGGGGTAGCAAGTCACTCAACAATCATGGTGCCTCATCTCCCGCATCTCCCTCATCTGTTTATGATTGAGGCTTGGCGGCAGCAATTTGTACTTCTTCTGGTTTTCCGGGTTCTCCCATTTGCCTAGCTTCCTGCTGGTTAACGCTCATCATCACACTACCAGCATTATCAGTTTTGACTGTGAGTTGCTCTTGAGCTTTCCAAACCCGATGAGTTCCCTCTGGTAAAATCCCTTCAAACTCGGTTTTACCATCAGCAACTACCCGAATCCAAGATGCTTCTTTCAAGGTGACACCAATCTGTACAGTTTGATTTTCTTGATTGTTGCTCACAGATTGAGCTGCTGCATTTTCTTGGTCGGAATTAGGCGCTGGCTGTGAAACAGTTTCTGGTTGTGACTGAAGATTATTATCAGCACTAAATTCAGAACTGTTTAATACTTTAGATAAGCTGCTCACCGAGCAAATAATTACAAATATGTACAGTAAGTAAAGATGAATTGGTCGTAATAGTTTCATCGACCTGTCAACAGGAGCAGCTGCTGTGGTAACAACTGGCATAGAAGTTACAGGAAAAGTTTTAGCAAATTCTGCTCCGTTAAAACCTAATGCGTCGGCGTATTGCCGAATAAAACCTTGAATATAAACTGGTTCTGGTAAATCTTCTAAATTACCTTCTTCAATCGCCTGCAACAGCCGCCGCGAAATTTTGGTAATTACCATCATTTCTTCGAGAGATAAACTTTTTTCTTGACGAGCAGCCCAAAGTTGAGCGCCCATTTCTTTCAACTTTTCGGCGCGTTGTTGTTCTAGAGTTAGTGTTGGCTGCTCATTATTTTTTCTTTTAAATTTAAACCACTTCATGCTTTTGCTACACTCCTTACCTCAGCTGAATCCTTAATAGTTCTGTGCTTGATGCTATTTTGCAAAAAGCGAATTTCCTCATCCCTCAAAGACCGATACTGACCTTCGCGTAAAAAGGTTTCTTTTGGCTTTTTTAATTGGATTGTGCCTATAGCAGTTCGATGTAATTTAATAACTGGATGTCCCAAAATCTCGGCTACACGCCGAATTTGGCGATTTCTCCCCTCCTTTAAAACGACTTCTAAACAGCTATTTTCAGCAAAACTTTCTATAAGATTTACTTGAGCAGGCAGAGTTTTTCTTCCATCTAACATCACACCCTGACACCACTTTTTAATTACTGCTGGCGAAGGATGGCCTTTGACCACAACATGATAAGTTTTCGGAATACTATGACGTGGATGGGTGAGTCCAAAGGTTAATTCTCCATCGTTTGTGAGAATTAATGCGCCTGTAGATTCTGCATCTAGACGACCAACAGGATGAATTCCTAAACCTGCACGTAACTCTTGAGGTAGTAAATCCAAAACCGTCTTTCTTCCTTGAGGATCAGCGCAAGTCGAAACTACTCCTGGTGGTTTGTGTAGCAACAGATATATTAAAGGGGGACGCTCTGCGGCAGAAATCAACTTGCCATCAATGGCGATCGCATCTTTATGTAAGT
Organism: Nostoc sp. TH1S01; assembly: GCA_018993265.1. Taxonomy (GTDB): domain Bacteria; phylum Cyanobacteriota; class Cyanobacteriia; order Cyanobacteriales; family Nostocaceae; genus Nostoc_B. Next base: position 11,773 of record JAGKSW010000149.1, read on the forward strand.
CAACTTTTTGACCTAAATGTGCTAATACCCCATTTACCTGCACACGCGACTGCCGAATCATTTCTTCAGCTTCTCGCCGTGAGGCAATTCCTAACTGAGACAGAGCTTTTTGTAACCTTACCTCCATGTTGAAATTACTTATTCTTTATTTAACCTTTAAATAATAATATTTGCATTTTGTGCTGAATCGCCATAAATGTTACATTTAAGGCTTGTTTCAGTTTAGTTAGTTGATGCGTTAAAGTTCATCAACACAATAATTCCATGCCTGAAAAAAATTCCCAAGCAAAAGGTGCAAATAAAATACGAATTATCACCAATGTTCTTACTACAGCAGTCAAACTCTGGTTAAGAGCGCAAGTGAGTCATGTATCCCAGTTAGAGGTGGATATAAAAGCGAGCGATCGCCAACTTCTCTCTGGTCGTCTTCCTTGGGTTTCTATTTCTGCAAGCGATGCAGTTTATCAAGGCCTCCATATTACACGAATTCAACTTGTAGCGGAGAATATTCAAGTCAACATAGGCGCAGTACTGAAAGGCCAGCCCTTGCGACTGTTGGCAACAGTACCAGTGGTTGGCGAACTCATCGTAGATGAGAAAGACCTCAATAGTTCTGCCTCATCTGAACTATTATCGACTGCTTTAAATGAAGTACTGGTTAAACTTTTACCAGAACACTGCCTAAAATCCAAGCAAATAACTTGGGAAAAAATTATTCTGGAGAATCATCGAATAATTCTGGCTGCTATACTAACACGTCCCAGTGACAATATACCTCTGGAAATATCTTTAAATTTAGATTTAGTGAGTAGCCATGAATTACGGTTATCACATATTCAAGTTTTAGAAAATGCTTTACCGCTAATGGCAGGTAATGAAGATTACAATCTAGATTTAGGTTCGGATGTCGAAATTCAAGAACTAAACGTGATCCCCTCCCAATTGGTGTGTCGCGGCAAAATTAATGTGAATCCGTAAGAAGTATGAAGTGTGAAGTATGAAGTGGGAAATTCTTCATACCTCCTGCCCCAAGCGCGTAGCGGTAAGTCAAAAGTAAAAAACTAAAAGTCAAAAATGAAGAATACTTTTGACCAGCCCCTTCGGGGCGGGAACAGGGAAGAGGGAACTCTTAACAGAAAAAGAAAAGAATGAGCCACGAAGACAAGGGTTTCAAGCCCCTGAATTTATTCATGAAAAAATAAAAACACTTTTTTCGAGACACGTAGTGCAAGAAAAAATACGTCCTTGTTCAAATCCCCTTGATTCATCTATGGGGATTTCCCTGTTGCCTGTTGCCCGTTAAGAGTTCCCTCTTAATTCTCCGGTTTTGCCGGAGAGCCTTCTACCTTCACTTAATCAACGGCAACAGCAATGTGACAAAGTAGTATACTAACGGGGCTGTGAAAATATAGCTGTCTGTGCGGTCTAAAATGCCGCCATGACCGGGGATCAGTTGTCCAGAGTCTTTTACCCCAGCATCGCGTTTTAGCATAGATTCTGTTAAATCGCCCAACAGACTAGCAATGCCAATTAGTAAACCCAAAGCTGAACCGGTAAAGAGAAATTGCGGTAACTGGAGATAATAAGCACCTGCGATCGCCACAATCACACTACCAGCAATTCCAAATGCTGCACCTTCCACAGTTTTTTTCGGACTAATATCTGACAAGCGGGTTTTACCAAAGAATTTACCAAACACATAAGCACCAATATCTGCTGCCCAAATACATAAGAATGCCAGAATGGTGAATGTGAACCCTGGTGGTAAAGCCGCTAAATTTTTTTGGTATAAAATCTCAGCCCAAGAATTAGGCCAGTAACCATTGAGGGGAATATTACTCACGCCTGCACTGCCAAGACCTCGTAATCTTACCCAGTAGCTTGACAGGTAAGCTACATAAAATAGCCCCATAATTGAAGCGGAGATGTCAGCAATCGTTGCCATTTTTGGCTGAAATAGTAAGTAAAAACAAATTACAGTCCCGCCAAGAGGTAGCACAGCATCAGCTAAACTGCCGTCCACAGTACAGATGATCAGCAAGATTTGGCTGACAAATAAGGTGGTTTTTGCCGCAGGGACAATGCCTCTAGCCTGTACTAAATTAAAATATTCTAGTTGCCCCAAAAAGATGCTGACGGCAATCACAATAGTGAAATACCAACCTCCTAAAAGGGTGGCTACCAAAGCCAGAGCGATCGCAATAATTCCACTAATAATTCGAGACCAAGGCATAGAAGTAAGTATGAAATGTTGAAGTATAAAGTCTGAAGTTTGAAGTATTAATTTCAGACTTCAGACTTCAGACTTCAGACTTTAGATTTAGTCTAGTTTCTCACCACTTAAGATAAAAATGGGATCAACGGCTGTAAAAGTCTGAGAAAATCCTTTTGTTTCTAGGCGATTGACAGCAGACTGAACAACTTCGATATTTACAGCTCGTAACTGAGAAAAGCTTTGCGAAATAGCATACAGACTTTCTAGATTACCAGCTGTCGCCACGACTCGGCCCGATGATGGCAAATAATCCCAGACAGTTTTTAAAATATCTTGAATGTGTCGCCCCCCTTCAATACAAACCCGATGCGGTGCTGTCTTAATTTCATGCAAACATTCTGGGGCGCTACCTTCTATCACTTCCACATTTTTGACTTCAAAGCGATCGCAGTTACGCTTAATCAGGTTCGCTACTTCTTCATCTCGTTCTACAGCAATAATCTTGCCCTGGGGACACATTAACCCAGTTTCTACGGGGATCGTACCTGTACCTGCACCAATATCCCAAAATACGGAATCAGGTTTGAGGCGTAGTTGAGCAATCAACAACAGTCGCACTTCTCGTTGAGTGAAGGGAATTCCGGGCAAATGCTCGAATAATTCGTCAGGAATGCCAGGGGTAACGTAAGGCCAATGTTGGGAAGGCATATAAAGATATATTTATACTAAAGATATTCGCTTGTTAAATTAGACAATTTATCAACTCTTAAGAGTTTGACAACGTAGCATCATCAGCAATTATGATACCTGAGCAAATATTAGGCGGTCGCTACGAAATTCAACAGCAGTTAGGAAAAAAGGCAGGGCGACGGACTTTTGTTGCTCGTGATTTAAATACTCAAGAATTAGTCATCATTAAGCTACTCTCTTTTAATAGTGACTTTGAATGGGATGATCTCAAGTTATTTGAGCGTGAAGCCGAAACATTAAAATCTTTATCACATCCTGCTATTCCTCGCTATTTAGACTATTTTGAGGTAAATTCCCCAACTATCAAAGGATTTGCTCTAGTACAGACTTATATCCCTTCCCAAACTTTAGAGCAGTACTTACAATCTGGGCGGAGTTTTACAGAAGTTGAAGTTAAACAAATAGCCACGGCAGTTTTAAACATACTGATTTACCTACATGGTTTAAATCCACCTGTCATCCACCGTGATCTTAAGCCTAGCAATATTTTATTGGGCGATCGTTCTGGTAATAGTGTTGGTCAAGTCTATTTAGTCGATTTTGGTTCTGTGCAAACAGTCCTAACTGCTGAAGGTGGAACGCGGACAGTAGTTGGTACTTACGGTTATATGCCACCAGAACAATTTGGTGGACGTACTGTACCTGCATCTGATTTATACGGTTTAGGCGCAACTTTAATTTATTTAGTTACAGGCACTCACCCGGCTGATTTACCCCAAAAAGATTTGCGGATTCAATTTGATAGTGCAGTTAATCTCAGTTCAGGTTTGACTCGCTGGCTACAGTGGATGACTGAACAGAGTTTAGATAGGCGGTTGAGTAATGCAAATGCAGCCCTACAAGCCTTAGAAAATTCCCAGCAACCATCCGCCATCAATTTAACTAATAACCAACCGGCTGGAAGCAAAATTCAATTGACAAAGAATTGGGATGCACTAGATATTAGTATTCCACCACGTGGTTTTAGGGCATCAATGCTATTTACAGTTCCATGGGCGATCGCTTGGAATTCATTTATTTTACTTTGGACTATTGCTGGTCTGATCGCACCTTTTCCGACCAATGTTTCCTTAGTTTTGTTCTCACTGCCTTTTTGGAGTATTGGCTTGGTGATGATTTGGCATTTAGTCTTTGATTTATTTGGCAGCCTGCAATTACGTATAGATAATGAACAAATTAGCTTCAACTATAATTTGTTTGGCTGGACATTTCATCGCTCTCAACCATCTTCCAGAGAAAATATTCGCAAGTTAGTTTATATTCACCAGCATTTTACTACCGATAGTGAGGGTGGTAGCACTATTGTTCTAGCACAATTAGATATCTGGATTGGCTGGAAGAAATATTCGCTTGGTGGTAACACAGCTATAGTCTTATCGGAAGCAGAACTAGCATGGTTAGCCCATGAATTAAGTGATTGGTTAAATATCCCCCTTACTCATTACTAGGCAAGATTGTTTGAGAAATAGCTTGTAAGTAAGTCCGTGGAAATAAACCCAACTATATTACGAAGCGTAAATATCCTGGAAACGCTTACCAATGACAAATGACAAATGACAGCCCTCACTAGTTATCCTTAATTGCACCGACCTACTGACAACATCGGTTTATATTTGACTACAGAAGCTTGGGAGGAAACTTGTATGTTTGGACTTGGATGGCCAGAAGTGGGTGTAATTGCCATAGTCGCACTGCTGATTTTTGGCCCGAAAAAAATTCCCGAACTGGGAAATGCACTGGGCAAGACTTTACGAGGTTTTAAAGAAGAATTGAATAATACCAATGATGAAACGACTTCGGAAAAAGAACCGGAATAGTCCATAGTTAATGGTCATTACAAATATAAAGGCGCGAAGTTTTCGCGCCTTTTCTAATGAAAAATGGTAATTGTATTTACAGCAAATTACAGGTGAGTGAGGCACTAATTTTCAGAAAAAAGCCATCTATTCAAATACTTTTAACCTATTGCTGTTCCCTGTTCCCTGCTATAACAGCGTGTTGATCACCGAGGAAGATGACACCCCATTTTGATTTTGGCTTTCTGTAGCGGTTGTGGGAGTGTTTTGTAGAGGTACTTCTTCCTTAACTAGACCACGTAATTTGATCAACTTAATCGCGCGGCTGACGCTCTCTGGCAAGATGACCACTAGGCCGTTTTCTGGAGCCATATCCAAACCTTTGTTAATAGCTTGGGTTTCGTCCATAACGACTTCACAACGGGCATCGGGTTTAACTTGTGTAATCCCCTTCATAATCAATTGCGAAGCTGATCCCCGTGGTCTACCGCGTGTGTCATCATCTTCTTTGACAATGATGTAGTCGAAAATATCGGCGGCTAGTTTACCTAAAGTCACAAAGTCTTCGTCGCGGCGATCGCCAGGGCCACCAACGACACCAATTCGCTGTCCAGTATTCCAGTTACGCACAAATGCACCGACAGCTTCGTAACTGGCTGGGTTGTGAGCATAATCTACTAAGGCGTGGAATGTTCCTAGATTAAATAGGTTCATTCTTCCAGGCGTTTGACTGACAGATGCACGGAATGTCTTTAACCCAGCGCGAATTTGTTCAATGGTGACGTTCTGCACAAAGGCTGCCAAGCTGGCTGCTAAGGCGTTGGCGATCATAAACGGTGCGCGTCCACCCATTGTCAATGGGATTTGTTCGGCTCTTTCGATGCGGTGTGTCCAATCGCCTTTGACAATTGACAGATAACCGTTTTCGTAGACTGCGGCTACTCCTCCCTTTTGGATATGCTGACGCACTAATTCCGAGTCGGGGTTCATGGTGAAGTAGGCAATATTCGCCTTGGTTTTTTCTGCCATTGCAGCCACACGGCGATCGTCTGCATTGAGTACGGCATAGCCATCAGGATATACGGCTTCGGCAACTACGCTCTTGAGGTTGGCTAATTGATCGATGGTATCAATATCGCCAATTCCCAAATGATCAGCAGCAACATTCAACACCACACCAACGTTTGCCGCTTCAAACCCTAAACCAGAACGTAAAATCCCACCGCGGGCGCTTTCTAATACAGCTACTTCTACAGTTGGGTCTTGCAGAATCAGGTGGGCGCTTTGAGGGCCTGTGTTATCGCCTGCTTCTACTAAGTAATCTCCGATATAAGTTCCATCTGTAGTTGTATAACCTACTACCTTATCTGTTTGCTTATAAATATGTGCCAGCAGTCGGGTAGTGGTTGTTTTCCCATTTGTACCTGTGATGCTGAGGACGGGAATACGGCTAGACTGTTCGTTGGGAAACAGCATATCCATCACCGCACCAGCAACGTTGCGGGGAATGCCCACACTGGGAGCAACGTGCATCCGAAAACCAGGAGCGGCGTTGACTTCCACAATGACCCCATCAACTTCGCGCAAGGGGCGGCTAATATCTGTGGTGACGATATCTAAACCCGCAACATCTAAACCTATAGTCTTCACAACCCTTTGAGCAATCCAAATGTTCTCTGGGTGGATTTCGTCAGTTCTGTCTACAGCAATGCCACCTGTACTGAGGTTAGCGGTTGCCCGCAGGTAACAAATTGTTCCCTTGGGTAATACACTGTTGAGAGTGTAACCTTGCCTTTCTAGCAGTTGGTAGCTAGTGCGGTCAAGTTCAATCTTGGTGAGAACCTTGTCGTGTCCTTCACCACGATTGGGGTCTTTGTTGGTTTCTTCAATTAATTCAGCGATCGTGGATCTACCATCACCAACGACATGAGCAGGTACACGTTCAGCTACGGCCACTACTTTGCCATCTACCACAAGTACCCGATGATCGCGCCCAACGTAATACCGCTCAACAATTATTGACCGGGAAACTTGTCTAGCTGCTTCATAAGCTGCTTCTGCTTCTTCCCAATTTCTAATATCAATGGTGATGCCGCGTCCATGATTTCCGTCTAGTGGCTTAATCACGATGGGATAGCCACCAACGTATTCAATCGCTTCTTCCAAATCATCCAAAAAGTTAATGACAGTACCCCTAGGTACAGGTACACCAGCTGCTGCTAAAATGCGTTTTGTCGCTTCTTTATCACAAGCTAGTTCCACTCCCAGGATGCCAGTTTTATCCGTCATGGTTGCTTGCATCCGCTTTTGATTTACGCCGTAGCCCAGCTGAATCAAAAAGCGTGCGCCCAGTTGCATCCAGGGAATGCCTCTTTTTTCTGCTTCTTTAACAATCGCTTCTGTAGAGGGGCCTAAAGAAGCATCACGCCAGAAGTCTTTCAGGTCTTGGATATCTTGTTCTAGTTCTGCCTTGGGATAGCGGCCGCGATCAACAATGCTTTGGCACAGCCTAACTGCGGCTCTGCCGGCATAGCGTCCTGCTTCCTCGTTCAGGTATTCTATGACTACCTGATAAACTCCGGGGGTTGATGTTTCGCGGGTGCGGCCGAAGCCGACGTGCATTCCAGCTAGTTCTTGGAGTTCTAAGGCTACGTGTTCCACAATGTGGCCCATCATAGTACCTTCTCGTACCCGCATTAGAAAACCACCATGACAGCCAGGCGAACAATAATGACCCTCCAGACTTGGCAGCGCCTCAACTAATCCTTCATAAAATCCAGGGATTTCATTTGAGGGCGTCTCGGCAAGGTTCTCTAAATCGAGGCGCATGACGATCAGTTTGTGGCGTCGAATGCTCCAGTAGTTTGGGCCGCGTAAGGTCTGGATCTTGAGGATTCTCATGGGAATAGGTAGATGGAGATTCGGAACCAAAATTCTAGTTTCATACTGGATTTGATCGCTAAACTGTTCACAGTAAACAGTTTTTTCTGTTTACATGGTATGCCGTTAATTTTTTCTACCACTAGAAATACACGCGATCAACTCAGTGTAACCTCGGATACTCTATTCCGTCAGCTGGAGATCCGGTGTACCGCTGGCAATACAGTCCTTTGGTACAAGTGGAAGCGATCGCCATAGCTGAGGATATGCAGACGTAAGTTATGCAATGTCAATGGTTCATTCGCACCAACGTGGGGTTCATTGGTGTGGGTAAGTTCAGTGGGATCAACAATGGTGACACTGCCTTTGCCCATAACTTGTAACCAACCATCACGTTCAAATACAGCACAGGTATCTTCATCGATACCAATTCCCAGTCGGTCTGGATGAGAGGCGATCGCGCTAATCAGGCGACCCATACGATTGCGGTTGTGAAAGTGTTGATCAACAATTACTTCTGGGATAAATCCCAAACCTGTTGCCATATCAACTAAGGAGCGATTGGGTGTTTCGCCACTACCACCACCAGCAATCATGTGATGCCCCATTACAGCTGCACCAGCACTAGTGCCTGCTAAGGTTAACTGTCCCCCTCTCACCCGCTGACGGATAATTTCCATCGCTGGTGTATCTGCCAATACGCCACAAAGGCGCAATTGGTCTCCTCCTGTCAGAAATACCCCGCTACACGCCTCTAGAGATGCCTTTACCTGGGAGGATTCACATTGTTCCCGCTCACGAATATCTAAAATTTCAACTTTTTCAGCACCCATCTCCTCAAAAATGCGAATGTACCGACCACCGATAATAGCGGGTTCGCGGGAGGCTGATGGAACAATTGTAATATAAGCCTTACTAGCACCAGCACGGCCGAAAAAAGTTCTTAGGATTTCGCGCCCATGAACTTTATCTTCAGCGCCTCCGATGACCATAACAGCGGTTTTAGTTGCTTGGGGTGTCCTCATTTCCAGCGATTTAGCTTTTAATTGCTGCATTTTGTTTCTCCTGTCAACAACTTCAGGAGCCATTGCTTTGGACGGGTTTCCAAGGCACTCCGTTGGGCGGCTTTGCCGACTTGAAGGAAGTGCCGCCGGCTTATGGCGAATGGCGTGTGAATTTAACAAGGTTTTAGTATCCTAATGCTTTGGGCATTTTGCTTTCTGAAGAGGACACTTTTTGGAAGTTGCAAGGGGCAATTTCTGCCAACTTGGCTTCTTGCTTGAGGCACATGAAGTTTTGTTTTTCATGTGTCTATTGCCTTTCCTCAAAGCCAGCGCCTTGTTGTTTCCCTGTCCACAGTTCCAGACTGGCAGAATATTGTTTGGTAGCTAGGGTTCCTTGGAGAATTGGGGAACTAAGTTTCCTTGCTGGGATTAGGGGTGAGCAGGTCTTAAGAGGCTGTTTTTGGGTCTGGCTCAATGCATCCTGGAAGTTGTTAACTTTGGTCAGATTATTAATTTAAATGTAGTTGTGACAATATTTAAACATAAATTAAGTAATTAGAAAAACTTTGGTTGCCACTAAAAATCAATAGTTCTAGTACTTTTAGATACTATTGATTAAGCTTATCTGTAGTTGTAACCTACATTTGCTTCTTGTGTTTACTAGACATTCAATTTTAAGATTAGTGTTCTCGAATACGAATTACTGTGCGCTTTGATATAGTTACGCTTTTTCCTGATTGTTTTACCTCAGTTCTTAGTTCTGGGCTGTTGGGTAAAGCTTTAGCCAAACAAATTGCCCAAGTGAATTTAGTAAATCCTAGAGACTTTACCAATGACAAACACCGCAAGGTAGATGATGAACCCTACGGGGGAGGCGTGGGGATGCTGATGAAGCCAGAACCAATATTTGGTGCGGTGGAGTCGCTACCATGTTTACCTCGCCGAGAGATTATTTTGATGAGTCCGCAAGGTCAAACAATTGACCAACCTCTGTTGCGGGAGTTGGCGACTAATTACGACCAACTAGTGGTTATTTGTGGACATTATGAAGGGGTAGATGAGCGAGTGCAAAATTTAGTGACGCGGGAAGTGTCTTTAGGAGATTTTATTCTCACAGGTGGCGAAATTCCGGCAATGGCTTTAATTAATGGGGTGGTGCGCCTTTTACCAGGAACTGTGGGTAAGGTAGAGTCCCTAAAATCGGAAAGTTTTGAAGAAGGATTGCTAGATTATCCCCAGTATACTCGTCCTGCGAATTTTCGTGGTTGGAAAGTTCCAGAGGTATTACTTTCTGGGAATCACGCTGCCATTGCGCGTTGGCGTTATGAACAACAAATTAAACGCACAGGCGATCGCCGCCCCGATTTACTGGAACAATGGCTACAGGAGAAGGCGCAGGGGGAAGAAGCTAGGGGTTTGATAAATGACCAAGGACAAATGACAAATGACTAACATCAGAATTGGTAACGGCTACGATATTCACAGATTGGTGAGCGATCGCGCTTTAATTTTAGGGGGCATTCAAATTCCCCACGAACTAGGCTTACTAGGACACAGTGACGCTGATGTCTTAACCCACGCCATTATGGATGCTATGTTAGGGGCTTTATCCTTGGGTGATATTGGGCATTACTTTCCCCCCAGTGATCCCCAATGGGCGGGCGCAGATAGTCTGATACTTTTAACTCAAGTACATCAGCTAATTAAAGAGCAAGGTTGGCAGATAGGTAACATAGATTCAGTAGTAGTTGCTGAACGCCCAAAATTAAAACCGCATATTTCCCTGATGCGAGATAAACTAGCCACTGTTTTAGAACTGCAACCCAATCAAATTGGCATCAAAGCTACCACTAACGAAAAACTCGGCCCAGTAGGAAGAGAAGAAGGTATTTGTGCTTATGCTGTAGTCTTACTCTTAGCTGCTAATTAATTTAGCATTTGAGGATGGCGACTATAGAAGTAAACCAGATATTATTCAGTGCAACAGTAAATCTTCTTGCATTTCAAAGCTATGCAAACTTTTAATCATAACTTGTCTAAAATTAAAAGCTATTGGATACTGATAATTTTATCGGCATTTACAGCAATGACTGTTGCAGCTTGTAACCCTAGCAACTTTAAAAGTTCGGCTGCACAAATACCCCAAGTAGTCAGTAGTATTCTCAGTGATCCCAAAACATTTAATTTTCCTTTGAGTCAAGAGTTTCCTAATATTTTTGGGTTGACTTATGAAGGCTTGGTTGACCAAAATCCTATCACGGGAAAAGTTGAACCAAGATTAGCCGAATCTTGGCAAATTTCGGAAGATAAATTGAAATTTACTTTTACTCTGCGTCAAGATTTGAAATGGTCTGATGGTCAGCCACTTACAGCCGATGATGTTGTATTTACATACAATGATATATATTTTAATGAAGCAATTCCTACAGATGTTAGAGATGCTTTCCGAATTGGCGTGAGTCGAAAACTACCTACTATCCGCAAAATAGATGAACGCCGGGTGGAATTTACTTTACCAGAACCGTTTAGACCTTTTCTGTTAAATACAGGTACTCCTATCTTACCTGCTAACGCTTTACAAAAATATGTGCGACAAAAGGACAGTGAAGGAAAACCAGTATTTTTGGCGAAGTGGGGTGTTGATACTCCGCCTGAAGAAATAATTGTGAATGGCCCTTTCAAGTTAGAGCGATATGATACTAGCCAGCGTGTTGTATTTCGTCGCAATCCCTATTATTGGCGTAAAGATACTCAAGGAAAAGCACAACCTTATATTGAACGTTTAGTTTGGCAAATTGTCGAAAATACAGATACGGCTTTGCTGCAATTTCGTTCTGGCGGCTTAGATACTATAGGTATCTCCCCTGATTACTTTTCTCTACTCAAGGTGCAAGAAAAACAGGGGAACTTCACGATTTATGGTAATGAGCCTTCAACTGGTACTAGCTTTGTGTTTTTTAATTTAAATAAAGGTAAAAGAAACGGTAAACCACTGGTAGACCCAATAAAATCACGTTGGTTTAATACATTAGAGTTTAGGCAAGCGGTTGCCTATGCTATTGACCGCCAAACAATGATTAATAATACTTTTCGCGGATTGGGAAAACCACAAAACTCACCAGTTACAGTCCAGAGTCCTTATTATCTTTCACCGGAAGAAGGGCTTAAAACTTACAATTACAATCCCGAAAAAGCTAAACAATTACTCATTAAAGCTGGATTTAAATATAATCAACAAGGTCAATTATTAGATTCTGAAGGTAATCGTGTTCGCTTCACCTTGCTCACGAATTCTGGTAATAAAATCCGGGAAGCAATGGGGGCGCAAATTAAACGAGATTTGGCTAAAATCGGGATGCAAGTAGATTTTACGCCGATCGCCTGGAATACTTATACAGATAAACTCTCTAATACCCTAGACTGGGAAGCTTCTTTACTCGGTTTGACAGGCGGTTTAGAGCCAAATGATGGGGCTAATGTCTGGTCTCCTGAAGGTGGGCTGCACATGTTTAACCAAAAACCCCAACCAGGACAAAAACCGATTGAAGGCTGGGAAGCATCTCCTTGGGAATTAGAAATTGGCAAACTTTACATCCAAGCTACTCAAGAATTTGATGAGGCCAAAGTTAAACAGATTTATAGTAAAACTCAACAAATTACCCAGGAAAACTTGCCTTTTATTTATTTAGTCAACCCCTTAGCGATGACAGCAGTACGCAATCGCTTTGAAGGCATTAACTATTCTGCTTTGAGTGGCGCATTCTGGAATATTTACGAAATCAAAATTACAAAATAGTCAAAGCTGAAAATGATCGTCTTGACTATGTACTATGGACTATGGACAAATGACCAATGACAAATGACAAATGATCAGAATTTGCGATCGCTCCTGGAAGCAGTTGCCAATGGTAAAGTTACCCCAGATATAGCCTTAAATTCTCTGAAAAACTTAGCCTATGAACCTGTAGGTGAGTTTGCCAAAATCGATAACCATCGCGCCCTCAGAACTGGTTTCCCAGAAGTTATTTGGGGGCCTGGTAAAACTACTGAACAAATTGTCCGCATTATTGAGGTAATGCGCCAACGTAACCCAGTGGTGATGGCTACTCGCATTGAACCATCGGTTTACTCAGTGCTGCAATCAAAAGTCCGGGGTTTGCAATATTATGAGTTAGCAAGAATTTGCGCCATTACTCCCGAAACTATCGAACCTCAGTTTCCGGGAGAAATTGGTATTCTCTCTGCTGGGACTGCGGACTTACCTGTAGCGGAAGAAGCCGCCGTCACAGCAGAACTTTCTGGTTTTCGCGTCCAACGTCTTTGGGATGTCGGGGTAGCTGGAATTCACCGCTTGCTGAGTAACCGTCATTTGATTGAGTCAGCATCAGTATTAATTGTTGTTGCGGGGATGGAAGGGGCTTTACCCAGCGTGGTTGCAGGTTTAGCAGATTGTCCTGTGATTGCTGTACCTACTAGTATTGGCTATGGTGCAAGTTTTGGCGGTTTAGCACCTTTGCTGACAATGCTAAACTCTTGTGCTGCTGGTGTTGGTGTAGTGAATATTGATAACGGTTTTGGCGCAGCAGTATTGGCGGGTCAAATTTTGCGAACGGCGGCGAAGTTGAGTCAAAAAGGGGCTAGAGATTAGGGGCTAGAGGCTAGAGAGTAGTATTTTGTTCTATTTTGTTCTTGCCAGCTATTTATAGTAAGTGAGAAGTTACAGATTTATCTCTACACTCTTACGCCCAGTCCCACCTGTACAAAAATCTCACAAGTGAACATTCAAACCTATTTCTAACCCCTAACCCCTAGCCTCTAGTCTCTAGCCCCTATTTTCACTGTCCAACTCTGTCAGCTTAAGTTGCTGGATATTTTCTGCTGACAGACCTGTTACTTTGATGACTACTTCATCAGCTACTCCTTCGCGTAGAAGATTAAGGGCTACAAGGCGAACACCTTCTTCAATACCCATAGCCCGACCTTCAGCCCGACCTTCATTCATGAGTGCTTGATAAGTTACTGACTCTTGCATAAGTTCTCTCCGCAGCCAAACACTGGACATCACCTAGAACTAGAGGTTATGACATAAAGGTCTTATTTGGGACTCGGTATGCACTACCTCAACGATTTAACTTTTCAGCTATTTTGGCATTTGCCGATGAATATAATTGTATTGGCACAGCAAATTAGTGACCCAAATCTCATGGGTCAGGTGCAGAAAGCTTGGAATCACTTTATACAAACAGGTCAAGTCTGGGCTTTACTGGTTGGTTTGGTAATTGGTTGGCTATTTCGCAATCTTACCAGCTACGGTTGACACAGATAGGGGGTTGGTAGTAGGGATTAGAGTATTTGCCTACTTCCAATTCCCCTTTGTTTTATGACGCAACAACCATCCTGGAGTCCGCGATTTGAATCAGCCCTGCATCCGGCGATCGCTCGTTTTAATGCCAGCATTAATTTTGATATTGAGTTGATAGAATACGACCTGACTGGTTCTCAAGCTCATGCCAAAATGTTGGCACATACGGGGATAATTTCTGCTGAAGAAGGCGAACAACTCGTTACAGGTTTAGAACAAATTCGCCAGGAATATCGCCAAGGCAAGTTTCAGCCAGGAATTGATGCTGAAGATGTGCATTTTGCCGTGGAGCGCCGACTTACAGAAATTGTCGGCGATGTGGGGAAAAAGTTACATACGGCGCGATCGCGCAATGACCAAGTAGGTACAGATACTCGGCTTTATCTCCGTGAGCAAATTCAGCAAATTCGCACTCAACTGCGAGAATTTCAACGAGTTTTATTAGATATAGCCGAAAATAACGTTGAAACTCTCATCCCTGGCTATACCCATCTTCAACGCGCCCAACCTTTGAGTTTAGCCCATCACTTGTTGGCTTACTTTGAAATGGCACAACGCGACTGGGAACGTTTGGGTGATGTTTATCGCCGCGTAAATATTTCGCCTTTGGGTTGCGGTGCTTTGGCGGGAACGACTTTCCCTATTGACCGCCATTACACAGCCCAATTGCTAAATTTTGATAATGTTTATGCTAACAGCTTAGATGGCGTGAGCGATCGCGATTTTGCCATTGAATTTTTGTGTGCGGCTAGTTTGATTATGGTTCACCTCAGCCGTCTTTCAGAAGAAGTTATTCTCTGGGCTTCAGAAGAATTTCGCTTCATCACGCTCAAAGATAGCTGTGCTACTGGTTCTAGCATTATGCCGCAAAAGAAAAACCCCGACGTACCAGAATTAGTGCGCGGCAAAACTGGGCGTGTTTTTGGTCATCTTCAGGCGATGTTAGTGATTATGAAGGGTTTGCCTTTGGCATATAACAAAGACTTGCAAGAAGACAAAGAAGGTTTATTTGATGGCGTTAATACAGTTAAAGCTTGTCTAGAAGCAATGACAATTTTGCTGCGGGAAGGGTTGGAATTTCGTACCCAGCGATTAAATGAAACAGTTGGAGAAGACTTTTCTAACGCTACCGATGTAGCAGATTATCTTGCAGCCAGGGGTGTTCCTTTCCGCGAAGCTTACAATCTCGTGGGCAAGGTCGTAAAAACTTGTATTGATGCGGGTAAACTCCTGAAGCATTTGACATTAGATAGATGGCAACAAATACATCCTAAATTTGATGCTGATATTTATGATGCGATCGCACCCCGTACAGTTGTCGCTGCTCGTAATAGTTATGGTGGAACAGGTTTTGCTCAAGTTCACAAAGCAATTGATGCTGCACGTACAAAACTCGCTGAACCGCAAAGCTAAGTAGAGAGCCTCGACTTCTGAATTCTGCTGTAAAAACAAAATAAGGGCGTACAAATTGTACACCCTTCTATCTAGATTCACTCAAGGAATAAGAAATTCAACAGGCGGCTTATTCAGCGTCAATTGCTGCTGCGCCCTCATCTTCCTCACTCTTCGGTGGTCTTTGCTGGAACCTTCTTTGCATTCTTCCCGTGGTAGTCCGTTTACGAAACTTTCTGGCGTATGCCTGGTTCCGTAGCGCCTTTTCTTTTTTCGGGTTACGGCGCTTAGCCATGTTCACCTCATTAATAAACAACAAAAAAAGATAAACTAGGCATCTCTTAGGCATTATCAGCTACTGATGCTGATGCTATTGATATGATTTTCCCCTAGTTTAACAGTTTAACTACTTTATTTGAACAGCATACAATTGTATCGCATTAATTTTAATGATGTCAATATAGATTTTCGATGATTTCTACAACTCGAAGATGTCCAAAACTGAAATAATATATAAAAGGAGCTATTAGGAAAATTTTAGTTGTAAATTCCCACAATAAGTTTATGTAAAAATTGCAGGCGATCGCTTACCAAAAATTAGCAATATTATTTATGTAATTTGAACAAGTTTTTAAATAATAAATCAACTATCTTCCGTAAATTAAATATCTAGTCAGGACAATTTTAAAAGATTACTATTTATTCATATACTTAAACAAAGAATGTATATAGAAATACAAAAACGTTCCTTTAACCAAATGCTAAAATTGAGCTATCATACAAAAACTATTAGATGATATTTGAAAACTACCAAGTATTTTGCTTGATTTTCTGAGTTTCATCTGGCTATGAGTCAATAGTTATCAGTTAGCCTAGCCTGGTGGCAATTCCTTTTGGAAAAGATTTAACTGATTCATTGTTGATTGAATTGCTTCTTCATAAGTTGCCGACAAGTTAGTCTAGATGTCGATATATATTCAATTACTAAGTAAATCAGCTAATACTTTTCAAATAACCTCTAAGGAAAAAATCTCAAAGCACAAGCATCTTTGTGTGAAATAAATCTCAATCATTAGCTAGTTGAGTAAATGCGAGTGCAGGAAATAAAAAAACATAACACCAAGATTTTCAGCTTGAACGTTCTAGGTTTTCTTGCAGCAGTTGTCCAATCTACACGCGGTTTATGGCGTTATGGACAAACAGTATTAGGTATTATCTTCCGTCATCCCATTACTGGTACAAGTATTATTCCGTTATTACCTGACGGTCGAATTGTCTTAATTCGCCGACGAGATAATGGTCTTTGGTCATTACCAGGAGGAATGGTGGACTGGGGAGAAGATATTCCCAGTACAGTCCAGCGAGAATTGATAGAGGAAACAGGACTGGAATTAGTAGCAATTAAACGTTTAGTAGGTGTTTATTCTGCACCAGACAGAGATCCTCGTATTCATTCAATTTGCGTTGTGGTGGAAGCCGAAGTCAAAGGAAAAATGGAAATTCAAGATGCTTTAGAAGTCATGGAAATCCAAGCTTTCTCTCCGAGTGCTTTACCAACAGGGCCAATGTCCCATGACCATTCCCGACAGCTACAGGACTACTTAAACGGGTTGACAACACTGGCGTAACAATACTTTAGATTTTCTCTGGGAGTTTTAATTACAAAATTCAATATAAAAACTACAATCAACTATGATGTAATTTTTATAGATAAAATGGATACATTACTACGTAACTCCCGCAGAAAACTCTCCCAAGGATTGTTGTTCTGGAGCGAAGCTGGTCAAGGTATTCCGGTGGTTTTGTTACATGGTGCTTGGAACGATAGTAGCCAATGGTCATCAGTAATGGAAAAACTGGCGAAAAATTTCCATTGTTTTGCACCAGACTTGTTAGGCTTTGGGGAGTCTGATAAGCCCAATATTCATCACTCGATAGATTTACAAGTAGAGTCTATAGCAGAACTGCTGCAAGCTTTAAGACTGGAAAGAGTGTACTTAGTGGGTCATTCTCTGGGAGGTTGGATTGCAGCAAGTTATGCTTTGAAATATCCAGAACAGGTAGAAGGTTTAGTTCTCTTAGCACCAGAAGGTGTAGAAATCGAGAAACAAGAAAAACGTTGGGAACAACGGCGCAAATTATTAGAATTTTCTCCGTTATTAGTGAAATTTTTCAAATTTATCAGGCCTATTACTAAAATATTCGGTTGGCACGAAAAAATCGAGCAAGACTTACAGCAACGTCAACATTTACTAAAATATCCAGCCGCTTGTCAGTTATTATTTCAAAGGCAGACAGCAGAAATTAAAGCCGAGTTACTGCAAGATAAATTGCATTTAATTGAAGTTTCAGCGTTAATTTTACAAGGCGGACAAGATACTTCTGATGCTGTCTTTCAAAGTCAAACTTATAAACAATTAATTTCCCACGTTGATTTTAAATTAGTGGCTCATGCTGGTAATGATTTACCAGAAGAGTGTGCCGGAATTGTGGCGGAAGAGATTCATGATTTTATTAAACATATATGATTTTGGAAATGCAGGTAAGATGTGTTAGCAACAGTGTGATACATCTACCGTAAAGGTTTTGGTGCGTTACTTGACTCAATGGATTAGTATCCAACAAAATTACTTTACCCATATGAGTTTTTACTATAAAGGTTGATTTCTATGCAAGACTGGCTCAATAGATGAATAAGTTTCTACATCATAGTCTGATTCATCAGCCATCCACTCATTAACTAGATTTATCACTGTTTCTAATGATTTATCTTGATTTGCTTGTGATTCTAAAAATTGAAACAATTGAGATTCTTTTGTTTTTATACGCAACGAATATTTTTCTTCAATCAAAATATCAGCTTTAGCTCTGAGTACGAGCAATTCTGCTAACGTCAGAGTCTCTAGATTTTGCATAATGTAATCAATATGTGAGCTTTGTTGCATATTCTGGCTAAAAATCAATTTATATCCCTATTTTAATTCATCATGATTGAGAGATAAACATCTCTTCCTTGTTCCCCTTGTCTACCTTGTCTCTTGTGTTCATATATCAACCCAGATAACTATAGATGATCAGCCTGTGCCATTCCCCAAAAAATTAAGTTTGGTTCTACAATTAAACGGGCTGTTATTTCTGGGTATAAAGTTTGCAGATAGTTAAATAATAAGGTGCGATCGCCTCCTTTAATTGCAACTTTACTATCAGGATACAAATCCCACCACGCTGTCATAAAATCTTTGATTCCCGCTAACAAGGTGTAGATAACACCACTTTGAATAGCCTCTGGTGTATTAAGTGCAAAACGTGATGGTAAAGAGATGATATTTTGCGTTTCTAATTGTGGTAATTGTCCAGTTTTTTGACCTAAAGTCGCAAATTGTAAACCCAACCCTGGCAAAATTGCACCGCCAACTAAATTCTGTTGACTATCTGCGCCTGTAAAAGTGAGTGCGGTTCCAGCATCAATGACTAATATGGGAAATCCCAACTTTATCCCCCCACCCCATAAAGCTAAAGCACGGTCAATTCCTAATGTGGGATAGGTATTTTTTAAAGGTACATTCTCTAAGGTAATTACTTTGACATTGGGGTAACTTTGCCAAAATGCGGTTTGACTGGGAACGACAGAAGCAATTACCAGGGGAAGGGGACAAGGAAGGGTAAAAATCTTGGCTGGGAAATCATCTAAGGTTTGACCGTTACCTAACTGCTGTATAACTGAATCAGGTAGATAGTCTGTATTCCATGTACAGTCAAGGGTTTCGCCTACGAATAACCCCCAATGCAGTCGGGAATTACCTATCTCCAAAGCTAGCCAAGGTTTATGTATACTCATACCACCCGAACGATTAAAATCGCGGTTCATCTTGCACACAAACAAAGTCCGCCTATGCGGACTATCTTAAAACCCGTCTAATCAATCGGGTTTAGTTTGTATAGCCCCAGACTTCAGTCTGAAGGCTATGTGCTAGGTTGGCAAGCTTTATTTTTGTAGCTGCGATTCTAATGGTTAGCACCAGATTTCAATATACGCGGTTTCACTCTTTTGATTTTTTTAAGATAACTATAGAGTTTTTAATAAAAATTTACATTTAAACCGTGTCAAAATAGAACAAGCGGAATAAATACTCATTGTGTTTGAGAGGGGATTTATGGTATCGCTCACCGAGAAAACAGAAAAAAGGTTGACAATACAGACTGAGGATATTTCTCAAGATACGACGGCAATTCGCTCTCTAGATTGGGATCGCGATCGCTTTGATATTGAGTTTGGGTTACAAAATGGTACTACCTACAACTCATTTTTGATTCGCGGTGAGCAGATTGCCTTAGTTGATACCTCCCATGAGAAATTCCGTAAGCTGTATTTTGATACGCTCACAGGCTTGATTAATCCTCAAGAAATTAATTATTTGATTGTCAGCCACACTGAGCCTGACCACAGTGGCTTAGTGAAAGATTTATTACAACTGGCTCCAGAAATTACTGTTGTGGCTTCCAAAGTGGCAATTCAATTTTTGGAAGATTTGGTGCATAAGCCATTTAAACGGCAGATTGTGAAAAATGGCGATCGCTTAGATTTAGGTAACGGTCACGAGATAGAATTTGTCATCGCCCCTAACTTACATTGGCCTGACACAATATTCAGCTTCGACCACAAAGACCAAATTCTGTTCACCTGCGATGCTTTCGGGATGCACTATTGCTCCGATGCGACCTTTGACGAAGACTTAAAAACTATAGAAGCTGATTTTAAATACTATTATGAATGCCTGATGGGGCCGAATGCGCGGTCTGTGCTGTCTGCATTAAAGCGGATGGGTGAATTACCTGAGATTAAAATGATTGCTACAGGTCACGGGCCGTTACTCTATCACAACGTTGAAGAATTAACCCAACGTTACCGCAAATGGAGCCAGAACCAAGCCAAACCAGAAACTACTGTAGGTATATTCTACGTTTCAGAATACGGTTATAGCGATCGCCTGGCGCAGTCAATTATCAATGGTATCAGCAAAACCGATGTCGCTGTAGAAGTAGTAGATTTGGGTTCAGCCACAGATTTACAAGAATTGCGCGAACTAGTTGGGCGTTGTTCGGGGATAGTTATTGGTGCGCCTCCATCTGCTGGTGATACCATTGCTCAAGCCGCACTCAGTACCGTGTTAGGCTCTGCTAAAGATAAACAAGCCATTGGTATATTTGAGACTGGTGGCGGTAATGATGAGCCGACTTACCCCCTGTTGAACAAATTCCGGGCTTTGGGACTGCACGTAGCATTCCCGGTAATTCAACTTAGCGAAACACCCAGCGAAAATACTTACAAGCAGTGTGAAGAAGCAGGCACAGACTTAGGTCAGTGGGTAACACGCGATCGCAGCATCAAGGCGATGAAATCTCTAGGTGCAGACTTAGATAAAGCCCTTGGTAGACTCAGTGGCGGATTGTATATTATTACCGCCAAAAAAGGCGACGTATCCAGTGCGATGTTAGCTTCTTGGGTAGCGCAAGCCAGCTTCAAACCCTTGGGCTTCTCCATAGCAGTCGCCAAAGACCGGGCGATTGAATCCTTAATGCAAGTAGGCGATCGCTTCGTGTTAAACGTCTTAGAAGAAGGCAATTATCAAACACTCATGCGCCACTTCCTCAAACGGTTCGCCCCCGGTGCAGACCGTTTTGCAGGTGTGCGAACCCAACCCGCCGAAGATGGTACACCCATCCTCGCCGACGCTTTAGCATACATGGAATGCGAAGTCGTCAGTCGGATGGACTGCGGCGACCACTGGGCAGTATACAGCACTGTCAACGGCGGACGAGTTTCCAATCCCGATGCAATGACAGCCGTGCATCATCGCAAAGTAGGAAATCACTACTAAGGAAGTCTGAAGTGTGAAGTCTGAAGTCTGAATTTTATAAAAGCGATCGCCGCCTTCTTGCCGGAATTACGCGATCGCTTTTATTCTGTTTAGGCTTTAGATAATGGCGATCGCTTGTTTCTGAGTGGAATTGGGCGATCGCCTTTATCATGACTTTATATTAAAGTATAAATTTATACTTATCAATTGCTAGGGCAAAAAATTTTATAAAAAACACCCCAATTTTTATAGAGAAAAACAATGTTTGATTTAGATAAAATCAGTAGCATTATCTAATACAATAACCATTGAAAAAATAATTCGTAATTCGTAATTTTTGTTTCAATTGTCTCTATTATTTATATAAATATAAATAGAAAATGATAAAATTATTCCTGAAATAATTTGCATATTTAGATATTTTTGTGAAACGTGACTCTATTTATTACCAAATTTTCAAGCGATTTCCAGCGTTAATATTTGAACTTGTTGATAACCGTCCTGCACAGGCGCAAAACTATCGATTTGAGTCAGTGGAGGTGAAAGAAACCACTTTTCGGATTGATGGTGTTTTTTTACCACCAGAAGACGCAACACCCAAAGTTATCTTTTTTGCTGAAGTGCAATTTCAGAAAGATGAGGGTCTTTATCATCGGTTTTTTACTGAATCATTGATGTATTTGAACCGAAATCAATCTCAATACGATGATTGGTACTGTGTGGTAATATTTCCATCACGCAGTTTAGAACCAAACGATAAAAGAACCCATCGCATATTTTTAAACAGCGACCAAGTGCAGCGCATTTATTTGGAAGAGTTAAATACTTCTGATACTCAGCCAATAGGTATCAACTTAATGCAGTTGACAATTGCATCCTCTGAAACAATGGCAGAGCAAGCCAAGCAACTAATTCAACGGGTAAAATTAGAAGAAATAAGCACACTGCCGAAAAACGAAATCATCGAAATTATTACGACAATTGCTGTTTACAAGTTTTCGTCTTTGAGTCGAGAGGAAGTAGAAGCTATGCTAGGAATAACTTTAGAGGAAACAAGAGTATATCAGGAAGCCAAAGCTGAGGGTAGAGAACAAGGTCTAGAACAAGGTCGAGATGAAATATTGAAAGTTGCTGTCCCACTGTTACTGGAAACTGGGATGAGTGTAGAACAGATTGCTCAACAATTTAATGTGGCTGTGGAATCTGTGGAGAAATACAGGTAGAACGTTCTACCACCGACATGAAAGTTTTGCTCACCATGACAAAATGCGTGCTATTTATAAGTTTTCGTCTTTGAGTAGAAAGAGGGGAAGCTATGCTAGGAATAACTTTAGAGGAAACAAGGTTTTATCAAGAAGCAAAAGCTGAGGGTTTAGAACAAGGTCGAAAACAAGGTCTAGAACAAGGTCGAAAACAACGGGAAGCTGAACTGTTGCCAGTTATCGTCCCACTGTTACTGAAAAGTGGGATGAGTGTAGAAGAAATTGCTCAACAATTTAATGTTGCTGTGGAATCTGTGGAGAAATATAGATAAGATATACCCTTTATGAATCATGGCGATCGCATTTCATCTTACCTAAATTTAGGCGTAAAGATTCGTTCAGTACAATTGACTAAACACCCGCCAAGCGCGATCGCCATCACATTTGGCGTATAAGTAATTTCACCGCTAGAATATATACATACAAATTTTGACGCTATTTAGCCTATTTATAGTGGATATATGACACTTGATAGCTTCTTGATTGCTGTAGCTACTCTGCTGTGGAATAAAGCACAGGAGAAAATTGGCGAAAACATTGGTGATGCTTTATGGAATGCTCCTGGTAAGCTAATAGAATTACTGTGGCGAAAGAATAAAATTCCATCTCTTACCAGTGAAGAACCACAAAGATTAGATTATGGTCAAGCCGTGCGGGAACTGACAGAAGCCGCACAAGATCCCGAAATTGCTCAAGCAATTGTGGATGTAGAAGCAGCAGTTAATAATGATCAGTCTGAGACTGCTGAGGAAATTAAAAAGAAAGCAGCAGAAATCAAGTCTCATCCATCAGTCGTCAACAAATTTGGGAAGTTAGCAGAGACACTCACTGTAAAGAACGGTGGAATAGTCGGTCAGTCAATTACTATTGAGAAAATAGTTCATCATCACCACTGACCGCAGTCGTCTCCAGGGGAGGATGGGACAAAGTTAACTCCCGATGACTGGCGTGATATTTGCATCGCTATGCTGAAAAGTCAGCAAGAAGCAGCAATACTCAGACGCAAAGCGACAGAACGAGGTTTTGAAATTAACGTTTATGTTCCCTTGGGGTTGGTAGAACGCAAACAGCAGCAACGCCGACAACAAGATGAACAGCAAGACAGAGAAAACGTTTATGAGTTAACCGAAGAAGTCATTGTCAAAACTTATGAACATGGCGCATTTCTCCGCGAAGTAATTGCACAACAGCCAGCCGAAAAAAATAAACATATTGCTATCATCGGTGAACCGGGAGCAGGTAAAACTACCTTATTGAGTACCATTGCTTCCTTTATTAAAGACAACACTCAAGATTTACCTATATGTATTTCTCTTGCCAGCTTACAGGGAAAAACTATTGAGAAATATTTACGTGAGCAATGGCTGACTGAAGCCATGAGTTTAGTTAAACCTGATGTTAAAGTCACGTCAGAAATTGAACGTCAACTACTTGCTTGTTTTGCTAAAGGGGGAGTTTGGCTACTGTTAGATGGGGTTGATGAAATGGGTGAAAATTCACCTGTGCAAGCCTTAGCCAAAATTAATCGAGAATTGACAGCACCTCTGAGGCAAGCACGGGTGGTTTTAACTTGTCGCTCAAATGTTTGGGATGCCCAAGTTAATAATTTACTCACAGGTTTTGATACTTATAAAACCCAAGAGTTTAAACCAAAACAAATTGATAATTTTATTCAGCAGTGGTTTGAGCGTGCGGATAATTTAACAAAAGGTAAGACGCTACAGGCAAAGTTAAAAGAAACTAAACATGAAAATATTCGTAAATTGGTAACAAATCCTCTGCGGTTGTCGCTGTTGTGTCAGACATTCGATTTGGATAAGCAGGGAGAATTACCAGAAACAAAAGCTGCGCTTTACCAAAGGTTTAGTCGCTATTTATATGAATGGAAATCAGAGTTATTTCCTGATTTGTATGACTCTGATGATTTAAAAGATGAATTACACGGTGCTTTAAGTAGACTAGCTTTTGCAGGAATTAATACTAAAGCTAGATTTCGCTTAACAAAAAGTTTAGCACGTCAGGAAATGGGCGAGAGGCTGTTTCAAATAGCTCGTGATAGTTTTTGGCTGGTTTTAGTAGACAGAACAACTGAAACTGATGAGGAAGTTTATGCTTTTTTTCATCCTAACTTTCAAGAATATTTTGCGGCTTTAGCAGTAGATGATTGGGACTTATTTCTACCTCGCAAGCACAAAAATAAACCTGTTAAGAATAAGAAATACCGCATTTTTGAATCTCAATGGAAAGAGGTTATTTTACTATGGTTAGGGCGAGAAGAACAAAAGCTCAAACAACAGAAGCAAGATTTTATCGATGCTTTGGTCAACTTTAAAGATGGATGTGGTAAGTGGCATAGCGAAGATATAGATAAAGGTTTTTATGAATATCGCGCTTACTTTTTAGCAGCTGTAGGCATTGCAGAATTTAGAGCATATTCTAGAACCGATGAAATAGTAGAGCAAATTGTCAAATGGGGATTTGGTTATTCACCAAAAAAACACAAGTGGGGGACATTTTATAATCCAATTCAACAGGAAGCTAGATCAGCAATTCAACAGACGGAGCGCATAAAAGCCGTCGCAGCCTTGGAGCAACTGCTAGACTCCAGGCATTTGGATGAAGACATTCGTATACAGGTAGCAGAAAGCTTGGAGACAATCAACCCAGGCAATAATATTGCGATCACCGCCTTGTTAGAACTGCTGCAATCTCCTGATATTGATTACTTAATTCGTGATCTAGCAGCAGAAAGCTTAGGAAAAATAGGAACAGGCAATAAAACTGTAATCACAGCTTTCACACAACTGCTTCCATCACTTAATGTGAGAAGTTCCATTCGTTTCCAGATAATAGAAAGTTTAGGGAAAATCAACCCAGATAATGAATGGGCGATCACTACTTTGGAAAAGCAGCAATCAACAGATGTGGATACTAAAATCCATAAGCAGATAGCACAAATCTTAGAGGCCACTGGCACAGGCAATGAGAATGAGAAGATTGCTATTTTGGTAGAACTGCTACACTCAACAACTTTGAACGATGACGACACCCATTATTGGCAGGCAGTAGAAAGCTTAGGAGAAATCAATACAGGTAACGAGTTTGTAGTCACTGCTTTGATAAAGTTGCTTGAATCACCTTATTTGGATATATTTACCGCTTGGCAAGCAGCAGGAAGTTTAGGAAAAATTTTACAAAAAGATAAGGATTGTTTTGAGGTAGTCAAAACTTTAAGTGGTTGGCAATCATTGTATGGTAAATACTATGATTTAGTCTGGAAATGCGCCTATATTATGCGCTATCCTGATTTTTATCAAGCTTGGCGGCATCCGTATCATATTACGATACAAATCTTAATAATAATCTTCTACATTCTTATACATAACTTAAAGAAAATCCTTTTCACCAGAATCATTTAAGCCATTTTGCGACAGCGACGTTACAAATCAATTCTGCGTCATAACTACAGCTTATTCATTTGTTACCAACACAGAAGCGGACGTTAAGAATAAAGTTGTTGTCTTTACCACAGCTTGTCCGTTCGTTAGCAACACAACTTGTTTCGTTACAAACGCTGATGTTTTTGTTACCAAAAGTTATCTATAGAATGGTAAGACAAGTTACTTTCATTTTGATGCCTACTTGTGCATGAACTTCGAGATTTATGTCCTTTCGTGCAAAAATGGATTGACAATCTGTAAGCAATACTTCTCGGTTAAGGACAAAATTGGTGTAAAGTGACAATTGTTGTCCTGAAATAGCGATCGCAAAAACTAGTGCAGCTAAAAGATTTCTCCTTCATCGCCCCAGAAGTTGAAGCAGAGTTGATATTGAGAGCAATAGAAACGGTGATTTCGTCAGAGAAAATTGTA
>JAGKSW010000150.1 GCA_018993265.1 Nostoc sp. TH1S01
ATCCATTCGCATCCCGTCGCTTTGTCATCCAACCCCAAACCGAAGAAGTAGAACAAACACTACCAGATTTACAGGCGAAATCACCAACAACACCTGTTAACCACTTTGCCAATATTCCAATTTTTCCCCCTGGCTATCAACCACCGCCACCACCAAGAATCCAGATGAAGCTTAGCATTGGTGAATCAGGGGATAAATATGAGCAAGAAGTTGACAATATGAGGATGCCGTAATTAAAAGCGCTCGCCCATTATTTATATAACAGGCGATCGCCTTCTACTCAATCTGCTACTAACCTCTATACAAAACTTCATTCCTACTAGTAGCACCTAGTTCTGGTAAAGAATTAGCGGGTGAGTGGGGAGTAATCGCTGTAGGAACTGCGGGGGCTACTGCTAATTGTTTGACTAGACTTTGCAAGAACTTATCTTGTTCTATGCGGTAATTTGAGACGAAGGGGCCGCGGTTGAGGATAGCAAACCAAACCAAACCGCGATCGCGTGTCGGGATGACACCAGCTAATGCACTCACATCGCGGAGAGTGCCAGTTTTCATCACAGTACCGACTGGCATATGTCTGCTGTGTAATGTTCCCCGATGATCAAACCCAGACATCGGAAACAAATCTGCCAAATTCAGGTTATATGCTGCTGCTTGCTGTTGAATTGCCATTAACATTGCACAAACAGCCCTGGGAGAAATTCGATTTTCGGGGCCGAGTCCGGAACCATTAATTAATTGAATTTCTGACTCAGGGACTCTCGCAAGATTGGCAGCTGTTAATTGTACTACACTTGCTCCTCCCACAGACTCTGCTAACATCTCTGCCATTTCGTTATTGCTGTAAACGTTCATTTCCTTCAGCAATTGGCGCAAGGGCAAAGATTTGTGACGCACTAGCAAAGTTTGTTGCGGCGGTTGAGGGAGGGCTTTGATAGTACCTGCAATTA
This sequence comes from Nostoc sp. TH1S01, assembly GCA_018993265.1. Classification (GTDB taxonomy): domain Bacteria; phylum Cyanobacteriota; class Cyanobacteriia; order Cyanobacteriales; family Nostocaceae; genus Nostoc_B. Next base: position 951 of record JAGKSW010000150.1, read on the forward strand.
CTACTTCCGGTTTGGGTGTGCCTTTGGGCATGATGGAGTAGATGTAATTGGCTGGACGAGTCCAAGTTTTATGGTTCAGTGCTTGCTTCACCATCTGACCAGCCAGTAGCGGGTGGCGCTGGAAATTCATGGCAAAATTGCCTGTAATTAACAAATTTCCTTTTACTTGCTTAATGCCCATTTTATTGAGTGTATTGCCCAGGGCGATCGCTTCTTCCCAAACAAACATCGGGTCGCCACCACCAGCAATTACCAAATCACCTTGCACTACACCATTGACTAAAGGCCCCGTAGTCCCAATTAAAGTTTCAAATTGGTGGTCTGGCCCCCAAGTTTTCAAAGAAACTAGGGAAGTGGCAATCTTGGTTAAAGAAGCAGCTGGTAAAGGTGTCGTACCTTCATGATTAGCCATGAGTATTGGCCCAGACTGTAACCAAACTCCCTGGCTTTCGGCTAAATTTTGGGCGACTAATTTAGATTTGATTAGTCCTTGTAAATAATGTTGTACGGTATTTACCCCAGTGGGATTGGGATCAGAAGCCAGAACCAAGCCAGGGTTTACTTGCCCAGCTAATGCTTCTAAAGCATCAGAAGGCTTGATTTCCACCCCGGCCATTTCCAGCCACAGAGAAACCAAACCCGAACTTAATAATTCCAGCATTTCTTACTCCCCAATTTCTACGATGTGATGTGTGATTTACTGTGCTAATATACAGGCTTTTTTAGGCTCATCAGCATTGGGTAATCATAACTGGTCTGCTCCAGATCGGGTAGTAGGTAGAAGAAATTTTTATTTGTGACTTATTTAACTTGACAATTGAGCGATCGCTTTGGCTTTGCTGTTTACAGCAAATACTAATATTTATAGCAAGGCTGACATAATTTAATCTCCAATTTTTCCAGATTAAATTATCCCAATTACTTTCTCTTATGAAGGTTTTTAGTCTTTTTAATTCGGAAATTATATAGATACAATCACTGGAATTTTTCTATCTCTTTTAACAGATGCGCTGCCCAACTCAAACAATATCGAGCGATCGCCACACGTTATGCTCAGCAAGCAATCAACTTTCAAAGGCACAATTTATCTTGCTGCTACTCTTATCTGGCTTAATTGATGACAAGCCCTAGTACTACTTTCTTTCTGGATGTGCTATCTCTTCTTGCGAAGGGCTACCCATTTGATTAATTGTGGCAATCATTTGATACAAGCGCCCTAAATCTCGTTGATTGAAGTGCAAAATTAACCGAGGTAAATCCGAAGTTTCATCTTGAGCTTCTTGAGGCAATGCTTGACTCTTTTCAATTTTGCCTCTGACTAAAATGTCACTAAACTCAGCATTCAGTTGTTCTACTTCAGCATCTGATAAATCGCAGCTGAGGCGAATTACCAACTGATTACTAACGTAGCGACTGGAGTGATAAACCTTGTAAAAACGTGTAATTGCATTGCAAGCTACTTCCAGGTTATCTGTCACAGTGTACAAACTAGGGTCTTCTGGACTGACAAGACCTTTATGCACTAGTTGCTTATCGATGTAATCGCTCCAAGACCGCCAATAATCACCGCCGGGATGGTCAATTAAAACCAAAGGTACAGGGCCAAATTTACCTGTCTGGCTTAAGGTCATACATTCAAAAGCTTCATCTTGCGTGCCAAATCCGCCAGGAAACAGCGCCACCGCATCACTTTCTTTGAGGAGGAACAGTTTACGGGTGAAGAAATACTTAAAGTTAATCAGCTTCGGATCACCCTCAATAATCGGGTTGGCTTGCTGTTCAAAGGGTAGCTGAATATTTAAGCCAAAGGAATTTTCTCGCCCAGCGCCTTCGTGACCAGCCTGCATAATCCCACCGCCGCCACCAGTCATCACCATAAAACCTAACTTAGTGACAGCGCGACCAAACTCCAGCGCCATTTGGTATTCTGGCGTTTCTGGTGATAGGCGGGCAGAACCAAATATAGTTACTTTACGGACGTGTCGGTAGTTGTAAAATAACTCAAAGCCTCGCTCCATATCCGCTAAAGCAGCCGATAATATCTTCCAATCAAGACGATCAATGTCACTATCAGCCAGGCGGACTATAGTAGCAAGTGCCTGTTGAATATATTGCCGATTTTTTAACGTCGGTAGGCGATCAATTAAGTCAGCGATATCCGCTTGCAGAGACTCTAATGTGTCAAAAGAGGCAGATGAGGTCATGAGAACTGCTGGCGCAATGGCATTACATTGTACCTAATTTTGGGGTGCTATTTACAATGTTTTTTTAATTTGTCGAACTGTCTGGGAAAGAGAGGTTAGGGATTAGCGCCTAGGGACTAGATTAGAAAGTTTTTTATGCTTAGTTGTGGGTTTTGCTCAAAAGTAACTTGCTGGAAAAATTTTTAGCCTCTAGTTTCTAGCTCCTAACCTCTAAACCCTTTGCAGCAAAAACAAAGCCCCTCTCAAGAATAGTAAGAGAGGGGCAAGATTTGGGTATGTATCAGTTCAGTTATTCTCAAAATTACGCAAAGATTTGAAAACACGTAAATTCTTTCGCTTATTCTTCTTATGATTCATTAAATAGTTGTCCGCGTAACGAAAAGCAGATGCACAATCGTAAGCAGCGATCGCTACAACTTGCAAAAATACTTGAATGGGAATTTCAAAACGGGAAATTCTTTCTGTTAGCAATAATAATTCCCGGTCTGTTGCTGGTACAGCGGTCTCTTCTGCCCATTCTGGCTCATTAAAAACGTTGTCAATTAGCGCCTTGGACATTTTGTACCTCCCCAAAAGCATAAGAAGCAAAGCCTGCGATGAAATTTAACTGTTCTTCACGAGTTTGCAAGTTAACTGGTAGTTCAGTACTAGGAAATCCTAGTTCTTTTAAAATATCTAAACAGTAAGCACTGGTTTGACTGTAGGAAGCTTGCTCCCATTTATGAGCAACTTCTTTTGCCATTTCCAGATTGACTCTAATAAATTTCATCGCAGGGCTAGTCATAAGTTGCACCCTAATAAACTGGATATTGGCAGTTTTGATCAGAACCCCAATTCAATGTAACCGTGATCTTGCTGAATTTATAAAGATGGGCAATTTTCGGCTCAGCGCATTTGCGTAATCAAGCAATGCAAGAATACGGAGATTATCAAGAATAAACAAAGACATTAATCTGCAACAATACGCAAATACGGACAGTATTTACTGAACTATTGGCTATGGACTAATTTGCACTTCTTCCGCAACGCGTTTGAGGCGACGTAATTGGGCTTGCATATCTTCCTTTGTCCAAGCGGCGGCAAAATTATTGAATCCCCAACTCACGATGGGGTTAGGTATAGTAAACTCAAAGCGATTGAGTAAGCATGTTCCCTTTGCTACTGGTTGACATTCCCAGCGATCGCGTCCTTGAAAAAACCCTTGAAATTCCCAAACGACTAAACCCGGTTGTCTTTCCACTACGACGCTCTTCAGAGTTGGTTGAAACAGGGGAATTTGAATGATAAAGCGACTTTGACTACTAATATCCGTACTCCAAACCTCACCCACAGGTTCGCAGCGTAACGCAGGATTCAGCCAGCGGTGCATCAGCCCTAAATCGGTAATACAGCGTTCTACAACTGCTGCTGTGGCGTTAATTTGAATTGATTGTTCAAAAACTTGGGTCATGCCAAATTACTAATCCTGTCGCTGCCCTTAGATTAACTTAAAATTGCTCGTTGTCTGCAAGCTCAATCGAACTGACGCAAAAAAACGAAAAATTCAGGTTTTAGAGCCGGGTTGATGGGGATGAGGGTGTAAGGATGTAGGTAGCTAAATTCAAAACATTTTTTCATTTGTAACAAATTAGCCTATCAATCTGTTGCCTAAATATATTTACTGGTAAATTGATACGCAAAATCCGCGTCAACTTACTAGAGTGTAATTTTGCATAATCAAATCTACTCTACTGAGTTCACCAGTATTTTTGACAAACACATAAACTTAATACCAAAAAACCATGAACACAACTTGGCCAGGTATAACCCGGTTGATAGACATGGGTTTGTCGATGAGGGGGCAGGAGTTTTTCGGACAATCACCGAATCTGCCATTAGATCAACCGAACTTAAATCAAGGAATTGCGGAACTGCAAGGAATTGGACAACAGGTAATTCTGTATACACCACGCTTGTTAGGAGCAGCAGCCATTTTATTAGTAGGTATACTAATTGCTGCCAGCGTTGCTGCTGTTACAAGAGGCATCCTGAATAGCACGAATATTGATAATCGCATTGCGGCAGGAGTGACGGGACGTAGAGATGTTCCCCAAGTAGAGAAATTAATCTCTAGCTTGGTCTTCTGGAGCATTATCTTACTGACAGTAGTGGCTGTCTTACAAGCATTGGGACTAGAGGTCGCTTCTCGACCCCTAAACAGTTTCCTTGACCAACTAATTGGCTTTTTGCCAAAAGTGGTGGGCGCAGGTATTCTGTTAGGAGTTGCTTGGGTCTTAGCAAGTATTGTCAAAATTGTCACTTTGCGGGGATTGCAAGCGATCAAACTGGATGAGCGTTTAAATCAAGAAACACCCGAAGATACTATCAGTCTTGATCGCATTTCTTTAAGTGAGACGATCGCCAGTGCTTTATATTGGTTTATCTTTTTACTGTTTCTGGCTCCAGTTCTCGATACTCTTGGACTCCGGCAGGCGCTCTTACCAGTACAAGCACTAATTACCGAAATTCTCTCAATTCTCCCCAATATTTTGGCAGCAATTTTAATTGCTGTATTGGGTTGGTTTTTAGCTAATATTGTCCGCCGAATTGTGACTAACCTACTAGCCACAACTGGTATCGATTATTTAGGTAGTCGGTTTGGACTTTCGTCAGCAATGGGCGCACAGTCTTTATCGACAATTATCGGCACCATTGTTTATGTTTTAATTTTGATTCCTGTGGCGATCGCGTCCCTCAATGCTTTAAAAATTGAGGCGATATCTGTGCCGGCAATTACTATGCTGCAACAGATTTTAAATAGTTTGCCTGCTATTTTTACAGCCGCAGCCATCTTGATTATTGCCTTTTTTGTCGGGCGCTTTGTGGGAGATTTAGTAACTAGTATTTTGACTAGTTTGGGCTTTAACAATATTTTTGCGGTGCTTGGTTTACCATCACCTGCTAGGCAAGAAGTCTATACAGAAACACAACCATTAACGCCACTTCGTACACCTTCAGAAATTGCTGGCATTATTACTTTAGTCGGGATTATGCTATTTGCCACAGTAGCAGCCGTGAATATTTTAAATATTCCTGCCCTGACAACTTTGGTAACTGGCATTTTAATTATTTTGGGGCGGATTCTCTCCGGACTAATTGTGTTTGCAGTTGGATTATTTTTGGCAAATTTGGCTTTTAGTTTGATTAGCAGTTCCGGCGATCGCCAAGCTAGAATTTTAGCGCAAGTAGCCAGAATCTCCATTATTACTTTAGTTTCGGCAATGGCATTACAACAAATTGGTGTTGCCAGCGATATTGTTAATTTAGCATTTGGTTTATTACTCGGTGCGATCGCTGTGGCTATAGCCTTAGCTTTTGGTCTGGGTGGCAGAGATATTGCCCGCGAACAAGTTAAAGAGTGGTTGGATTCTTTCAAGAGTAAAAGCTAGTATCATATCCATGAAAAAACCCGCTTGCAGGAATGGATTAACCATCTTGGGCGGGTTATCAAATGCAATTTATTTTAATTCTGAATTCTGTCTTCTGAATTTTGCTTACACTAATTTCAAATCAGGATATTCTGCTAACAAGTCATCAGAAGTTAGAGTATCACCTTCAGCTTGGGGAGTCCATAACACTTCAATTGCTAATAGTTGCTCACCGGGAATGCTACCAATTTGGCGCAAAGCTTGACGTAAGTCTTCAGTAGTGTTGATAGCTGGAATTTCAAATTTACCGAGAGTTGCAGCTAACAAGGTAACGATAATATATTCCCCAGGGCCTTCAGTAATTAGGCGAGTTGGGTTGTCGAGTTCACCACTAGCAGGTAAAGCATCTTTCGCCAAAGCCGCTTTGAGTTGGTTATTAACGTTAGAAAGTGTTTCTTCGCTAAATTTACTACGTTCTGCCAATGCTAAACGATTAAATTGACTTTCCGCAGAATTTAACTTAGCTTGTTGTGTACCGCCGCCTGCATACACCCAGTATTCTGGATGGCGGAGTAAAGCAAGACTAGTTTCTTGCATAACTGCGGCTCTACCTTCGGGAGAGTTGGTATCAGCAAGTTCGGCAATTTTGTTGAGTTCTGGTTGTAAATCACGCGCTTGAGCTAACAAGCCAACTTGCAAACGCGTTACCGAAACATTGGGGTTGCTGCTATAACCAACTTCTTCAATTCCGTCGCTGCTAGTACGGCGGAAACTTTGAACTAGGAAGTTAGCGATCGCAATAAAAATTAAAATTGTAAACAGACCGCCAAATCCGCCGCCAATTCCCCAAAACGGGAGTAGGAAAGGAAAGCCAAAACCACCGCCAGGATAAGGAGCATAGTATCCGCCACCACCAGGAGGTGCGTAGGTGCGCGGGGTATAAGTGCGGCTAGAAGGTACTCTAAAAGAACCACCACCGATACGACCACCACTGCGAGCCGCTAATGCTCCGTCAGCATGACCTAATGCTAAGGCTAAAACTAAGCTGAGGACAAAGAATGTTTTTAACAGCGGTTTGATGGTTTGTTGTAGTTTTTTACGCATAACACAGTCGCTTGAAAATTTTATTGCTGATAATTTCATCCTATGCTGGTAGGATTTTGCGGTATGTAGCTGATGCCAGTCCGCGACTAGTAAGCGAGTATTGAATTGGCAGTAGCTTTTTGTAACATCATTAACTGTTGCTACATCTTCAATTTACCGCGACTTATCCCAGGTACACAGCAGGCGGAGGGGGGATTTCTGTAGTAGATTACCGTACCTTGGAACTGATACTTGATAGTAGGAACTTTGGGATCAATTAATAATTGCTGCAAAATCTTGCTACAGACGGAAGGCAGGATGTTAAGTTTTAAAAGGTAAATTACTGCGATCGCTATGATTTGCAATTAAGTTATTGATAGTAAAGTTGACACCTAATTACAACCCAATCATGTTACCTAGCTCAACATCTATAGTTTGTATAGAAAAACTCTTTGGCATTTTGGCTATCAATACTGCATCCTCTCAGAGAGAATTTATAAAGTAAATCTTAAATATGGTGTGTTATGGCTTCAGCCTAACGCACCGCCAGATTATGATTGTGTGTTAGGCGATCGTATCTAGTTTTGGTGATGAATTAGCTCATAATGTGCGCCTAACACACCCTACAGTAATTTTATTTTTACTTTATAAATAACCTCTCAGTTAGGCTATAATATCCAGTCAAGTTTAATATTTTTTGTAGCATTTTTAAATCACTTTTTTAGATATAATTGCCAGTTTTTCGATAATTAGTGTTTGAATATACATTCCTAAACAGAATCAATTGTTACCAAACTATATAATTAACAAACACTTCACACAAATAAGCAATAAATTTCTATCTTTAATGCTTTAAAATAATTTTTAAAGCTTGTTAATACATTCACTCAAACAAGAGGATTTGAGAATTATGTTTCTCATAGCTTGGAACTACAGAGTGGTAACTAAAAATGTCAATATCTGGCATCTGTACCAAATAACTACAGTTTGTAAAGAATTTTGACGAAAAGTTATCGCAAATTAGCTTTGAGCGTCATCCAAATTTTGACTTTGGGTAAACGATAAATAGCCAAAAGTTAAGCTACAGAAAGTCAAAATTAAAAATATTAAAAATTACAAACTGCTAGAAGTAGATTCCGCTAAGTTTTTTTTACAATCACCATTAGCTAAAATATACTTAGAGGGGGAATTAAATACTTAGCTATTAATTTACTCAATGACAAGATAGAAATTATCTGCTCTGACACATATAGTGGATATAGTGTAATTATCAGCAATTTTCAGCAGAATTAGAAGAGCGAACTTTTCTCACAATAACTTAGCCTAGTGGGTTTTACCTTGTTCAACTTCAGTAAGTTATTGGTGATTAGCAATACTCTTAAGCAATTAATTAATTTTGCTGCTGACTCTGATGAAATATTAAGTATGGGGATAGATTTTAGCTCACTCAACACTCAAACGCAAAGACGCTGATAAATTGATAGCTGTCATTAGTTAAAGCTAACTTACAAGCGAAAATTCACTGAAATTTAGGATGCAAAATTAATTTAGCTAACAGAAAGTTACCAAACTTAACATGGAACATATTTCTCAACTAGCAACAAACATTAGAGAAAAAACATCATGTCCAGATATTTTAGTTATATCGCGTCTATTCTTACCAAAAGAAGCAGCTATTAGCGAATATATTTATAATCGTTGTCTGCAAGATCCAGAACGGATTATTGTGTTAGCTGCTAGTTGTGCAGGAGATAAAAAATTTGATGAGACTCAACAATTTCCGATCTATCGCTGGCCTAACTTTCAATACTGGTTAGGAGGGTTTTGGGGAAATGTTTTCAAACCTTTAATAAATCTAGTTTGGTCATTTGTTCTAGCCATTAGACTCTATTTTCGCTATCACTATCGCTATATAGAATGGGGACACAGTTACGAATTTCCATCACTATTATTATTGAGCTATCTGTTACCTATCCGCTTTTTTATTTATCTGCATGGTCATGATGTTCGCCCTATATTAAGCAATCCATTGTGGCGATCGCTCTTTAAGTTAACATTGTCCCGCGCCACAGGCATTGTTTGTAACAGCGCCTTTACAAGAGATTACCTCAGAAATTCTTTCCGTCTCCAAACCCCTACCCATGTAATTCATCCCATAGTCAGACCAGAGAAATTTAATGTCGGGACAAACCACAATCATCTTGATGATTTACGCGTGCAGGTACGCCAGAGTTATCACATTCCCGAAACAGCAATTGTCATCCTTTCTGTTGGACAACTAGTAAAACATCAAAGCTTTGAACGGGTGATTGAGAATATACCCTTATTGCTGACTATCGGGATAGATGTTCACTACATACTTTGCGGTCAAGGCGGTTGTGAGTCGGAACTAAAAACTCTAGCACAACGCTTGCGCGTAGACCAACGAGTACACTTTGCTGGTCACGTACCTGAGAGCGAGTTAGCAGGTTACTATGCAGCTTGTGATATCTTTGCCATGCTGACTTTAAATGATACTAAAGCTAAATTAATTGATGGTTTTGGTGTGCCACATCTAGAAGCAAGTTACTTTGGTAAACCTGTAATTGCTTCTCGTTTAGGTTCTGTAATTGAGGTAGTGAGTCACGAAGAAAATGGTATTTTAGTTAACCCAAAATCTGGGTATGAAGTTTTTCAAGCTTTTAAACGCTTGTGTCAAGACCAGCAATTGCGTGAACAACTTGGTCGCAAAGGTAAAGAATTAGCGAGGCGCAAAACTCTTCACCGGATGCTTTATCAAGAAAATTAACCACCGCCAACAATGGTGACAACTTCCAAGCGATCGCCTGGCTGTACGATAGTTTGTGACCAAAATTGACGATGCAAAATTTCCCCGTTATACTCCACCGCTACTAAGCGTGGATTGAAGCCTAATTGTTGTAATAAATCGGGTAACAACGATGGAGATGCACAACTGCGCGTTTCTCCATTTACCTGAAGGGTAATTTGCTCGGACATAAAATCAAGTATGAAGTGTGAAGTATGAAGTATGAAGTGTGAAATTTTATCTGATTGCCTCCTAGCTTGAAAGTGCTGAGTGCTGAGTTAAAAGTGCTGAGTAAAAATACTAGCTGCTCTTTCATGCTTGGTTATGAAATCAGTTTCATTGGGACTGCCTTTTGACAAATGACAAATGACCATTGACCATTGACTCAGTACTTAATTTTGGATGATTTCTGGTTGAGGTTTGACCCGATTTAGTTGAGACAGCAAGTATTGGGTAACGAGAGTTGGCTGTTCTGCTTGCATAAGCGATCGCACCACTGCTACCCTGTCTGCGCCTGCATCGATGACATCATTGATATTATTGGCATCAATGCCGCCAATGGCAAACCAAGGTATCGGACTATTTTGAGCCGCGTACCGGACATATTCTAAGCCGGCTGCGGCTTTACCCGCTTTGGTAGGAGTTTCGTAAATTGGGCCGACACCGATATAATCAGCACCTTCGGTAATGGCTTTGTGCATTTCTTCCGAATTAGTGGTAGAACGACCAATGATTCGCTGTGGCCCCAATAATTGACGCGCCAGAGCAATTGGCATATCTTGTTGTCCCAGATGTACACCATCGGCATCTACAGCTAAGGCTAAATCGACGCGATCGTTCATAATAAACAGAGCGCCGTAAGTATGACATAGCTGTCGTAGTTTAGTTGCTTGTTCCAGCCGCGCACTATCATCGGTATGCTTATCGCGGTACTGGACTAAAGTCAATCCACCTTTGAGTGCAGATTCTACCGTGGCGAACAAAGTGTCCGATGGAGATGTGACTAAATATAAATGCGATCGCCACAATAATTGATGGCGTTGATAACCCATCAAACTACTTTCTAGAGTGTAAACCCGATAGCGCATCTGCTTAAAAGCTTTGCCCATGTTTGAGCTATACAACTTGCCGTATTCTTCCAACACTCGCAATGCTTCTTGAACACGGCAAAAGTTAGCTTCTAACAAAGACTTAATACTAGAACGTTGTTCTTCTTGCGGATGAGACAACTCAGTACCGATATCTCCTAATGTATCTCGTGCTGCCCGTATTTCTGCTGTATGCCATTTCGCTAATTCTTGTCGCAGGTACTTGCATTCTCCTGCTAACTGGGCATTATTCAATCCAAACCGACACCACTCCTCGATGATGCGTAAACCTTCACGAGTGCGGTCTAAATTAGCATCTAATATGCGGTAAACAACTTGCTGTATTTGCTCTTTTTGGCTATACGGCTCGACCATTACCACAACTCCATTAGTGCTTTCATAATAGTCAGCCTCTTTCATATATGCAATATTTTTAGCATCGTTAATTTACTAAGCAAGAGGTACTAGGAGTTGAGTACTGGAGATTAAGTTGGGGTATTGAGAAAACTAATTTCCCATTCCCGATTCCCTAATCCCGACTCCCCACTCCCTTCATTAATTACTTTGTCTTTAAAATAGCCAATAGGTCAATATTGTGGGTAACATTATCGACATATTACTGTCTAAGGGTATAAGACTTTATTGTTATTTCTTAGGAGTATTGTAAAAATGGTTTCCCCCAATGTGTCAGGTCAACATCATAGACTGGCGCTCAAGCTGATAACCCTTGATCAACCACATCCATCTATGGACTTAGCTATACCAATAGCTTTTGGTTACTCACTTTTGCTTTATATGCTTGGTGTGGGAGTGGCAGGTTTAACTTTGCTGGCAATCAACAGTAGCGCCGTTGCTCAGATGCCATCCATACCAAATAGTATGCCCCTGGGTGAAAGAACACTCTCTCAGGTTAATGTAATGTTTGTCAACCCAAGTATTGGAGATGACACGAATGGTAATGGTAGCGATCGCACTCCTTTTAAAACTATTACCCAGGCTTTGCGAGTTGCCAAAACGAATACAGTAATTATGCTAGCTCCTGGCAATTACAGTGCTGAAACTGGAGAAATGTTTCCCTTAATACTCAAGCAAGGTGTCTCCATTCAAGGTGATGCGACTAACAAAGGTAGTGGAATTACAATTCAAGGCGGTGGCGTGTACCTCAGTCGTAGTTATGGTGGGCAGAATGTCACGATTGTGGCTGCAAATCAAGCTGAGTTAACAGGAGTGACTGTCACTAATTCTAATCCCCGTGGTTATGGTTTATGGATTGAATCCAGCAATCCCATAGTTTCGGAAAATACATTTACTGGAAGTACCCAAGATGGTGTAGCTGTGAGTGGTAATGGCGCACCGACAATTAGTAAAAATTATTTTTATCGAAATGGAGCTAACGGTATTACCCTCAGTGGTAGTTCGCAGGCTAAAGTGCAAGAAAATATTTTTCAAGAAACAGGTTATGGCGTAAATATTACCCAAAATGCAGCACCTGTAGTTATGGGTAATCAAATTCAAAACAATCGTTCGGGAATTTTAGTTCAAGGCAAGGCGCGTCCGATTTTCCGCAATAATTTAATTGCAGATAGTAAAGAAGATGGTCTAGTAGCGATCGCTCAAGCAATGCCAGACTTAGGTAATGATGCTGAAGCTGGCGGTAACGAATTTCGGAATAATGCTCGCTATGATATTAATGCTAGTGCAGCCCAACAAGCGATCGCTGCAACCGGAAATAATTTAATTAACAACCGCATCGCAGGTAAAGTAAATCTTAACGCTCAAACTACTGCTATTACTCCTGATAACTCTCAATTAACTACACCTAATACAGCCATATCCTCCGTTCCAGCTAATCAAGAAATTACCTTTTCTATCCCTGAAGTTCCGCCAACACCCACTCCAGTAGCCAAATTACCTACCAAACCCATCAAACCCAAATCTCTCCAACAAAAACTCACCCCTCCCCCTGGCGGCTTCCCTGTTCCCAGCAGTTTAGCCGGAACCCAACCACCAACAAACACTCAAACTACTCCTACAACCAAAGTTACAACGCTACCAGTACTGCAACCAGCATCCTCACAGTTAAATTATGTGCAGATTGACCCTAACACCATTGAATTTGCTGCACCTGCTCCTGTGATACAATCACCCGCAACCACATTACCCAGTCGAGGTCAAGCATCAACCTTGACTATTCCCAACACAGAAGTAATTTCTCCAGGTAGTGCAGCCCTGTTACCAGTTCCTCATGGTAATGTTCCCCTTGGCAATACTCGCAACCTGCGAAAAGTTCCAGTTCCCCAAACTAATACAACTACATATACTCAAAGTTATTTACAACCTGCTAGTGGCACACGTTACCGCGTCATTGTCGAAGTAGCAAACGAACAAGAACAGGAATTAGTAAAATTTGTTGCCCCAGGTGCATTTTCTACCATCTGGAAAGGGCGCAGGGTGATGCAAGCAGGCGTATTTAGTAATCGTTCTAACGCTGATGAAATGTTAAAAAATCTCACCAACAATGGCTTACGAACTATGATTGAACCTTTGAATTAAATCAGTAGGGGCGAATGGTTTTTCGCCCTTGTAATACCGTTTCACTTTAAGTTCTCTACAAATAGACCGCAGGGATCAGGGGGAAAGAATGAAAAACACATAAATTTGTATCATTTTTTTCGTGAAATGGTATGAGCTACAGGAAAAATAATTAACCGCAGATGGACACAGCAAAAAGTTGCGTGGGCGGCTCTGCCGACTTGAGCAAACTTTTCAAGACAAATAAACGCGGATGAATTTGTATTCTACCCAAGTGAAAATCGCTATGGTTTCAGCTTTAATTGCAGTTCATCTTTAATGCGGTTGAGAATTGAGGTTTCATCTAGATTCGCTAAAATTTTGCTGATCACTGCTTTTGGCCCTTCTGGCCCCCAAGTTGCACCATTGGCTAAATAAGCTTTCGTGACTTGTCCAATACCGTAAGAAGAGACACCAGCTACACCTGCTTGAGTCAATGCAACTGTGACATAAGGTGCTAGGGTGACACCTGCTGTAGCTGGTGCAGAGATACCAAGTAAAGTTTTCAAACCACTTAAGCCCAAGTTGGCTAGTAATTCACTCACACCAATACCGCCCATACTCAAGGCTATTCTTTGCAACAATTTCACAGCCCCAGCTTCGGTCATGGGGATGGCGTAGAGTTTAGATAAACCTAAAATCAAAGCAATATCAATAGCTATACTACTGAGTATATCTACGACCGTCACCGGATTGAGAGCGATCGCTAGGGCTTTAGCCATCACAGCTTTCCAAATCAATTGATTGGCGTTCTGTTCTCGAATTAGGAGTTTGCGTTGGACTAGCTGCTCATTTACAGTGTCAGCATACAACATCGAGTTCAGCGCGACTAAAGCTTTACCCTCACGTTGTAAAATCTCTAATATCTTCAGCTTTAATTCTTCGACTTGGGCGTTTCCGGGACGTAACTGCAAACCCCGACTACCATCAGGGCGAACTACCGCCGTTTTGACCAATGGAGAGGCGGCTGACATGACAATTTCTAAAGGCGTGAGTAATTCTTTTACCCGGTCATCTCTAATTTTTTCATAAATTGCCAAGCGATCGGCTTCGGGATATTGGTCTACTTTGTTAAACACCAAAATTATCGGTTTCCCCGCTTCTCGCAATTGGGAAAGGGCTTGGTGTTCTATCTTGGTCATGTCTCCTGAAATCACAAACAAAATCAAATCAGCTTGTTTGGCAATTTGTTCTGCTAAAGCGGCGCGAGTATCTCCATCAACTTCATCCAACCCAGGGGTATCAATGAGTTCTACCTGGGATTGACCAACACTCGGTAAAGTAACACGCAAAGCCCGTTCATTTGTGCCAATAATTTCTTCGTGAATACTCCAATTAACCCGTTGTGCAGCACGAGTTACACCATGCAAAGGGCCTGTTTCAAATACTGGTTGTCCTACCAAAGCATTCAACAGAGATGATTTACCCCGTCCTACCATCCCAAAAGCAGCAATCTGCACAACCATCCGGTCTAACTTGGCCAGCATAATTTCTAAATCAGCCACTTCGGTTTCTAATCCTGCTTTTTCTTGTGGTGTCAGGTCAAGATTAGCTACCAAGTTTCGCAGTGCCGTTTGTGCTTGTTTATAATTTAGTTCCGCTTGAATATCTTCAAAGCTAAAAATGGCACTATCGAGTTCTTCCTCCCAGTTAGCTGAGTCATTTTGATGTGGTTCTGGCAATTTAGAAGGCATGTTAACCGGAGATTTTTGATTTACCTCATTTTTATCCTAGTTATTTTTTACAAGATATGGGGGAAGTTGTCTTCATCGCCTAGCGTATCAAGAAGCAGGAAATACCGCTACGGAATAGACTTCTTGCATACATATTTTTTATTTCGTGCAAACGCAAACCAGTGCGTTGGGGAGACATCGCTGTGAGCGGCTTTGCCGACAGTCGAGCGAGTGTCGTCGGGTTTCCTGGCTTCTTTACCCCACATTCCGCAGGTAAGCCAAAACTTTTCGACATTTTTCAAAACATTGCAGAGCAAGACTTTGAGAGAATTATCTTTATATGTGATTGCTACTGAAACATAAAATACTAATCATCAACTTGTGGTTTATTGATATTATTCTTAATTAACTGATAGCGATCGCGTCACAAAAAGAGGTCTAGCTTCGGATGCCAGTCAATTTCAGTCAGATGGGAAGTGCCTAGCTCTAGGTGCTGACACTAAGTGGGTTCAAGAAATAATGCTGGACAGGTACTTTTCAGAGTAAAATTCTTACGAGTCGTG
>JAGKSW010000151.1 GCA_018993265.1 Nostoc sp. TH1S01
CTGTCATGTCTTTATGATTGCGATTGCGTTGTTTACGCAGGAATAATTACTTATGATGATTTTCATCTTAGAGAACCATGTAACGGTTTGTAAAGATGTATAACGAAAAGCTTACTTAACAATCTTATAAGTGCAGCTTATAGCTGATGAAAGTAGCCGTAGTCTTGGTAGCTCAGTTTCTAAAATTGCCAAATATTACTTAAGATCACACTGTAGATTTGGATAGCGTAGCGAAAATGTTGGAATGCGATCGCCTTTAATTATGAGGTGCTTGAAGTGCGATCGTACTTTAATTCCTTATAATAAGAACTAAACCCAAATCAGAGGCGATATGCTTTTAAAACTGCAACAAATTATCGTCAAACCGGGACACCAAATGTTGCTCAAAGATATTAGTTGGCAGCAGTTGGAAAATATTTTAGAAGAAATGGGAGATAAACGTGCTGCACGTATCTCTTATAGTGATGGTTGGTTAGAAATTATGGTTCCTCTACCTGAACATGAAAAAGATAAAGAGTTAATTGGTGATTTAGTCAAAATTTTATTAGAACAACTTCAAGTTGATTTTGAACCATTTGGTTCTACAACACTAAAAAATGAGCGAATGCGGCAAGCAGTAGAACCAGATACCTCTTTTTATATTCAAAATCAAGCTGCTGTGATTGGAAAAAATCGAATTGATTTAAATATAGACCCACCACCAGATTTAGCAATTGAAGTTGATATTACCTCCCGGACTCGGTTTAATAACTATGAAATTTTAGGGGTTCCTGAACTTTGGCGATATACAAAACAAGGTTTAGAAATTTTCGTACTCCAGGATGGTCAATATATTAAATCTCAATCTAGTCCTAACTTCCCTAATATACCGATTATTGAATTAGTTAATGAGTATGTTCAGCAGTGTTTGACTATTGGCAGAAGCCAAGCTATGCGTAATTTTAAAGCTTGGATGGTAAATAATTTATAAAACACATAATCAAGAAAATATAATAACAATTTTAGGCTTGTTGGAGAACGGCGATAGTGAGCGATCGCTATCATCTTAAAATCATGGCCAATTTATCCCATATTCACTACAATTACCGCGATTCAAAGCATTTTTGATAAATTCTTCACTCACGGCTCCTTCTGCAAATAAATTTTTATATCTCGTTTTTTGTTCATTACACCAGCGTTTTTCTGTATCAGTTTTTATCCTGTCAAAATTATCTTTTGAAGTTGTATTAGAACGTGAATTTGTTGAGCCAGTGACGCTAGTATTAGGTAAGTTTGTTATTTTTGGATGGGAATTATCCAGGGTTACTTTTGGCAATGGGGTTAATTTTGGCGGTTCTAAACTTGGTAGTTCCAAAGTATTTGGTGACCAAGAAGGAGAAGGTATTGTTACTCTATTAATATTAGTTTGTGAAGAACTACTAGCCCCAGGTTTAGGTAAATATATATTCCAGTAACTACAGTTATTTTCCTGCATTGATGCTCGAATAGACTCATTATCCTCGCCAGAAGTTTTTTTGAAGAACTCCCAAGATTTTTTTAACTGTAAACAAAAAGATTTCCTGGCCGTTCCACTCGGTACTTGTGATGGCTGAGGCTGAGAGGTATCAGCTGTAAATGAAGGCTGAGGTTGAGAGGTAGTATCAAGTGTAGATGGTTGAGATTGAAAGTCATTAACAAATATGAGCAAATTACTCACTATCAAAGAACTTGCGCCAGCAAAAATTAATATTACCAAACCAACAAATATGCGGTTCCAAATAGAAGGTTGAATCGGTTTCGGAGGTTTAATTTCTGGTGGAGTTTTTTGTGGTAAAACACGATTTAATATCGGCTGAATATCCTCATCTTTTAGTCCTAAAGCTTGCTGAAAAGCTTTTAATTCATTGCCAGTATCTTCTTTTAAAGGATATTGCTTTTTAACTTCTTGAGTTAACATCTGCTCGTATTGCATCAACCTTTTTTGATACTCTTGATAAGGTTTGAGAACCTCAGCTTCAATAGCAGCAGCTTCGTGGGGTTGTATACCTAACTCTTGGCTTTTCAGTTCTAAGGTACTACGGCCAATGGCAGAAATCACACCACGGCTGGCAAATCGTTCGACTTCTCGCCGATACCTCAATTTAGGATCGCCAATTGGTGCTTTCGCTAGTCGAATTTTAAAACCTTCCTTAACTGCATAGATTTCGGGCTGCATAGCGGGGGCTGCTTCTTTGACTTTCTTTTTGGCATAATCATGCAACTCATCTATGGAAATCACACCATCATTATCTGTATCTGCGGCTCCTGTTTCGATACCCTCAACAAAGTAACGAGTATAAGTTGAAAGATTTGCGCCCTGCTGCTCAAATGAATATTGGGTAGATGTTGAAGAAGTCAGTACAACTCGCCCTTCTCCCCCAAGTTGAGTATAAATATCTACTGAACCATCATCTTTAGCTGACCAACCTTCAGCGAATGCGCCACTAAAGCAACAGTCGAGAATCACGACTTGTCGCTTGGAACGACTTTCGCTCATGATGTTATGCACAAAACTGGCTGGAACTGCTGTTGATTTGATGAGTCGCCCTTGGGAGTTTTTCCGAGTCAGGCTAGTTGCTAAGTAAAGTTTGCCTGTTTCATCTTTAATTCCGTGACCAGAAAAGTAAAGCAATACGAGGTCGTTTTTGGTGCGATCGCTAAATAGGGTTTCGATCGCTTCCTGCATTTTTTGTGGTTCGGGGTTTAAAAGTTGCTGAATATCTGCTTCAGCAAACCCACCCATTTCTGGGTGCTGCAAAACTCTCTTGACTTCACGCACATCCATCGGTGGTGCTGTCAGTGCAGAAAGTCCTGGTAAATACTCACTTACTCCAATCAGCAGTGCTAATTTAGTCATTTAACTTCTGATGTTGGTTCAATAAATTTTATGACCTTTTGCAGTTATCCAACACTAACGGTTAATTGTTTTACCGTAGTAACTTTATATAGAATCATAAACAATAGCAATCCTATCTGAGTTGTGAAAAATATTCTTTTTAACGAACCGCAAAGGACACAAAGAAAGAGAAGAAAGAGAATTTCACAAATGATTTAGGATTGCTAAATTAATGAATTTCCCTAAATTCACTTAAAAATTTTACTCAAGGAACAAACTTAGTCGATGCTAAAATCTACACCAAATCAGGCTTATAACCTTGCAACCTATCACTTGTAACCTGTAACCTACCATATAAGACATAAAGGGATAGATACATTCGCTTGCGGCGAAGTACCTATCCCCAGATAGCTGCCCAGATGACTAACCTGGAACCCTATAATTTGGTATCTTATTTACACAGTATCAACTGATAAATCTTTAATGTCATTGGGAGAGATACTGATATCGCAGATATTTGTGAAAACATTGTAAAGATATTGAGGGATGGTGCTAAATAGTGTGTTTTTCAGGCTTGTGTAAGTGATTATTCTATTTACGTCTTGAGATAACAAGTGATTAAGCACACCAGTAAATCAACTAAGCAGAAACAGGACTGAGGCAAAAAATTGTTTATTGAGACTGGGTATAGGGGTAATAAACATCTAAACCCTAGATTTTTAACAGAGTGATGAGTAATGACTCTAAAAATCACGATTTAATCAGAAGTTAAATAGCTTGATCTGACAAAAAGGAAGATGCATTGTTTATGAAGCTCTTTTACACAAGTAAATCTCAATATGCGCGGATAGTGCGGGTGGCAATAATTGAGCTAAATTTAACCGATCGCGTAAAATTACAAGAAGTTACAGTGCGCGATCGCAATAGCGAATTACTCAAGTACAATCCAGCAGGTAAAGTTCCCACTTTGGCTACTGATGACGAATTCATTTTGAGTGAAACACGGATCATTACCGCTTATCTCAATCACTTAAATCCTGACATCAAAATCGTTGCTGACTATTCTGATGCATTTTCACAGCAGCTTGAAGGTATAACCACTGCATTTATCGATGGTATTAGTACCTGGATAAGAG
Source organism: Nostoc sp. TH1S01 (assembly GCA_018993265.1). Taxonomy (GTDB): domain Bacteria; phylum Cyanobacteriota; class Cyanobacteriia; order Cyanobacteriales; family Nostocaceae; genus Nostoc_B. The sequence goes on from JAGKSW010000151.1 coordinate 3,991, forward strand.
AGCGAAAATTTCGTACAGAAACAGAGCAATCACCTACAATCATCGAACTAGAAAAATCTCGTGCCTTGAGAATTTTAGACTATTTTGAGAAAATTGCTGATCAACTCGACCAAACACCCAAGCTGGCTCACATTACCCTCGCCTCTGCATTGGGTTTAGAAATTCGCTTACCGGAATTTCAATGGCGGCAGAACTATCCGAAACTGGCTCAATGGTACGATGAATTTGTTCAGCGTCCATCTTTGCAAGCAACGAAACTAGAGGCTTAACAAGAATTTTTCAATGGAGTCAGAAAAAATAAGTAACGAGACAGAATTAATTACACAAAGTCGTTTTCCTGTTCCCTATTTCCTATCTCCACCGTTGAATTTAATTTTGTCCAACTACTACTTATTGGCTATAACACTACAATCGGGTTGTCATGTAGGAACCTTTTTATTGTGTTAGGCATTCTGACGGTTCTTTTATCCTCTTTTATTTTGGCGTTTCACAACGTTATTGTACGAGTTTTATTCTCTGAACATCTCGTACTAGGCTTATTTTTACTTGGTGGGTATGTTAAACCAGATTTGCAGAATTCATTCTTGCTGATGTTCATGCGGATGCTGCTGGTAGTTCCACTTATGGCTTCTTTAGCATTCAAGTTATATCCATCTGCGCCAAAAGAATTGCAAGATGTGTTCAAGCATCATCGCACAGATGTTTTGATTCCAGCCTTTGGCTGTGGAGTATTGATGTTTGTGTATATTGCCTTACTTTACATTGCCATCGGCTTGATTCCTACAGGAATTGCTGTGACTCTTTTCTTTTCTTACCCAGTGTTTACGGCGCTATTGGCTTGGAAGTTTTTTGGCGATCGCCCTACACTTTTTCGTTGGCTAGTGATTGGTATTATTTTAGTGGGTAGTGTTTTAACTATTCCCCTATCTTCTAATAGCTACAGCAGTTTTGCTATTACTCTTGGGATTATCGCCAGTGTTGGTGCTGGGATTGTTTACGCTTTCTATTGCGTTATTGCTCAAAAATGCTTAGAAAAATTCCATCCAGTTCCCTTCACTTGGATAAGTTTCGCTTCTACATTGGTGCTTTCTGGTGTGAGCTTACTGTTCTGGCCACTTCCCAGTAGTCAACTTGATTGGACACCAATGTGGATTGGTAGCATTTTTTCGGGTTTAGTTAGCTTTGCTGGACACACTCTCAACAATTTAGGGATTCGGATGATTAATGCTACCAAGGCTTCAATTGTTGGTGCTAGTAGTCCAGCATTGACAGCTTTAATCGCATGGGCAACAATTAGCGAAACCTTAACCGTGATTCAAAGTTTGGGAATTGGTGTGGTGACATTGGGAATTGCTTTGCTCAGTAGAGAAAGGCGTAGTCCATCATGAAGTCAGAATTTCTGAAGTATGCTTGCTAACCCTATCCTGTTTGATTTATATGGAACATTCTAAACATTTTTGCTTGACTAAGCCTGTGTGACAAACCTGTGGCTGCTGAATAGGGATTTCAATGACAAATTCTGCTCCTTTACCTAGATCGGAAATACACTGCAAACTACCATAATGTAGTTCAGTAATAATCTGATGGCTGATTGACATTCCTAAGCCTGTACCTTTACCCGCAGGTTTAGTTGTAAAGAAAGGGTCGAATACGCGTTTTTGAATATTCTCTGGTATTCCTAGGCCATTGTCAGCAATTCTAATCATGATGCGATCGCTTCCTAAAACCTCGGTATGAATCCGAATCATCGGCGATGGTATATAACTAGGATAATTTTCCATAGTTTCTGTTAAAGCATCAATAGCATTGCTCAAAATATTCATAAACACTTGATTCATTTTTCCCGGATAACACTCTACTTTTGGCAACTTGCCATATTGTTTAACTACTTGAATTTTTGGCTGGCCTGGTTTTGCTTCCAGGTGTCGCTTGAGAATCATCAGTGTGCTTTCTATACCCTCATGAATGTCTACCACTTTGACTTCAGCTTCATGATGACGGGAGAAGTTACGCAAAGACTTAATAATTTCACAAATTCTCTCAGTTCCTACTTCCATTGAGGAGAGGATTTTAGGTAAGTCTTCGAGCAAATATTGCAAATCTATTTCCTGAGCTTTAGCTAAAATTTCTGGGGTAGCATTAGGTAAATGGTTTTGATAAAGAGTCACTAGTTCTAATAAGTTTTGAGTATAGCGACTGACATAATAAAGATTGGCATGGATGAAGTTAATTGGATTATTAATTTCATGAGCTATACCCGCCACTAGTTGACCTAATGTGGCTAACTTTTCTGATTGCACAAGCTGAATTTGAGCTTTTTCTAAGGTGTAAAGCGCATCCGAAAGTTCTTGAGTGCGTTCCAAAACCCTTTTTTCTAAGTCCTGTGTTAACTGTTGTAAAGCTGCTTCTGCGATCGCACGTTCTCTGATTTCTTGTTGTAGACGGAGATTTTTCTCTTCTAGTGCTAGATTCAAGTTTCGTAAATTCACATGAATTTGGATACGAGCTAACACCTCTGCTTGCTGAAAAGGCTTGGTTATATAATCAACAGCACCTAAAGCAAGACCTTTAACCTTATCTACTGTATCGCTAAGAGCAGTCATAAAAATGACTGGAATATCTTTTGCCAGAGAATTTTGCTTAAGTCGGTAACAAGTCTCAAATCCATCAATTCCAGGCATCATAACATCCAACAAAATCAGGTCTGGTGGATCGTATTCAACTTGCTCGATGGCACTTTCTCCGCTAGTTGCAACTGCAACTTCAAAACCAGCATCTGTTAAAGCTTCTGAAAGTACCTCTAAGTTTGTAGGGGTATCATCTACAATTAATATTAAATTTGTTTCTGAAGTCTGCACAAATATACCCTGAATATGATTAAAGTTTTGATTAATGAAGGTAATTAAAAATTAATTAACAGTAGAAACTCTTTCTAGGAAATCTCTAATTTTTTTGATTTGAAAACTTTGAGCCATTCGATTAACATATTGAACAAAGGCAACATATTTTTCATCCATATTTTCTATTTTCTCTAATTGCTTCTGAATAGCTTTAATTCGACCTTTTAAAGCTAATTCTTTTAAATGTATCAACTCCTCAATTGGTGGAAGAATCATGTCGGATTCATTGGTTAATACTAAAATTTTATCATTTTGATTGCCAAGGTTTCTGATATTAGCAGAATTTACTAAATCTCGATGGTTTTCTTCATAAATCCATTCTAAATCTAAGTATTTATGTAACTTTTCTAGCAGTTCAAATAATTGCACAGGTTTAGGAAGGAAATCATCTGCCCCTGCTGCAAAACTTTTTTGCTTATCATCATCGAATACACGAGTTGATGAAACTATAACCTTAATATTTTGAAGATTTGGCAAATTTCGTAAATGAAATAACATTTGATAACCATCCATTACTGGCATAGAAATATTAGTAATAATTAAATCAGGTTGAAACTCAATGAGCTTGCCTAAACCATCCTTGCCATTTTCTGCTTCTACCAGTTCAAAACCCAATCCCTCTAACAGACTAACAAATACAGAGCGATTTTCTAAGACATTATCCACTATTAAGATTTTTCGCTTTTTACCTTGATAACCAATAATGTTTCTTGTTGGTAAATGTTTAGATATGCTGATCCATTCCTTGGCTTTGGCTATTTTTAATTCAAAGCAAAAAATGCTGCCCTGGCCTACTTGACTTTGCACTACCAAATTACCACCCATTAATTCAAGGATTTTTTGAGTGATAGTCAATCCTAATCCAGTTCCTTCTGATTGCTTTTTAATACTACCAACCTGCTCAAATGGTAAAAATATTTTTTGTAATTCTTCACTATCCATCCCTACGCCAGTATCTTCTACTTGGAAGCGGATTGTATAAATTGTTGAAGTAAATTCTGTATTTTTTTTATTTGTTACTGGGTTAGTTTGAGGAATAATTACATTTACCTTAAAACTTACTCTGCCATTATCCGTAAATTTGATGGCATTACTTAATAAATTCATCAAGACTTGACGTAATCGTTTTTCATCTGCTTCGATAGCAATGGGCAGATTTTCATCATATTGGTATAGAAATTCTACACCCTTTTGTTCAGCCTTAATGCGACAAATTTCAGCAACATTTTGAAGAAAGGAAGCAAAATGAAACTGTGTTGGATGTAATTCTAATTTGCGAGCTTCTATTTTGGAAAGGTCGAGAATATCGTTAATCAGAGTCAAAAGATGAGAAGCACATTGGTTAATAATATTAATACCTTTGCGCTCTTTTTCCATTATATTTTTTGACCCTTGGAGGATTTGTGCGTAACCTAAAATACCGTTAAGAGGTGTACGTAATTCATGACTCATGTTAGCCAAAAATTCGCTTTTGGCTTTATTCGCACTATCAGCATTTTCCTTGGCTTGTTTAAGTTCTTTAGTACGCTGTTCAACTCGAATTTCTAGTTCTTCATTAGTTTTAGATAATGCGGTAAAAGATTCTTGTAATTGTGTTGCCATCTGGTTGAACGATTTGGCAAGAATACTAAGTTCTCTCACCTGAAATTCTTGCACTTTTTGATCCAGTTTGCCATTAGCGATCGCTTCTGAAGCCTGACTCAGTTGCAGAATTGGTTGTGTAATCCAATGAGATGTATAAAATCCTAAAATAATGGCTAATCCCAAAGCTAACAGACACAATATAATTGTTACCTTAGTATTGGCATGGATCTGAGCCATAAAGTCGGCTTCAGGTACGACAATAACTATCAGCCAATCTATTCCTAAATTATTTGTCCAAGGGCTGACCTGAACAAATTGACGCTGACCATTTACTAAAAAGTCAATCTGTGTAGATTTTTTAATATTGCCGAGTTCACCAAAATTGCTTGTGATGTATTTAGTAGTAGCTTGAATTAGCTCGTCTTTGCTGTTTTTTCCTTTTAAACGGATAGGTTTGCCATTCATAACTGTGAATGGCTGTTCAGTAGCAGAACTGCCAATCAACAGTCCATTACGCTCCATGATAAAAATTTTTCCAGAATTACCAACTTTCAACTGGCCCAAGAAATGACTAATTTGTGAAAGCCTTTGTTCAACTGCAATTACACCATGAAACTTTCCGTTTTTGAGAAAAACGGGACGACTAGTAGCAATACATAAATGGTATGGAGCGACTTCCCAGTTATAAACTGAAGTCCAAGTAGGCTTACCTTTTTTAACTGCTTCTGAATACCAACCTTCTTTTTTAAACTGAGAGTCTACATATTCAGCGACAATTTTAGTACGCTTTCCCTGATTATCTGTTCCATGAATGAAGAGATGATTATTACTATGAATTTCTGGGGAAATTTCATCTATAGTAATTTGTTTGTCATCAAAATAACCACTGGCGAGAAATTTACCAGAATTGAAACCGTAAATTATATACCCTACGTTAAATGTCTGAAGCTGCCGCCAGAAATGATATCCTAATGTTTTTGTATCTTCTACATTTAATAAGCCTATGTCGATAGTATTCCAGTCATTTTCGAGCAGGTTACGCGGATTTGCCATATAACTATCTAAATGCTCATCTACACGTTCACTGACTTCAGTTCGTAACTTACCTGCCAGATCATTAACCGCTTTCTGCCCATTTCTTAGAGAAAGGTATCCAGTCAGCCCCACAGCTGCAAAGATTTGCAAAACAAAAGGTAAGATTAGAATTAAGCGGAGTGATAATTTTTGAGATTTTTGGGAGACTTGATTAGCAATCATTTATGAAAGCATGAAATTTAATTTATAACTTGCAAAAGTGTTTAAAAATTTCCTAATTCATTTTTTGAAATTAATTGGAGAATTTAGGAATTACATAAAAGTAATTTTCCTCAATCTTCTATATTTTTTTAGGCTATAAGCCTGAAATTTATTGCGGAGGAGGAAGATAATAATAGTTGTATTGATAAAAAAGATGTAGAGTGGAAAAGCTGAAAGAGTAAACGACCAAGACTCAATAGCGAAAAGATTAAGTGTACTAGCTGCTAAATACAAACTCCAAGTGAGTGAATTTTCTGTCTGTGGTTCATAGTAAGACTTCTTAATTGTAGGTAATGCACCTAAAAAATCAATCAATATATTCAACAAAAGCGCAATTAAGGGTGAATTGAACTGCCACCAAAGCAATAGACTGATACCAACACCCAAAAGACACAGCCGATCAAAACGGCTCCAACCTCCCTCTCCGTGCTTAAGAGATAGAATAGCAACGATTAATTGACCAATTCCACCACATACAGGAAGCCAAACTGTATTGCCAGCACCACTAGAATAGTAACTGGCACTAATTACAGTACTCAAAATTACCCATATCCACCAAGTTGCTCTATTTGGTTTAGTTTTACCCTGCAAAATCGTGATGATGTAAGGTACAAAGCAGAGTATGGAAAGAAAACCTGCAACTGCCCCGATTGTCGCTTGCCAGCCAGCCATATTGAATTACCCTGAAAAAAATTATTGTTTGCTATCGGCAGATACACTCTGCTTTAAAAAAATGTCAATACAAAGTCAGAAATGAAACTTCAATCGCACCATAGAATTGATCGAGGTTGGGTTTACCATTTTCATTAACAACTTTTCCAACTCCAGCTACTAGGCGAGTGGTGCGAAATTGATGGTAATTGATCAGTTGTTGGAAAAGGGGAATGTAATGAACTTCATTACTATGAGAAAGGTTTTTATCTAATTGATGTAAGCTGTGCCAAGGGCATATCATCACTGCATGATGAGTGTTGTGATAACCAAAATTCAGTAACAGCAGATTTAACCAAAAGTGACGACGGGAGAGTAAATTTGAAAAGGTATTTGCTTGTTCATAAGTGCGATCGCGTTTTGGCAAAGGTGTGCCTGGGGGAAAAGCTTCGTAAGTATGTTGAAAGGCATCCATCCAGCGTAGGACTGTGATCATCCCAATATAAGAAAAGCAGTAAAGTAATAATGCTTTGAACGCAAATAACCCCAGTAGAACAAAGAGTGTACCCCTAATGGCAAGAATGCTGATCATCCGCGATCGCTCTTGACGAAGCTCCACATTCCACCACGGAGCGGTAATATATCGCCAACGTGTCCAGAAGGCGAGAACAGGAAAGTAAAGCCACTCTAAGACCAAAATACCTAGACGTACCAGACGAGGTAATTTTTGGAGAGCAGCAAGAATATCAAAAGTAAAAACATCTACTCGGTCAAGATGATGGGCAATATGTTGGAGGGTGAGAGCTTGAAAACCGTAATAACATCCTCCGTTAAGCCACAACATTGCTGTCCCAAAAATGACATTCCAACGACGCTGTTTAAAAATAGTGTTATGCATAAACTCATGAGCTAGGTATGCAGAAAAAATCAAGCTGTGAGTTAGCAGCACAACGCCCAAAGTATTTAACCAAACTGTAGATGGGATGAAAAGCCTAATGCCTGCTATGTAGCCCAAGAAAGTATAAACAATAGCAATGGCATTCCAAAGAGGTTTCTGTTGATCAAGATGAGTGTTCAGGTCAACAGATTTCACAGTAGTGACCATACAAATTAAAAGGATAATTAAAAATTTGCCTTTAAGCTGACACCAAGTTCACTGGCTCAAAAGTCTGAATCAGTTCCAAACATTCACGATAAATTTCTCTAAACAAACACTGCTGTAAGCTCACAAAAGCTTGAAAACCCTCAAGCACCCACTCCATAATTTTTTGATGTTCTAATTCAGGTCGGTAGGGAAATAACATATTTAGAGCTTCCAAAGCACACTCAAAATGCTGTATCTCGGCACCAGAACCTTCATGTTTGCCATGAATTAAGACGTAACACCAAGGATCATATCGATGACCATCAATGGTGACAGGAGAAGCTTCTTGTCTGAGGTACTGATCAAATCCGATTTCCCGGTTTTCATAACGAATAATCTTGTCTAGCAGCCTATATTCGAGATCGCCCAAGATTTCAGAAGCCGAATGAAATCCTATTGCTCGAATCAAAGAAGCTATATCACCAGGAGTTCCTTGATAACCAGAAATTACAGCATCGATAATTTCATTTAGCCAAGGAGGAATTAGAGAAAATTGATTACGTTGTTCGGGAAGCAGTCCTGCATAATTACCTACTGTTTTCAATGTAGCTTGAGCTAAAGAACGGTGTGATGCTCCGTAAGCTCCTTCATCGGCTGCTGCTACCATAACTTTGGCAGCAATTTGCATACCCCGGTCTGCTTCTTCAACCACAGATATATGAGGATCGTTGAACAAATAACGTGATATAGCGATTGAACTAACAAGCCGAGGAATCATTGAAGATACATAGCCGTTAAAATAGGTATAACGTTGGAAAAAGAGATATAACGAAGTAGGGTTACGTACAGCTAGACGGATTGATGCAGCTACTGTCTGGTCTAATTCTTCAAAGTCAAATACTTGTTCAAAAAAGTTTTCAGAAAAATATTTCATAAGTTACATTAGTTCAAAAACACAATTAAAAATTGCGCCAATTTTGATGGTTTAACTAATGTATTTTTTGCTGTGGGAATTTACATCAGTAATATGACTATTTTAAATCAACGTGTCGAAATTAAGTATTTATTACTATATAAAAAGGCTGTTTCAAATAATTTTACATAAAGTTAATAGTAAAATAAAAAGTCTGTAATGTATATCCAGTCAGGCTTGTAATGACATGAAATTATATTTGTTACTCACAATAACGCCAAAAATTTATTGATATTTTTAATCAGGCAGTTAATCTATTAATATAAATTCAACAGAATATGAAATTTTCATAATTTATAGTTAAAGTTTAGACTATTATCAATATAAAGTTTTTCGGTTTATGTCTAATGCTAAAAACCCAGTTCCGATAAGAAACTGGGTTTTACTCATCTGATCAATTGTAAATTATTACAAAACAACACTCAAGAAACCGCTTTCGATTAAATAAGCTGTGTAGGTCATAAACAACTTCGAGTCAATTGGCGGACAGGAAATAGAACTACCTGCTAACGCCTTGACGGTTGCTTGACAGCTAATTGTTGGTCTTCTAGCTTGCAGATACAAATCGGGAATTGTAAGTTGTTCTTCTGACCAGCGTTCTAGTAAGAATGGGCGCAGAGTATATAAAGGATTATCTGGTGAAGAGGCATTTTTAATTAACTCTGCTTGCCATTCATCGTAGGGGAGAATTTGAACGGGATAACCAAAAGAACTAACCCAATCAACTAATACTTTTAAAGAAACTGGGTTGGGATGTTGTAAGTGGAAAGCTTTACCTATTGATTCTGGCTGCATTGATAGATAGACAATAGCTTTACTTACATAGTCTACAGGAGACATATCCAACATATACTCTACGTCGGGGAAGTAACCCATTTGTAGACAACCCTTGATCATTAAGTTGATAAAGTCGTGGGTGTTACCGATACCTGTGTTGCTGTCTCCGGCGATTAATGGTGGTCTGTGGATTGTAACAGGTAAACCGCGATCGCTTGCTATCTTGACCAACTTCTCAGCCACCCATTTGGTTTGAGAGTAACCGAGGAAAATACCTTCCCAGTGGCTAAAATCATCATCTTCTTTCACCACCTTACCCGCGTAATAAGGTGATTCAAATACAGCCACGCTGGAAACGTAATGTACAGGCTTGACCTTGATTTGACAAGCCAAGCGCAATATTTCTTGAGTACCTAAAACGTTAGCGGCTTTCAGTGCGGAGTAGGGATAAACGTAGTTCAACAAAGCAGCACTGTGATAGATGGTGTCAATGTTGGTTGCTAAAGCTTGGAAAAGTTCTGCACCAAGGCCTAACATTGGTTGAGACAAATCACCAATGACGGGAATAATGCGAGGATCTAACTCATCCTGACCAATTCCATACTGTTCTAAGTTCTTTTGCAGCTTGTTTTTACCGTCTTGGAGGCTGCTGGCGCGTACCAAGCAATACAATTCTGCATCGGTTTGTTCTAGCAGTTCCCGGATGATGAAAGCGCCTAAAAAGCCAGTGGAACCTGTCAAGAAGATTTTCTTGGGTTTGTCTACAGGTGTGTAAACAGCACCACCAGGATGAATAGTTGGGTCGAGGACTGCTTCAGCTTGTAAATCGAGAGTGGGAATGTCAGCGATCGCATTCCCACTCGTTTGCTTTACAATTCCTGTATCTTGCACATCAGATTGTTCTGCTAATTCCTCAGCTAAACGCTCCGACAAAGATGCAATATTAGGATAATGCCACAACAATAAAGGAGATGGTTGAAACCCCAGCAATTCCTCTAATTTACTTACTAGAGTCATCGCTTGTGCTGAGTCTAAACCGTAGTTTTCTAAGTTTTCGTGGATATCAATTTCGTCAGTTTCTACACCTACTAACTCAGCGAGGTTAGATACCATCCACGCTTGAATATCTGCTGCACTATAAGACATTGTTACCTCTTCCAATTATTGACAAACTTCGGGACGATACTGAGTGTAGTAATCGGGTATTTGCAAACCTTGAATTTTTAAATTTTGGATGCGATATAAAAATGCTGCACCCTGCATAATCTGGTCAGCAACATCCACAACTGAGCGATTTTGAGGTTCAGCTAAATAAGAACCGCGCACCCAGTCATTAAAACCACCCATCGCCGGGCCGCACCAAATTTGATAATCAACTTCTCGACCTTTTTCACCAGCAGTTGACCAACGAGAAGATAAGCCTAAATACCAACGGAAAATCAAAGCCATCTTTAACTTAGGATTATTCACAGCCTTACCCAATTTTTCCGGGTTTTTCTGTGATAAATAAGCAGCCGTTCCTTCCCAAGCCTCAGCAATAGTTTTCCGAAAAACTTGTTTTTCTAACTTCTCTCTTTCTGCCGCCGGAATTTCTTCAATTGAGTTATAAGTGCGGTACAATTCATACAATTTTTGCGCTCGCATCGGGAACATTGTACCCCGTTTCAGCACTTGTACTTTCACACCCATTTCAAACATATCGCCAGCAGGAGCCATAGTCACATCAGCCATTTCCGCCTGCGCTAATAGTTTTTTAGTATGTTCACAAGCACCAGATTCAACACAAGCTTGATTGATAGAACCAGTAACTACATAAGCAGCACCCATCATAAAAGCTGCTAAGGTTGATTCTGGGGTAGCAATTCCTCCGGCTGCGCCGACTCTAATTGGTTGAGAATAATGATATTTAGTTTGAATTTCGTCCTTTAAAGCGATGAGTGAAGGAAGCAAACAAATCAACGGGCGGTTATCAGTATGTCCGCCAGAATCAGCTTCTACAGTAATATCATCAGCCATTGGCACTTTCTCAGCCAATTTTGCTTGTAATTCAGTAATTAATCCTTGTTCAACTAATTCTTTTACAAGTTTAGTTGGTGCTGGCTGCATAAATTTACTCGCAACTTCGCGGCGAGAAATTTTAGCGATAACCTTATTTTTGATTTCAATTTGATTAGCAGCATTTAAACTTAACCCAGCCAGTCGATAATAAACAATGTTGGGTGTTAAATCTAAAAATGCTGAAGCTTCTACAACTTTCACCCCATATTTTAAATATAAATCCACAGCCCGGCGTTCAATCGCCATATCATTAGGGCTGTGAATTAAATTAAAAGCGTAGGGGCCATTTGGTAAAGCTTGTTGAATTTGTTGAATTGCTGATTCTATTCTTTCTGGAGGTAAACCACCTGCACCAAAGGAACCTAAAATTTTCTCTTTTCCTAAAGCAATAACCAATTCTTCAGAAGCGATACCACCAGCCATTGCGCCAGTCATATAGGCATATTTCACGCCATAACAAGAGAGAAAACTAGGGTCGCCTAACTGTTGTAGAGAAATCGGTGCAAGGGAAGCGATTAATTCTAATTGGGAAGTTGTGTTATTATCAGCAGGATATAAATATCCTTCATTTGTAATGCCAATTTTACCTGCAATTTTGACAAGATAGCAAGGTTTATCTAATAGCCGTAATTTATTTTTGATAGCTTGCTGTTCAAAGCATATTGTTTCTAAATTGCCTTTCCAAACAAGATTGTGATTGTAGGTATAGGCGGGGAATCTTAAGCCATTATCTTGGGTGCTGAGTGGCATATCGAAGGTAGTCACAGTAGTTATCCCTCGGATTGTTAAGTGCGGATTTTATTGTTGTGGTTAGGTGAATTATTTTTTTTGAAACGAACCGCAAAGGGCGCAAAGTACACGAAGGTAAGAAAGTCAATTGTACAAATGAGTGGTAATTAATCTTTCTTCTCTTTTCTTCGCGCCCTTCGTGTCCTTTGTGGTTCGTTAAAAAGGCTTTTTTTCATTACTCAAGTAGAATTGCTATAATTTAACTTTCTTAAGAAAGGTCTAAGAATAAAGTGTTAAATCTTTATCCTTAAACCATGAGGTAACGTGCATTCAAGCTTAATCTTTGAGCAAATCTTCAGCGCAAACTAATTGCAATTGAATAATTTCACGCATCTGCTTGCTAAAATCTTGCCGCGCTTGTAAGAAAGCTGTATGTGCTTGAGTTATCCGAGCATTATTAGCATTCAGCTTTTGACAGTGAGAGGTATTTAACTCCAGCATTCTGATTAGGGTATCTAAATCTTGATTGGTAGCAGATGCTTGTGTTGGTGTGGCGATTAACTCAGAAGATTCTACTTTTTCTTCTGCTGTAAAACCGTGTTCAATGATATTTTTCATTGAAACTTCTGCATTCTGAGTCAGAATTTCACCGCCTAAGATTTTTTGTGTATCTTGCAGCGATTTGATGATATCAATTTCATCAGGCAATTGTATATTTGAATGCAGATTTTCTGCTTGAATCCCTTTCGTTTTCCCTGGTAAATCTTGGAAAAGTTTGCGGTTTTCTTCAGTCAAAATACTGGCGGTGATTGATTCACCACCGACGGTAACAGTGCGTAAGGTGGCTTTATTTTGTTTAGGCGCAGGTGTGAGATTGTAGAGTGGAGATAAATCGACAGCTACGCGATGGCTGAGAAGTTTTGCTAGTGCTTTGATGATGGTAGTGTGGTCATCCATACCCCGACGGTTGAGGGATACGGTGATGTGGTCTTTATCTTCGAGAATTTTATCAATCCAACGCGAACAAACACCACCCGCACCAGCTTCGATGAAGATTCTCGCGCCGTCGTCGTGGAGGCGGTTGACTAAGCGAGGAAAGTCTAATTGTTGGCAAAGTCCGGTGGCGATGCTACGAGCGATCGCACCACTCTCTAGTACAATAGGTTGATATTCAGCCGCAGAATAGAAAGTAACACCTGCTAGATTCTGGGATGGCAGAGTATTTAATTTAACTAACTCTCCATACTCTGATCGCATCGTTTCACAGTGGATAACGTGATCAAACGGAGCCGTAAAAGAGTTACATCCCAAGGCAGCAATGACTCGCTTACAAGCGGCTGGCTCACCAGCAATTAACACTTCTTCCGGTGTATTAATTTGTGTGAGATAAACTTGCGGCTCGTTCTTAATAGCTTCCTGCACCTGTTCAGGACTCGCCATCAAAACGAAGTTACCCCAAAAGCTTTTATCTAAATTATCTGTGTTTGGTAAACCCCAAAACTCGCGCACCGCATTTTTCGGGCCAGATAACCTATTTCCAAACAATGCCGAGGAGTTGAAAGAATTACTACCTTGGAAGAAATCATTCCAAACTCCTTGCGCTACCATCATGCTGGTTTCACCCAAGCTGTAACCGAATACATACTTCGGCTTGAGTTGAAAGTCATCACAAATAACTGTGGTGAGCAGTCTGGTGAAGAACATTTCTGCTTCAAACATTGCTAAAGAATCATCTAGCAATTGCTTTTCTAGAGTCTCTAGCTGTCTGAGGGATAACTTACTCAAACTTCTGGGAAATACTCGTAGTTCTACATCCGCTACCCGCTTGTTTAGACTCTTCACCATGTAGTCGTTGAAGATTCTAGGAAACAGGCGGAAGAGATTTCGACCCATACCGACATAAGAGTTCACCGCCGCCGGATATACATAGGCAATTTCGCCATGCTTTCCTAGAGGCTTGGGAGTGAAATAACTACCTATAGGTGTTTGCCAGTCTGTGCCTTTCTCAAAGGCAGTTTTAATACCCTTACGTGCTGACTCAATTTCTTTGAGTAGTTCTTTTTTGTTCCGTCCGTTAATAGCGATGGCGTATTGCGCTTGAGGATTTGCTTTGTATGTTGCAAAGGCTTGACTCGCACACTCTGATAAAGAAGAACTAGCTTCAATGCTCTTTTGCAAACTATCTAGAGCCGTAAAAATACTCTCCCTGTCGTTAGTAGTTATCGGGAACAGATGATATGGCATTTGTTCCAAATATCGGCTAGGGCGTTCTTCTTGGGTGGGGTCTTCTGAGATAATCACATGAGCAAAAGTCCCATCACAACCCAGACCGTTAATTGCAGCTATCCGACGGTCAGAGTCTTTACCCAAGAACCAAGGACGAGATTCTGTAGCCACATAAAAAGGACTACCTTCCCATTGTTGTGGTGCTTTCACACCAGACCAGTTAGGAGTAGCAGGAATGTAGCGGTAGTAAAGACACAACGCTGTCTTGATTAAGCTGGCAATTCCCGAAGCTACTTGAGTGTGTCCGATATTGGCTTTGACGCTACCAATAGCACAGTGCAAACCATGACCTACTGATGGGTATGCTTGCAATAAGCCTGTGATTTCGGTTTCGTCCTCTTGAGCAATACCACTAGCACAAACCTCCACATATTTCACCTGAGAAGGTTGTACACCTGCACTCTGAAAGGCTTCGTTAGCTGAGTTAACGAGAGATTGTCCGATACTGATAGCATCAATGGTGGCATAAATGCGATCGCCATTCTCTTGTGCCACATCGTAGCGTTTGAGAACAACTACACCAGCACCTTCACCCACCGTCCAACCGTTGGCTTTTTGGTCATAACTCAACGTATTGACACCAGTGTTTATCTTGGCTGTTTGATTGCGTAATAACACATTCTCTACACCACCAGCCAAATCAACAGCACCAACAATGGCTGCGTCTGCTTCGCCAGTCATTAGTAGCATTTGCGCTACTTCCAAAGCTTTGAAAGCCGAAGTTTCTACAGCCGTGAGGGTGAAAGCAGGCCCGGTGAAGTTCCACAGTGAAGAAATACGACTCGCCATGATGTTGGCGATGTAGCTTAAATACTCACCAATTTCTACTTGTTGGTGAACGCTATCTTTAACGATGGTTTCTAATTGAGTAATCTTTTCCGGTGGTAAGGTAATTTCCGCCGCATTCAAACCATCTTTGACTTGCCAAGACAAATCCCATCTTTGCTGTAACTGGTGGACAGATAACTCTGTTTCAGCAGCAATAATTACTGCGACATTCCCACCTTCGGGTAGGTTTGCATCTTTGATGGCGCGTTCTGCAACCTTCAACAGTAGTAGTTGTTGGGGGTTGAGTTTTTCGACTTCGTTGGGAGGAATTTTATAGGCTAATGTATCAATTTCAAAGTCTTTGATATATGCTCCGACGGGGGGTTTACCCTCAGCTAAACCGTAGTCTTGGAGTAAGTCTTTTTCTGTGTCGATGCCATACCATCTTTTTTCAGGTAGAGGTATGAAATGTTGTTTACCGTCGTAAATACTGCGTTCAAAAGCGTCTAAGTTATGGCATTCGCCGAAGAAGGCATCCATGCCAATAATGGCAATTTTGTTTTTATTATCTTGGGTCATTACTGAGTACCTAAACAAATATTTTTTTGTCTCACGCAAAGGCGCAAAGACGCAAAGGAAAGAGGAAATAACGAACCACAGAGGCGCAGAGAACACAGAGTGAGAGAGACAATAAATAATTTTGTAAACTCCTCTAAAAATCTCTAAAACTCTTATTCCTTTGCGTCCTTCGCGGTTTTTTCCAAAATAATGTGCGAGTTAGTTCCACCAAATCCAAAGGCACTTAAGGCTACACGTTTAGTCGAATTATTATTAGGCCAGGATGTTGTTGTTTTAACAATGTTTTTGGGAGAAATCACAGTATTTTCTGCACCGATGGGTTCATCAATATTAATAGTGGGCGGAATCACACCATGATTCAGGCTGTAAATTGCTTTGGTTAAGCCGACCATTCCAGCACCTACTAACAAATGTCCGACGTTTGATTTAGCAGAACCAACTAATGGTGATGCTTGATGTTGTCCAAAAAAGCTTTCTACAGAATTACATTCGGTGGTATCGCCTAAGAGTGTGCCTGTAGCGTGACACTCTAGATAATCAATGTCTTTGGGGTTGAGTTGGGCTTCTTGATAAGCTCGTTCGTAAGCTAATATTTGTCCTTTAGCGTTGGGGCTTAGTAGGTGTTTACCTCTACCATCATTGGAGAGTCCGTTACCGCAAACAGTAGCGAGGATGTTATCACCATCTCTGACAGCATCACTGTAGCGTTTGAGAACTACCATACCGATACCTTCGGAGGTTACTAAGCCGCGTGATGCTTTATCTAGGGGACGGCTAATTCCGTTTTCTGGATATCCTTGAATACCAGAAAAGAGCATTCGTAAAAATAGAGGATCAGAACAACTAATTGCACCAGCCAGCATTAAGTCGGCTTTGCCTGTTTGTAAATAGTGCGATGCTAGTTTGATGGAGTAAAAGGCGGAGGAACAAGCTGCATCTATACAGAAATGAGTGCCTGATAGTGAGAGAGATTGAGCGATGAGGGCGGCTGGTAAACCAGATATCATCGCGTTGTAGGGAGATGGTTTGCTGGTTGGGGGGATGGCGGCTAAATGGAAATCTTGGTCTTGGAGAAGTTGAGCGATCGCACCATCAATTGTGCGGCGATAAATGGGGGATAATAATTGATTGGAAAGTTTTGTCGGTAAGGAGAGGGTTCCTAAAATTACGCTGCATTTGGCGAGGGCTTGTTGATTACCTAAATAGCCACTATGTTGGACTGCTTGTTTGGCTGCGTAGAGTGACCATTTAAAGGTATTATCTAAGCTATTGACTAAGGTTGGTGGTAAATTATATTCGCTGGGGTCAAATTGAAAGTTGCGAATAAATCCACCTTTGAGGAAGTAAATTTTTTCCGGTTTGCCTTTAACAGAGTCGTAAAATATTGTGGGATCAACACCAATTTCGGCGAGTGTAACTTCTGAGGTTGAGTTTTTTTGTTCGGTGATATTCTGCCAAAATTGTTCGGGATTGTTCGCGTCGGGAAATAGGCAGGATATACCAATGATGGCTATTTTTTCCACTGTTGTTGTCCTCGTTGGGGTGGGCTTTTAGGATTTACGGTGTTCCCCGGAGTGGAAATTAAGAGTTTATTTCACGCAGAGGCGCGGAGGCGCGGAGAGATATTACCATTTTAAACGCAGAGGCACGCTGAGGTATGCGCGAAGGTGCGCGGAGGGTTATCGGCGTTGGTCTGCGTTTTGGTGGTTATTTATTCATCATTCTCATAGGCCAAATTACTGCTTTGGCTCCGAGAATGCGAGAGTAAATTTTACCTTCGCGGTCGTGGATGTAATAGTCGGAGGTTACACCTGTTGCTGTTTTTGCTTTAACTTCGCAGGAAACGTAGAAGATTTCATCGCAAGGTAAGGCGCGGAATTGTTCGGAGTGGGTGAGTTGTCCTGGTAAGCAAATTTCTTGATGGAAATGGTTGAGCCAAACCCATAGAGGTTGTGTACTTAAATCGTTACAGTATGGGTTATGCCAATTGATAGGAAATTGCCCTTGTTTTTGAGCAGAAATTGATGCCCAATAGCATTCGGCAGTGATTTTTTCGGGGGTAATGTTGATGACTCTGGTGATTTTTTGGAATGCTGGGCCGTGGAATAATGATGAGCTATCTTTTTGATAAAAGTCTGTACCAGTGGCGGTGATGATGTTATCTTCGGTGAAGTTTACTGATTCGTAAACTGGGGCTTCTGGCATTTTCCGCACGATTTTGATTTGGGCGCGGAAGTGATAATGAGTTTTGCCTTCGGGTGTTTTACTTAAGATTGTGGTTTGTAATTCGACAAATTCAGATTCTTTTTTGGTGAGTTCTTGAACTTCGAGAATGTGTTCGCTGACGTTGGAGTTAGCGAAGGTAATTCCTTTGAGAACTTTGAATTCTTTACAACTTAAATAGCGATAACCTGGATGCAATTCTTCACAAGCATTAATCATCCAGGACATGGCGCAGGTTGCTGGTAATACGGGGGAACCAGCGATGACATGATCATATAAGAAGGGATTTGCTTCTAATACAATGCGGCGACGAATGCGATAGCTTTTTAATTCTGCATCTAAGGGTGCGGGTGGGCGAATTGTAGGGCTACCGATAACTACTTGGGTAGAGTCGTGGTGTGCGGGATGCAGTTCGTTGACTAACATTTGTGCGCCGATATCTACGGGGATAATATCAATTCCGCGTTCGGCGAAGGCTTTTTTGAGTTCTGGTGTGACCATCCCGCTATCCCAACCGCCCCAGTTGATTGCAACTACGTGACAATTGGGATGGTTTTGTTTGAATAGATGCGCTGATTTGTTGAGAATTTCGTTGGCGATCGCATAATCAGACTGCCCAATATTCCCATAAAATCCAGTTACGGAGGAGAACAATACTAACTGTTCTAGTTGGTTGGTGTTAACGCAATTCAGTAAATTTTCTAAGCCTTGAACTTTAGCTGTATAAACTTTTTCAAAGTCTTGGTCGGTTTTCTTTTCAATTAATTTATCGGCTAAGTTACCAGCACCGTGAATAATACCAGTAATTGCGCCAGTACGTGCAACTGTGGCTGCTAGTTTTTGTTGTAGTTCAGCAACATTTGTCACATCAGCACTCAGATATTCAACTTTTGCGCCTGTGGCTCTAATTTCTGCTAGTGTCTGTTTAATTTCTCGGCTAGAAGCAATTTTGTTATATATTTTCTGCACGCTCATGGGTGTAGGCTTCTCACCTTGAGCGAGAAGATTTTCCATGATGCGTTTTTTTAATGCAGCTTCTTCAAAACAATCTTTGGCGAAGTCTGGTTCGTTTTCTAGAATTTCGGAACGACCGAGAAGAACGAATGTACAAGGTTGTTGTTGTGCAAGTTTTTTAACACAGAGGGAGGTGATTCCTTTCGCACCACCACTGACGAGAAATACTGATGAGGAACGAACCTGAGTTGCTGTTGTCATATTTATTTATTGAAGATTTAGAATTTATTTAAACGTAGACGCGAAGCGGCTTCCCGAAGGGTACTAGTCTGTCAACCCAAAAACGACGGGTGAAGGCAGGTAGGGGGGCAGGGGAAGCAGAGGAAGCAGGGGAGGAAAGAATTTTATTTTCTGACCATCAACCAGCAAAGTTGAGTTGCCAGAGTAGTACCGCAAAGGACACGAAGGACACAAAGGAATATAAGAAAGTTCTTCTTTGCGCCTTTGCGCCTTTGCGTGAGCTTTTATTCCATCACGGAAGCCTTCAAAGTAACTCGCCCTTGTGAACCATAAGCGACTTCATTGATATAAAGATTCGAGTCGCACAGTTCGGCAATAATATGTTCAGCCGAGTTTTGTGCATCTATTGCTGGACTCAAGTCAATTGAACGAGCGAATACTTTTGGCCATTCCCATCTCAGGGTTTTGGTAAGTCCGAATAAACCACCTGCGATCGCTCCATAATTGGTGTTATGCTCTAACCCAAATGCACCATCTAATCGAGCAACTGCTAGGAAGGAACTGCGGGTGTAATTTGCAGTTTCGGTGAGGGATTTCTTCAAGTGTTTCGCTACAAAGAAGATGTGCTTAACTATCGCTTTGTCCTGTTCTACAGCTTGGGGATGGATGTGAATGAAGCTGCCAATTGTGCCAATATTAGTTGCGATCGCGGATAATTTATGTTGGAGTAATTCTTCACTCATATCTGCGAGGGTGATGCGTTCTACACCAGCAGGTAAGGGTGCTTGTTGAGCGATGATAGCTTGGGGGAAGCTTAATACTACTACTTTCCAACCGCGATCGCACAGGGTTTGGACTACGTGGGAGGTTGTGAGGGAGCCATCATCTGTGATTAAGCAGATGTGTCCCTCTGGTAAACTGAACTCTAAGCTGTCGGGTAGGGGGAGGATTTTTAGTTGTGCGGGACGACGCGCAACGTTATCGATTACTTGGACTGGCTGGAAGTCCCAGTTAGAATCAGGCTTTTTTTTTTCACCCGCAACTAGGCGTTGCAGATACTCAACTATTTGACCGATGGTTCGTAAGTCACCTAAGTCTTCGACGTTGGGTTTGGGTAGGTTGGGGTACGTTTCTTGCATTGCTCCCAAAATTTCTACCCGTTTGATGGAGTCGATACCTAAGTCGGCTTCCATATCCATTTCGAGTTCCAGCATCTCGACTGGGTAGCCAGTTTTATCGCTAGTAATATTTAGAAGTGTCTGAGCGATATCTGCGTAATCTGTAGTATCTTCCACAATTTCTGCAACTGGAGTTTCAGCAATTACTACTGGCTCAGGTGCAGGTGCTACAGGAACTACAGGTATAGTAGTAGCGACTGGCATTTCTGGCATTGCTGGTGCGGGTAAAACTGCAACTCCGACACTAGGATTTCCCGAAGCATTAGATTGCAGATATGTAATAATGTCGCCGATGCTGCGTTTTTCTGCTAGTTCTTCTAAGTTGGGCTTGGGTAAGTTAGGATACATTTCTTGTAAGCCACCCAAGATTTCAACTCGTTTGATGGAGTCAATACCCAAGTCGGCTTCCATGTCCATCTCTAATTCGAGCATTTCGACTGGGTAGCCAGTTTTATCGCTGATAATTGCCAGCAAATTTTTGTCTAAGTCAGAGACATCAACCGCAGGTGTAGCAACTACAGGTACGCTAACTACAGCTACAGGTTGAGGCGCAGGAATTTGGACTACTGGTGCGGGTGTTTCAACTACCGGCGCGGAAATGAAAGTAACAGGTGCTGGTGCAACGGGTGTTTCAATTACAGGCGCGGGTGCAACTGCTACAGGCTGAGGTGTTGGTACAATTGGTGTTTCAATTACAGGTGTAGGTGCAACTGCTACAGGTTGAGGTGCTGGTGCAACTGGTATTTCTACAGGTTTAGCATAACCGTTACCATTACCGTTTTTCGCTACAGGCTCAACTACTGGAGTTGTTGGTGCAACAATTTTGGTAGTTGTAGGTACAGGTGTATCGCTGACTGGGATACTTGTTGGTTCAACTGCAACACCACCAGCAATCAACTGTGAATATTGTTGCTGAATGAGATTAAAGAAGTTTTTAGCGTATTCAACCTGTTCCAGAAGATATTGTTCATGGATGCGTAAGGTTTCACCTTGTTGGGCGTGAAACTGCATCATGCTGCGTTCTACACCTTCCATAACAACTAGCTTCAGTTGCGCTACCTCTTGGGAAGACTTGGCGTTAGCGAACAAAGCATTTTGCTGCTGCATCAGTTGGAAGAATGCTTTGGTATATTCCATCTGATGGTTGAGATACTGACCGTGAGTTTGTAAGTTATCAGATTGATTCTTTTGGAATTGAGTCAGCAGATACTCTAAGCTTTCTAGCATTCGCTGGTAATTTACCAAGTTTTCAGGTGTTGGCATATCAGTTTCCTGGGCTAGTTGATTAGAAAGGATCGCAGGATTCATTTCTGGTTCGGGTTGTGGTTCAGTAGTGATACTGCTTATTGGAGTAACTTCAGGTACTGGTTCCGGTTTGATTATTTCTTGAAGACTTACACCTGAACTCTCTGAAACTCTTAACTCTTGGCGTTCTTGGCGCTCTTGGCGGTTCGTTTCAGAAAATTCTGGAGTAGCACTAACAACTGGTGCAGGTGCAGCAGGTAACGAAACCTTATGACCACTCTCCAACGCTTCCTTAAAGCCGTTTCTAGTTTTCTCCGAAACGTAGTTAATACCGTTGAGACGCACACTCAAAGTTTTCTTCTTCTCAGCAGGTAGTGCAGGTTGAACTTGATAGGGGTCAAGATTCTTCAACTGCATCCCAATGACGCGCATTTGTACTGCTGCTTCCCGCAGAGAACGATCGCTGTTCTTCTGAGTGCTAGGATTCAAAGCGATGGTAATATGAGGGCGATCGCCTAAAATATCCTTAACTAAGTTAGTCAGAATTCTCTTCGGCCCAAATTCCACAAAGCAAGAACCACCAGCCGCGTAGATATTCTCAATTTCCTGCTTAAACAACACCGAACTTGCGAGGTGAGTTTCCAGGATGCGCTGCATTCCTGCGGGGTCTTGGGGATAAGGCTTACCAGTAACATTGCTGAAAACTGGAATTTGAGCAGTATTAAATTTTACTGATTTTGTAGCGATCGCAAAGGACTTCTGAGCAAAAGCTATCAGCGAAGTGTGGAAAGCTGCGGAAACAGGCAACGGTACAGCCGCGTATCCCTGTTCTTGCAAAGTCTGACGCACTTTAGCGATTTCTGCGGTCGGCCCTGCTAACACTACCTGAGTCGGTGAATTGAAGTTAGCAATGGATACTTGCGGATAGTGCTTCAGTATCGGCTCGATTTTGTTGATGTCTTCTTTGACAGCCAACATTGTACCTGCATCATGGTCTGGGTCTTCTGGTGCAGCCATCGCTTGACCCCTAGCTTTCACCAAGAACAGGTAATCTGCTTCACTCAATACACCCGCAGCCCACAATGCTGTTAGTTCACCAAAGCTATGTCCGGCAACAAAATCAGATTTGAAACCAGCTTTTTGCAGGATGGAATACAACCCAGCACTGAATACACCAATTGCAGGTTGAGCGTATTCTGTACGTTGCAATGCTGCAACTTGAGCATTTTTTTCTGCTTCTTCAAAGGTTGGGCGTGGGAAGACGATTTCTGAGAGAGGCTGCAAGTTATCTTTCAGCAACAAGCTATCCATGTAACCATGCAAACGCTGCATCTCAGGGAAATTCATCACCAATTCCCGACCCATTTCTAGGTATTGGGAACCTTGACCAGAGAACAGTGCGACAACTTTACCGCCTAATTCCATCCCAGAGGCGCGGTAGTAAATACCTTGAGGATGTTCCCAAGATGCGGCTGCACCTTTGAGTTTCAACCAGTCGATGCTGATTTGCAGCAACTTGCAAACTTCTTGTAGGTTCTCAGCAACAAAGCCAACTCTCGCCGCAGTTTGGGGAATTTCTAGAGATTGACTATCTTGCACCAACTGAGAAAAGTGTCTGTCGCCGCCTTCTGATTGCAACTTCCATAAATCTGCTTCACATTTGCTGAGTAGTTGCGCTGGGTTCTCAGCAAACAATAGGATTTCTTGGGGTGTGCTGTGTATCCGGTAGGGTTGATTTTGTCCGGCTTCGTATTCTTCTAAAACGACGTGGTAGTTTGTACCACCAAATCCGAAGGAACTTACACCTGCACGTCTTGGTGCTTCGCCTTCTGGACGAATCCAAGGTCTGGTTTCAGTATTGAGATAAAATGCCGAGTTGTTAATGTCGAGTTTGGGGTTCGGCTCGGTGATGTTAATGGTTGGCGGTAAAATTTTGTGATGCAGTGCCAAAGCAGTTTTAATTAAACTTGCCGCACCCGCAGCTGCTTTGGTGTGTCCGATTTGGGATTTCACACTACCTAAAGCGATGTGCTGCTTTTTCTGGTCGTATTCGCCAAAGAAGTCTCTTAAAGAACCGAATTCGGTCGGGTCGCCAGCCATTGTCCCAGTACCGTGGGCTTCCATCAGACCGACGGTAGCAGGAGAGAAACCAGCATCTTCGTAAGCGCGGCGCAAAGCTGTTACTTGACCTTCTTTGCGAGGTGCATAAATACTCTTGTAGCGGCCATCGCTGGAAGTGCCTATGCCTTTAATTACGGCGTAGATTTTATCGTTGTCCCGTTCAGCATCTTCTAGACGCTTGAGAACAATCATCCCGATACCTTCACCCAGCATCATCCCATCAGATTTAGCATCGAATGGTTTAACACTTTCGCTAGGAGAAACCGCAGGGGTTTTGCTGAAGGAGATGTAAGCCATGATGGTGTTGTCGGTATCCACACCACCAGTCAGCATCATATCAGCACGATGTTCGACTAGTTCACTAATCGCTAATTTCAACGCACCGAAGGAACTAGCACAAGCCGCATCAACTACACAGTTAATTCCACCGAAGTTCAAGCGGTTGGCGATGCGTCCAGCCACGACGTTAGCCAGCATTCCAGGGAAGGCGTTTTCATCCCACTTGACGTAAGCAGCTTTGATTTTGTCAACGATTTTTTTGGTGTCTTCGTCAGACAAACCACTGCTTTTGAGAACCTTTTCCCAGATAGGATATTCTAACCGTGCAGCTAGTGGCATTCCCAATTGTTTAGCCATCGCCACGCCGAGAACTACCCCGATAGTTTCGCGGCTAAACTCACGAGATTCACCATAGCCAGCATCTTCCATTGCTTCTTTTGCAACTACCAAACTTAGTAATTGCGAAACATCAGTTACTTCTAAAATGCTGGGCGGAATCCCAAATTCCATCGGGTTAAAATCAACCTCTGGAATAAAGCCACCGCGTTTACAATAAGTTTTATCTTCTGGGGTTCTGGGGTTGGGGTCGTAATAATCTTCTACGCTCCAGTGGGAGGATGGAACATCAGTAATACAATCAATTTTGTTAATGATATTTTGCCAATATTCCCGCAAATTTCTGGCTTTAGCAAATAGCGAAGCCATGCCCACAATAGCTATAGGATTTTGTTGCAATTGTCTGTTAAGTTTGTTAATCGACATTGGTTTGTCTGTCGTCATTTTTTTTTCCTCTATATACCGAATCAAAGTTTTTTCACAACTGTTGATCTGGGCTTCTAATTCCGCCAAAGCAGTATCAATTGAATAAGCAGACATAGGACATAGACAGTTTTTAATTACTGTGGATTGTGAAGCTACAGTAGTCTTTGTTACCCATCAAAAATCATCTGTCTGTTGTGATCAGCAACTAGCTATCCTATGCATGAAGGCTAAATGCTTTTTTCCTAACAAACACTACACAATTCAAATAGAAGTGGAGGCAGGAGGCAGAAGGCAGAAGGCAGGAGGAAAGAATAATTGATATTTTGCCAATCTTTTCCACTCCCTATTCCCTACTTCCTACTCCCTATTTCATACTTCATACTTCAGACTTCACACTTCTCTTGATATTGTGGTAGCAAGTCAATAACATTGTTGAAACTGGTAAAATAATCTTGAAGCGCGTTAGCAGCTTGACCAGTGAATTCAAGCCATTCGTAATGGTAGAAGTTTTGTGTGATTGTATCCTGCTGGGACAATGGAAACTTAGGAGTAGCCATGAGGACAGAAACGCTTTTTTCTCCCAAGCTCGTTTGATTATCTAGCTTAACAGCAGCAACGTAGCTGGTATTAATGACAACGTTCTGTATCTTGATAAATGCCATAGCCAGTTTCAACGTCCAGGATAATATATTGTACGGAATTCGACCCAGAAAAGCTGACAAGTTCGTTACCGAAAGAACATCACCTCTACTTTAAATTTCACAGCATTTTGAAGAAATTAATCAACAGTTACAAGGTGATAGTGATGCGACTTTGTATAGTATGTTTCTCATCTTCAAGCTTGATAAATATGTTCCGTTTCCGTTGGGCTTTGAAGAGTTGAATTAATAAAAAGAATAGCACACTTCACATAAACTAAATCATTTCTTCAAGGGATTTTAAGAAAAAAATCTGGCTTTTAGCAGATGGCAATGTTAAACACAATATTATATTTAAGTATATTTTAGAACTCATATTTGGCGATTTAAAATTTGCGCGATCGCGCTCACTATTCAAATTACAGCTTATTTTCCTAACCGTTAACATAATCAGTAGATTCAGTAGAAATTTTATGAACAAATACATGGGTATATATCTTGTTTTTTCAGCAGAGCATTATAATTGGAGCTAACTTTTTGATGAATTTTTAAAATAAGGCAAAAACTAACACCAATAAGTTATTAATCAGCAAATATTAAAATTTTAGAAAGTACATCATAAACAATACTTTGATGACATTTCATAAATTACAAACATTTGAGTGTTGAAATGTATATCTGCCAAAAACGTTACAGAAGATGAGGTGTTCCAGATCCCCGACTTCTTTAAGAAGTCGGGGATCTAACCAGTTTCTCCTCCTGCCTTCTGCCTCCTGTCCCCTGCCTTCTACTTATCAAACACTCACCATTTTTTTTGCTAATTTACCAGTCAATTGCTGCCAGCGCATTACGCCGCGATTAACCAATTGCTGGTTTTCATCGCCAATAAAACAGATGCGTCCTAGTCTTTCACAAGTAGCCAATATTTCCCCATTGCCCATAAATGGCGCAATGATAAAATTATTAGGACTTGTGTAGAAATTTATTAAATAATTGACAACCCCTTCAATACCTTCTATGTGAATTGATGATTGGGGTTTAACGATCGCATGATGTGAAAAAATGCCTACATAAAGGTTATTTACTAACAACTCATATTGAAATGGCATTTTGTTATGTTTGTAAAAATCGTAAATTTGTCCTTCAGAACGGAGGACAGCCACAACTCTGGCTTCGTCTACTAAGTAATTATGTTGCCATGTAGAGGATACAGTAGCGATCGCCAGTGCTGCATCTGAAGGTAACAAATTCCGAAACTGTGAAGTGTAAGTATCGCCACAATAAACCAAATGTCTCCCCAGCATCCATTCTTCACCAACTTTGATGACGGGTTCTGCATTGGCTTTGGGTTGCTCAATTACTTGTTCTACCTGGCGTTGCACCTTTTTTAGTGCCAATTTAGCTTCTCTCTCCGCCATAGCATTTTTAAAAGCCAATATCTGTAACTCTTTTTGCTTTTTGTTAGCTTCTGCAATTAATTGAGTTTGCTGGAAGGCTGCTTGTTTATCTCCTTGTGTTTGGGCTAATTCCAAAGCCTTTTGCGCGGCTTCGGCTAAATTGCGTTCTTTGCTACCAGCCCTGGCAATTTTTAATAGTATTGTGGGACTATCAGCCAAGGGTGTACCTTTAATCATCTGTTTGACATCAGGATGAATACTTTTAGCAATTTGTTTTCCATGCTGAAAGGTGCGCTCAGAGTAACCAACTTCCTTCGCTAACTCGATAGTGCGTTTGGGAGGTGGTGAAATGGTTGCACCACCTTTAAGAGTATGTTGGTTATCTCCTGCTTTCGCCCTTAGCCCCATACGTTCTAAAATCTGGTCGCGTTCTAACCACAGTTCGGAACGCTCTAGAGGTTCTAGCTCGTTGCGAATCAGATTTTCGTCAATTTCCGCCAACCGCGCTTGGTCAGCATCTTGATAATTGACGATACGGCATTCAATAGCCTCAAGCCCTAAAAGCTTACAAGCTGTGAGCCGATGTAAGCCAGCAACCAAGGTCAAATTCTGATCGACCGTGATGGGGTTTAATAAACCATTAGTTTTAATTGACTCTTTTAATTCATTAACTTTATGAGCATTAACAGGACGGCGGTTAGAACCTATACGAATTTGATTTACGGAGACTTCAGGCATAATTACTGTTTTTATATAAATTCAGTTAAAACACCCAAGATAACACGCAAAATTAAAATGTTTAATTTTAATTAGTGAGTTTAATCTTAAAGTTTTGTTCCTGAAATTTATAAAAAGTAGTGAAAAATACACAAACTTGGTAACAAATTTTTCCTAGTCGATACTCCATATTACCTATTAACTAATAATTCATGAAAAGCTCACTTAAGCAAGCTCAATTGGTTGACAATATTAAAGTAATTTGCAAAAATTAGACACAGTTTATCCAGTTATTCTAAACGCTTCATTTTCACACATTTAAATTTTTTGGTTAGCTCTATCGTATTTTAGAATACTGGAATTGATACGAAATTAAGATAAAACTGAGAAAGATTTAGAGTAGCACCTTCTGTTATTTATCCGCAAAATTAGCAATAAACTCTGGTTTAAAGGCGTACAACAATTTCCATAGAACTCACTAGTAAAAAAAGTATGAAGTTTGAATTATGAAGTGAAAGAGATTTTTCATAATTCATTCTTACAGCTTAATTATCAGGCTTTCAAGTTTCTGGCATAGCACAATTGGAATAAAAATATGGCACTAAAAAGATACAGCCAGTTCTTTACAAAACCCTTAAGTAGGTGGCAAATAATTTTGGCAGCTTCTATTACTGTTGCTGCGGCTGGGCTAGGAACTTTTTACACTGTTGCACCAAAATTAAATCGTGTTCCAGTTCAAACAACTCAGACAACTCCAGCACAACCTGCACCTGTGAAAGTTGCAATCACGGCTTTAGGACGTTTGCAACCAGAAGGTAAAGTTACTTACTTGTCTGCGCCTAATTCCATCAATGGTGTACGTGTCGAGAAATTATTCGTGAAAGAAGGTGATGAAGTCAAAGCCGGGCAAGTATTGGCATATTTAGAAGATTATGGTCGTGCTACAGCCGCCTTACAACAATCTCTAGATAAACTGCAAGTTGCCAAAGCTAAATTAGCGCAGGTCAAAGCTGGTGCGAAATCAGGTGATATCGACGCACAAAAAGCGACCATTGCGCGTTTAGAGTCGCAATTAAAAGGAGAAGTTGCTGCACAACAAGCAACAATTAACCGCATCCAGGCGGAAGTTGATAACGCTCAAACAGAGAACGATCGCTATCAGCAATTATACAAACAAGGTGCGATCGCTGCTTCTGTAGCCGACAGCAAAGCCTTACAACTCAAAACCGCCCAACAACAACTCACCGAAGCTCAAGCTGCACTGACTCGTACACAAAACACCCTACAAGACCAACAAAAAGAAGCTCAAGCCAGACTCAGCAGTATTAAAGAAGTACGTTCTGTAGATGTTGAAGCCGCGCAAACAGAAGTTAAAAGTGCAGTCACAGCAATTAGACAAGCCAAAGCTGACTATGAACTAACATACATTAAAGCTCCTATTGACGGCAGAATTCTCAAAATTCATGCCAAAACAGGTGAAGTTATCAACACCTCTGGTTTTGCAGAAATCGGTAAGATATCGCAAATGTATGTAGTTGCAGAAGTATATCAAACCGATATCCAAAAAGTGCGGGTAGGTCAAAAAGCAACAATTACTAGTGCTGCATTTGCTGGACAACTAAAAGGAACTGTTAAAGAAATTGGTTGGCAAGTTGATAAACAAAGTATCTTTAGCCTCAATCCTAGATCTGATACAGACCGGAGAATTGTTGAAGTAAAAATATCCATCGATAACCCCGCAGATAGCCAAAAAGTAGCTCGAATGACTAACTTGCAAGTGGATGTATCTATTCACATCTAGTCAAGGGTCAATAGTCAATGGTCAAAAATAACAAATGACCAAGGACAAATAACAAATGACAAATAACAAATGAATCCATGAATTTCAAGATTCCTTTAGCATGGCTACAGCTAGCCCAACAAAAGATTCGTTTTGTCGTAGCTGTAGCTGGCATTGCCTTTATTGTGCTGCTAATGTTTGTGCAACTAGGGTTTCAAGATGCACTGTATTCTAGTGCTACCGCAGTGCATCAAAGCTTACGCGGAGATTTATTTTTAGTTAGTTCACAATATAAGTCTTTGACATCGAATCAAAGCTTTTCTCGAACTCGTTTATATCAAGCATTAGGCTTTGAAGGGGTTGATTCTGTTAGCCCCATGTACTTGCAATTTGCGAAGTTAAAAAATCCTGATACTGGTGAGAAGTATTCTATCTATGTGATTGGCTTCGACCCAGGAAATCCGGTGATGAATATTCCCGAAGTTGAGCAAAACTTGGACAAACTCAAAATTCCTGATGTCATGCTTTTTGACCGGAACTCTCGTCCAGAGTTTGGGCCAATTGCTGCCAAATTTGACCAGGGAAATACTGAACAAACAATTGAAATATTTCCTTTTGATGGCCCAATTGGCTACAACGTGAGAGTAGGTGGACTATTTAGCTTAGGTCCTTCCTTTGGTGTAGATGGTAACTTAATTGTCAGTGACTCCACTTTTCTGCGGATAAATCCGAATACTCGTCCAGCAGAAAAAATTGATATAGGTGTAATTACTCTTAAACCTGGTGCTGATAAAGAAAAAGTTTTAAAGAATTTGCAAGCCAACTTACCTAATGATGTCCTAGTTTTTAATCGCCAAGGCTTTATCAATTTTGAGAAACAATATTGGGCAGATAGAACACCAATCGGTTTTATTCTTAACCTGATGTTGACAATGGCTTCTGTTGTTGGCGTGGTGATTGTTTACCAAATTCTCTACAGTAACATTGCTACTCAATTTATTGCCTATGCAACTTTAAAAGCAATTGGCTATCCCAACTCTTATCTGTTAAATATTGTCTTTCAACAAGCTTTAATATTGGCTGTTTTCGCATACATTCCTGGATTTCTGACTTCCATAATTTTGTACGATTTTGCAATGGAAGCCACAAAATTACCCATCATGATGAATGCGAATAATGCAGTGATTGTGTTTATTTCAGCAGTTCTAATGTGTATTACTTCTGGCGCACTTGCTATTAACAAATTACGTTCTGCTGACCCGGCAGATATTTTCTAGAGACTAGGGATTAGAGGCTAGAGGCTAGGGATTAAGAATTAATTAGTACTGTCACTTTTCTACATCTTTTTATCTAGCCCCCAGCCCCTAACCTCTCACCTTAAACATTCAAACTTTAGTAAGATAGTAACCTCTAATGAACTTAGAAAACAAAACTCTCCTCATTACTGGGATTGATGATTTTATCGGCTTGCGTGCAGCCGAGTTAGCCATAGCGCAGGGAATGAAGGTGCGCGGGTTGCAAAGTGCTAGCGATCGCAAGATACCACAAAATCTCAATATAGAAGTTATTGTTGGCAATATTACTGACTCTAAAATTGCCCAAAAAGCTTGTCAGGGAGTAGATATCGTTCTCCACACAGCGCAACTTACCCAAGAAGCTGGCCCCATCAAAGAATTTCGGGAAATCAACGTCAACGGTACTATCAACATGGCGAAAGCAGCCAAAAGTGCTGGCGTAAAAACTTTCGTTCACCTCTCCAGCACGATGGTATACGGCTTCGACTATCCCAATAACATCACCGAATCTGGCCCTTTATCTGGCGATAATAATCCTTACTGTCAGACCAAAATCGAAGCAGAAACAGAGCTATTACCCCTAAACTCGCCGCCCGACTTCGGTATTATTGTGATTCGTGCTGGCGATGTCTATGGGCCTGGATGTATCCCTTGGATAATTAGACCACTTTTGATGATGCGGCAAAAGCTATTTGCTTATGCTAACGATGGTCAAGGAATCATTAACCATCTATATATAGATAATCTGATTGATGCCATCTTTTTAGCCATCAAAAAAGAAGCTTACGGCGAAGTTTTTAATATTACCGACGGTCAAGAAACTACCTGGAAAGAGTATTTTATGCGCTTGGCTGCAACCGAAGGTCTACAGGCTCCCATGTCTGTAGCAAAAGATGAAATCAAGCTATTTCTCAAAATCCGCAGTCAGGGACAAAAACTATTTCGCAAGAAAGCTGATATTTTGCCAGAGTCAGTTGATTTTATGACTCGTCCCTACGCCTATTCTATTGCTAAAGCTCAAACTTTGTTAGATTACAAACCCAAAATTGACCTCGAAGAAGGCTTGCGCCGGACACACGAATGGGTGCAGAAAACAGACATTCAAAAATTAGCGAAATAGCTTAATTAGCTTAAAAGCTCTGGAAGAATAAAACGCAGAGTTACGCAGATAAACTTACACAAAAACTTTGCGTACCTCCCTTCGGGTTCACCAGTCGCCTGCGGAGGGAAACCCTCCCGCAGCGCTGGTTCACCGCGTTACCCTCAGCGATACTCCGCGTTTAAAAACCTCAAAAATTCCCCCTTAATGAATCATGATGCGTAAAATTGCACATTGGTCTTACTTTTTACTTTCTTCTTTAATCAGCATTTATTGTATTCAACCCGTAACCGCAGAACAAACTGCAACACTCACTATTGTCGTCAAAAATATTCGCCATCAAAAAGGTGATGTGTGCTTCCGAGTTTACGCTGGGGAAAAAGGATTTCCCATGAGCGATAAAAGTGAAGTCCAAAGTGGTTGTGCCAAAATTACAGGTAATACTGTAGTTAAAAAATTCTCTGGTTTAAAACATGGTACTTATGCAGTAGCAATTGTTGACGACCAAAATGGCGATCGCAAATTAAACACAGACTTCTTCGGTATCCCTAAAGAAGGCTTCGGTATTTCTAAAAATCCTACTGTTTCTGTTCAAACAGGTACACCAAAGTTTCGTGATGCTAGCTTTGTAGTTAATAAAAACACCAGCATCAATATTGTCATGAAATACTCTCTAGATCCTTAATAACTACTCTTGTTAAGGATGGGTATATCAGTGTACGGGGTGGAAAGAAGATTTGTAAATATTATTACAATGTTTTTATTTCTATCCCTTATACCCCGGTTACTGAGCGCAGTCGAAGTACACCCCACTCCCTACACCCTTTGCACTTCTAAACCCCTTCCCTCCCTAATTTCATGGAAGCGTTGCCGATATTCCTGTCTAAGTCTTTGCTGGGTTGGCTGGCTATTCAGGTGTGTCTAGCACTTGTTTTCTTGTTCTACTTGCGCTTCAGCAAAAGAAGCACATTAGCAGATGAGCAGCTACCCAAAACGGCGGTGATTCTTTGCCTACGTGGAGCCGATCCGTTTTTATCTGAATGTTTGCGATCGCTTCTTACGCAAAATTATCCACAATATAATTTAAAACTAGTTGTCGATAGTCAAACAGATCCAGCGTGGCAAATAGCCCATGATACTATTAATCAGCTAGGCGCAACTAACGTTGAAATCAGCTATTTAAGGGTAATTCGCCACAATTGCAGCCTAAAATGCAGCGCCCTTTTGCAAGTTTTTGCTGAATTAGATGATGCTTACGAAGTTGTCGCTTTTGTTGATGCTGATACGGTAGTTCATCCTAACTGGTTGCGAGAATTAGTTAGCCCTCTGGCAAATCCCAAAGTAGGCGCAACTACTGGTAATCGTTGGTATGTACCAACTGGTAAGTATTGGGGTTCTGTAGTCCGCTATGCAGGCAATGTCTCTACAGTTGTGCAGATGTTCTTATTTGGTATTCCCTGGGGTGGTACTTTAGCAATCAAAACACACATACTACGCCACACCGGGATACTGGATATGTGGGGTAAAGCCTTAAATGAAGACTTGATGATGCACAAAGTTTTGAAAAAACACGGAATGCAAATCAAGTTTGTACCTTCTTTGATGATGTTAAATCGGGAAGAGTCTGATTTACTCGGCTTAATAGATCATCTCAAAAGACTGTTTTTATACTCTCGACTTTATCATCCGCAATGGATAGCTATAGTTGGTGATGTAATTTCTAGCATTTTATTTCCCGCTATCACCATTGTTTTGTTACTAGCGTCTTTGTGGGATGAAGAATGGCAAACCGCAGCTTTATTATTTCGCTCTTATAGCATCTACACTCTGGGACTACTCTTACTCATGCTGACATTAGAGATAGGAGTTAGACCAATAATTTTAAATCAAGGCCAGCCAGTTACAAAATTATCCATCGGCACAATATTAAAAATGTTGATTGCCATCCCGTTAACACAATGGGTATACGGTATAGCAATGCTTTCTTCTTTGTTGAGATCAACAGTGAAATGGCGGGGTGCAATTTATCGTGTCCAAGGGCCTTGGAATATCCGTTTAGTTGAATACCAAGCTTATGATTTTTTGGATCAACCGATAGATAGCAAAATATCTCTGTGAGTGAAGAGGGGCTAGAGACTAGGGACTAGAGGCTAGAGAAGAGATATAAGATTACTACATCATTTTTAATAACAAGATCCCTGACTTCTATTAAGAAGTCAGGGATCTGAGTCCCTAAAATCTCAAATTGTTTGACCAACTCTGCGTAAATCCTGTGTTAGTTGACTGTGTGTCTTGCTCAGTCACGAAAGCCTTTATTGGCTTATTTCTCAGATTCAATTGCGTAGAGCTGATCAAAAATGAATGAGTTAGTAATTTTCTTGTCTAGGTGCTTATTGAGTTGGTTAGCTATTCAGGTGTGTTCGGTGTTGGCGTTGTTGTGGTGTCTGTCTTCAAGACCACAAGACCCATTACTAGATGAGGAACTTCCAAAAACAGCAGTAATTCTTTGCTTGCGTGGTGCTGATCCGTTTTTGCCAAATTGCTTGCGATCGCTACTCCATCAGAATTACCCTAAGTATGATTTGAAGTTGGTTGTTGATAGCATCGAAGACCCTGCATGGCAAATAGCCCACAACACTATCCATGAACTAGGTGCGACTAACGTTGACATCCAACCACTCAAAATAGTCCGCAATAGTTGCAGCCTTAAATGTAGTTCTTTGATTCAAGCTGTCTCAGAACTCGATGAGTCTTACGAGGTTGTGGCTTTAGTTGATGCTGATACAGTCGTGCATCCCAATTGGTTGCGGGAACTAGTTTCGCCTCTCAATAACCCGAAAGTCGGTGCAACCACAGGGAATCGTTGGTATGTTCCGACAGGTAGGTATTGGGGTACTGTGGTGCGTTACATCTGGAATGTTTCTGCACTCGTACAGATGTTTCTTTATGGGATTCCTTGGGGTGGAACTTTAGCAATCAAAACCTCTGTACTTCATCAAACTGGACTGCTAGATAAGTGGGGTAAAGCCTTTGGCGAAGATACGATGATTCGTAGTGTCTTGGGTAAGCATAAACTCCGAGTCAAGTTTGTGCCTTCTTTGATTATGCTGAATCGGGAAGAGTGCGATTTACCGAGTTTAAGATACTGGTTTCAGCGTCAATTGTTATCTTCTCGCTTGTACCATCCTTTGTGGATAGCTGTAGCTACTGATGTGATTTTCACAATCATGCTACCGAATCTTTTGTTGGTGGTATTTTTCGCAGCATTGTTAATTGGAGAAGGAGATAGCGCCAATTTAGCTTTGAGTTGGTATGTCAGTTATATGTTGGCTTTAGTGATGCTGATCCTCTTTTCAGAGTTAGGAGTTCAGCCAGAAATTCGCGCTCAAGGTCAACAGGTGACAAAACTTTCCGTAGCAATGATTGGAAAAATTGCTATAACTTTGCCATTCACACAATGGGTTTATGGGTTAGCTATGTTAGCATCGTTTCAGATGCCTACAGTTCATTGGCGTGGCGTGACATATCAAGTTCAAGGGCCTTGGAATATCCGCCTTGTAGAATATCGTCCTTATCATTTACAAGATCAGCCAAGCGATCGCAAAGTTTCTCTCTAAGGAAGAATTTAAAAGTCAGAATTTCGCACTTAGAATTGACCTATAGAATCTCTACATAGCATTCCTTTAGAAGTTAGGAATAAAGCTACTTCCTATTCCTGATTCCCTCACTAAACTAGTAGTTTATTGGGATTGCTATAGCAATGCGTAAATCCTCAAATTCGAGTTTTTCGGTGTGAGCAAATAGTTATGTGTTGAAAGTTAGCTCCGAAAAAAATTAACAAACTAACTAAAATCATGAAAAAGCAACAGCTACGCATTGCGATGTTTACAGGATTGTATTCTCCTTTCCTGACAGGAGTTTCCGTTGCAGTCCATCAAAGAGTTCGCTGGTTGCTACAACAAGGACATCAAGTTCTACTTGTCCATCCAGAAATTAACGATAAGTATCCCAAAAAAGTTAGCGATCGCCCCATGCCAGGGTTAGATGAGTTAAAGTCTTTTCCGACTTTTTCTTCATATATATTCCCCACAGAGCCTTTAATATTTTATAAGTCTCTACCCCAACCATTAAACTATCGTCATTGGAGCGATAATAAACTGCTGCAACAATTTCAACCAGATATTATTGTGGTTGAAGAAGCTGCCCAAATACGAGGAGTGTATTCAGCCTTTTTGCAAGGTTATGGTCGCCCTGTTGGAGTAGAATATGCAAAAAAAACTCATACTCCAATTATTTCAGTTTTTCATACTGATATTGTTGCCTACATCAAATATTATTTAGGAGATACATTTTTCAACCTCCTCCGGCCAATTATTCCTTTGATAGTCAAACAGTTTAGTGAAGCTTACGACCTGAATTTATTTTCTTCCAAAGAACAGCTTGTAAAATACCAAAATCTCCAATGTCAACGTAGTGAATATCTTCCCTATCAAGGAATTAATTGCGAAAAATTTCATCCCAGGAACATCATTTATAATCCAATACCTAATGACAATAGACCGACTCTACTCTTTGTAGGACGCGTTACAGCCGAAAAAAATGTGACTCAATTAATAGATGCTTTTCCCATCATTGCAGCTAAAATTCCTGATGTGCATTTAGTAATTGTTGGTAGCGGCCCCTTAGATGCCGAAATTCGTCGGCGTTCTCAAAAATTTGGTTCTGGAATTACTGTCTGGGGTGAGTCACACGGTACAGAACTTTTAGGTTGGTTTGCGCGTGCAGATGTATTTGTGAACCCTTCAGTAACAGAAAACTTCTGCACCACGACTAACGAAGCTTTAGCTTCAGGAACTCCTGTAGTAGCGGTGACTGCACCCTCAACATCAGAACAAGTATTTCCTGGTCGGAATGGCTTTTTAGCGGAACCAAATAACCCTAGAGATTTTGCTCAAAAGGTAATTGCTATCTTAGAAAATCCTGAACTCAAAGCCTCAATGAGCGAACAAGCCCGTCCTTCTATTCTTCAGTATGATTGGTCTGCTTGTATGGAGAAGTTTGAAGCCAAACTTTATGAAGTGGTACAAGCATCTCAACCACGAAAACCCACAGTTGTGGGATAACTTGACCATCGCTCCAGTTAGCTAAAATTACAGCAATCCCAAATGATTAGGACTCACGTAGAACAATAATTGGCGCGTGAGTCCTGATCATTTGTGAGAGCAAAGATACTCGAATTTTCATCAAAATCCTCAATTGTTAATTTGCCACAGGCGATCGCAGAAAAACGGACGAAATAACTCACAGGCTAGACTTGCTGTCATACCATGCAAATGTACTAACCCCATCTTTTGCAACTGGGAGGCTTGTAGAGCCTCACAATTTATCGGACTTGATTGCCGAAGGATTTCTGTAAAATATGGCAATAAATCGGGATAGCGTTGCAGATTTGACCATTGCTGTTCTAGATGGTCTGCATAGATGGTGGTGGTAGTAGCAGAATTTTCTAAGAGTTCTTCTAGAGTAATTGTCTGCTGATGTAGATAGTAAAATGCCAGTTGCAACCGATAGGGGTGTCCTCCCAAAAAAGCGATCGCCTTCTCAATTTGTTGTGCTGTCATTTCTTCTCCCCACCGATGTGCTAATTCTTGTACTTGATTTGGGGTAAATTCAGGTAACTCAATAACTAGTCCAGTATTCAAGAAGGATTGATTGACCACATTGGTCATCTGAAGTTCTGTGGAATGAACTGTCACCAATCGGAGTTTGTGCCAAGGATTGCTATCCACCACTCTTGCTTTAGCTTGTTCACACCAAGTCCGCAAAAGTAGGAGAAATTCACGAGCAATATCTGGGTAGGCAAACAGGTGATTTAGTTCATCAATCGCAATCACTAGGGGGCGATTCAAGTTAGCTAAAATCACATCCTCAAAGTAATCTGTCGCGTTCGATTTGCTACCCAAGGCATCATCCCAAAAATTGGCGATCGTGTTTGGTAGGTCTAACTGCTTGCTGACTCTGGCACAGAACCATTGTAGGAAGCGTTCTAGGTTCTGTAAAATCTCGTCGTTGGCAAGTTGCAAGCTCACAGACACGGTTTGATATCCCAGGTTTTTAGAGTAAGCCAAGATGCGCGTCATCAAGGAGCTTTTGCCCATTTGCTTGGGGGCGCGGATATTGATTGACGCACCTGATTGGTGAATAGCTTTGTAACAGAGCGATTCAAGAATGGGACGATGAATGTAGAAGACAGAATCCAAAGGCATCTGTCCCCCTGGTGGTGTGAGGGGACGAGGTTGGAGATAGTCTTGCGGTCGTTCCATGTTGTAAATTTGGTGAGTATTGTTGCGATCGCAAATTTGTTTGAGAGGAAAGCAGATTTCCGCAGCGGCCATTGAACTAATCTTTGCAAAATCGTCTTGTTCACGTAACAAGTAAAGATAATCCTCGTTTAATAAAGTCAAATTAAAGGCGTGGAAACAGCACTCCAAAGTTCGCTTATCAACTCCCACTGAGCCAGTAAAGACCTTGCTGAGAGTATTGGGAGTTAAACCTGTTTTTTCACTCAAATCTTCGAGAGTACATCGCTTAAAGTTTTGCTGAACTTCTACCTCAGCTTTTGCCTGATTGAGTTTTTTTAAACCTTGAGCCGTCAGAATTGTACCCCGCCGCCGTAGATGATGTTTTGCTCGCAATTGCATATTTTTATCTGAATAAATTAAAAAATATTTTTAGTAATTTTATTACTAAATCTATCTAATTATAGATGACTGATATATTTTAATAATTTACGCAATCCAGTTACAAATCTTATGAATACAATTATGCAAAGTTTATTCTTAAATTCCTTCGGAGCTAGAAATTATTCATAAAAAACAAAAGCATATTTCTTAAATTTGTATTTTTTCCAAAGTTAAAAACGATATTAATTAATTTTTACAAACTACTTAAGTTTAAATAACTAAAGGCAACACAGCAAATACCCAAAGTCATTTGCTGATCCGAAGTTATTAACTTTGTTCTTAAAGTTGCAAACTTTAGTGGTATTCACGGTAGAGAAGCTGAATAATAAGCAACAAGTGAGCCAGAACTTACTGAAAACAGGGAGTGCGATCGCTCCTCAATACGCCCCAAATCCTTACCAATGAGCAATGAAAAATTATGACCAAAGCCAGTCCGTTGCA
Organism: Nostoc sp. TH1S01; assembly: GCA_018993265.1. Lineage (GTDB taxonomy): Bacteria > Cyanobacteriota > Cyanobacteriia > Cyanobacteriales > Nostocaceae > Nostoc_B. Next base: position 42,788 of record JAGKSW010000151.1, read on the forward strand.
ATAGCGGCTCTACTTACATAAAGTTTTTAACTTATTAAACTTAGCAAGATTATAAGTAGGATTTCTATATGACCACTGGCTTTACCGACATTTCAGCATTGCCCAAACTCACATCGCTCTGGGCTGAATCTCTAGGGGACTCTCGTATATGTGTTGCAGTGCTTGACGGGCCAGTAGACGAGTCCCATGACTGCTTTAACGGTGCCAACATTAATCGGTTGCCAACCCTAGTCTCAGATAGTGCGGGCAATGGCATAATGTCTGGTCACGGAACACACATTGCCAGTGTAATTTTTGGTCAACATAGTAGTTCTATGAAGGGTATTGCCCCTGGTTGCCGTGGGTTAATTGTTCCAGTATTCTCCGACACTCACCGGGGTAAGCTTTCACAACTAGATTTAGCACGAGCCATCAACCAAGCTGTTGAAGCTGGAGCGCACGTCATTAACATCAGTGGCGGTCAACTGAGTCAGTCGGGTGAGGCTGACCCCATATTGGCTAATGCAGTTCGTTTCTGTAATGAACAGGGAGTTCTGATTGTTGCGGCTGCGGGTAACGATGCTTGCCAATGTCTTCATGTTCCCGCCGCTCTGCCTTCAGTACTCGCTGTAGGTGCGATGAATGCCCAAGGATTGCCCATTGATTATAGTAACTGGGGCAATATTTATCAAAACCAAGGCATCCTCGCTCCAGGTGAAAACATTTTGGGAGCAGAGCCAGGTGGCGGGATAGCTCCAAGGAGTGGTACTAGCTTTGCAACGCCTATCGTATCGGGCATTATTGCTCTGCTACTTAGCATTCAACTGGTACAGGGAGAAAAACCCAATCCCCATGCTATCCGTGAAGCCATCCTCAAAAGTGCCACGCCTTGTAACCCAACAGTGACTGAGGATTGTCGTCGCTTTTTAGCAGGAAGTCTTAACATATCTGGAGTTTATACGCTAATTAAAAAAGGAGGATTAACAGAAGTGTCTGATGAACAAACAGAAGAAGCCATTATTCATCCCAGTCAGGCTAGTGGCTTTGAAGCAGAACCAACTGACCATATAGACAAGCTTGGACAACTCGTACCGAGTGAAGCTATTGATATCAGTTTAGAAGAATCCGCCCTCCAACCCTCAGAGATTGGCATACAGGCGGCACAAGCGACAAACTCAGAATCTACTCCAACAACCATTCAGAATTTAGGAAATCCTATGCCTATCACATCTAACAACTTAACAGCTGTAGGTGCTTCCTCTGCCAATAGTAGTTATGTAGTACCTGCTGGCGACTGTGGGTGCAACGGTGGTGCAGTCGTGTCGTCCGTCACCCCAAGTAATGCACCAATGTCTCTGGTTTTCGCAATTGGAACTCTTGGTTATGATTTCAGAACAGAAGCACGTCGAGATAGCTTTAAGCAACTTATGCCTATGGTGTGGTCAGATAACTATCTACCTGCTAATACTACGCCGCAAGTTTCATCTTCTGCGATTCGAGTTCCAGCTAATCCTTATGATGCCAGACAAATGGCACGCTATTTAGAAAGCAATATTTCAGAGGCGGCATCACTTATTTGGACGCTAAATTTGGAACTAACACCCATTTATGCTATTGAGCCACAAGCCCCTTTCGCTTTATCCATTTATCAATATTTTCAGGATTTTCTAGCTGGACAAGTTCTAGATAAAAACGATGACAATTATATTGAGAGGGTTTCTATCCCAGCCGTTTTAACAGGTAAAACCGTTACCCTTTTTTCTGGTCAGGTTGTTCCTGTTATTGAACCATTAAATACTCGTGGGATGTACGGTTGGAAAGTTAACGCATTACTCAATGAGGTACTCAATGCGATCAAAAATCAGAATCCACCACCGAATCTTACTCCTCAACAAGAGGATGAGATTGAATATTCTTTGAAGAATTTCTTGATGCGGATTTACTATGATCTCCGAAATCTTGGACAAACCTCTGCGGAAAGGGCGCAAAATTTTGCCTCGACTAACATCTTCCAATATGCAGATGCCTTAGTTAATGTATTGATGAACCAAAGTCGTTCATGGGCATCCTCTGATGATCCCCAAGCAGTAACTATGCAGTTAGACTCCTTGGAAGTGGAACGAAGCCCCTTCTGTCGGAAAGATTCAGATTGCTGGGATGTAAGGATCAAGTTTTTCGATCCAGAAAATGATCGGCGTGCGAAAAGAGTTCTGCGCTACACCATTGATGTCAGCGATATCATGCCAGTGACATTAGGTGAACCCAGAATATGGGATATTGCCAACTAATTAGATGTCAGCCTTACTACTACTCGATACCTGTAAATCAAGTAATTACATTAGGAGAAATTATCGTGAAACTTTCACAACAATCTAAATTACCAAAGCAAGTTGCCCCTGTTCAGCGCCTCTCTACTTCATCTGCAATGTCGAATCAGCAAGGGATGGAAGCAAGTAATTCCAATAATGTTGAATCTAGTGGGATGTTTGATATTCTCAGGATGTTTGGTTAATACCAAAATCCAAATTTAATTGGTCTGTACTAAATACAGACCATTAACAAACAAAAGGAATAATAAATATGAAAATTCCCATTCAATCGCTACCAGTAATCAGAACAGATTTGATAAAGCCTAATACTGTAGCTGATCTAATTCATGCCCCCAAAGAACAATTCCTGGAACTAGAATTAAATTTACTACATGGCGCAGACTATAATGATCCAATGAAATTTTTAACTTCAGCAAACTACGGTGGATGTCAGTTATTATCTGAAAACTCAATGGCTATGTGTTTAGCCGCTATTGGATTATTTTAGTGTTAAACATTAGACATTTCCAAAGTTGCTTCTGAAACCAAGATATATCAATCAAGTTTTAATTATCAATTTTGGGTAATGTCTAGTAATACTAACTAATAATAAATTTTAGCCTTAATCATTTGATGAATTGTGGAAAAATAGAGGAATAATCATGAATAATATACTCCAGAGTATATCTAACGTGGAGCAACCAGTAACTGCTACCACAGAAGTGTCTGAAACTGTTTCTAAAAAGCCTGTAGAGTCCAAAACTGTTTCAACAAAGGTTAGATCAGCAGATAATCGTGCAAAAATAGAAACTCCATCTGAATGCGGAGGAAAGCAGCCAGAAAAACCTCATAAAACCATCTTTGATGAATTTTCAGAATATATTGATAAATTAAAAGATGATGTTAATAACCCGGATTTTAGCATTGATAAGTTGGAAAAGCCAAGTGATTTAAATTCATCTGAAACAAAAGAAAAAATTGAAAGAGTTAGAAACAAAACATTCAGTTGTCTAACAACCATAAGAAATTACATAGAAAGTCATATTCATAATTCTGAACATTCAGAAAAATTGAGTGATCTGATGTTTCATAAAGATATTAAAGAAATTCTGGATAGAACTAACCCATATGATAAATTGACTGTTTTAAAGAGGATGGACAGGAAAATAGCGAATGATAATAAAACAGATGCACTATTATCTTATGAAGTTGGTCGTTTCTTACTTCAATCTCTTAAAGAAGATGGTTTTTTACCCCGTCAAATAGGCAGAATTTGGTCTTAACTGAAGCTGTAAATAGGATTTATAAAAGAAGTAATTCCTATGAAATTAACTGGTAAAAACTCAAATGAATTAATTGTATCAATAACTAACATAAATTGACCAAAGCAAGGAGAAAAGACTATGAATATTCCAATTCAGGCTGGACACGTACCACGAAATTAGTGGTAATTGTTCAGTGAACAAACAAGAAAACAACGAAATCACAAAATCAGGAGAAAAATCATGAAATCATCTAGACTTCCCATCCAATCTGCACCTGTTGAGCGTACTATTACTGGTGCTGCTGTATCAAATGGCAATGGCGTTGATCCTAGTTTTGATTGGGGGGGCCTGCTCAAAACTGTTGGAAATGTTGCGGCTACTGCCCTTCCGGCAGTACTGGGCGCTATCTAAATATAAACTCAAAAATGGAGCCCAAAAATAATTTGATTTTTGGGTTACTAATTAAAGTGAAAGTATGGGAGAAATTAATTGTTCCCATACTTTTCTCTTGACTCAGAATGTGTTCATGAATACGCCTTGAGCCAGTTGATCAATTTTCCGCAATCACTGTGAACTGTTGGAGGTAGAATCACTCGGCAGAAAATTATAGTTTTTCTAATGACGTGAAGTTCATTCATTATGAGTATTACTCGATTATCCGTTGAACATGTCTCCGATACGGCAATTTTGACAGCTTTGGCACGAGCTATTGAAAGCGATCGCCCCGATGCTCTGTTCAAAGATCCCTTTGCTCGATCTTTAGCTGGGGTGCGTGGTGAGCAACTTGTAAGCTCAATTCCCAATATTGACTCCTTATCTAAGGCGATTGCTGTACGAACTCACGTAATTGATGAGTTCATCTTGAAAGCTGTCTCCCAGGGAGAGATTGATACTGTTCTAAACTTAGGATCTGGTCTGGATACTAGACCATACCGACTACCTTTACCATCGTGGTTGCGGTGGATTGATTGCGATCTACCAGGTATTCTAAGCTATAAATATGACACTCTCTCGAATAACCATCCAAATTGCACACTTGAATTCATATCGCTCGACATAACCGATGATCGAGCTAGGCGAACAATTTTTCAGCAAATCAATCAGTCAGCAGGCAGTGTAATGGTGGTTTCTGAAGGATTGCTTATTTATCTAAAGCCAATACAGGTAACTGCTATAGCTATTGATCTACGTGAGCAGAGACGGTTTTTATGGTGGTTAACCGATCTGAGTTCGCCAAAGGGATTGCAGTTGACTGAAGAATTCCTGGGTGTCAACCGCCTGAACAGTCAGGTCAAATTAGAATTTGCTCCTGAAGAAGGAATTGAATTTTTTCACAATTTCGGTTGGAGAAAGATGGCGCTTCGATTCCTTTTGGATGAAGCCTTGCGCCTGAAACGCATCAATTTATCGGAAGAATTGCTATCTCAACTGCCTTTTAAAGGCCAACAGAATTTACGCAATGTTTCTCGTCTAGTGTGGCTCATTAGAACATAACGGGTAGCTCTAGGTTGATCATCCAATGCGGGCAAAATGTGTTATTGATTTTGACTAGCTAACCGTCACGAAACTACTCCATTTAAAAAAATCAAAGGAGAAACTACCATGAAACTACCTAAGTACAGCTTTGCACAAGTTCGTAGCGAATTGACAAGGGAAATTTATTAGGTGTAGGGTAAGCATAA
>JAGKSW010000152.1 GCA_018993265.1 Nostoc sp. TH1S01
GTTAAAAAAATGGGTAACGCAATTGTTCTTATTGCCAAAGATAACCCTTGGCAATCTCTTATCGAGAGTTTAGACAACTTCTCTGATGATTTCATGACTACTAGAGATCAACCACAAATTGACATCAGAGAGAGTTTGTAAATGCGATACGAGTCTACTGAAGTGCATAAAGTAGCAGAAAAATTTATTCAGGCAAACTGTTATCAGCTGTCAGTGTGCAGAGAGATGCAATAAATCTTTAAAAATCTCTGAAAGCCTTAGATGTCACACTTTACAAGTCTCGATGTGAGTGAAGAGATAAATTTTGACATCCCCCAATTCCAACCCCAAATATAAATATTGATACTGTAATCTAAACATGGGAAGTGTCCTTTTGGGGCAGAGGTATCAAAAGAGACGTTTCTGGTATCAATCCATTTCTGTCCTACCCTCCATCCTACGCGATCGCCAAACTTCTCCCAGGCTTCTCCGTCATAGTTACCGTCTGGCTTACCACCAACGCTTAAGTAAATTTCCTTTTGAACGCTGAAGCCAAAGCGTCCATTGCTGTATTTTACCCATAAGCTGTCAATTGTGCGGAGGTCAGTAGAGGGAAAGTTTAATAGTTCTTCTTCCTTAATCCAGTCACCTTTCTTTCGCCCTACCGCTTTAAGCATTACCATATAGGTTTCATAATCAGCGTCTTTCCAGTTCTCGGCTGCTAGTAAGTCGCGTAGCTTGGTATAGTCTACGCCTTTCTCTGAACTGAGATTATCTTCGTTTTGCTGCTCCCCTCCTTGCTGGCTCTGAAGGGATGGGGTAGCACGCGCCTCAATCCCCGCAATATCCTCATCTCTAAGTTGCAAAAGTTGCTGAAACCGCTTTAATTCTTCTCGTGTATGCTGACTTAGAGTTCCTTCATCCTGTATCGCCTCAGCTAATGCTTCTTCGTATTCCCTGAGATTTGCTTGATATTGGCGGTAAGGTTCCAAAACTTCGTTTTCAATTTGGGCTGCTACCTCAACTGACAAACCCAATTCACTTTGGCAACGTTTGAGAATGCGACGACCTATAACCGAAACATTACCATTCCTGACACATCGCTCTACTTCCTTACGGTACTCTAATTGCGGGTCGCCTACAGGAGCTTTCGCTAACTTTATTTTAAAACCTTCCCGCACAGCATAAATTTCTGGTTTCATTGCTGGAGCTGCTTCCTGCACCTTTTTACGGGCATATTCATGCAGTTCATCTACAGAAATTATGCCGTCGTTATCAGCGTCAGCCGCGCCTTTCTCAATCCCTTCGACAATGTAGCGAGTGTAAACTGATAAGTCTGATCCTGGTTGTTCAAAAGAATACTGAGTAGAAGTAGAAGAAGTTAATACAGCCCTTCCTTCTCCGCCTAGTTGATTCTTGATATCTACGGTGTTATCATCTTTCGCCTTCATCCCTTCAGCAAAAGCACCGCTAAAGCAACAGTCAAGAATAATTACCTGTCGCCGGGAACGGCTTATTTCCATCATTCCATGTATTAAGCTGGCAGCAGTGGCGGTAGTTTGAATAAGTTCACCCGATTGATGCTTACTGGTTTCGCTAGTTGCTAAATATAATTTGCCACTGTCATCTTTAATCCCGTGTCCAGAGAAATAAAACAGCACTAATTCATCTTTTTGACGATGAGAAAACAGGTTTTCAATTGCTCTTTCCATTAACTGGCGTGGTGGATTTTCCAGCACTGTCATATCAGCATCGGCAAAATCACCCATTTCTGAATGCTGTAAGACTCGCTGCATTGCTTTGATATCTTGCACAGCCCCAGGTAAAGCATTTAATCCTGGTTGGTACTCACTAACCCCAATCAGCAATGCAAATTTCGCCATTTTAACTGTTTACTTTTGACTTACAAAATTTTCTACTGCTTTAACTGCTGCTTCCAATTCTGACATATTACTAGTTTTTACCTGGATTTTCTTAGCGTTTACTCCTGATATTTTGGTCTAGCTACATAAAAAATCAGGTGAACAATGCTCACCTGATTTTTCAATTTCATCAGGACTTACGCAAAAGTATGAAAACACGAACCGCAAAGGACGCAAAGGACACGAAGTTATAAGAGTTTTAGAGAGTTATTGCGTAAGTCCTATTCATATAACTCAGAATTGCTTACGCCAAGTGTTGTTGAACTTTGGCGACTAATTCATTTGTCCAATGTTGGGCGAGTTCGGCATCAGCGGCTTCTACCATGACTCTGATGACTGGTTCTGTACCAGAGGCGCGGACTAAGATTCTACCACTATCACCCATTGCGGTTTCGGCTAGAGCGATCGCATCTTGAACAGCTTGACAATCTTTCCACCCCAAACGGCGATCGCGGTCTACAACTCTGACATTCTTTAATAATTGGGGATAAGTCTGGAAGCTTTGGTCAACTAATTCACCCAAGGAAACACCAGTTTGTTTGACTAAGTTGGCTATATGCAAGGCGGTTAATAAACCATCACCAGTCAAGCCATAGTGTCTACACAAAATATGACCAGATTGTTCGCCGCCTAGCATTCCGCCAGTCCGCAACATTTCGGCTTGCACATATTGATCACCAACGGCGGTACGAATCAATTTACCACCTTGTTGTTGCCAAGCGCGTTCAAACCCTAAGTTCGCCATGACGGTGGAAACTATCAAGTTATCGGGGAGTTGTTGCTGTTGTTGCAAGTGACGACCCCACAAATAAAGGATATAGTCGCCATTGACTTGTCTACCTGTATTATCTACAGCTAACACGCGATCAGCATCACCATCAAAGGCAAAACCTATGTCAGCATGATGTTCTTTAACGGCGGCTTGCAAAATATCCAGGTGGGTAGAACCACAATCAACATTGATGCGATCGCCATCTGCGGCATTATGTAAGCAGATAACTTCTGCCCCCATTTCTCTAAATACTTGTGGTGCTAAACCCACGGCTGCACCCCAAGCCAAGTCTAAAACAATCTTCATTCCTTGCAGATTTCCATCACTCTGCAATGGTTGTTTTAATGCTTGGCTATAATCACTCACTAACTGCTGCCGAGAATAATGTCTGCCGCAATTCATCCCGCCTGTAACTGCTAACTTACCACGCAATCCGGCTTCAATTTCTGCTTGTAATGCTTGTGGTAACTTCCCACCATCGGCACCAAAAACTTTAATTCCATTGTCTTCCGGTGGGTTGTGACTGGCAGAAATCATCACGCCGCCGATCGCTTCACTCACGCTGGTAAGATAAGCAACGCAAGGAGTAGGACATAAACCTAAATACCAAACTTCGATACCTGCGGCTGTTAACCCCGCACTCAAAGCCATTGCTAACATATCGCTGGAGTTGCGAGAATCTTGTCCCAGAATTACGGGTCGTGTTTCACCTGCATGATTTCGTAAAACTACACCTGTCCAGAAACCTATTTGTAAAGCCAAGGGTGCATTCAGTAATTCTCCTACTTTTCCCCGAATCCCATCTGTACCGAACAGGGGAGTCGTTGGGAGTGATATCAAACTAAATGCCGAATTCTCATTCAGTGCTGTTTCTCCATTATTATGAGATTCTGCGGCAGCAAGACCTCGGATGTTGCCTTGAGTTCGAGTTATTGATGACACCATAATGTTTAAACACCCCACACCATAACACTGGAAAATTTTACTTTACTTTTTAATTGAATAAGTTCAAGTAGTAGTTAGAGACTAGAGGCTAGGGGCTAGAAGCTAGTATTTTTTACTCAAAACTCCAAACTCAGCACTCAGAACTCCAAACTCAGCACTTTTATCTGTACTATATACTCCTTTTTCTTTTTAGAAATCTATTACTGTCAGACTTATTTAAGTGAAAGTCTTTAAAATTTTTCTGAGGTTTGTAAAGTTTTTATACAAAAAACTCTAGTGATCGCCATCTTTGATCATAGATTCTAACCTTGGCGATGAATAGATTAGTCACTATTTTGCGGTTTGGTGAAGCGTTACAAAAGTATACACTTCGCTTGCTTAAAAATTTTTAATATAAATTCTCATCAAATAGTTTTAATGTAACTTTTTAATGACCTTTCTTAGCCGTTCGTAAATCGGAACCTCGGTACATCCTTTTAAAGGTGAGAAATTTTAATATGAGCAGCAATTTAGCCAGCAAGTTACGTGTCGGCACCAAAAAAGCCCATACGATGGCAGAAAATGTGGGTTTTGTCAAGTGCTTTTTAAAAGGAGTGGTAGAAAAAAGTTCCTACCGGAAATTAGTGGCTAACTTTTACTTTGTCTACTCGGCAATGGAAGAGGAGATGGAAAAGCATCGCCAACATCCCATCGTTTCTAAAATTGATTTTGCTCAGTTGCACCGCAAGCGGACTTTAGAGCAAGACTTAAGCTACTATTACGGTGCTAACTGGCGCGAACAAATCAAACTATCGCCAGCCGGTGAAGCTTATGTACAACGCATCCGCGAAGTTTCCGCAACCGAACCAGAATTATTAATTGCTCATTCCTACACCCGTTACTTGGGTGACTTATCCGGGGGACAAATTCTCAAGAACATTGCCGTGACAGCAATGAACTTGAGCGATGGTCAAGGAACCGCCTTCTATGAATTTGCCGACATTCCTGATGAAAAGGCATTTAAAGCAAAGTATCGTCAAACATTAGACGAACTACCCATTGATGATGCCACAGGCGATCGCATCGTAGATGAAGCCAATGCTGCCTTCGGAATGAACATGAAGATGTTCCAAGAATTAGAAGGCAACTTAATCAAAGCGATCGGTATGATGTTGTACAACAGCCTCACCCGTCGCCGGACACGCGGCAGCACTGAACTAGCTACGGCTGAGTAAATTTTTGTAAACTAATATTTGTTAATTCTGGGGGCAGTTTCCCTGGGGTCATCTTATCAAGGTAAGGCGATCGCAAGGAAGTTGCCCCATTGAAGTATGAAGGGTGAAGTGTGAAGTATGAAGTATGAAGTGTGAAATTATTGCTATATAGCGATTCTCATACTTATGAGGTATGGCTAGAAAAAATTAACCGCCGATGGAAGAGGATGTAGACGCTTTAGCGGCTTGCCGCAGGCTACGCAGATGCACGCCGATAAATTTTTACTTCAGTAGACTAGGAAACGCTACATAACACTCTAGCCTCTAGTCCCTAACCCCTAAAAACACTATATACTTCATAATTCAGACTTCACACTTCAGACTTTTCACAATGGCTACCAAAATCCCCGTCACCGTCATTACAGGCTTCTTAGGTAGTGGTAAAACTAGCCTAATTCGCCATCTTTTACAAAATAACCAAGGTCGTCGCATCGCCGTATTAGTCAACGAATTTGGCGAATTGGGTATTGATGGCGAATTATTGAAATCCTGTCAAATCTGCCCCGAAGATGAAACTGACGGGAGTAATATTTTTGAATTAACCAATGGCTGTTTATGCTGCACGGTGCAGGAAGAGTTTTATCCCACAATGCAAGAGTTAATCAAGCGGCGAGACAACATTGACTGCATTGTAATTGAAACATCTGGGTTAGCTTTACCGAAACCACTAGTTAAAGCCTTTCGTTGGCAAGAAATTCGCAACGCTGCCACAGTAGATGCTGTAATTACTGTAGTAGATTGTGCAGCCGTCGCCGCAGGCACATTTGCCAGTGATTTAGAAGCGATCGCCGCCCAACGGCAAGCAGATGATAGCCTAGAACATGAGACACCCTTGCAGGAGTTATTTGAAGACCAACTCGCCTGTGCAGATTTGGTGGTGTTGAGTAAAACTGACTTAGTAGATGCAGAAACTAAAGCACAAGTAGAGCAATTAGTCAAACAAGAATTGCCCAGAGTAGTGAAAATGGTCGAGAGCGATCGCGGTCAAATCGATCCAGCCGTATTATTAGGATTACAAGCCGCCGTCGAAGATAATTTAGATAGCCGCCCCAGCCATCACGACAGCGAAGAAGACCACGACCACGACGACGAAATCACCTCAACACACGTCATCTTAGACCGCGCCTTCGACCCAGAAAAACTCCAACAACAGTTGCAAAATCTGGTAAATCAACAAGAAATTTACCGCATTAAAGGCTTTGTCGCAGTTCCCAATAAACCTATGCGTCTAGTTATGCAAGGCGTAGGAAACCGCTTTGAAAAATTTTACGACCGTCCTTGGCAAGCAACAGAAGCAAGACAAACCCGCTTAGTTTTTATCGGTCGTGATTTGAATTCCTCAGAAATAGAATCGCAACTTGTAGAAGAAGGCAGAAGAAAGTAAATTTTTAATAACAGCTTTTTAGGCTGAATAGCTATAAATTTCAAGCCAGAATACTTTCATTCATTTATTAGTTCTTCACCTCTTTTTTTATGACAATCTCTCAATTATTCGACATTGCCAATTTATTCGTTTTACCTTTTTGGGCATTGATTATTCTTTTGCCCAACTGGAAAGTTACAAGGCGAATAATGGAATCATATATTCCATTTGTGCCTTTAGCTGGAGCATATTTGTATTTATTTATTACCAGCATTACCCCAGAAAATGCCCAAGCTTTATCTAATCCTCAATTAGCTGATATTGCTCGATTTTTTGCTGATGAAAAAGCTGCTGCAACAGGTTGGATTCATTTTTTAGTAATGGATTTGTTTGTTGCCAGATTTATCTATTGGGAAGGTCAAAAAACCGGAGTTTGGACAATTCATTCTCTAATACTTTGTCTGTTTGCTGGGCCGATGGGAGTGTTATCTCACATCCTCACTACTTGGATTACTAAAGCTATTTCTCCCAAGTTTCCAGCTAATGAAACAGCTAATTTACCAGAACAAACTGTGTCATCTCCTGGTAATTAGAATCAACGAAAAATCTGGGTTTTACTCCCCTCTCCTACGAGGCTACCGTGTACACACAAGTCAAAAATTTGCTGTATGAAACCGCATCCCGGCTTGAACTAAAGTTCCAGGCTCATAGCCAAAGTCCACAAAGCGTGGACTGAAATGAACTGCTGGTTGAGTCCTCCCAAGAGGACTTGCGCTATGAGACTCGGAATTGATTCTGAGGCGGGATAGATGCACTCAACACCGATTTGTGTGTACACCGTAGCTCCTACGAGGAGAGGGGCTGGGGGTGAGGTCAAAAAACACTCATCGAATTCACGTTAATCTAATATCTCAAGATGATGGTGGAATTAAACTAGCAGTTTTGGCGACACTATCCCAAACTATCCAAGCACAGGAATTATCTACATCATCGGCATTGTTGGTAACTTTGAAATAGATTTTATCTCCGCCTTTCGGTTCAATGGCAAAATCAGCATTTTGAGCATAAACAACTTTGAAACCTCTATCACGTAAGCAATACATCGCCCAAGCTTTTAAAGATTGCTTGTATGGTTCGTGGGGTATAGATGGTTTAGTGAGTGCTGCTTCGATGACTTGAAATATCTGCATTGCTAGAGTAGTTCGGTTTGATTTTTGAAATTATCTGTGTAGGCTAGGAGTGGGGTGTAGGAAAGAGTATTTTTTTCAGCAATCAAATATGATTCCTATATGTGAGAAGGAAAGGGAAAACAGAGATCAGGTTTAGAGAAAGACTTAGAACTTAGTACTCAGGACTCAGCACTTTATTTTCAGGTTGAGGATCGCAACGGATTTCAATCATAAATCCATCAGGGTCATAAAAGTAGACACCTTTACCTGTAGGACGAGTAACTGGGCCATGTGCGATCGCTACCTTATTCTCCTCTAAAACAGCTAGTGCTGTCTCAAATAATCGCGGATCTATATCAAACGCCAGATGATACGCTCTTGTAAAACTTTGTGCTGGGTCTGGATGGGGTGGATTGAGATCGGGTGTCCAAAATAAATCTAAAATTACGCCATCGGGAGTCACAAAGTTAGCGACTTTCCCTTCAGCGACAAGTTCCACCAGAGTTGCAGGTACGTGCTTACCCGTCAATTCATGCAAGCCTAAAATATTACCGTAAAAGTGACGGGAAGCTTGCATATCTTTGACATTGAGAGCAATGTGATGCACTTTCCGCAAATTTCCAGGAGCAAGGATACTTTTCATACAGCGGCTAGATAATAGGGCAGAATAAATTTCCTTACTAGGGTAGAAGTTTAACTCTTAAACAGAGTTTACTTTAAATTATTATGGATTTTGATTATTCTTTAGACTTTCAAAAAATTGATTTTCGCCAGCACCCTGAATTATACCGTGTTGGTAAAGGCGAACAGGGTGTACTTTTGGTTGAACCCTATAAATCAGAAATTCTCCCTTATTGGCGGTTTAAAACACCTGAGATTGCTAGACAGTCCAGTGAAAAAATCTATGAGCTATTCCTACATTATCTCGAACAAGACGATTTTGTAGGAGCAGATATGGCACGAAAGTTTATCCAAATGGGTTATACTCGTTCTCGTCGTTATGCTAATCATAAAAGCGGCAGAAAATACAAAAAAACTTCCGATACAGGCAGTTCAAAAAAAGAAATGCTGCCTTATGATGTAGACCCAGTAAAAGCAGAATCAGCCGCTATTTTTAAAGCTAAATGGCTAGAGGCAAAAACGAATGCCAAGTATCTTCAGCTTTTAGCTAAACATAAACAAATGTATGAAGTCTGAAGTCTGAAAGTAAAGGAATTGTACAGAAGATCGGAATTAATAATTATCTTCGATACTCGTCGCCACAGTCACCTATTAGCTTATACAAATCGCGTGATTGTTGCGAGATTTGAGCGATGCGATAGCAATCCTCTTGGTCTAAACTAAAACCAAATACTTTGGCGTTATTTTCGATATGTTCAGATATACCCAGTCTCGCACCAACAATCACACCGCCTACGGCTGGTTTATCTAAAATGTAACGTACTGCCACGTTCGCTATACTGACACCATATTTATTAGCAATTTCTTGCAAAGTAGCCAGCAATTCTTGAAATAATCCCCAACCACCCCAAGCATCAATCATATTTTTATATTTGCGTAGGCTAACTGTGCCTAAATTGAAGCTTCCTGGTTCTGGCTGACTTAAATATTTTTCGGAAAGGAAACCGCCACAAACTGTACCATAAGTAAACAGTTTAATATTATGTTGCTGGCAAAATTTCACCATTGCCACTTCTGGACGACGGTCAACTAACGAAAATTGCACTTGGTTAGAAACAATTTTAATCCCTGCCTCTGTGATAATTTGTAGGTGTTCTGTATCAAAATTAGTCAACGCTAAATGTTTAATTTTGCCCTCAGATTGCAATTCTGCCATATATTTGAGGGCATCTAAATAATTTTTATCTTGATAGTCCCACCAGTGAAATTGCATTAAATCTAAAGAATCAACATCCATTCTCCTCAAGGAGATATTAATATTATCCTCAACTAATTTTTTCGTCATTTTGCCAGGACGAGGTACCCATTTTGTAAAAGCTTGGATGTTTGCTAAAGCTTCTTTACCTCTAGTAGCAATTAATTGACGGCGAAATTCCCCAATAAAATCTTCAGCCGGGCCATAATGGTCGGCTAAATCCCAAGTAGTAAAACCTGCATCTACATATTGAAACATCGCTTGTATTGCAGCTTTAGGATTAATTCTGCCATGTGCGCCAGACACTTGCCACATACCATTTAATATCCGGCAAATGTTTAAATCAGGAGTAAATTGGAGACGGCTTTCTGCGGGTAGTATCATTTTTATTTTGAATTAATTAACGCCAATTTTTTTCAGCTTGTTCAAGAACGTAAGCCGCAACATCTTGAATTTCTTGTTCAGTCAGGCGGTCTTTGTAAGCAGACATATTACTTTTGCCATTGGTGACAATGGATGTAATTGCCTCTATAGAATCCATATTATATTTCTTGAGGGCTGACTTTTTTAAATTTTTACCGCGTCTGATAATATTACTCCCATTGATATGACAGCCAGCACAATGCACACTAAATATTTGTGCGCCGTTAGCTGTGTCGCTGGCATTTGCTGGCAAGGTAAAAGTAGTCATAAATAACAAGAGAATTAAACATGATAGTTGCACCAATTTTAGCAATTTAATTCTTATGCTTCTGATTTGTTCTTTGATGATAATCATTTTTTTATATCAACTGTTAATTCAAGTTTATCTTCTCATAAGTATGTGCATAGTGATACACAAGATTGGGAATGTCAATAAAACCGTAGATGCACCCTGATAATTTATCATTTTCTATCTAAAGGAAGTGCCTATTCCCAATAGAATACGTCAGGATTGAGATGTCAGACTATGAATAAACTAAATAAATTTATCCAAAATAGCTAAATACACGAGTTGAAAATGGTTAGAAATATCAAAGAACAAATTCAAACAGACCTGAGACAAGCTAAAGAAACAGGTCAGTTACGCACTGAGCGAGTTAGAGAAATTGTCAAATCAGCAGTTTCTCAAGTAGCGGCTGAGTTTAAAGAAGGGTCAAGTGAACTGCGGGGACTGGTAAAAGATGCAGTTTCTGCTGTTATTGAAACCTTGCAAGAAAGAGGGACTGAAATTAAGGAAGAAGTCACAGCTTCTATTGAAGGTGCTTTAGAAGGTGTGAATCATAAGAGACACGAAAATATCATTCAAACTCAGTCAGAACTGCAACGGCTGCAAGCTCAACTAGATAGTGAAGAAGAAAAACTTCAGCAAGATGTAGATGTGATATTAGCAGAGATTGAGGAAACAGGTAAACAAAATACGGCTGATACCAAAGATGTTATTGACTCAGCTGTAAATGCTATCAAAAATAGTGATGAAGTTGCTTTATTAAGAAAACGTTACGCTCAATTACAAGCACAATTAGCAATTGTTCGTGCTAATTTAGCTGCACGTTATGGCGGCCGTTCAGACGAAATTCAAAATTATCTCAACGATGCCAAAACTTGGTATAACCAAGCTCGTCCCCAAGCGGAAGTTTTAGCGACACAGGTATCACAGAAGCGATTGCAGTTAGAAGATAAACTAGGCGAAGCTGGTACAGCCATAGCGAAAAAAGAATTCCAACTCAAACAAACTTTACGAGAGTTACTTCTAGCAACCGCTGATTTGTTTAAAGACAAGGAACCCGCAGATAAAAACTAGATACCAACATCATAAGAACCCCGACTTCTTGAAGAAGTCGGGGTTCTTAGTAAGTGCAATTTAGTTAACAACGTACTCATACAACAGCTATTTTCGCCTAGTCATGGCCATAACAGCATTAACTGTAATTTCCGGGAGAATACGCAAGCTTGGGAGGAAATCTCCTCCCGCAAAAATTATTGGTAGGTCATCTCCTTGCCAAACCCATATTTGCTGACGAGCCAAGTCGATTAACCAAGCAAGTTGTGTTCCATTACTAAGACAGTGGAGAATCTTATTTTGTAAGTCTAAAGTGCTTTGGTCTGGTGAGCGAATTTCAATTAACCAATCTGGCGCTCCATTAAATGGCCCATCTGCATCACTCAAGCGATCGCAAGCAATAATCGCAATATCTGGAACTGGTGAGTAAGGCGGTACAATACACCGTAGCTCCTGCACAGCTTCAAATTTATCGGTGCGATCGTTAATGTAATTAACAAGGTTACGTTGTAGCCTGGAATGGAATAGGGTTGGCATTGTTTTTTGAACAACTCGCCCATCAATTAATTCCCATGCAGGAGAAGCTTCTATTTTAGATTGAGCAAGAAACTCTGCAAGCGAAATCCTAGTACTTGACTGGGGCATATCTTTTAACAAAATTTGACTATGCTTGCTTGCACGGACTCTGACTATATTTCATATTCTATGTGCAACCAACACAATCATAACTTAAGTGACTATAGCTAGATAAATATTAATAAAATACATAATAAAAAGGGTAGACTCTGCGAATCTACCCTTTATTTATTGTCCTTATTTAGAGAGGTTTGCTCGATAGAGCGATGTAAAGTACCTTGCCTAAGTTACAGTCGATTTTAGTAAGTTCCGCTGTTAAATGCTTCTTCTCTCTTAGCAACTACCCACAGTGCATGAATACTACCAGGAAGCCAACCAAGCAAAGTCAGCAGAATATTAATTACCAAAGTCGGGCCAACACCAACTGTTAGAAAAACGCCTAAAGGAGGCACTAAAAGAGCAAGTAGAAAACGAAATAGTTTCATGGGTTTGTTATTACTTTTTCAAATTGATTAACTCACATTGTCCAGAATTAACTTAATTACCAACTCTGTCTCAGGAATTATGTTAATTCTGAATAACTTTTCCAGCTAGAAGATAATACTTCTACTATTGCTGAGGATTGCCTTGAGGTAATTCGCCTGGGGTTGAAGTGTTACCTGTTAAAGTCAAGTTTCTTTCAGCAAAGTAGTTACCAATGAAGGTATTAGCCAAAGATAGAACAACTGGCCCAAGAATAAAAGCGATAATGCCATGTGCGCTAAACCCAGGTACTAAAAATGCTGCTAATGCAAAACAAATGCCGTTAACAACCAGAGAAAATGCGCCGAAGGTTACAAGGTTTAGAGGTAAAGATAGGGTTGAAAGAACTGGCTTCACAGAACTATTAATTAAGCCAATTGCTACAGCAGCAATTAAAGCAGAAGGAAAGTTAGCAATATTAACACCAGGCACAACTAAATCAACAATTAGTAAGCTTAGTGCTGTAGCTAGAGTTATTAGAAATGTTCCCAACATTTTTTTTACCTAAAAAGTCAGTGATAGTTTGTTTGAATGTCTTTCTACTATCATTAACAATGTGGGAAGATTTACCCTCTCTTATAAGATAGATTCAGCTTCTACCCGTTGACCGATTTTGTGAAAAATTCCATAAATTTAGGAGAAAACTTACTCTAGCCTCTAGCATCTAGCCTCTAATCCCTATTTTTACCACCAATGATTACCTCTGCCCTCGCATTCTCGCTTTGTTACATAATGGCGATAGCGAAACATTGCCTCAAGTTGACTTTGCACTAGCCAACCACTAATAAACTCAACTGTATCTCCCCCTGGCATAGAGTAGGAAATTGCATCTGTTAGCTTGGTTTTGCCATCTTCCGGCTGAAATTCATGGCGATGTACCCAAGTTTCAAAAGGGCCAGACATCTGTTCATCCACAAATAGGTGATATGGTTCGCATTGAGTGTGACGCGCTAACCAAGTTAAAGGTACTAACCCCAGAAACAAACGAAACTCTGTAATAGCACCTTTTTCCAGACCTCCCTCTCGCCGGACTACTTGGACTGGTTGCCAAGGTGGAGTTAGCATTTGTAGGATATCTGGCCTTTCATGAAATTGCCAAACTACTTCTATTGGCGCATTAATTACAGATGAATGGTTGAAGTGCAGCATGAACAGCAAAACCTAAAACTCATACCAAGAAAAAATGATGGCGACAGATGCTATTGATACACCCAAGGGATACACAGCGATTCTAAATCTAAAATTCAAAATAGTATCAGCCTTCGTCGTATTCGGTATCGATTTCGATATCTAAGGTGTCCTCGTCAACCCGGATGTACAAAATATTTGGGTTACAGCAAACTTGACAGTCTTCAACATAAGATTGCTGTCCCCCCGCACTCAAGTCAATAAAGGTTAAGTTTGGTTCGCCACAAAAGGCGCAGTAATACTCAGCAGTTGTTTGCATTCAAATTTTGACTACGAATTTAACGGTTGTAGTTCTTTGGAGGCTGAACGGAAATGACTGGTTGCCTCATCCAAGTGCTTTAGTAGTGTAGACTGCGGTAGCGGCCCTTGCAAGTGGCTCCAAGGCAAGACTTGAGATGTTGACCAGTTAGTATGGACATAAAAATCTAAATCGGGGATTTGCCCTTTAAGTTGCTTGAAGGCGCGTTTGTAACTACCCAAGGAGTCGCCAAAGTCGCGGGTAAGTTCGAGAAGTTGAGATAATCTGCGATCGCCCCTGGATAACAAAGCCTGTATGATAGACCAGTTATAACTTTCTGGACGAAAATCAATTCCTTGCGGCTTAAGTTGTTTTTGTAAAAGCTGCAACCGCTTTTCAGCTTGACGATTTACCCCAAACCATTGAAATGGTGTATGAGATTTCGGGACAAAGGTACTACAACCAAAGCTTAACCGCAGTCCAGGCGCAGCTTTTTTAATACTCCGCATCATCGCCACAGTTGCGTCTAAATCTTCCGCCTCTTCCCCAGGAATACCTACCATCCCGTAGAGTTTCAAGCCTGAGAGTCCGCCAGCTTTGGCATTTATCGCCGCTTGGATGATTTCATCATTTTGTAGCTTTTTATTGATGATTTGCCGCAGTTGATCAGAACCACTTTCTACAGCAATGGTAAGCGATCGCGTGTCTCGTTTCGCCAAAGTTTCTGCCAACTGCACCGTTACAGTATTAGTTCTCACAGAAGCAATACTCAGCCGCACATCATCATACTTTGGCTGACTAATATAATTTAATAACTCCTCAAACTCTGGATGTTGTGTCACAGAAGCACCCAATAATCCCAAGCGGTTTGTTACTGCTAAACCTCTCTCAATTGCTGGAATTAATGAACTTTCCAAACTAGCAGTTCTAAATGGTAAAGTCAGATAACTTGCTAAACAAAAGCGGCACATTTCCGGACAACTTCTGACCACCTCCACCATGTAAATATTTTCCCAAGCCGCCTTTTCTGTAACTACTGTGGATGCTGAGAGAATATTTCCGCGATAAGTCTGCTTCTGCACAATAGCCGGAACATCTGCATCAATCGGCTGAATTGACTTTACCTCACCATCAAGCGTTTGATATTCCACCTCATACAAACTCGGAATATAAATTCCTGGTACTTGTGCCAATCTTTTTAGCTGATTTTGTCTATTAGCATTCCTTACTTCTTTGTAAGATTCAATAAAATCACCCAGCAGATTTTCGCCATCTCCTAACAAGATGACATCAAAAAAATCAGCAAAAGGTTCAGGATTTGCCGTCAGAACTGGCCCGCCGCCAAAAATTAGCGGATGTGAGTCCTCACGTAAATTTGCCCGAATCGGAATATCTAAAGATTCCAACAAATTTAAAATATTCACATAATCCAATTCCCAAGAAATCGAAAATCCCACAATTTCCGTTTGTCTAGGAAGTTGTTCACTAATATCAGTAAATAAGCGACTCACCTGCACATCATCGCGCATTGCCAAAGTTGCCCAAACTACCTGATAACCAAGGCTAGTAATACCCACACTGTACTCATTAGGAAAGGCAAAAATTAAGGGTATTGCATCAGTATCAGAAGTAGTGGGAGTGAATAAAAGACGTTCAGCAGCAAATACAGATGATGTCATGCAATTTTAGATTTTGGATTGTTCCCAATTTTTATATTAAAAAACCGAAAAAAAGACTCTGCGTACCTTTGCGTTTACCTCCGCGAGCCTCTGCGTTTAAAAGTCTTTCTACATCTCTAATTATAACTTAACAAAACCTAGCAATTAATTCTTCCCGCGATAATTGCAACAGTAAAGGAGTAAATTCTTCTGCTGGTAAAGCTAATAAAGGTTCAATAATTGCTTGTAGTTGATTATCTAATTCACCAAAGCGAACCTTTAGCAAATTCTCCACAACTAAGCGTTCACCCTGCTGTATCGCTTGTTCTCTATCTTGTTGATAAAGTGGTGCTAATCGCATAACTAACTCCCTATCTTCTTCGTCTGGATTTTGTGTAAATTGTAAATTTTGTTGCAAGTTGTACAGTAATTCTAATGCTGCTTTGCGGAATGGGTTATTGGGAGAAAGTGCTTCTAGTTCATCAATTGCTTGTTTCTGCACGTTTCCTCTGCCAATAATTCTCAGCCATAAAGTTTCAGGGATAATAGGTAACTGATGAATTGCGACTATGGCTGTACGTAAGTATTCTGCCATGAAGTAAACACCAGGCAAAAAATCAGCTTTGGGGTTAGCACCAAATCCTGAGAGGAGTGATGCTGATGCTGTTGGTGTCAGAATCCATAATTTTGGTAAATCAGATTCTGGAATGCGGGTGTTATTTCGATTTGCTTGCCGTTGTAAATCGCCACGTACCTCTAATAATTTTAAAAGACAATCACAAATTTCTGTAGCCGCAGCAGGATTCCGAAACGGTTCAAACAACGCCGGAGTCGTGGCAAATTGTCCCAATAAACCCAGTGTTTCTGTGATATTACTTGGCTGTGTGGGAATGAAATAAACGTCTATTTCTCTGACTTCGCCTGCAACTCGTCGTGCTGCTTGAACTTCGCCATAAGGGGTGAGTAATTCTTCTAGATAATCTTTGGCGAATTGGTCGTGAATGAATCTGGTCATGTAATGAAAATTTGGCAATGCAACCTAGTTTAAAGTTTTGATGCACACCAAAAACAAAATCATCCCCTTGCTTACGGCTGTTTCTATTAAAAAGTACAAGCGATCGCTAATTCTGCGTGTCGTAGTAATGTAGCTTTATCTAAAGTATGAACAATATATTGTGGTGTTTGGGCTAACACATTTTCAATTCTCTGTCTAGCGGCTTTCACTACCTCTTGCTTCAAACTACCTTGACTAAGAGCATCAGCAAAATCTTTCGCCATATAATAAGTACGTTCCAAAGACGATGAATTGATATTCCGCGACAAAATAAACAAGTCACACCCAGCATTAAAGGCGCGTGCGACAGTACCGCTTTGGGTAAACATATCGGAAATTGCTTTCATATCCAAGTCATCGGATACGACAACACCCTCAAACCCTAGTTCTTCTCGTAAAATATTTTTCAGAATTGGTTGTGAGATAGTGGCTGGCACATCTGGATCAATTTGAGGAAACAGAATATGAGTTGTCATAATTAAGGGAATTTGCGCCCCAATCAAGGCTTTGAAAGGTATCAGTTCCCGATCGCGCAAATCTTGTACAGTTAAATTCAGCACTGGTAATTCAACATGAGAATCGGTGCTAGTGTCTCCATGTCCCGGAAAATGCTTGGCACATCCTAAAATACCAGACTCTTGCAAGCCTAGATAATATTCCAACGCATACTGGGCTGCGGTTTCTAGTGTGTTACCAAAAGCACGCGCCCCAATTACCGGGTTGAGAGGATTAGAATAAACATCGGCCACAGGCGACCAAGATACGTTAATTCCCAGTGATTTCAACTCTCTAGCTGTTGCTTTGGCTACTTCCCTGGCTTGCGATCGCAATAGCATTGCATAAGGAAATCTCGTAATTGGTAAAGGTGCGCGTACTACGCGTCCGCCTTCATGATCTAAAGTCATGAACATCGAATCACGTTCAGCATATTCTCGAATTTGGTCGATGAGTTCTTTAAAACTTTCTAACCAAACCTGATAAGGAACACCTTCTATAAAGTTTTTCCCAAAAAATATGACTCCGACTGGTTTTAATTCACTCAGCGCCCGTTTATCATCATCACTCAATTTTGTGCCGGAAATACCCAGAATCACATGATTTCCAAATAGTTCTAGCTCTCGTGAGATTGACATAATTTTGTACCTGTATTTTTTTTAATTGGAGATTAGAGGTTAGAGGCTAGGGGCTAGGAAGCTATGGGCTAGAAAAGAAACTTTGTTTATGCCTTAGTGGAGGTCTAGCATGAAAAAGTGCTGAGTAATTAAGTTAAAAACATGACTTTATTCCTAACCTCTAACCTCTAGCCCCTAATCCCTCATTTCTCTAACCTCTAACCTCTAGCCCCTAGCCCCTCTTCACTTTTTCCCCAAGCGATCGCACAATTACTGCCAAATGTAACGGATTGCAACGTATAATGAGAACGACAAAACCATTAAGAAATATTGAACAACAGTAGGTTTAAATGCGAGTAGCGATCGCGGGTGCTGGTCTAGCAGGACTTTCCTGCGCGAAATATCTTGTAGACGCAGGTTACACCCCCATTGTCTTAGAGCGTCGGGACGTATTGGGTGGCCTAGTAGCGGCATGGAAAGACTCTGACGGCGACTGGTACGAAACCGGGTTACACGCCTTCTTTGGGGCATACCCCAATATGCTGCAATTGCTCAAAGAATTAGGCATTGAAGACCGCCTTCAGTGGAAAGAACATACACTAATTTTTAATCAACCAGAAAAACCCGGAACACTTTCCAGGTTTGATGTGCCCGATATTCCATCTCCGTTTAACATCATTGCCTCGATTCTGCGTAACAACGATATGTTGACTTGGGAGCAGAAGATTAGGTTTGCTATTGGCCTGCTTCCAGCCATCGTGCGCGGTCAAAAGTATGTTGAAGAGATGGACAAGTACAGCTTTTCTGAATGGCTGAAAAGACAAGGCGTTGGCGAACGAGTAGCAAGTGACGTGTTTATTGCTGCGTCTAAAGCCCTCACCTTTATTAACCCTGATGAAGTTTCTTCCACAATTTTATTAACAGCCTTAAATCGCTTCTTGCAAGAGCGATATGGCTCCAAAATTGCCTTTTTGGATGGTTCGCCCACAGAAAGATTGTGTCAACCCATCGTTGATTACATTACCGAACGTGGTGGCCAAGTGCGGCTCAATGCCCCCCTCAAAGAAATTGTGCTGAACCCTGATGGCACAGTTAAAGAATTTTTGCTGCGTGGGTTAAATGGCGAACCAGATGAAGTTGTGACGGCAGACTTTTACGTATCAGCAATGTCAGTTGACCCGTTAAAAGTGATGTTGCCTGAACCTTGGAAGCAAATGGAATTCTTTCAAAAGCTAGAAGGCTTAGAAGGCGTACCAGTAGTTAACCTTCATTTATGGTTTGATCGGAAATTAACAGACATTGATCACTTATTATTTTCGCGATCGCCCCTCCTCAGCGTTTATGCTGATATGAGCAACACTTGTCGTGAGTATGCTAATCCTGATCGCTCAATGCTGGAATTAGTTCTAGCTCCAGCTAAAGATTGGGTCAGCAAATCAGACGAGGAAATTGTTGCTGCAACTATGACCGAGTTGGAAAAACTTTTCCCCGACCACTTTGGAAAAGAAAATCCAGCCAAACTGCTGAAATCCCATGTAGTGAAAACGCCGCGTTCAGTTTACAAAGCGACTCCTGGTCGTCAACAGTACCGTCCGCCCCAAAAAACTCCCATCGCCAATTTCTTTCTCAGCGGGAGTTACACCATGCAACGCTACTTAGGCAGTATGGAAGGGGCCGTACTTTCTGGTAAGCTAACAGCGCAGGCGATTTGTGAATCGCTGCCAGAGGCCAGTGCCTCAAACCAACAAACGCTAACCCGAACGCCTGCAACGAATGCTGCAACTGCCTGATTCCCCTCCGCGCATGAAAACGCTGGTCTCTGTAGACGAGTCATACAAACTTTGTCGGCAACTCATAGCCAAGTACTCCGCGACCTTCTATCTGAGTACTTTACTTTTGAGTAAAGAAAAACGCCCTGCCGTTTGGGCAATTTATGCTTGGTGTCGCCGTACAGATGAACTAGTGGATGGCCCTGCATCTGCTCTCACCACACCAGAAACCCTAGATCAATGGGAACAGCAGCTAGAATCGATTTTTGCTGGAAACCCAGTTGAAAATTATGATGTAGCTTTGGTCGATACAGTGCAACGCTTTCCAATGGACATTCAGCCCTTTCGGGATATGATTGCTGGACAGCGTATGGACTTATACCGCAGCCGCTACGAAACGTTTGAGGAATTGTATCTCTACTGTTATCGTGTCGCCGGTACGGTTGGCTTAATGTCAACGGCCATCATGGGGTTGGATAACACGAGCAATACAGCACCGTGGAACAGTGACCAACCGCCTTATATTCCCACTCAAGAAGAAATTGCTCTAGGAATCGCTAAACAACTGACCAACATCTTAAGAGATGTGGGAGAAGATGCAAGGCGGGGGCGAATTTATCTGCCATTAGAAGACTTGGCAAGATTTAACTACACCGAACAAGACTTGCTCAAGGGTGTCATAGATGACCGCTGGCGTTCTCTCATGCGCTTTCAAATTGCACGGGCAGAACAATTTTATCGTAAGGCAGAAAGAGGTATTGCTTATCTATCTCCTGATGCGCGGTTGCCAGTTTGGGCAGCGTTGATGCACTACAGCGGCATTTTAAAAGTGATTGAACGCAACGATTATGATGTGTTCAATCAGCGAGCCTACGTGCCTCAATGGCGAAAGTTATCTACTCTACCCGTGGCATGGATGCGATCGCAAGTTCTGTAAGTAATTGGCGTGAGTAATTCTCCTTAAGGTAAGGCAGAAGGCAGGAGGCAGACGTGAAGAGGCTTTTAGCCTAGGTCATTTTTATTCGCTTAGTTTGGTTTCTTTCAGCCCTTCTATTCAATGGTTAATAGTTGATCTCATGACTATTGACCATATACCCGTAGTCACATAAATTAAGACATTTTAAGAGCCTAAATATTAGGAAAACTAATGTTTTTACCTCCTGCTTTCTGCCTCCTGCCTCCTGCCTTCTAAAAATTGTTTGACTTTCCCAAAAAATCTGCTATCATAAATATTCGTGACCCTGGAGAGGTGGCTGAGTGGTCGAAAGCGGCAGATTGCTAATCTGTTGTACGGCAGGCAACTCCGTACCGAGGGTTCGAATCCCTCCCTCTCCGTTTTTCGGCAGTAAATTGCACTCACTACTGCTAACTATTAAATAAATATTAATATCAAAGTCAGGAATAACACAGATACTCCTCATGGTGGATGTTATTATTTATCACTTGGAGTCTGTTAAGATCGAGCTAACCTGAAACATAGTTTGAATCTTACTTTCAGGCTCCTGAATATCACAGGAGTGAAAGTAAATTATGCCAAGAATTACTACTGCCATAGCCTTGAGTGTAGCTACCATAGCCACAGGCTTTTTGATGGCAGCTTGTGAGAATACTAATACCAGCAATAATACAAATACTGCTTCCCCAGTAGCCAACTCAACTACAACAAGTAGTAGTGATGGATTAAAAATTGGCACTCTACTACCTACAACCGGTGACTTAGCTTCCATTGGACAGCAGATGGTAGGTTCTGTACCTTTGCTAGTTGATACCGTTAACGCCTGTGGTGGAGTCAATGGTAAAAATGTCACCCTCGTACAAGTAGACGACCAAACCGACCCCAAAGCAGGTGCTGCTGGTATGACCAAACTCGCAACACTAGATAAAGTTGCAGGTGTAGTTGGTTCCTTTGCTAGTAGTGTTTCCACAGCAGCAGTTTCCGTGGCTGTACCTAATAAAGTTATGTTGGTGTCTCCTGGTAGCACCAGTCCAGTATTTACAGATAAAGCGAAAAAAGGCGATTTTAAAGGTTTTTGGGCGCGGACTGCACCCCCCGATACTTACCAAGCATTAGCATTAGCACAATTAGCTAACAAAAAAGGGTTTAAACGCGTTTCTACAGTCGTGATTAACAACGACTACGGTGTAGGTTTTGAAAAAGCATTTGTCGAAACTTTTGAAAAATTAGGTGGCACAGTAGTTAATAAAAATAACCCTGTTCGTTACGACCCCAAAGCCCAAACCTTTGACACTGAAGCAGCGGCAGCGTTTGCGGGTAAACCAGATGCAGTAGTTGCTGTACTTTATGCAGAAACAGGTAGTCTTCTGTTAAAAGCAGCTTATCAACAAGGTTTGATGAAAGGCGTACAAGTTCTACTCACTGATGGCGTGAAATCACCTACATTCCCTGAACAAGTAGGTAAAGGTAGCGATGGCAAATTTATCTTAACTGGGGCGTTAGGTACAGTACCGGGTTCTGATGGGAAAGCCTTAGAAGCCTTTAACAAGTTGTGGAAAGAGAAAAAAGGTGGTTCACCAGGAGAATACGCACCACAAGCTTGGGATGCAGCTGCATTGCTAGTTTTGGCAGCACAAGCCGCTAAAGACAACACAGGTGTGGGCATTTCTAGTAAAATTCGGGAAGTTGCCGCTGGCTCTGGTACAGAAGTTACTGATGTTTGTGAAGGGTTAAAGTTACTCAAAGAAGGTAAAAAGATTAACTACCAAGGCGCTAGTGGTAACGTAGATGTTGACGCTAATGGTGATGTCCTTGGTGTGTATGATGTTTGGACAGTAGGAGATGACGGCAAAATTAGCGTAATTGATAAAGTTACGCCTAAGTAAGAAGAGGCTAGGGGTTACGAGCTAGAGGCTAGGGGCTAGAGGCTAGAGATTAGTATTTTTACTTAGAGTTAGCCTTCATAAACACCGTACACAATAGGGATGATCAAAAAAGGCTAGAGCCTAGAAAATACGAATTATCATCACAGGAAAAACTCTTTTCCCTAGCCTCTAACCTCTAGTCTCTAGCCCCTATTTTCTAAAAACCGCTGAAATTATAACCAACGCCTACCAACAAACCCACATCGGTTTGATCAAAAAATCCGGCGTTTACAGATGCTGTGGCTGTAAATTGAGCGTTGAGGGGTACATCAATCCCACCAGATACTAAGAAAGCAACTTGTGAATTATCACCAGTGTTAATAGCTGCACCAACTCCTACATAGGGCGCTATGGGTAAAGGCTCGGTAAATTCGTCTTGTTGCAGAGAAAAATCGTAGGTGACAGGAATCAAAATTGTTGTGTTATCACCAAATATTGCTGAAGGTCTGATAGAAAAGGCATTTGTAAATCCCACCTTACTCAGAACGGCGAAGTTACCATCACCTAAAGATGTTTCTCCCCCACTTAAGCCAATATTAGCGCCAACACCAATGTAGCTTCTACCGCCACGAGTCGGTCTACCAACATTCACAACATTTGATTGAGCAACTTCTGGAACAGCTGAAGGTTGAGTAGTAGCTTCAACAGGCTGAGGAATCAAAGCTGTGGATGAGGTGGCTACTGTTCCCGGAATCGGTGTGAGGACGGGACTAGAAGATTCTTGAGTGTATGCACTAGTAAATTGTGGGGATGTGGTAGTAGAAGAATCACTTAACTGCTGAGTATTGGGTATGTCTACTGTCTGGGCGTTAACAGAAAAACCCCAACTCAAGACAGCAAAATTAACTAACCCCGACAACAAAACAACACTTTGACGAAGAAAAATAGTATTCACATTCACTCCTAACAGAATATTGCCGTCAAAATCCTTAATTTTACGGTTATACTCCGCAAAATTCGGCAATGGCTAGAATTTAACTCACAAATTCATTTCCTACATCCTGAGAAGGACGTAGGTGATGAAAGGGAAATATGAAAAAATTAATTTTTTGAGAGTGGGAAGTGAGGAATGAATGGTTGATGATTTATTCAGGGCTGCTAGAAACTTTAAAGATTGCTAATGGCTTCTGCAACTAGTTTCGAGACATAGGGGAGAATTTCGCGGCTTTTGGCGTTGGCTTTACCTTCAGTAAACACCACTAATAAATAAGGGCGTTTATCAGGTATTTCAATATACGCTGCATCGTGACGCACTTGACTTGTCCAACCAGCTTTTGACCAAATTTGGGAATTTTGCGGTAAACCACCACCGATAAAGCCTGTGATTTGGTCTTCTTCAACATCTTTAGGTAAATCTTCGGGGTTGGTGCTGCGTTTGAGTAGATTCATCATGGCTTGCGATCGCCCACTCGCAACTGCGACCCCACCCACGATACTATGTAGTAGACGTGCGATCGCATGGGTCGTTAACATATTGCGATTATCAAACATCTCCCCATAAAAAGCGCGTTCCCGACCATAAGGGCCATCACCCCAAGTTTTTTGACAAACATTTATTGTCTCCATTTCTTCCCAACCCAAAGACTGGTAGTAGCGGTTAACAATATGGCGTTGTTGCTTCCAAGTTTCAAAAGGCCCTGGTGGTAACTCTGGCCCGGAAGTAGTACCTGTTAAAATATCTACCACTAAACTTGTGGCATCATTACTAGAATCAATTATCATATCGCCCAAGGCTCGCTCCAATTCCTTCGAGGTTTGGATCATGCCTTTTTCTAACCACTCGTTTACTGCTACCAAGTAAAATAACTTAACCACACTCGCGGGATAAATCCTTTCTACACCGCGATAGGTAAAACCACGGACTGGGTGATTCCAAAAGGCATCAGGAGTTAAAGCGCCACCAGTATTTACGGGTGCTGGCGGATCGTAGACAATCCAAGTCAAAGCAATTTGATTTTGGGCTAATGTCGGAAATGTTGCCCAAGTTGCTTCTAAAATGCCATTACCCAAATTTTCTAGTTGTTCGTCTTTTCTAAAGAAAACCATTGAATAATGCTCTCTAATTCAGAATCCCAAATCCTCAATTTGACCGCATCTGAATATCAGTGTCTCGCTAACCTCAACTTATATGATTCTCCTGAGTGTATGCGTTTGGCAACTCAAGCTGCTGTTGGGCGACATTTACAGGTAACATCAAATCATCAAGAGCAAGCGGTTGAGGTTTATTTATGTGAGGATGATTATCCAGGCTGGGTTTCGTTGGCGGATTTGGGTTTATTACAACCTGCTACTGTACAGTATCAAGCTGCTACATTGGCGGAAACTGAAATTAAAAATCTACTTCTCCAGGTTATCGCTTTCACCCAAAAAGCTATGGAGCAATCTAATGAATATCTTTGGGGTGGTACAGTGGGGCCAAATTATGACTGTTCCGGTTTGATGCAGGCGGCGTTTGTCTCGGTGGGAATTTGGCTACCAAGAGACGCTTATCAGCAAGAAGCTTTTGTCGAACCAGTCAAGTTAACGGAATTAGAACCAGGGGATTTAATATTTTTTGGTACTCCAGAAAAAGCGACCCATGTCGGACTTTATTTAGGTAATGGTGCTTATATTCATAGTTCAGGAAAAGCCCAAGGACGCAATGGGATTGGAATTGATGTTCTCTCGGAACAGGGAGATGCGGTGAGTCGGTCATATTATCAGCAACTACGAGGTGCTGGCCGAGTTGTGCAAAGTTACGAACCACAGAGGCGCTGATACAGTTTTGGATTTTAGATTTTGGATTAAGAATTTCTGTCTGGACATAGAATTTTTGAATTCATCTGTGGCAATTATTTTTTAAATTGGTTTGAGGTGATAGAGAGTTATGAGGAGTGGGTTGATTCCAGAAAGAATGAGTGAGGAAAATCAGGCGATTTCTGCAAATGTACCTGCGGTGTCGGTGGTGGTGCCTGTGCGTGATGAGGTGGAAAGTTTACCACATTTAATCGAAGCGATCGCATCTACTTTATCTGATAGTCAAATTAGTTATGAAATCATCTGTGTTGATGATGGTTCTACAGATGGTTCGGCGGAATTTCTCAAACAACAAGCGCAAATTCGCAGTGATTTAAAGGCGGTAATTCTGCGGCGCAATTACGGACAAACCGCAGCCATGTCTGCTGGGTTTAACTATGCGGTGGGTAAAGCCGTTGTCACTTTAGATGCTGACTTGCAAAATGATCCGGCTGATATCCCAATGTTATTGGCTAAGTTAGATGAAGGCTACGATTTAGTTAGCGGTTGGCGGCAAAAACGGCAAGATGGGGCAGTGAATCGTTTACTTCCTTCTAAAATTGCTAACTGGCTGATTCGTCGCACTACTAGCGTTTATATTCATGACTATGGCTGTTCTCTCAAAGCCTATCGCTCAGAATTGGTAGCAGATATGAATCTCTATGGAGAACTGCACCGATTTTTGCCAGCCTTAGCATATATTGAAGGGGCAAGAATTACCGAAATGCCTGTACGTCACCACGCAAGGCGATTTGGTCGGAGTAAGTACGGCATATCCCGGACTTTTCGCGTGTTGATGGATTTGTTAACTATTTTATTTATGAAAAAGTTCCTCACCCGCCCAATGCACGTTTTTGGGTTGTTCGGGTTGAGTTCAATGGTTTTGGGCTTGGGGATAGGAATATATTTGACATTTATTAAGTTAGTGATGGGTGAAATGATTGGCAATCGCCCATTGTTGATTTTGGCAGTTTTGTTATTAGTAACTGGTGTACAACTATTTTGCTTTGGTCTTTTGGCAGAGTTACTGATGCGTACCTACCATGAATCCCAAGGACGACCTATTTATCGAGTCAGAGAAGTAGTTGAAAATAAAAATAACCAAACTTGATTAATGGGTCATTAACATTAAGAGTAGGTTTTTCTGTTTTACCTTTTAACTGATTATGATAGCCTCACCCAACTACATTTCATCCGAAGAATATTTGCAAATGGAGGAAAAAAGCTCCATTAAACATGAATATATCGATGGCTACATTTATGCAATGGCTGGAGCCAGTGACCCTCATGTGACCATAGCAGGCAACCTGTTTGCTCTTGTGCGAAATCATGTGCGTGGTTCCGGTTGCCGGGTTTACATTGCTGATATGAAAGCTCGAATTGAATCTTTGAATCGATATTACTATCCTGATGTGATGGTGACTTGTGATTCAAGAGACCAAGCAACACCTGTATATAAAAGATTTCCCTGTTTAATTGTTGAAGTTTTATCTGACTCGACTGAAGCTTTTGACCGGGGTGATAAATTCGCAGATTATCAAACCATAGAAAGCTTAAAAGAATACGTTTTAATTAATACGAAACGCCAACGAGTTGAGTGTTTTCGGTTGAATGATGATGGTTTTTGGGTTCTACAAACATACACATCCGAAGAAAAACCTTTTCGACTCAATAGTATTAATTTTGAGGCAACAATTACAGAACTTTACGAGGATGTAGTGTTTGAATAAAGCTAAATAAAATTCTACTCTGCACCTATGCTTTTGTACTCTCATGCTTGCTTCAATTTGCTTTAATAAATGATTGGCTACGGGAAGTATTGGCAAAAAATTTTAACTAACGTAAAAATATTAGAACAATTATAGTTAGGCTTATTTATGGAAAACACTGTTAATGCTGAAAAACCTAAAATGACCGTATTAAAAGCAATCAATTTTGCCAAGGTTATTACAATTGTTTGTCTGATTAGTTTTGGTGTGGTTTTTGGAATCCAAGACTGGCGGCAGGTTGTTTATATGTGTCTGCATATTAGTTACTGTCTGTGGTGGTTGTTAGAACAGTGGTTATTTCCAGAGCGGCAAAAGATATTTAATGAGCCATCTGGGACAGGGACTTTTGTTTTTATACTATTAAATGTAGGATTTTTTTATGCCTTACCTGGATACTTAGCATTTATCAATCCTGTTCCTTTATCAATGGGAACAGCTGCTATTGCACTTTTTCTCTACATTTTTGGTAGTCTGATTAATGCTACTGCCGATGTTCAAAAGCTCACAGCTAAACAGTTTCAAGCTGGGCTAGTACGTGATAACATTTGGCGTTTTTCTCGCAACATCAATTATTTTGCAGATTTGCTACGGTACTTAAGTTTTAGTGTTGTCGCTGGCTCCCTGTGGGCTTATTTAGTTCCGGGATATATTTTTATCTTCTACCTCTGGCGTATATCTCAAAAAGAACAGGCAATGTCTGCCAAATATTCAGATTATGCAGAGTATCAACAATCTAGCTCTCGTTTGATTCCATTTATTTGGTAGAACTGCGGTGAAAAGTCAGAACTGAATCTTTCTCAAGCTCAACAACTTGCTCAACAAGCGCGATCGCCTTCAGGCGGGGCGAAGCATCGTCGCACCTACTGGCATAATTCCTACCGTGTAGACTGTGGTAGATAAATGTCGTCAAACCCCACATTACCGACATAAAAGGGCGATCGCAGTTTTCTTTTTCTCCCCTAGCCGCCCCAGCTACCCCTGCTCCCCCAGCTTCGAGGATCGACAGCGCAAGAAAGGTACACAGCATTGGCGACTCTAATCGTTGACATATATAGGTTTGAAGCCAGTAAGAATTCCCATTGCTTAATTTTTGCTTACTGCTGCTACATTCCATAGAAAAAACCCTCATAAACACTATGAGGGCATTCGTTAAAATCTATGTCAGTTCTCAAGTGCGGAAACGTCTTTTACCCTGCTTTTGTAAAGCCAGTTTTTTGCGCTTGGATTTTTCAATAGGGGTTTCAAAGTGACGGTGCTTCCTCATGTCTTGAAAAATTCCGGCTTTGGAAACTTCTCGCTTAAATCGGCGTAATGCTGACTCAAGATGTTCGTTTTCACCCACTATAATTTGGGTCATTCTCTCTCCTAGTAAATTGCTTGATCAATGGCGGAAAAATTCGCTCTCTCAAATTTCCGGTTTCAAATCTTAGTAGCGTCCGCGTCCACCGCCGCCACTATATCCACCGCGTCCACCACCGCCACCATAGGAGCCACGTCCGCCACCAGAAGAACCTCTGTCTTCTCTGGGCTTGGCTTTATTAACTTTCAGGTCACGACCCATCCATTCAGCACCATCAAGAGCTTCAATAGCAGCAGTTTCTTCTGCATCTGTTCCCATTTCCACGAAAGCAAAGCCTCGCGGACGACCTGTTTCCCTGTCTTGTGGTACTTGAACCCGGTTTACCGTACCATATTCAGCAAAAATACCCTTAATATCCTCTTCCGTAACTTGGTAAGAGAGGTTGCCTACATAAATTGACATTGATTTTCTCCAAAATTATCAGTTTGTAGAGATTTAAATTTTGGAGAAAAGTCTGTAAATACCAAAAGGGAAAAGCCTGTCAATACTAACAACAAAAATACTCACCAAATTAATTCTCTTTTTCTAGGATGACATAAAAGCCAATTAGCCGCATCCAGTTTTAGGTTAATAGATGATTAACCATTAATGTAATGAGGCAGAGATAGCTCTCGCACTCAAAAACCCAGTCATCCTGACTGGGCTTTTGTTGGGATTATATTTCCCAAGGGCGAGTTATATAAGTTACTTTTTTCTAAGTAGCTTTTCTTTCTATGACTACAAAAGCTAAATTGCGAATTCCAGAGAACAGTGGATACAAAACTGCAATTGCCCTGTCCAATCCAATTACGCCCCGGTTTCTCCGCAACTTGTATATCTGCGGTATTGAGTCCATTTACTAAACAAGGTAGCCTGAGTAAAAGGAGATTTTGAACTGATTTTATAGATGCAACTACCGCCAGAAGAAGCCGACTATTTTTTTAGCCTTTTTAAACCTCTGTTAGTTTATACAAATAAAAAATTTCAGATAACCCCTGATATCAGAAAGCGAGATGCTTACGGTCTACGGCTGATGTTTAAGGAGTTTAAGAAAGCAGTACAGACAGTATCATAAACCTACTACTCCCCGAATGGGGAGTTTAAAATTCACTAGTTAAGAATCTAAAGTGAAAGCTTTTAATACATTTAATGCCGAACTCCGGCAAAACCTGCTGATTTTGTTTACGGCAGGTTTGTTATTCTGGTCAAGCACTGCTGCTTTTTTACCAACCCTACCGCTATACATTGAGCATATAGGTGGTAGTAAGCAAGAAATTGGCATAGTTATGGGTGGCTTTGCCATTGGGTTATTGCTGTTTCGTCCAATGCTGGGAAAACTAGCCGACCAGCGTGGACGTAAACTGGTTTTATTGATTGGACTCACAGTAGCCGCGATCGCACCTTTTGGTTATTTAGTATTTACGTCCATTCCTATATTATTTTTCCTGCGGATTTTTCACGGAATTAGCATTGCAGCATTTAGCACTGGCTACAGTGCTTTGGTGGCTGATTTAGCACCTATGGCCATTCGTGGTGAAGTTATTAGTTATATGAGTTTAACTGGCCCCATTGGTTTAGCCATTGGGCCAGCACTGGGAGGATATTTACAAGACAGTTTTGGCTACTCACCTTTATTTTTGTTTACCACCGCTATCGCAGTAATTGGACTATTGTGTGCATCACAAGTTATCAACCCACCATTAAATGCACAATCCCAATCGGAACGCCAAAACATTAATTTTTGGCAAATATTGACTAGTTCAAGGGTGAAAGTTCCGGCTGTAGTGATGTTACTAGTGGGTACATCTATCGGTGCGGTGCATGTCTTTGTATCGTTATTTATTAAATCTACTGAAGTAAATTTTAATGGCGGCTGGTTTTTCACAGTTGCCGCCATTTCTAGTTTTGTAATCAGGGTGTTTGCAGGTAAAGCCAGCGATCGCTTCGGTCGTGGTTTGTTTATTACCTTTGGGATTGCGGCTTACAGCTTGGCTTGTGCATTACTATGGCAAGCTAATAGTACCAATGCTTTTTTGATATCTGCCATAGCTGAAGGCTGCGGTGGTGGAACAATATTCTCGATGATGGCTGCCATGATGGCAGACCGTTCGCTACCACAAGAACGGGGGCGCGTTTTTTCGATTTGTCTGGCTGGATTGGATTTAGGTATTGCGATCGCTGCTCCGATTTTTGGTTATGTGAGTGAACAGGTAGGCTACCGTAATATGTTTGGCTATAGTGCGGCGCTAACTTTTTTAGCACTGCTGATTTTCCTCACCCTGTCCAACAAAACTTTACCCGATTCTCTGCGTTTTGCGATCGGTCGCGGTGAAGATGCCTTTTCGTTGAATAATAGTAATTAAGCAAAACAAAAGGCAAGAGCTATATACTTTTGCCTTTTGCTTTTTTACTTTTTCTTGATTAAGCGGGCGAGGAGGGATTCGAACCCCCGACACCGTGGTCCGTAGCCACGTGCTCTAGTCCACTGAGCTACACGCCCCTGCCAGAAAAATATATTAGCACCATATTCCCCAACAATGCAAGACAATTCTCAAAAAAATTTTTCTGCCGAGTTAAGTCATCTGGATTCCCAAGGACAAGCGCAGATGGTAGATGTTTCTGGCAAAGCATCCACAGTCCGCCAAGCCGTTGCCGTTGCCAGGGTGCGGATGCTGCCAGAAACTTTAAGTGCCATTCAGGACGGCAATACGCCTAAAGGTGATGTGTTAGCTACCGCTCGGATAGCGGGGATTATGGCTGCCAAACAAACATCTAATTTGATTCCCTTATGCCACCCACTGCCATTGCAAAAGGTTGCCGTAGAAATTACCCCCGATTCCCAATTACCTGGTTATCACATTCAAGCTACCGTTAAGACCAAAGCTGAAACTGGCGTGGAAATGGAAGCTTTAACTGCCGTCTCCGTTGCAGCGTTGACGTTATACGATATGGCGAAAGCCTTAGAAAAGTCGATTCAAATTGAATCAATTCATTTAATTAGTAAAACTGGTGGGAAATCTGGAGATTACTCCGCATCAGAAATATAAACTAATCAATCTCACCTATAGCTTTGTTGACATCGGTGGGATTGCCAAATTCTTCATCATCTGGCAGTTTCTCTAATAATGATAGAACCTTGCGATCGGCTCCCTGTTTTTGAGCATGTTTCACTAATTCTTCTTTACTTGCGGGATAGTCTATTCCCTTTAAGTGTTTTTGAATTTCAACTGGATTTGCTTTAGCCATTTTTGCCACCTACTTTTTATGGTTATTACCATATTCATCACTGAAGATATTTGCTTCCTCTATCAAATAGGAGAATCATTTTTGACATAGATAAATTCAGATGTCACTCAAATGGTTGATGTATTACTGATAGGATTTGATATTAAAAATATGAGATATTTATTGTATTTGTAATTTCTGTTTTGCGAAGGCAATATTTATATAGACCTATATCTTGCATTTAGCCCCTAAGAATGGAATTTGCGGCTAAAAATAAAGTACTTATAAGCAGACTAGTGAATAGGTTTTATTTGCTATGAATTTGATTGTTTTTTTGCTAAATCAATCTGATATTCTTGAGTATTTTTGAGAGTAAGCTAAAATCAAATAAGTCAAATAATAAATAAAAAATTAAGTTTTAGTGTTACATAAGTTTACGTCGATTTTGAGGTTAGCAGAAGAATTTGCGAATTATCTAAAAGTTGCTATAACAACTTAAGATTAAGTATCAAGCTGAAATTGCTCAGCTAAGGGATGTTCACTTTATGTCCCCGCCAGAAATTATTGAAGATGTATTAGAAGCTCGACGCGTATACAAATCTACTGGAGCGATTCCGGCTCAGATGTTGCGCTCAACTATCTATCGTGCTTGGGAGCGATCGCACCTCCAAGGCGCTAACTCTCAAGCTCTGCAAGCCGAAAAACTATCAATCTTAAATACAGAGCGTTTAATCGAGAACCAGCGAACTTTAATTCAAGTTGCTGCACCTTACATACGGATGCTGTCACAGGCGGCGGGTACAGATCGTCATGCAGTGATGTTAGGCGGCAGCGATGCGATCGTGTTGGATGTAGTTGGCGACAAACAAACTGTACAAGGGCCAGAACCTTTTCCTGGGCCTGGTTCCTTGCTATCGGAGGCTGTAGCTGGTGCTAATGGTATTGGTACGCCCTTAGCAGAAGCAGATTATGTGGAAATTATTAGTGCAGAACATTTCATTGATGGTTTTCATCCATTCACATGTCAGGGAATTCCTTTACGTGATGACAAAAAAGAAATTATCGGAGTTCTTAGTATTTCCCTACGACGTGCAGATGCTAGACAACGCCTGAAAGAAATATTGCTATGTGCTTCTCACGGTATTGAAGCAGAATTATTAATCGCCAACTTAGAAAAAGATGTGCGACGAGTTTTAGAGTCTAACCCCAACGAATATCAAGCACTCGAAGAATTACGTCAAGATATTGTTCAAGCACATCAGGCTGCACGCTTAAAAATGGAAGTCATTTCGCGGATGGTAGCAGTTAACCGTTTAGACTACGCGATACAATTGCTACGTCAGGCTGAACAATCAATTCAAATATTTCGTCGCCGTGCAGAAATTTGGCGCAATTTAGCATCCTTTGAGATTGGTACACTCCAACCTGTATCATTGACTGCTAATATATCCGATTTAGTGGATCTTCTCTCGACAGAAGCTGCTATTCATCAAGTACAAGTAGTTACTGACTGGTATGAACCAATCACAGTAGTTGCTGATCCACGCAGCCTTTTACGCCAACTGCTGCATTATTTTCTGCAAGCTTTTGATCATGCTGGTAAAGGTGGAATAGTAAAAATAGTAGTCAAGGTAATTCCTAGCTCTGAATTAGCGCAAATTAGTTTTATAGTTAATTCAGTTTTTAATATCTCTCAATCAACACCAACCTCGCAGATTTTTTATCTACCAATAACAAAAATTAAAAATGAACGGTAACAATACAGGGAAGCGCAAAATATTGATTGCAGATGATGACGATGATAGTCGAGTCATGCTGAGCTTTCTTTTAGAAGAGGAAGGTTGGGAGGTAAAGGAAGCGAAAAATGGTGAAGAAGCTCTAGAAACAGTAATTAAGGAACAACCAGATTTATTAATTTTAGATAATAGAATGCCGAAGCTCTCAGGGGTGGAAGTATATCAGCGCCTCCAAGCACAAGGGATAAAAATAGCGGTGGTCTTAGCTACAGCACATGGCTATCTAGACGAATTAGCCTCGTCCTTGGGAATTGCTCACTTTATTTCTAAACCCTATGACATTCCAGAATTGTTAAAAACTATAGAGTCTGCTTACAAAAATTTTTTCAGTTAAAGTCGCTGCGGTTGAGATAGCAACTGTACTCCTAAACACCTTAAAATAATCAAGTGTATTTAAATTTGTAACAAATATTTATGCCTCCTCGTTGGCCTCGCAAACCCGATCGCAATGATCCAGAATTTCGTAGATTAGATGACCGCATGAATTTTGCTGTCCATGTTGCTGTAGCTGCCACAATTAATTCTGGTCTCTGGTTCTTCCATAACCTGAAAGCAGCCAAATGGGAGTGGTTGCCGTTGTTGACCGCAGGTTGGGGAATAGTTTTGTTGGTGCATCTAGTTTATATTGCGGCGATCGCTAACTATTCATCCACACCTTCTAAATCCACCTGAATATATACAGCTGCTGCTAAGGCTGTAACCTGTGGGGGTAGAGTTAGCCGTCTCAACTAACACGCGCAATTGCTCAATGTTAGCGACTGCGGCAACCTCGTCAAAACCAACAGGCACACGTACAACCTTAGTATCAGCAACATCTGCATAATTTTGGTTCGCCTTACATCCGGCTTCAATCCTGAAACCACCTCTAGGCAACAAAGTAATACTCTCTGACAAAGTTATTTTGCCCCATCTTCAGTTTCTTCATTCACTTGGGACGCGCTTTTGAAAGTGCAGTGATCACGCCTCATACCGTTTCTTTGGCTATTTCTTTGTGTCCTACCCTTCGGGAAGCCACTTCGTGTCTATGCGTCCTACCCTGCGGGTTCGCCGTTAGGCGTTCTCGTACTGCTAAAGCAGAACCCGAAGGATAGAGTAGCCGCTGGCGCGTCTATGCGGTTCGTTATAGCAGTCGAAGCATAGGTTAGGACTATGTTGGTGGCTGAAACTCATGAAAATACTTAGTTCCTACTCAGCACTCAGCACTCAGCACTCAGCACTTCACTGTATATCATTCGGCGCATCTTCATACAAAATTGGTATGAGTTAATGTTTAGGAATTCTATTTAATTTTATTAAAGTTTACATAATTTTGAGATTTTAAAGAAATTTAAAGCTTAAGTATCTTAAGTGTCTTAACTGTCTGCTTATTCTTAAAAAAATTTATCAAAGTACTCTCTTAAATGTCTTATCTGTCATTGCCTTTGTGAATTGGAACTAAGATAATTTACTAGCTTGACGAAGTTAAATTGTATTTTGCGACCATAAAAATTACTATGTTGTTTAAAGTTACTGGGCGAGTTTATGAAGCTGAAAGTGGAGTAGGAATTTCTAGCTTAGTTGTCGAAGCCTTTGATAAGGATATCTTAAAAAATGATAAATTAGGGCAAACTAATACCGATCAAGATGGCAAGTCTGAAATTACTTATTCAGAAGCAAATTTCAAAAGTGCATTTGAAAAATTTGAAGGCAATCCCGATTTATATATCGTCGTCAGAACTCCAGACCTTTCCAATATTTTATATAGCAGCGAAAAAAATCTTCGCCCCGATGCTAGTACAAATGAGCATTTTGACGTAGCTATTTCTAAAGCAACTTTAATAGCTGAACAACAACGAACAGCGCAAGAAAATAAGCAACTTTTAAAAATATTGATTGGCATAGCCTGGTTAGATGGAAAACTCGAACCTGGAGAAAAAGAATATTTATCCAAAGTAGCAACCAAAAAAAGACTAGCTGAAGATGCAGAGATTCAAAGTTTATTATCTGATAATAAGCCAGTACAGCATCAGCAGTGTTTTGAGTGGTTACAAGCTTATTTAGGCAACAATTATAGCCCATACAAATTTGAGGCATTAAATGAAGTTTTAGAAAGCTTAGTTACAAGTGATGCAGAAATAGACGAACGAGAAAAACAAATATTAGCGGCTTTTGCTGACAAAAATATTCGCCAAAACATTCTCCAACAAAGATTAGCCAGTATCTTTCTCGATCCGACTTTCTTAGCTAAAGTTACTCCTAGTACCCCAGATTCTCCACAAACCGCACGCAAAAATCTCAAAAAAGGCTTCGCCTACGCTCGTGTTCCCCAAGCAGTTTTAAGTAAACTCACAGCGACACAATCCGATCCAGAAATCAAAGAAGAATTAGCCCATCGCTTTTTAACTCTAAATTACGCTCCAGTCCGCAAAGAAATTACAGCCGATAACCTAGAAGTAATTGGTCAACTTCCACAACAGTTGTCAGGGATGTTTTTGCGGATTGGCCCAAACCCCCGCTTTTCTCCTTTAGGCCTTTATCATTGGTTTGATGGAGATGGCATGGTTCACGGAGTACACATTAAAAATGGTAGCGCCAGCTATCGTAATCGTTACGTTCGTACTGAAGGATGGAAGATCGAAGAAAAAGAAGGTAAAGCTATCTGGCCAGGCTTGCTCAATCTACCTCGCTTCGATGAACCTTACGGTATGATCATGAAAAATGTGGCAAATACCGCTTTAGTTTGGCATCATGGACGGTTACTCGCTCTTTGGGAAGGAGGAGAACCCTATGAATTGAGCCTTCCTGATTTAGAAACCGTTGGTTCTTACACCTTTAAAGAGCAGTTGACATTTCCCTTCTGCGCTCACCCCAAAATAGATGCTCAAACAGGGGAAATGATGTTTTTTGGTTATCAACCTCTAACCAAGCCCTACGTTCAATATGGTATCGTCTCGGCAGAGGGAAATATTGTCAAAACCATGCCAATTGACATTCCTTCTCCAATCAGTATGCATGATTTTGCTATTACTGAAAATTATACCATTTTCCTGGATATGCCTTTAGCTCTCAAGCCGATGCGAGTTATGCAAGGCAAAATTCCCCTCGTGTTTGAACGCAATAAACCTAGCCGTTTCGGTATTATTCCTCGACATGGAGGAGAAATGCGCTGGTTTAGCGTGCCAAGCTGTATGGTCTATCATGTTGTTAATGCCTACGAAGAAGGTAACGAGGTGATTTTAGTTGCCTATCGTATGGATTGGACGCAACTATTTATCCCTGACAGAGAAAACCCCCTCGATTTTGCTAGCACTGACGGTTTGTTAGAAAAAATCGAACCAGAAATTACGAAACTCTATCGTTGGCGGTTTAATCTTTCTACTGGTCAAGTTAAAGAGGAAATAATTGACAAGGAAGTTTGTGAATTCCCCCGGATCAACGATAATTTAATTGGTCGCAAGATGCGTTACGTTTACTCCGGAATCGGGGCTGCATATATGGAACGGCCATTATTTGATGGAGTCAAGAAGTACGACTTAGAAGCAGAAACAGCGCAATCTGTTTATTTTGGTCGCGGACGCTTTGGCGGTGAATGTGTCTTTGCGCCTCGTCCTGATGGCAAAACTGAAGATGATGGGTGGGTATTGACTTATATTTATGATGCTGTTGCCCAACGTTCGGAATTGATTGTTTTAGATGCCCAGAATATCACTGCTGAACCTGTCGCCCGTGTTTTGCTCCCCCAAAGAGTTCCTTTCGGCTTTCATTGTGAATGGGTTTCTAGTGAGAAAATGGCAAATACCAAGAGATAGTTAAACTGGTGCTGATTTTTACTATTATCTAAGCATAACTCCCTAGAATGCTATGTGGATACAGGGAGAAGAGCAGTGTAACAGGGGAAATACTTACACTAAGTATTTCCCCTTTACTCTTATGCTGACCACAACACTTGCGTTACCTTGGCAGACTACTATAGCAAAGTGCTGAGTGCTGAGTGCTGAGTGCTGAGTAGGAACTCAGTATTTTCAGGAGTTTCAGCCACAAACATAGTCCTAACCTATGCTTCGACTGCTATACTACTCGACTAACCCAAAATTACCGTGTAGGTAGAAGTTGGAATTTATAAATTATACAAATTTCTTTTGTAAATATCTGGTAATTTCCACCAAGGAACATTGGGATGTTCATGGTGTTCTTTGTGATAACCAAAATGGTAACAAGTTATGAATGACCAAAAAGTAGGTAATGGAGTACTTCGTGTACGATGCACACTGGTATATCCTCCTTCAACTTTTCTGTGGGGTAGGTATGTGCCAAAATAAAATAACTGTATTGAACTTAAAATAGATGGTATTACCCAAAATAAAATTAAATTAACATCACATATATTAAAAACATATTTAAGCACAATATATGCACATATTAATCCAAGATGTTGTTGCCAACTCCAGTAGGATTTTATGAAGTTAAAGTACCATGCAAAAAAGTTTTGATATTGATTTTCGTAAAAATCAGGATCATCTTTAGTACTAGAATAGCGGTGATGTAAGTAATGCTTATTTAATAGTTCTTGATAAGAAAATAGAGCGTAAAACAGTACGCATATTCTACCTATTAAATGGTTGATTTGGGCATTTTTAGGAAAAACTACACCATGCATGGCATCATGAGCAGTAATAAATAATCCTGTATATAAAAATGTTTGCCAAAGAACGGTTACAGCAATTAACAAAATTTGAATTTTAGTAATATCTAAAAACAATAATAAAATTAAACTTGTTGCCCATAATCCTAAAATAAGGCAAGCAATAAAAATTCCTTTATTATTAGGTTTGACTTGGGTATTTATATCAAGGCTTATTTTTTTCGTTTGTGGAGACAATAAATTAAACTGAATCATGCCTTAATCCTATTAAAATTATTAGAATGTATCAAACTAAGAAATAGTTAAGCTAAAAACCTGATAAAAACAATTTTGAAAAGATTTTTAATAATTTAATGTATATCAGTAATTTAATATGGGTACAAGGACAGTTAAGACAGTTAAGACAATTAGTGTAAAATTTAAACAAGCTTTATCTAATAGCTCACTTACTTCATCTTTCTTAATATTTATGCTTCTTCAGTACGTATGAGTAGCCGTTACCCTCATCGTCTGGTTCCTGCAACCGTTCTGTTTACTGTCAGCGTTGCTTTGTCAACTAACTGGTGAGGCTAACTATTCATCTACACCACTTAAATCCACCTGAAGATGTACAGTTGATGTTAGGGCATTTGTAACCTGTGGGGGTAGAGTTAGCTTGATTAACTGAGCGATAATGATATATAGGTTGAGAGCGTTAGCTTTTTCTTAATATAGGGTGATTTTTATGGCTAAGACTAACACCACAGAGTTACTAGAAGCCCTAGCATCGGAAATTGGCGAAAATGTCTATATAGATATTGCCAAATGGCATCTTTATTTATCTGATGCCAAACTGCACACCGTTGTCGCTGAACAGTTATATCCTTTAATCACTTCTAATAATGTCAACGAAGACCGCGTAATTAAAGTATTAGAATCTATACCAGTCAAGATAGGCGGCGGTAGAAGAGAACTAGCACTAATTGATTTGCTACCCCTGCAATGTCAGGTCAATCTGGTGGATATTTTAGAAAAATATCAACGAGAATTCTAATTTAGCTGTCAGAATTCAGGAGTCAGAAGCCAGAATTCAGAATGATTAATCAATTAATTTGTTCTTAGACAGCGATTTGAATAATCTAGAAGTATTTGAAATACATGTATGATGTGTTAGCGACAGCGTAACACATCTACTGTAAAGCTTTTGGTGCGTTACGGCTTACGCCTAACACACCCTACCGGACTTCTGTATTCTGACTTTTTGCTACTTTAAATTTTTTACAAATGATTCCTTTAGCACCCCTATTTGTAGGAGGTGAAAAGTATGCCTGTCTATGAGTTTCACGATGAATATACTCTGGCAGAAACAGCAGATAAACTAGGACAAAAGGCTTTAAAGTTAAACCTCATACCTAGCTTTGTGGTGCGTTATTTTGCTGATAGTCGGCAATACTACATTCCTAACGAAAAAGAATCTCAACCGCTCACACCAGAACAAGCATATATGCACTTTAAAAAGTTAGTCGAAACATCTGGTGAGTAGATATTCTTATATTCGATTTAGCAGTGGATACTTTAAATATTTTTTGGAGGTTAATTATATGTTATTACAAGTCAAAAATACCAGCGATTTAGTGAAAATTACTGATGTTCAGGAATTAATTGACCCGAATGTTAATGTTGTTCATGGACAAGACCAAGAAGGTCAAGAAGAACAAGATATTGATACTTTCGCCAAAGAAAATCTTGTTTTTCCTTCTGGGGAAAGTTTACCTCGCTGTTGGTTAGATGCTAACTATCGTGAAGGGAAATGACCTTTAAAGTAGCAGGTGATTGATAGGCGATCGCAGCGCAGTATCATAAAGTTCACAAATGCCAGGAAAGCTTGGGAACAAACCATCAAAATAGTATCGATTTTACGTAATCAGCCGACCTCTACGTGAATTACTGAGTTAAGTTACCATCAGATTAACTAACCAGTGATAGAGGGAGTTATGGCGCAGAATTGGTTGCGGATTACTCATCAAGATGACAAAATCCAACTTTCTTGGCAACGAGAACAATCTGTACCACGTTCAGCACCTCCAGTTACTTTTGAGCATCCATTTGATGAACAGACGTTAACCGAATTACGCTGGTATTTAGAAGAGTATTTACCTTTTCCTT
This sequence comes from Nostoc sp. TH1S01, assembly GCA_018993265.1. Classification (GTDB taxonomy): domain Bacteria; phylum Cyanobacteriota; class Cyanobacteriia; order Cyanobacteriales; family Nostocaceae; genus Nostoc_B. Next base: position 39,709 of record JAGKSW010000152.1, read on the forward strand.
ACGGTATTTTCCCTGAGCAAGCCGAGAAAATCGAGCAAAAGTTTCAAGAGTGGGGACAGCAGTTATTTGAGTTAGTGTTTCCCCGTACCACTAAAGCTTGGGATTTTTTTCAAGAAGCTACAAGGGAAGGACTAGACAAGTGCGAAATTAATATTTCTTCTGATGACCCCAAAGTGCTAAATTTGCCTTGGGAGTTGCTGTATACGCCTGATTATCAATTTCTGGCACCATCTTTACAGGGAATGTATCGCAGTCTCAACGGTTATGCAGTGCGATCGCATCTCCAAGAATTACCCCAGGACAAGTTAAATATTTTACTGGTAGTTTCCCGTCCTTATGGCGAAAAAGATGTTGCTTTAAAAACTATCGCCCGTCCTTTACTGGAAGCACTGAAACCAATTCACAAATATGTCAACCTGAAAGTGCTACGTCCACCAAGCTTTGAGGCATTTGAGCAAGAACTAAATGCTCATAAAGGTTTTTACCATATTGTCCATTTTGATGGACATGGGGACTTTGACGAAAACAGCACAGGATTTCAACATTCCTATGGTAGCAAGGGGCAGGGAGTGTTAGTGTTTGAAAATACCGATGGTTCACCCCAAATTATTACTGCTGCCCAAATTGCTCAAAGTTTAAATGATTGTCGTGTGCCGATTTTTGTGTTGAATGCTTGTAAATCAGCACAGGAAGGAGACGGTAGTTTTTCTTCTGTGGCGACGCGCTTGGTATCTTTGGGGACAAGGGGCGTAGTTGCAATGGCTTATAACGTGCAAGCCGAAGCAGCCAAACATTTCATTGGCAGATTTTACCAGCAACTAGTCACGGGAACCGATGTATCCAACGCTGTAGCAGCAGCACGGCGACAAGTCATAAATCAACGTTTGCGTCCTAGCCCTAAAGGTGATTTACCTTTGGCTGACTGGATGGTTCCGGTGTTGTACCAGCAGGAAACTTACACACCGTTTACAAAAGTCAATCATCAAACAGAAGACTTTACTGATATTGATGACTTTTTGGCAGAACCCATCAGCAATTTATTCGGGTTTCCAGAACAGGGACGCTACGGTTTTATTGGGCGAGACTACGACATTTTACGGTTAGAGCGAGTATTTCGCCAAAATAATATCGTGTTGTTGCAAGGTATGGGAGGTGTAGGTAAAACTGAGTTAACCACAGGGTTTGCCCAATGGTTAGATGAAACTCAGGGGCGTAAGCAGATATTTTTTACCTCCTTCGAGTCTGGCGTGTCACTGAGTCGGGTAATAAACGAAGTCGGAAGAGTCGTTTGGGGAGATAAGTTTTCTCAGTATGAGGCAGTGCAACAACAACGAGCCGTCTTAAAATATTTGCAATCTCAGCCTTGTTTGTTGATTTGGGATAACTTTGAACCTGTGAATGGTTTCCCGACAGGGAATGAACCTTTACTGAGTGCAGAAGAAAGAAACAATCTCAAACAATTTCTCAAGGAATTACAGGGTGGGAAATCTTGGCTATTAATTACCAGTCGCCGCGCAGAACCTTGGCTTGATTGTGGGTATAGTTTAATCAATTTGCAGGGTTTATCTCAAGCCGATGCCCAAGAGTTAGCCGCCAAGATTTTGCAAACTGTAGGTGTGGAGAGAAAGAACTTACCAAAAGAGTATTTGGAGTTGTTGAAATTGCTGGGAGGACATCCTTTATCGTTGCGGGTGGTGTTACCGCATTTAAAGACGCAGACACCAAGTCAGTTAATTGAGGCGTTGCGGTTGGGGTTGGATACTTTTAGGGGACAAGAGGAAGAAGGGAGAGAAAAATCTCTTACTGTGTCGTTGGATTATTCTTTTGCTAAGTTGTCGGAACGAACACGTCAGCATTTACCATTTTTGGCGCTGTTTTCGGAACGGGTGGATGCACATTGGCTGCATAGTTTTTCAGAAAATTCTGATGGTTATTATGGAAAAGCTTATCGGGCGGTGTTTGGGGAAAACTTGCAAAAAGCTGATTGGTTGCAGGTTCTCAATGAAGCCGCCGCCGCAGGTATTGTGGAATATTTGGGTGAGAGCATCTACAAAATTCACCCTGCGTTACCTTGGTATTTGCGGCAAAAGTTGAACCAACAAGTTTGCTGGGGAATGAATGGTGACGCTGAACATACCCGCCTGGAAATTAATTCTCAGGCAGTTATGGAGGTGCAACACAAAATTAACGAACTCGAAAAAAAGTTGCTGATTTTTTACGCTTATTTGGCGGATAGCTACCGTGAGAAACTCATTAGTAACGCAGAACTGGCAACTTTTGTGCTGCGAGTGGAAGAACCAAATTTGTTGCACAATTTGCGCCTTGCCGAACATCAGCAGGAATGGGCTGAAGCACAATCAATTCTGCAAGCCTTGGGAGAAGTGTATCAGCGCATAGGGCGCAAACCCGAATTTAAGTCATTGCGACAACGGACGCTCAAGCATATTGGTATTTACTTAGCAGATGCCAAAGCAAAAGGTAGAGATGCTCTAGATTTCTGGATATATCTACGAGGTGTAGATGCCAATGAAGCCACTCAAAGTGCTGACTTGGAAGGGGCAAGGAAAGTCTATCAAGAAATTCTGGATGAACTGATAGCTGTAAATGACTCCTCAGTGAATGACAAAATTGCCAGTGCTAATCATAATTTAGGCATAGTAGCCTATGAGCAGAGGCAGTTTGATGTGGCGATTGATTACTACAACAAGGCGCTGAAGATATATGAAGATGCTGGGGATTTGTACTCTGCTGCTAGTGACTATCACAACCTGGGCGTGGTAGCTCAAGAGCAGAGGCAGTTTGATGTGGCGATTGATTACTACTATAAGGCGTTGAAGATATTTGAAGATGCTGGGGATTTGTACTCTGCTGCTCGTGACTATCACCACCTAGGCATAGTAGCCTATGAGCAGAGGCAGTTTGATGTGGCGATTGATTACTACCATAAGGCATTGAAGATATTTGAAGATGCTGGGGATTTGTACTCTGCTGCTGTGATTGGTAAGTGTAGATGCTGTAGATTTTGTTGTAGGCATTACGCTGTGTACAGGCCATACCCGCCTAGGGTTGTAAACCCCAGGCTCATAGCGTAAGTTGTCTGAAGACAACTGATGAAAATTTCAATAAAAGTTATATAAATTATCAGTCCGTTGAAACGGACTTTTGCTATCAGCCTGGGAATTTATTCCGAGGCGGGGGCGATGCGATCGCGCTGTTCAATCCGCCTAGGGTTCTAAACCCCAGGCTCATAGCGTAAGTTGTCTGAAGACAACTGATGAAAATGTCAATAAAGATTCATCTAAATTATCAGTCCGTTTCAACGGACTTTTGCTATGAGCCTGGGAATTAATTACCAGGCGGACTTGGCAGATTTGCTAATAAAAAAATATAATCGATAAATTCCATTTTATATTCAAAAATATCATGGCTTTCTGGCGGCTTTATTATCATCTTGTTTGGGCAACAAAAGAACGCCAACCTCTGATTACGCCTGATAAAGAAACTGAACTTTATAATTACATTATTGGAAAAGCAGATTTTCTTAATAGTATTATTCATGCTATTGGCGGTATAGAAGACCATATCCATTTAATAGCTTCAATACCACCTAGTTTATCTATAGCTGATTTTGTCAAAAATATTAAAGGTAGTAGTACTCACTTTTTAAATCAAAATCATCATATATCAAATAATTCATTACTTTTCAGTTGGCAGCGCGGATATGGTGTATTGTCATTAGGTAGTAAGCAGTTAGACAATGCTGTTTTTTATGTGAGAAACCAAAAAAATCATCATTCTCAAGGAACAGCGATCGCATCTTTAGAAAAGCATGACGGTGAGGCATGATATGGCTACTCAATTATCTACTACCGAAATTAAAGAATTACAACACATCATCGAAGACGAACAAGCACAAAAAGCACTAGCTACTCTACAACAAAATAACGGTAATTTAGAAGCTAGTTTTGATGAACTTTGGCAAGAGCAATTTGGGAAAACAGCTTTCGGTAAAAATAAATCTTTATTACAATTAACACTAAATGAAATCCGCGCTGAAATATGCGGCGATGATGGTTTACAAGGCAAAATTAAAGAATATACGAAAAACCCTGGTAGTGCTGCTTTACTTAATAGTATTATTGGCTCATTAGTAACTGTGGCTGCTGTTCATGGTATTCCTCTTGATGCTGCGATCGCCACAATTGTCGTATTATATATCCTCAAAATTGGTATTAACGTTTTCTGTAAATATACAGAACCAGTTCAATAATGAACAGTTGACAGTTACCTCTCCTTTTAAGGCTACCGTGTACACACAAGTCGGAAATAGGCAGTATGAAACGCATCCCGCCTAGAACTAAAGTTCCAGGCTCATAGCCAAAGTCCACTGAAGTGGACTGGAATGACTTTCTTGTTGAGTCCTCTTCAGAGGACTTGCGCTGTGAGACTCGGAATTTATTCCGAGGCGGGACGATGCACTCAACCGAGATTTGTGTGTACACCGTAGCCTTAAAAGATCCATAAAAAAACGCAAAGGCAAACCTCTGCGTTTTTTAGTGAAATAACCTGAAATTAACTGCTGAATACTTCCACAGGTAAGCGACTAAACGCCAGTCTTTCATTCTGCACATCGACAAAGATGGTGTCGCCGTCGTGGAATTCGCTGCGAAGTAAGGCTTTGGCGATTTGGGTTTCTAACTCGCGCTGAATCGCCCGTTTGAGTGGACGTGCGCCAAATACAGGGTCGTAACCAACTTCCGCCAAGAAGTCAAGCGCAGCATCGGAGAGTTTGAGAGATATTTTGCGATCGCTCAATCTTTCTCTTAATCTACCAACTTGCAACTGTACAATATGCCGCAGTTCTTTCTTATCTAAACTGTGGAAGATGATAATTTCATCAATGCGGTTGAGGAATTCTGGTCGGAAGCTATTCCGCATTGCTTCCATGACTCGATGACGCATTTCGTCGTAGCGAGAATTGTCCCCAGCAATATCAAGAATGAACTGTGAACCGATGTTGCTGGTCATAATAATAATTGTGTTCTTAAAGTCCACAGTATGACCTTGAGCATCGGTGACGCGCCCATCATCAAGAATTTGCAGGAAGATATTGAAGACATCGGGGTGGGCTTTTTCGATTTCGTCAAACAAAATCACGGCGTAAGGACGACGGCGAATTGCTTCGGTGAGTTGTCCGCCTTCTTCGTAACCGACGTAACCAGGAGGCGCACCAATTAACCGAGACACGGCGTGTTTTTCCATGTACTCTGACATATCAATTCGCACCAGTGCGTCTTCGGTGTCGAACATATACGCCGCTAAGGCTTTGGCTAACTCGGTTTTACCGACACCTGTAGGGCCGAGAAAAACAAAGCTGGCGATGGGACGATTGGGGTCAGCTAACCCAGCACGCGATCGCTGAATTGCATCGGCGACTGCTGTCACGGCTTCTGCTTGTCCAACTACTCGATGATGTAATTCATCTTCTAAATGCAGCAGTTTTTCTTTCTCAGATTCCACCAATTTACTAATCGGAATTCCTGTCCATTTAGAAATAACTTCCGCAATATCAGATTCGGTGACTTCTTCCCGCAGCAAAGATTTACCGCTTCTTTGGGCGTTGGCTAATTCACTTTCAGCGATTTCAAGTTTGCGGTGCAAATCAGTCAAATTGCCGTATTTTAATTCCGCCGCGCGGTTGAGGTCGTAGTTTCTTTCTGCTTGCTGAATTTCTAAGTTTACCCGTTCAATGTCTTTCTTAACAGACTGAATTTTATTGATAATATCTTTTTCAGACTGCCATTGGGCGCTGAGGGTTCTTTGTTCTTCTTTCAGGTCAGCAATTTCTTTTTCTAATCTTTCCAACCGTTCACGCGAAGCCGCATCGCTTTCTTTTTGCAAAGATAATTTCTCCATTTCTAATTGGAGAATTTTGCGATCAATTTCGTCGAGTTCTTCCGGTTTCGAGGTAATTTCCATCTTCAACCGGGCGGCGGCTTCGTCTACCAAGTCAATGGCTTTATCTGGTAAAAAGCGATCGCTAATATACCGACTCGATAATGTAGACGCAGCCACTAAAGCACTGTCAGAAATCTTCACCCCGTGGTGGTTTTCATAGCGTTCTCGCAAGCCACGCAAAATCGAAATCGTATCTTCAACGCTGGGCTGATCGACATAAACTTGTTGGAAACGTCTTTCTAAAGCGGCATCTTTTTCGATATATTTGCGATACTCATCTAAAGTTGTCGCACCGATACAACGCAACTCACCCCGCGCCAACATTGGTTTTAACAAGTTACCCGCATCCATCGCCCCTTGGGTAGCACCAGCACCGACAACGGTATGAATTTCATCAATAAATAGAACTATATTCCCGCCAGATTCGGTAACTTCTTTTAAAACTGCTTTCAGGCGTTCTTCAAATTCGCCCCGGAATTTCGCCCCCGCAATCAAAGCACCCATATCTAAAGCGATGAGTTTGCGGTCTTTCAGGGATTGGGGAACATCACCAGCCACGATGCGTTGGGCTAATCCTTCGGCGATCGCAGTTTTACCAACCCCAGGTTCCCCAATTAACACCGGATTATTTTTGGTACGACGCGAGAGAATCTGCACAGTCCGGCGAATCTCGTCATCCCGACCAATCACCGGATCGAGTTGACCTTTGCGGGCGGCTTCGGTGAGGTCACGTCCATATTTTTCCAGTGCTTCATATTTACCTTCTGGATTTTGGTCGGTCACTTTCTGGCTCCCACGAATTTGTTTAATAATATTTTTCAACTTGCCTTCGTCTAACCCGAATTCTTGGAGTAGACTTTTGCCAAAGCGGTCATCTTTGGCATAACCAAGCAACAAGTGTTCAATGGAAATATATTCGTCTTTAAAATCTTTACGATAGTTCTCCGCCCTGTCTAACAGGGTGTCTAAACTGCGTCCCAAGAACACAGAACTACTTGTACCAGACACCTTTGGCTGACGCTGGAGAAATTGATCAGTGCGATCGCGGATTTTTTGCAGATTCACACCCGCCTTGGTTAAAATACTGCTGGCTAAACCTTCTTGTTCTAGCAGTGCTTTCAGCAGGTGTTCGCTTTCGATTTGTTGTTGGTGATATTGTTTAGCAATATCCGGTGTGTGGGCGATCGCTTCCCAAGCTTTTTCGGTAAATTGGTTAGGGTTAGTAGGTTGCATAAGCCGTTTGAATAACCACTCCAAATATGAAGCGCCGAGAAAACAAATTCTTATATGGTTATTGTATGAAGCAGAGCGCAACTAACTGGATCGGTCTTCACGTCTTGAGGAAGTAGTATTATTACCTGAAAAATGAATATTTTCCCAACACACAGAGGCGCGACGTTGAGATTTTGCCAACATTGTTACAATGCTTGATGAAAACCACTATTGTTTACGTACTATCGGTAATTGGTGATCATCAAGCGATCGCGATTATTTCCTGGCGATTACCCAAACTGCGTGTACAATCCCCGGAATATAGCCCAAAAATGTCAAAAGGATATTAATCCAAAAATCTTTCCCTAAACCTACTTGTAAAAATACTCCCAAAGGCGGTAGAAAAATCGCTGCTAAAATCCTAATTAAGTCCATTTCAGCCTCCTGTCAGACTATGTTTATACTCCTCAAAGATAGCATTGCCAGAATATTAGACCTCTTGCATGAATCAGATTATGCCTACTAAACAAGTGAACTTTCTGTATCTCTTTGCGTCTTTGCGCCTACTCTGCGAGAACGGCTTCGCCGAATGCGTGAGACATAAAATTCGTGTTTGATAACATTAAATATATTGTTTATTGCGATCGCCCACATTCACTTCTTCATTAAAAGCGATCGCAGTATCTTTCTCAAAATGGTTAATTACTTGCTCAATCTTTTGACTAGTAAAGCACGGCGGAAATAAAGCACCCATTATAAATTGCTGAAAAGCTCACTACGAGGGTTTTTTCATTTCATACTTCATACTTCAGACTTCAGCCTTTTTGTCCTAGCCGCCACTGAGTTTGGCTTTGTAACCTAATTTAGTAACAATCTCTAAAATTTTCTGCTTGTGTTCGCCTTGAATTTCAATGGTGTTATCTTTGACTGTCCCACCTGTACCGCATTGGGTTTTTAACTGCTTGACTAAATCTGCTAAAGTTTCGGGTTTGGTTTGAAACCCAGTAATCACCGTCACTGTTTTACCCTTGCGTCCAGTGCGTGTGGCTTGGATTCTCAAGTTTTGTTGTTGCGGGGGGAGTTCCTGAATTGGTCGTTCGGTGGCGGCGGAGTTATCGTTACCGAATTCTTGATAGACAATCTTTTTATCAGAGTTGGATTTGGAAGCAGACATACAAAATTGCGGTAGTGATCAGTTCTACTACATCCATTATGGTGTCAGGTAAGGCGAGTTTAACAGTGGTTTGCAATTTACCTTTTTCAACGCAAAGGTACGCGGAGGTATTTTTAGAGAGATTGTTGAGGAGTTACGAATTACTGTTCTAGACTCTTTATAATTAATGAAGTCTTTACTTGTCATCAAGATAATTCCGTGACTACTACTCCCCTTTCTCCAAATTCTTCCACAACTGCTCAGGTTCCCGATACACAAGGACGCTTTGGACGCTTTGGCGGTAAGTACGTCCCGGAAACGCTGATGCCTGCTTTAGCTGAACTAGAAACAGCTTATCAGCAATATCGTCATGACCCAGAGTTTCAAGCAGAACTCCAACAACTGCTGCGGGATTATGTGGGACGCGCTACACCCTTGTATTTTGCTGAACGTTTGACTGCTCATTATGCCCAACCCGATGGCACAGGGCCGCAGATTTATTTGAAGCGGGAAGATTTAAATCACACTGGCGCACACAAAATTAATAATGCTTTGGGTCAGGTATTGTTAGCCAAGCGCATGGGTAAGCAGCGAATTATTGCCGAAACTGGCGCTGGACAGCATGGCGTTGCAACAGCCACAGTTTGCGCCCGATTTGGCTTAGAATGTGTGATTTACATGGGTGTTCACGATATGGAACGCCAAGCATTGAATGTGTTTAGAATGCGGTTGATGGGAGCAGAAGTCCGTCCAGTAGAGGCGGGTACAGGTACTCTCAAGGATGCGACTTCGGAAGCAATTCGAGATTGGGTGACGAATGTTGAAACAACTCACTACATTCTTGGTTCTGTAGCCGGGCCACATCCTTACCCAATGATGGTGCGCGATTTTCACGCGGTGATTGGACAAGAAACTCGCGCCCAAGCTTTAGAAAAGTGGGGCGGTTTACCTGATATTCTCTTGGCTTGTGTGGGTGGTGGTTCCAATGCAATGGGGCTGTTTTATGAGTTTGTCAATGAGCCATCTGTGCGGTTAATTGGGATAGAAGCTGCTGGCGAAGGTGTGAATACAGAAAAACACGCCGCTACCTTGACAAAAGGAAGAGTTGGTGTACTGCACGGAGCGATGAGCTATCTATTGCAAGATGAAGATGGACAAGTCACCGAGGCGCACTCAATTAGTGCGGGGTTAGATTATCCTGGTGTAGGGCCAGAACACAGTTATTTAAAAGATACGAATCGGGCAGAATATTACAGTGTGACAGATGCAGAAGCTTTGGCAGCATTCCAAAAGCTTTCTCGCTTAGAAGGGATTATCCCAGCTTTGGAAACCTCCCATGCGATCGCCTATCTCGAAAACCTCTGTCCCCAACTCAGCGGTAGTCCCAAAATTATCATTAACTGTTCTGGACGCGGTGACAAAGATGTCCAAACCGTCGCTAAATTTTTAACTTAACAATAAACTCTGTCGGCATCACACCTTTGACGAGGTGAAACTTTTGTAATACTGAGTGTAGGGGAGCCATTGCTTTAGGTGGCTTCCCTACTAATTTTTATGCGGCAAAATATTATGAAAGTTAATGAATTAAAACAACTCTACGAAATTGATGATTCTCAATGGCTAGAAGAAACAGTCAAGCTCATTAAAAATCATCAACTTCAAGAACTAGATTTAGAAAATTTAGTTGAGGAATTAGAAGATTTGGGCAGAGAAAGGAAAAATGCTGTAGCCAGTCTTTTAGAGCAAATTATCCGTCATTTATTATTATTGCAATATTGGACAAGCGAATCTGAGTATAATTCCATTCACTGGCAAGAACAAACAAGTCGAAAATTTGCTGTATGAAACCGCATCCCGCCTTGAACTAAAGTTCCAGGCTCATAGCCAAAGTCCACTTAAGTGGACTGAAATAAACTTCTGGTTGAGTCCTCTTGAGAGGACTTGCGCTATGAGACTCGGAATTGATTCCGAGGCGGGATAGATGCACTCAACCAGGATTGATGTGTACACAGTAGCTTGGCAAGGGGTGGGGTATCTGTTGCAAACATTATTTGAATTGGTATGACTTCTGATTCGTGACTTCTTATTATTTCTCTGCCCAGAGAATGATGATGGGTGGAAATTTATGAATATGTAAGTTGGCTGGCAATTTTTCAAGGTAGAGCAGCATAAATCCTCAGATGCTGGCTCATAGCCTATTTGTTCAATTTACATGAGTCCGTTACATTATCTGGAAGTGTTTTCTTTCAGTGTGTTTAGGGCTACCTATTAATGATTCAGAATAAAATCTACAGTGCTGGTGTGGCGACTCTAGCCTTAATTGGAGGCGTAACCGCTTTTTCTACACCAGTTCAAACTGCTACCTTGCAACAACCTAAAATGTCAGACCACAGCATCCAACTGGCACAATCAACTGTAAATACTGCGGCGTTAGAGGCTGCCGTTTTCACTCAAATCAATCAATATCGATCTTCTGTTGGTCTACCAGCATTAACACGTAACTCAACTATTGACAATCAAGCTAGGACTCATAGTCAAAATATGGCTCAGGGGCGAGTTGCATTTGGTCATGATGGTTTTGGCGCAAGAATTCAAGCGATCGCAGTTACAATTCCCTACAGCGCAGCTGCTGAAAATGTGGCTTACAATCAGGGATATAGCGATCCTGCAACCCAGGCTGTGCAAGGTTGGCTCAGAAGTTCAGGACATTTGGCTAATATCAAAGGTAATTACAACCTCACAGGTGTTGGTGTGGCGGTAAATAGCAGAGGTGCGGTTTACTTCACCCAAATATTTATCCGCACGCGTTAGGAAGATAATTCAGTTAAAACTTGCTTAAAACTTGGGGTGCGTTACTTTATTTGCGTAACGCGCCCTATTTTCGCTGTATATTCCTTAGATACATCGAATCTCTCGTGCTGACTTATAAAGGATTAACGATGGAACCTATTTCTATAATTATTACTGCTTTAGGTGCTGGTGCGATCGCTGCTACTAAAGAAACCGCCGGAACAGCCGTTAAAGATGCCTATCAGGGTTTAAAGGCTTTGATTAAGAAAAAATTTGCTGATCAGGGTAAAGAAGATGATAGCAATATCGTAGATAAACATGAGAAAAAGTTAGATTCAGAAGCGTTTAAGGCATTGCTCAAAGAAGAGTTAACCAATTTAGGCGTTGATAAAGATGCGGAAGTTATTAAATTAGCGCAGGAGTTATTGAAACAGGAAAAGCCGGAAGAGTCCGCAGCAGGTAAGCATAACACAATATTTCAAGGAGAAGTGAAAGGCGCTCAGGTTGGAGATCGCAACACCCAAACAAATACCTTTAACTAAAAGTCACTGGAGTCTCTAAAATGAACCATACAGAGTTTCAAGGAGAAGTTAAGGGCGCTCAGGTTGGCGATCACAACATTATCTACAACTATTTCTACTACAGAGAAGAGGTAAAACCCACATCTGTTGATGTTGCTGATGAAAATCTGCCTTGTCCTTATCGGGGGTTGTTTCATTTTGGCCCCAATGATGCGGATGTGTTCTTTGGGCGAGAAATTTTTATCGAAGAACTTTATAGTGCAACTAAAACCCAGAATTTTATTCCCGTGCTGGGTGCATCGGGAAGCGGTAAATCTTCGGTGGTGTTGGCGGGGTTAGTCCCCAAGTTGCAAACAGCCGGACATTGGCAGTTTACTCACTTTCGTCCTGGTGCTGATCCTTTCCATGCGCTGGCTGTAGCTTTAGTGCCACTTTATACGCCTAATTTAGATGCAACTGACCAAATTGCCCAAGCCCGCAAGTTAGCTGGCTACTTGCAAGATGGCTCTATGCTGATATCGGACGTTTTTGCTAAAATTCGGCAAAATCACCCTAATGAACGGGTGCTATTAATTGCTGACCAATTTGAAGAAATTTATACTCTCTGTCACCATCAGGAAACTCGCCATAAATTTCTTGACTGCTTATTAGCTAGTTTAGAAACTTCCACGTCTCTATCTGCATCCGCTACGGTGTGGGTAACGACAATGCGGGCAGATTTTTTGGGCAATGCTCTCTCCTATCGTCCCTTTGCGGATGTTTTGCAAAATGCTGACTTAAAACTGGGGCCGATGAATCGGGAGGAATTAACCCAAGTCATTGAAAAACCAGCCGAAAAATTAGGAGTGACATTTGCAAGCGGACTGGTAGAACGCATTTTAGAGGATGTAGAAAACCAACCAGGAAATTTACCTTTGCTAGAGTTTGCTTTAACAGAGTTGTGGAACAAGCGCACAGGTAAACAATTAACTCACAATATCTATGAAGAAATTGGTCAAGTAGAAGGTGCATTAGCTCGTCATGCGGATGAGAAATATGGCAACTTGACAGAGGCGGAGAAAGAAAAAGTCCGGCGGATTTTTATTCAATTGGTGCGTCCGGGTGAGGGAACAGAAGATACCCGACGTGTGGCAATGAAAGCTGAATTGGGGGAGCAAAGCTGGGATTTGGTCAAACAATTAGCTGATGCTCGGTTGGTGGTGACAAGTCGCAATGCTACCAGTCAAGAAACAGTAGAAGTAGTCCATGAAGCTTTGATTCGCAATTGGGGAGAATTGCGGGAATGGATGAATAAAGACCGCGTTTTTAGAGCTTGGCAAGAGCGACTGCGGGCAGCAAAGGGACAATGGGAAGCAACGCAGCGAGATTCTGGTTCATTGTTGCGGGGTGCGGCTTTGGCGGAAGCAGAAGAAAAACTCAAGGAACGCCCTGGAGACTTGATTGATGAGACAGAATTTATTGAGGAGAGTATTCAAGAAAATAATCGCCTGAAACAAGTCGAAGTAGCCCGCAGGAAGCGCGAAATTAGAACCGCCTGGGGCATTGCGGCGGGTTCGTTGGTGGCGGTGGTAATTAGCGGTGGATTGGGTTTGACGGCATGGAATCAGAAAAACCAATCGGAACTGAATCAAGCTGAATCTCTTGCTCGATATTCCTTGTCTCTATTTAATGAAAATAAACAATTGGAAGCTTTTGTCCAAGCAATCAAGGCGGGAAAAATCCTGCCAAGCCAACACACCACTAACCTACAGGTATTCAATGCTTTACAGACAGTTCGTTTTCAAGGAAGAGAGCGCAACCGCTTGGAAGGGCATAGTCTATTTGTCAATAGCGTGAGTATTAGCCCCGACGGCAAGACATTGGCTTCTGGCAGTGTGGACAACACAATCAAACTCTGGAATCTAGAGACAGGCAAGGAAATCCAAATCCGCACCCTGAACGGGCATAGTTACTCTGTCGATAGCGTGAGTATTAGCCCCGACGGCAAGACATTGGCTTCTGGCAGTTCGGACAATACAATCAAACTCTGGAATCTAGAGACAGGCAACCTAATCCGCACCCTGAACGGGCATAGTGAAGATGTCAGTAGCGTGAGTATTAGCCCCGACGGCAAGACATTGGCTTCTGGCAGGGACAAGACAATCAAACTCTGGAATCTAGAGACAGGCAAGGAAATCCGCACCCTGAACGGGCATAGTAACTATGTCTATGACGTGAGTATTAGCCCCGACGGCAAGACATTGGCTTCTGGCAGTGGGGACAAGACAATCAAACTCTGGAATCTAGAGACAGGCAAGGCAATCCGCACCCTGAACGAGCATAGTGAAAGTGTCAGTAGCGTGAGTTTTAGCCCCGACGGCAAGATTTTGGCTTCTGGCAGTCTGGACAACACAATCAAACTCTAGAATCTAGAGACAGGCAAGGAAATCCAAATCCGCACCCTGAACGGGCATAGTGAATTTGTCAATAGCGTGAGTATTAGCCGCGACGGCAAGACATTGGCTTCTGGCAGTTCGGACAAGACAATCAAACTCTGGAATCTTGCAGATTTGGAATTAGACTCTTTAATACAGAACAATTGTGATTGGGTACGCAATTATTTACAAAATAATATTAACGTCAGCGAGAGTGACAGGCACTTGTGCGATGGTATTGGTAAGAAGTAAGGGTGTAATACCAAATCGCACCGCAATTCGCAATTCGCATTTTCGCACAACTTCAGAAGCGATCGCACAAAAGCAGATTTTCCCAATATGCGATCGCACAAAATCTGCGCCATGATTAATAAAATATAGGGCAAATTTAAATAGGAGAAGACCAGATGCAATCGGCGTTACGAATTGAAACTCAAGTTTTACCAGGAAACAAAATTGAAATTAATTTGCCTAATGATACTGCTTTAACCTCAGTAGGAGAAACCGTTGAGGTGATTGTCTTGTTACCAGAACAGAAACCTGCACTAAAAAGCCAATCCATTCTAACATTGCTTGAAGAAATTCATAGACAACGCCCTGTCGGAAGAAGTGTAGAGGAAATCAATCGAGATATACAGGTAGAGAAAGAGGCATGGGACAACTAACTTTTTCCAATGCTGACCGTATATACATTGATACAGTAACGATTATTTACGCCGTTGAACAGAACCCAACTTATGGAATGTTGCTGAATCCTCTATGGAATAACCTTCAGACAGGAAACCTGGAAGTTTTTACCAGTGAACTGACTTTGATGGAAACCCTAGTCGTACCAATGAGAAATTCAGATACGTTTCTGATTAATGCCTACGAGCGATTATTGCAATCACCCCAAATACAATTAGTTCCCATTAGTCAAGCCATCTTGAAGGAAGCAGCAAGACTACGTGCTATTACACCTTCATTGAGAACACCCGATGCCATTCATCTTGCAACGGCTACAGCATTAGGCTGTACCCAGTTTCTCACCAATGACCGACAACTAAGAACAGTGTCAAACTTATTCATCGTGATTTTAGATGAAGTGCTGGCATTATGAGCGATCGCACCATCAACTATTCTGCTGCTACAAATACCACACCTTCATACAATAGTGCGATCTATACCCTCTTCCCTAGCCTCTAGCCCCTAATCCCTAACCCCTCCTTCCCAAATTGAGCAATTTTTAATAATATCCTGTTACAGATTCGAGAAAGTCGAAGGTAGAGTATAGGTCTTAATCATCTATATTCTGTAACTCTTCATGTTTCGACAACCTGCTTTTGGCATCGCTTTAAGTACGCTTGTCCTTGCTAGTGGATTTGTCACTACTCCAATACCAAGCCACTCATCTACCAACAAAACAACTCAACCAATTGCTGCAAGTCAACTAGCTTCGTCAACTACTACCTTTAACACCACTGCATTAGAAAAATCAGTTTTTGAACAAATCAACCGCTACCGAGTTTCTAAAAAACTGCCAAAATTAACTTTAAATGCCAATATCTCTCGACAAGCCAGGATTCACAGTCAAAATATGGCTAAGGGGAAAGTTCCCTTCAGTCATAACGGATTTGAAAAGCGTGTTATAGCTACTTCGATTCGCTTTAATAGTGCAGGCGAAAATGTTGCAGTCAACCAAGGATATAGTAATCCTGCTAGTCAAGCTGTGATTGGTTGGTTAGAAAGTCCGGGACATTTGAAGAATATCAAAGGTAATTACAACCTGACTGGGGTTGGTGTAGCGACTAATCAGCAAGGTGAAGTCTACTTAACGCAAATTTTCCTGTTGAGTAGATAAAGTGATTTGCTGAAAACATGTAGTGTCTAAGGGTATTCTTTTGTGGAAGACACTGCATTTATTATTGAGTAATTCATGACATTACCAGATTTTCAGGTTTGCGATCGCGACATTAATGACTCTACCCTCAGTGAGTACTTAAAAGCCGAAGCGATCGCTGTTGATACGGAAACTATGGGATTATTACCACAGCGCGATCGCTTGTGTCTTGTGCAACTGTGCAACTCGGAAGGTAAAGTCACAGCCATCCGCATCGCTAGAGGACAAACGGAATCTCCCAATTTAAAACAACTTCTCGAAGCCAAGAATGTACTGAAGATATTTCACTTTGCGCGTTTTGATGTTGCTACTTTACGCCACAACTTAGGAATTTACGTCCAGCCTGTTTTTTGTACCAAAATTGCCAGTAAGTTAGCCCGTACTTATACCAACCGTCACGGACTCAAAGATGTAGTACAAGAGTTAGAACAAGTAGAACTTGATAAAAGCGCCCAAAGTTCTGATTGGGGTAATGCTGCTAATTTAACTGAAGCGCAACTAAGTTATGCTGCCAATGATGTGCGTTATTTAATTAGTGTCCAGCACAAGCTGAGTGAAATGCTCAAACGAGAAGAACGTTGGCAACTCGCACAAGAATGCTTTCAAGTATTACCAACAATCGTTGCATTAGATTTATTACAGTTCAAAGATTTATTTGAACATTAGTCGAAAATCAAAGAGTCAACAGTCAATTGACTATTGACTCTTTAAGTGAAGTACCAACACTTCCGCAAGCGGTAAGTGTTGGCTTCCTGTCTCATTTGCCACTGCTCTGTTAGGAACATTGTGAAAACAATGTGCGTTACCAAAAACGCTCCGAGTCTGACGTAGCATCTCTGGGGTTTCCCCCTTTATCTGGTTAAAGCCAGAACCCAGGCAGCCGCCCTGCTTCCCAAGGCAGTTAATTGTAATCCGAGAATTTACATGGAGCGGAGCCGGAGACGCTCCGCCTCCGGTGTGCATTCGCGTCCCAGCGGCAAATTCCCTTCCCCAATTGCTCACGCTAGTTGCCTACGCAAGCGTCGTACCGCTACTTCGTGTTGTTTACAGCCGTGTGGGTGGGTCAATGACCATTTATATATTATCATAGATGTATCCATAGTAGTGATACATTGTGAAGGAAAAATCTATCAGAATTAGGCTTTCTCAGAGAAGGTACGACAAGCTAAAATCTTATGCAGAATCTAGAGAAAAAACAGTTACCCAGTTGGTTGAAGACTGGATTGATAGGATGCCAAATATAAAGATTGGCGACTCCTCCTTGACCCCACTCCCTGATCAACCTATCGGTTGATAATGGTCGGAGGTCAACTCGTCGCCGCCCAAAAATTCATCTCGTCGCCTCCCGTTCCGGGTAGGCGAGAGGCTTCTTTTTGTTCAAGCTAAAAATCTAGACTTCTTTTTGCTGATTTTCGGCGTGGTTTTTCAGACGAGAGACAACATTATAGTCGTCTGCACCTGCGGGAGTTCTAGATTCAACAATACCTTCTGTTGGGCCGCCGATCGCCTTCCATGCACCTAGGCCACCCTTAAGTTGAGATACATGCACAAAACCAGCAGAACGCAAAACTTGTGCTGCTTGAGCAGATTCTTCATCATTACCACCGTAAACATAGATATCACGGTTCTTATCTAGAGATGGTACTGCTCGGTCTGCTAATTCATCTACAGGCATAGGCATTGCGCCCATGATATGACCTTCGTTATATGTCTGGCGATCGCGCACATCTAAAATTGTAAAAGCTGGTTCGCCCCATTCCAAACGAGACTTGAGAACATGAGCATCAGACACAGGCTCAATGGGTGGCTGTTGAGGAATAATACCGCCTACTAAATTATTCATAAAATATCCTTAACTGACTTCGCTAACAGCAATTTAACGAGATTAAGCTATTTGATTGCTCTTTCTCTGGTATGAATGTTATAAAAGTCTTTCTTATGGCATATTGGGATATTTTTAACTAGGAATTCATTTGAATCATAAATATACTTATGACATCAAACCTTTTATAAATTCTGATTTCTGACTCCTGAGTTATGAATTTTTACCTAGATAATTTAATTTTTGACTTTTGCGATCGCCAACAGCAGTGTTTCTTCAATTTCTTGGCGAATCGCGGGTGTAATATTATTAGCAATATTCAGACAGTTTATCAATAATTTATTAGCAATATAATATTGCTGAATTACTTCTATTTGCTGTTGACTAAACTGCCAATCATGACAAATGTTGCGATATTGAATTAAGAGTTCTCTAAATTTTTCGTTCCAGAATTTACCATGTTCTATCCACCACTTACGAAATTTATGAGGATGGTTGTGTGCATTTGGTAATTGTTTTTTTAAATTTTGGAGAAATTGCTTAAACTTAGACTCAATAACTAAATTTAGAGCTTTGTCAAAAGCAATATTTAAAGCATGAGCATAATCAAAAACAATAGCATCATTCAAAATATAGTTACAGGCAAATTCTAGTTCTCCAGCACAAGCAAAAGTACTAGCGAGAAACTCATCAATAGCCAGTTCTGGGTTGAAGGCTAAGTTGCCAATAATAGCACACTCCAAACCGTAGCTAGATGAATTAGCGAAAACTTGGTGTTGAGGAGAATTACTTCCTTTCAGAAACACTTCTAATGAACGACCAACACAAACTAAGTAAAAAGCCCTAATCGCACCTGCTTGATATTGAGTCGCAACTGAGTTAGATTTTTGATATAGCCACAGTAGAAAATCTTGAATTTTCTGATCATTAGCGACTAAATCATCTATTTTTTGTTTCATTACCCGCAGCATTTCTTCAGCATTGTTTAACATACTTACAGTCAGCAAGAAGACATTTTGCCAGCGTTTTTCGGGGAGATGAGTAATTAACTGATTGAGTGACTCCTTTTGGTAATTTATCACAATATTTTTTGCAGTTAAATACTCTTGCAAAGCCAAATGAGAGAAAGAATAAATCCCATGCGATCGCTGCACTAATAAACCATAATCTACCTCAAGTATTTTTAGTAATCTTTCACTATCTTGCATCTGCTGATTTATCAAAATTGAATCATTATAAACATAGTAATTATATTTACTTAAATGCTGAGATATTAACGACTGGATTTGTTCTTGTTCAAAAAAATAATTTTCCTGCTCAAAAGTAATAGCCGCAATTTGAGCCAGGAGCTTTTTTGCACTAGCTATGCTGAAATGCCAGTCAATTGAATGCCTTTCAATACCTCTAACTTCATCCCATCGACCTAGCAAAATATTTAATGCTTCGTCATATAACTTAGTTGGTTTAAATGTAAATTCAGATTTTGCTTGAAATAATAAGCAAATAAAATGTAACAATATTGGTGTTATCGCTAATTCTCTTAATTGCTTATTTTCTGGCAAATGCAATTGATGAATAAATAAATTTCCTATAGAATCTCCATCTTCCTTAGATTCATGAGCAACTGCTACGAACCAATTTTTTACAAAAGTTTCAGCTTGTTGCATATCAAAGTCGGAAATTTCAACTTCCGTAAATCCTGAAAATTTGTATTTTTGAGCTGCTATTCGACAACTAATCACAAACTGATTTTTGTAATAAGACTGATAAAATCGCCGAATTTCTTTATTAACCTGATTTACATACTCCGCTTGTACTTCATCTAATCCATCTAATAAAATCAATGCTTGACCTTCAGTTAAAACGCTTAGTGTAGACTCTGCTTCAATCCCACAGCTTAGAAATTCTTGGCTAATATACTCCAATAAACTAAAATCACTATTATCTTTAAAATCTTCAGTAAAGTCTTTGAGGCTGATAAATATAGCTACGTGATTCGGTTTTATTTCTCCTTGATTACACCCAAGCGCCAAGTATTTCAAAAATGTGGTTTTACCTGCACTTGGTTTACCCAACACCATCAACTTAGAGTACAGCGATGCAGCTTCTAACCCTGGTAATTTTTTGTGTAGCTGTGTTTGTCCAACTCGATTAAACCCTGATTCAAAACAAAAGTCTTTTAACAAATCTCCAATTTCTATCCATCTCTGACTAGTAATTTGTTCTAATACATAAACAGGAGTATAAATATCAACCAACGGAATTGCTTGGGCAATATCTAACATTTGTACAGTACAGCACTGGTCTTGAATTTTTCCTTGGCGCTTTTGACGTATTTCCTGCACCAATATATTTAAATCTCTCTTATTAATATTTGATTGAGCAATCGAATCTGAAGTTATATCTTCTGGCAATTCAGCAATTTTTTGCCAAGATAATCCTAAATGTTGGCAAATTTGTACAAAGCAACTACGAGAAACTGGCTCACCTGCAAAAAACTTAGATACTGGTTGACGTGTAATACCTAAAGCTATTGCTAATTTGTGTTGGCTTAAAGTTTTATCAGTTAAGGCTGTTTTCGCAGCTCTAATACCTTCTAAGGAAGCTCTGAGTCCTTGGCTTGTCATACAATCAGCTTTTTAAGTGTTTTTGGTTACAAGTAGGAATGTAGCTGCACGTAGACACACCCTGGACAGATGGCCTTTCCTTTCCAACTCCATTTACTGTGGAAAGTTTAGAGTAAGTTATTTTACCAAATTTCAGTTGAGGCTGGCTTGGTGAGCAATTGACTTTCTGTCTGAAGGGTATTTCTTCTGGGAAAATCCCCAATAAATTAAATTTATTTTAAAGACGAGAGTATTTAATTATACTGTTAAATTCAAAATCATACAAAAATCATACAAAAATTATACATTTGGTATGCACTATGATAGCTGAAGTTTTCCGAAATTTAATAGAAAATTAAGTGTATCTCTGTATATTAGTGCCAATGTCTGGGAAAAAGCTGTTTTATGTCTAAGTACTCGACTTAGGTAAATGTCAAGAAAATCTCAAAAATTTTTGTAATACAAACTTCCTGAGAGTGGCTTCTCGTAATTTACAAAAGCTATCTCAACTACGAGTTGCCAGATTAATCATAGGCTAGAAATTTATGGTGACGCTTCCTGCTACAAATCCCAAAATTCTTGTTGTGGATGACGACTTTGGTGTCCGTAATCTTATCTATCGTTTTCTCGGTCGAAAATATCAAATAGAGTCTGCGGCAGATGGAAAAACGGCACTATCTTTGTTTGAGCAATTTAATCCAGTTTTAGTAATTTTAGATTGGAATTTACCAGATATCAGTGGCTACAGTTTGTGCGAAGAAATGCAGAGACGTACGAATGTGTTAGTAATGATACTGACCAGTAGAAATGCGGAAGAAGATAAAATTAAGATTCTTTCTGCGGGTGCTGATGACTTTTTGACTAAACCATTTAGTCTTGCAGAAGTAGAAGTTAGAGTACAAGCACTTTTAAGACGTGTACGTTCTATCAACCCATCCCCTGTACAACGCTTGGTTTTCAAGCAACTAGCTATTAATCCAGAAGGTAGAGAAGTCACGCTCAATGATAAACCACTAAATTTAACAGCTTTGGAGTTTAATATTTTACATTTTTTGGCAAGTCATCCTAATCAAGCTTGGAGTCGTCCACAACTTATCCAAAAAATTTGGGGTTGCGACTATGTGGGCGATGGACGAGTTGTTGATGTACACATTGGTCAACTACGCAAGAAATTAGAAGTTGATCAGAACGTACCTGAGTTTATTAAAACAGTTCGTGGCTACGGTTATAAATTTGAATTGCCAGAAGCAACAACCGCTTGATAAGTTAATTACACTACTACAATGACAATACATCCAAGAAACTAGTACAAAAAGGCTGAAGTATGAAGTCTGAAATGAAAAAACCTTTATAGTGAGCTTTCCAGCAATTTATCATGGGTGCTTTATTTCCGCCGTGCTGTACTAGGATAGAAAAGCATTTAGAAACTCAAATTTCCAATTATAGTGATGTTTCGTCTCAAATTCCATTAGGTGCTACAAATCTTCGTAGCACCTTTGTTTATCGTTTTTTAAAGACAAAACTTGTATAATTATGTCGCTAAAATGCTTTTAATATAGACACATATAACTTAGCAAATACTAGAAGTAGATAGCCTGACCTAATTATTCTGCCTGCTTTGATTTGTTGAGTCTGATTAAGGCAGATTTCAAGGCGATCGCATCTTAGTTGCAACTAATATTGATAATCAAAATAGCAATTAAAATGTTGATTTTGTCTTAGTTATTTATTTAAAAAATATTTAAATACTCCTTTATTTATTACAGACTAAAATAAATATTTTTGTTTCGGACATAATTAGTCATTTTAGGACGTAATTATCTTTATTAAGCTATTGAACAATAAAGTTTTTTTCATAAAAATGTCAGTATGAATTAAGCAATGCAAGCTTAATCCATACATAAATGAATGTTTTCTGCCAATTTTGATTGGAGGAAAAAAGAATGAAACAAATGAATATGTCAGAACCAAATCCTGCCGGTTCAAAACTGTTTACAGATACAGAAAGCTTTTTAGAAGACTTAGGTGATACAGAAGCTATGGCTGTACAAGGCGGAGAAGGCGCTCTATTCCTGCCATACATCGCCTATGGTCAGAAGTTTCTAGAGTATGGCGTGAACGGATTTGCGATCGCTAATATTGCATCCATTGCCAAATCATTTAGTGCTGCTGGTATCGGTGGCTTTGGTGGTGCTGGTGGTGGTGCTGGTGGTGGCGCTGGTGGTGTTGGTGATGCTGGTGCTGGCGGCGCTGGTGGTGCTGGTGGTGCTGGTGCTGCGCCTGTTGCGCCTGCTGCGCCTGCTGGTAGTGTTGGTGGTGCTGGTGCGGCTGGTTTGCATGGTCTCAGTGGCAGCATAACCTATACGTTGTAGTTTGCTGGTCAATCAAGTTCTTACAATCAACAACACAACCACAAACAAGTTTAGGTATTGAATGTATTGAATTAGGAGAAAAAACAATGGTCAACATCAATGGTTCTGCATTACATCCAACAGGTTCTGAATTGTTTACAGATACAGAAAGCTTTTTAGAAGACTTAGGTGATACAGAAGCGATGGCTGTACAAGGCGGAGAAGGCGCTTTATTCCTGCCATACATCGCCTATGGTCAGAAGTTTCTAGAGTATGGCGTGAACGGATTTGCGATCGCTAATATTGCATCCATCGCCAAGTCATTTAGTGCTGCTGGTATTCTTGGCCTTGGTGGTGCTGGTGGTGCTGGCGGTGCTGGTGGTGGTGCTGGTGGTGGTGCTGGTGGTGGCGCTGGTGGTGTTGGCGGTGCTGCCGAATAGATGGTCATTTGCTGGTCAATAGGATTTAGCAATTCACACATGAATTCCAAAGAAGTTTAGCTATTGAATAGGAGAAAAACAATGGTCAACATTAATGCATCTAAAATCAATCCTGCTGGTTCTGAACTGTTCACAGATGCAGAAAACTTTCTCGAAGACTTAACTGATACAGAAGCTATGGCTGTGCAGGGAGGAGAAGGCGATTTATTTCTGCCATATATTGCCTTCGGTCAGAAGTTTCTAGAGTATGGCGTAAACGGATTTGCGATCGCTAATATTGCATCCATTGCTAAGTCATTTAGTGCTGCTGGCGCTGGTGCTGGCGCTGGTGGTGCTGGCGGTGCTGGCGCTGGTGGTGCTGGCGCTGGTGCTGGTGGTGTTGGCGGTGGTGGTGCTGGTGGTGCCTTCTAGATTGTCATTTGTTAGTCAATAGGATTCAGTTATTAATAGCTGAATCCTACTCAAGTCAGACAATTAGTAGTAAGTCTATTTTAAAAAATCATATTTTTATAATTGAATAATGTGATTAAAAGTATGCAGTTACTAAGTTCAATTTCGTTACAAAACTTTGAACACAGACTACTAACTTCTTTGCTAGACATAGCCAGTAACCTTAACATTCAGTCTAACTTTTGTATTTCTCATCCTAAATACAAACCCTTGAAACTACCAGAAGAAGCGGTAGTACGCTTTCAACAATTACCTTTAAAGCTTCAGCACAAGTTTTTAAGTTCACAATTGTGCAATTTTCTCTACGGTATTTATTATAACGGTGCTGGCAAAAAGGCTCTGTCTTTAGATATAAATCTAATGGATTCAACAATGCCTAACAATTTAGAAAACAATACTTATTTTGGAGTAGATGTAGAGTTTTATGAGCAATTACACTTATCCAATAAAGGTAGAGGCTACTTTGACCCCGGTTGGCAAGTTTTAAGGGAAGAGAGCGATCGCTCTGTGGTGGTGAAAAAAGCTGGCTTGACTTTGTATATAGAACGCGATCGCCATCTTCGAGATAGAGAAAAAAATGCGATCGCTGGAGATATGGTGGCCGTCCAAATGCCTCGTAATTTGGTGCAGAACGGTTTTTATATGGCTGTTGGCGATGCTGGATTATCAAGTTCTGCTGATCATGCAATCAATTTACAACTTGTACGTGTTTACTTTAATTTAAGTTCTGAAGGTGCAGTAGCAGTTATGAGCAGCCTTACACAGCAACTTAACACTAGATATATTCCCTTTACTTTTAAGGCTCTCTATAATCCCTCAGACTATGATCGCTACGATACAGCAGTACTTTACTTTGAAAAACCTCAATATTCAGTTATTAAAGAAGTTTTACAAGATATTTATTTCAACTATAAATCGTATTTTCGAGAAGCAATACCATTGTTTACGAAATTACTCGCTCCAGGTCTTGCAATTGCAGAAGAACCAGACAATAAATTTTCTGAACAAGAAAGTTTTGGCTTAAACCGTTGTCAAATTGTTACTAACGCTTTATTAGAAGCTTGGCAACAACAAGATGAATCAAGAGAAAATCGTCTAGCTTTGATACTGAAACAATTTGCTTTACATGGTATTAATTTAAAACCTCCTTATCTTAATTTTAACTCTCAAGATATCTACACACCAATATTTTTATGTTCTATTTAATAATACTGGTTATCTATATATCCTAATAAAGCGAATTCATTCAAATTTATCTGTGAACTAAATGATATAGGAATCCGATTTGATTAATGAACATATTTGCGTAGGGAGGGAACAGGGAACAGGGAACGGGGAAAAGTAAAAAAGGGATTTATGAGTATACTGAGTTTTTTCAGAAATCAAATATGAGTCCTATATGTACAAAAATGTTAATTACATATTTATTGATGATTGTTAGCCTTTAATAACTGTCCTTAGCTTTAAGTATTTATCTTAGACTAAGGATTTTTTTTCAAAAGACTATAAAATTACACTTTTGAAATACTATTTACTTCTAAAAATATTTTAATCTTTCTGGAGATATAAATTGTATTTAATAACAATAATCCAATTTATTCCTATTTATGGCTGTCCTAGAGAAAAATATTTTACTAATATTGAAGTTGCTAAAATAATCAAAAATCTATTCTCTCGAATCACTTTTGACCAAAAAACCAATTTGGATTGATTTTTTTTATTGGATGAGGTTTTTAGCATCTATGTCATCTGAAATCAATCAATTTCAAGATTTTCACAACCACATCGTTAATACTAGCAAATTTTTAACACCTTTTCAGAAAAAAGTTTTGCTAAAAAATTTGCAAGCAAATTTACAACCTGAATATCGTCGTCGCATCGAAATTATGTTGCTAGCAGATCAGGGTCAATCTCCCAGCAAAATTTGTCAAATATTACACTGTTCTTACCACATGGCGCGATATTGGAGTGGTGTAGCTAAGGCTGGATTAGCTCACCAATGGCAAGAGCAAAAGATAGGTCGTCCAAAACTTATTAATGAGCAATATCTCGAACGCTTGAAAGAATTAGTAACTCATAGTCCTCAAGAATATGGCTATCCATTTCAAAACTGGACAGCACAATGGTTAAGTAAACATTTAATAAGTGAAATGGGAATTAAAATTACCGAACGTCACATCAGTCGTTTACTTAAACAAATGGGGCTATCAACCAAACAAAAAAATAATAATCCTCAAGTAGAAATTAAAGATATTCAAGATGCTGAAATTACCATATATGACTTACAGTTAACCAATGGCACTAATAATTTAGAAGAATTACTCAATTTCGTTAATACTCATCAATAGATGGTATTTTAAAAAATGGGAATAAATTAATGATTGATTTTTTCATTATCTCTCCTGAAGATATATTGTATCAACTCAAGCTTTCCTGCCAACTTCCAGATATAATTGCGGCAATAGCTAGTCGCAAGATTATTACTGATGCTGCTGATAAAGCAAATATAAAAATTCAAACAGGAGAACTTCAGCAGACAGCAGATAAAATGCGTTTGGCCAAAAAACTTGTCAAAGCTAAAGATACGGAAGAATGGCTAGAAAAACATTATTTGTCTCTCAATGAGTTCAAAGAATTAGTTCAAGTTTCTTTACTTTCTGCAAAGTTAGCGCATCATCTCTTTTCTGAGCAAGTCGAATCTTTCTTTTCTGCACATCAACTTGATTATGCTAAATCTATCACTTATGAAGTTGTTTTAGATGATGAAGAGTTAGCGTGGAAATTGTTTGATGCAGTGCAAAACAATGAAATATCTTTTCAAGATATTGCCCAACAATACATACAAGAACCAGAATTACGTCGTGTTAATGGATATTGTGGAATCCGATACCGTAGTGATTTTATGCTAGAAATTGCTACTTGTGTCTTTACTGCCCATCCGCCGCAGATGCTTAAGCCAATTCTCACACATAAAGGAGTTCATCTGATTTGGGTTGAAGAAATTCTTCAGCCTAATTTAGATGAAGAATTGCGCTGCAAAATTCTTAGGGATTTGTTTGCTATTTGGTTACAGCAGCAACTTGAGGAAATTAAAATTGTGGTACAAATTTAATCTTATTCAAAAGTTAATTTGATGATAATCAATAAAAAACCTGTAGCAACGTAAAATTTTACGTTCATACAGGTTTTTAAACTATTTAATTGCAGATTTTTTAACTTTCTATTTCTGCGGATGCTTCTGATTTTTCAGGCTTGAGTAAGGGGAAAGCGATGACATCCCGAATACTTGCAGAGTCAGTCAATAACATGACTAACCTATCAATACCAATACCTAAACCGCCTGTAGGTGGCATTCCATATTCCAGGGCGGTGAGGAAGTCTTCATCTACGCCTTGGGCTTCTAAGTCACCAGCAGCTTTGCGGGCGGCTTGGGCTTCTAAACGTTCTCTTTGGTCGATGGGATCTGTTAATTCTGAGAAGCTGTTAGCAGTTTCACGTCCCACAATAAATAACTCAAATCGTTCTACCAAACCAGGTTGAGAACGGTGTGGTTTTGCGAGTGGCGAAATTTCTACAGGATAGTCAATGACAAAGGTAGGTTGAATTAAATTTGTTTCTACCTTTTCTTCAAAAGCTAAATTGAGTAACTTACCAATTGATTGGGCTTCATCTACACCAGGAATCCCCGCATTTTTAGCTGCGGCTTTTGCGTCTGACAAAGTGTGGAAAGAATTAAAGTCTAAGCCTGTAGCTTCTTTCACTAAGTCGTGCATTGTCACCCGTCGCCAAGGCGGTGTTAAATTTACAGTTTCACCTTGGTAGGTAATTTGCAATGTGCCGAGAACTTCTTGGGCGACGGTGGTAATAATTCCTTCCGTCAGCGCCATCATATCGTTGTAGTCGGCGTAGGCTTGGTAAATTTCAATTGAGGTAAATTCGGGGTTGTGTCTGGTGGAAATTCCTTCATTTCGGAAAATCCGTCCCATTTCAAACACTTTTTCAAAGCCACCGACAATTAACCGCTTGAGATGGAGTTCTGTCGCAATTCGCAGATACAGTTCCATTTCTAGGGTGTTGTGGTAGGTGATGAAAGGACGTGCATCTGCACCGCCAGCTTCACTTTGCAAAACAGGCGTTTCAATTTCGAGAAAATCGCGTTGTTCTAAATAGCGGCGAATACCTGCGGTAATTTGGGCGCGACGGCGAAAAGTTTGGCGGACTTCGGGGTTAACAATCAAGTCAACGTATCGCTGACGGTAGCGTTTGGCAACATCTGTTAATCCATGCCACTTGTCGGGTAGGGGCAGAAGGGATTTGGTCAGGATGGTGTATTGTTTGACGTAGACTGATAACTCGCCCTTTTCAGTCCGTTTAATCGTGCCTTTAACTCCCAGAATATCGCCTGCATCTGTGAGTTGCTTCAGGTGGTTGAAAGCTTCAGCATCAATTTCTGCCATGCTTTCTTGGATACGATTTTTCTCCAGATAAAGCTGTATTGTGCCGGTTTCGTCTTGCAAGGTGAAAAATGCTAGTTTACCAAAAACACGCCGCGCCATAATCCGACCGGCGATCGCAACTTCTAAATCAACTTCTTCACCACTAGCTAAATCAGCAAATTTTTCCTGCAATTGGGCAGCGTTATGGGTGGATTCCCAACGATAGGCGTAGGGATTAGCCCCTAACTGCTTAATCTGGTCTACTTTTTCCAGCCTTGCGGCACGGATATCTTCTTCCGACATGGTAACGAACTAAATAGGGCAAGATTAATTATAGATGCTGCAATCAAGTGGGCGCTCATCACAACCAACCACTTTTCAAACATCCTCTTAGGCAAGAATTACCACTATATCCTGCTCATGTCTTGAACTGAGCAGTGTTTTTCCTTGCTTTCCCTGAATCAAGAAGTTATGAGATTGCTGCTCAATTACTACGCATAAAATTAATGATAAACATTGATTGATACCAATGGTAAACCAATCTTCATAATGAATAAAACTTACTAATGAATGCCTTTAGAAATTGGCATTTTACCAATTGAAGATAACAGTTCAATATAAGAGTAAGCAGATTCACTCCAGATAAATTTATTTTTGGAGAAACCCAATGGTAGCACTCACAGATATTACTTCAATTTTTTCTAATCCATCACGTTTAACTATACAAACTATTGAAATTGCACCTCAAACTACCGCAATTCGTTGCCTTGATTGGGATAGAGAGCGTTTCGATGTTGAGTTTGGGTTACGTAATGGGACAACATATAATTCTTTCTTAATTCAAGGTGAAAAAATTGCTTTAGTTGATACTTCCCACCGCAAATTTGAGGAATTGTATCTAGACATATTAACAGGATTAATTGAGCCAACAAAGATAGATTATTTAATTATTAGTCACACAGAACCAGACCATAGTGGACTAGTCAAAGATATTTTGCAATTAGCGCCTGAGATTACGGTTGTAGGTGCAAAGGTGGCGATCCAATTTTTAGAGAATATGGTTCACCAGCCATTTAAATCTATCACGGTAAAAAGTGGCGATCGCTTAGATTTAGGTAATGGTCATGAATTAGAATTTATCTCAACTCCCAACCTGCACTGGCCAGACACAATCTTTACTTATGATCATAAAACAGGCACTCTCTACACCTGTGATGTGTTTGGAATGCACTACTGTGATGACCATACATTCGATGAAAATTTAGCCATCATCGAAGAAGATTTTCATTATTACTATGACTGCTTAATGGGGCCAAATGCGCGGTCAGTTTTGGCAGCATTAAAACGCATTGAAAAGTTAGAGATATCTACAGTCGCCACTGGTCACGGGCCATTACTCCAGCATCATATTTCTGAATGGCTAGACCGTTATCAAAATTGGAGTTTAGAACAAACAAAAACTGAGCAATTTGTTGCTTTGTTCTACACCGAAGATTACGGTTACAGTGAGACTATAGCGCGTTACATTGCACATGGGATCACCAGAACTGGAGTAGTAGTTGAATTAGTACCTTTAAATAGTACTGAACCTCAAGAAATCCGGGAGTTAGTTTCACAAGCTGCTGGTTTAGTCATCGGAATGCCACCGCAATCTGCTATAGTTGCCCAAACAGCATTAAGTACGATATTAGCTGCGGCTCATCATAAACAAGCGATTGGTTTATTTGAGTCAGGAGGCGGGGAAGACGAACCAGTTTATCCTTTGCGGAATAAGTTTCAAGAAATTGGTTTAACAGAAGCTTTTCCACCAATTTTAATAAAAGAAACTCCCACCAGAGTGACAGAACAATTGTGTGATGAAGCCGGGACAGATATCGGACTTTGGTTAAACCGCGATCGCGCCATTAAACAAATCAAATCCATCAACACTGATTTAGAAAAAGCTCTCGGACGCATTAGCACAGGCTTATATATCATTACCGCAAAGAAAGAAGAAATTCAAAGCGCCATGTTTGCTTCTTGGGTAACACAAGCCAGCGTCAATCCTTTAGGAGTCGCCATTGCTGTCGCTAAAGAACGTGCCATTGAATCCTTAATGCACGTAGGCGATCGCTTTGTGTTAAACGTCCTCGAAGAAGGTAACTACCAAGGCTATATGAAACACTTCCTCAAGCGTTTCCCTCCTGGTGGCGATCGCTTTGCAGGGATAAAAACTTATCCAGCTAGCAATGGTTGTCCAATTCTCGCTGATGCTTTGGCTTACATGGAATGTGAAATCACCAGCCGCATGGATTGTGGCGATCATTGGGTGATTTATAGCACCGTGCAAACCGGAAGAGTAGCAAACATCAATGGACTCACCGCCGTTCATCATCGCAAAGTTGGTAATCACTACTAAATAAAGTCTGAAGTGTGAAGTCTGAAGTCTGAAATTTAATATTTCATCAGATGTTGTTAGTTAATTAAATGTTTCTTGTGTAACGCCAAATCTCTGTAAGCTTGCACTAAATAATTGCATCTTCATCAAGAAACGGTATAACACCAAAAATTAAATCAACAACCCACTTCACACTTCATACTTCACACCTCATACTTCATACTTCATACTTCACACCTCATACTTCATACTTCACACCTCATACTTCATACTTCACACTTCACACTTCACACTTCATACTTCATACTTCCTATGTATAAACCTGTTGATGATAATCCAATTACCGCCTACGAAATTAATAGAGTCCGTGTTGTTCGCAGCTTGGAAATGATTCAAGATGTGATTGTGATTTCTTTATGTATTGGCTTATTTAGCTTCATGGCGATTCAGGTGAGAGATATGTTTCTCTCTCTACTTCCTCCACTAAATTTCCAAGTTGTGACTGCTGATATTCTGTTTCTGTTGATTTTGGTTGAATTGTTCCGACTGCTGATTATTTACTTACAAGAACAACGTATATCTATTGGTGTGGCGGTAGAAGTTTCGATTGTTTCCGCTTTACGCGAAGTAATTGTTAAAGGTGTACTCGAAACTAATTGGACTCAGGTTTTAGCAACTTGCGCTTTTTTATTAGTTCTAGGAATTCTTTTAATCGTCCGAGTCTGGCTACCACCTACATTTGAAGGTATCGATCCAGAACAAAAAATATCCCAACTCTACAAAAAAAATCGCCTAAACCAAAAATGAATTAGGAAGTAGGAAGTAGGAAGTAGGAAGTATGAAGTATGAAGTATGAAATGAGAAGTAAAGTACAGAAATTTCGGCTTCATACCTCACACTTTATACCTTTAAAACTTCAGACTTCAAACTTTACACTTCATACTTTTAAAATTTCAAACTTCATACTTCAGACTTTTAAAATTTCAGACTTCATACTTCACACTTCACACTTCATACTTTATAAGAGGTTATTATGTCCATGACTACTATCACACCCAGCCGTCCTAGAGATGTTCAGGTTGCTGAAATTGGACAAAATACAATTATTTTGCGATCGCGCACTTGGGACAGGCTAAAATTTGAGGTTGAATATTCCCGTCAAAAAGGCACTACGGCAAATTCTTATTTAATTCAAGCTGATAAAAAAGCTTTAATTGACCCTCCTGGTGAATCGTTTACTGAAATTTATATCCAGGAACTAGGACAACACCTAGACTTGGCAACTCTAGATTACATCATTCTGAATCACGTCAACCCCAACCGCCGCGCCACACTCAAAGTATTGCTATCTCATGCACCGCAAGCAACGGTAATTTGTTCTCGTCCGGCGGCTAATGCTTTAAAATCCACCTTTCCCGAATTGGAGTCACACATTCAAGCGGTACGTTCGGAAGATACTCTAGATTTGGGACAAGGCCATCTGTTGTCATTTGTGACTGTACCGACTCCCCGCTGGGCAGATGGACTCTGTACTTATGATTCTGCGAGTAAAATTCTGTATACAGACAAATTTTTTGGCGCTCATATATGCGAAGACACACTTTTTGATGAAGACTGGAAAAAATTAGATGCAGAACGCCGTTACTATTTTGAGTGTCTTCATGCACCCCAAGCCAAACAAGTTGACGTTGCTTTAGAAAAATTGACAGCGTTAGGCGCAAGATATTATGCACCGGCACATGGCCCGGTTGTGCGTTACAGTTTGAGTCGTTTTACTTATGATTACCGCCAATGGTGTCAAGGACAAAAATCTCAGGAATTTAGCGTCGCCTTATTATATGCTTCTGCTTATGGGAATACAGCAATTGTAGCGAATGCGATCGCTCAAGGATTAATTCAAAATGGCGTTAATGTAGAATCAATTGACTGTGAATTAGCAGACACAGCAGAAATCACGCGCATTATAGAAGCTTGCGATGGCTTTATTATTGGTTCACCCACTTTAGGCGGTCATGCACCCACCCAAATTCAGACAGCTTTGGGAATAGTTTTGTCAACCGCCGCTAAAACTAAGTTAGCAGGTGTATTTGGTTCTTACGGTTGGAGTGGTGAAGCCATTGATTTATTAGAAAGCAAACTCACAGATGCAAATTATCGCTTGGGTTTTGAAACCATAAGAGTGCGCTTTAGTCCTACTGCGGAAATTCTGCAAGAGTCTGTAAATGCGGGTGCAACTTTTGCTCAAACTTTGAAAAAAACCAAAAAACTGCGTGTTCCCCGCCAAGCAGTTACAGAAGCACAAGTAGACCGGACTGAACAAGCTGTCGGCAGAATAGTTGGTTCCTTGTGTGTTGTCACAACTCGTGACCAAAACAGTCACAAAGGTATCTTAACTTCTTGGGTATCACAAGCAACTTTTAATCCACCGGGAATTATGATTGCGCTTTCTCAAGAACAAAATGCTGATTTGATGCGTCATCCTGGTGATCAATTTGTATTGAATATTCTCAAAGAAGGTAGAAATGTCCGACGCTATTTCTCCCATCGAAGCACTACAGGCGATAACCCATTTGCAAATCTTTCTACCCAAACTGCTACTAATGGTTGTTTGATTCTTGATGACGCATTAGCCTATTTAGAATGTACAGTACAAAATCAACTAGAATGTGGCGATGGATGGTTGATTTATGCAGTTGTAAATAAAGGCGAAATGTTAACTAATGATGGGATAACTGCGATTGAACATCGCAAATCTGGTAGTTTTTATTAATTAAAACCTAATTAGCCTGCAAAGGCAGGCTTTGTTTGTATAGCCCCAGACTTCCAGTCTGAGGGGTTTATTAGTTGAGAGGCTCAGATCCCCGACTTCTTTGAGAAGTCGGGGATCTCGTTGTTCACAAATGATTTATAGCAGTCGAAGCATAGGTTAGGACTATGTTGGTGGCTGAAACTCATGAAAATACTTAGTTCCTACTCAGCACTCAGCACTTCACTATAAAACTGCTATATAAAAGTTTGAAATTATTAAATTTAAATACTTTGAAAAAGAAGCCATCTAACAGTAGATATGAGGATTGTATATAGATAAAATTTAGATGCGTATGCCTTAAGAGGAAAAACAATATGGAACTCAAAGTCGTAGAAATGCAAATTCCTGAAGGTTCCAACTTAATTTTGGGGCAAACTCACTTTATCAAAACCGTAGAAGACTTGTATGAAATTATGGTGGGAACATCACCCCAAGTAAAATTTGGTATTGCCTTTTGTGAAGCTTCGGGTCCATGTTTAATTAGAATTGTTGGTAACGATCGCCAACTACAAGAAATTGCCACTCAAAATGCTCAAGCGGTTGGTGCAGGTCATAGTTTTGTGATTTTGTTAAAAGAGGCATATCCAATCAATTTTTTGAATGCAATTAAGCAGTGTCCGGAAGTTTGCACGATTTATTGCGCTACAGCTAACCCAGTACAGGTAATTGTGGCAGAAACCGCACAAGGGAGAGGAATTATGGGTGTAATTGATGGATTTTCACCCAAAGGTATAGAAACAGATGAGGACGTAAAAGCGCGTCAGACCTTACTACGCCAGTTTGGCTATAAGTTATAAAAACTGAAATCTGAAAGCCAAAATTGGTATGATGCCAGCGATAGCACATTAAGGAACATAAACTCAGTGAGCTTATTTTTGGACTCAGCGATCGCAGCGGAAGCAGAAGCTGCTAAAAAATTAGGTTGGGTAAAAGGCATCACTACTAACCCAACATTATTAGCTAAAAGCCCGTTACCAGTTGAGACTACATTAAAACAACTGGCACAATTAACTACAGGGCCAGTGTTTTATCAATTGATGGCAGCTGAATTTGAGGAAATGGTAGCAGAAGGCAGAGCTGCTTTTGAGTTAATTGGACAGCAAACCGTCTTAAAAATTCCTGCATCCTTAGTTGGCTTTCAGGTCGTGGCTGAACTAGCACCAGAAATTCCCTGTGCAGTCACAGCCATTTACAGTGCAGCGCAAGCAGCCGTCTCTCAAGAAGCAGGCGCAAAATATGCGATCGCTTATGTTAATCGAGCGACTAGACTATTAGGTGATGGAATAGCATTAGTCCTGGAAATGGCGAGTGTTCTGAAGGGAAGCAACACCGAAATTATGGCAGCTAGCATCAAATCTCCCCAAGAAGCAGTCGCATCTCTACAAGCTGGCGCTCATCATCTGACTTTACCCTTAGCAATGTTGCAGTCCATGACAAATCACGAACTGTCAGCACAAACCATTGATGAATTTGCCGAAAATGGACGCGGGATTTTACCGACATAGGGAGTAGGGAGTAGGGAGTAGGGAATAGGGAGTAGGAATACCACTCTTATACCCTTTCACCTCTACTCCCCAATTCCCTGTGCATAAGCCTCATACACACCTTTGACGTTGTACCAATTGAGAAAAATTCTAGCTACTTCCAAAGCTAATTGAGGTTTACCTAATTTAATTAGCCAGCTTAAAAAGGGAGCCATTGTACGCTCATTCAGTAACCCATTTAATGAGAGAACACCCCACAGTAAGCGATGCAGCCATGTCATTTGAATCATCATTCGCACCTCCCAAGTGGGATGCTTTTGATAAAACAAAACCCCCATGCGACCGCGTTGAATTTCTTTTTCAATCAAGTTAGGAATTTGCTCTAAATTAAATGGCGGATGCCAATGATAACCAACTGCTGCGGGACATTTAATTAGTTTTAGACCCAAATTTTTTAGCCGTACACCTAATTCCAAATCTTCCCAACCATAAAGTTGGAAACCAGTATCAAATAATCCTGCTTTTTCTAACCAATGTTTAGGAATAGCGACATTACCTGTAGCAAAAAAAGCCGCAGAGAAATCGGTAATTTTATAAGGTTCCGCAGTTGGATTCTCAAAATTACAGGTATTAATTACTGCACCATAAGTAAAAAAGCGATCGCTTCCCAATTTCTCTTTTCCCTGCAATAATGCGTCAGCGTGAGCTTGCAGAAAGTTTTTCAGCACTACTAAATCGCTATCGATAAATATGATGATATCACCAAGTGCCTGTTCTACCCCTAAATTCCGCGCCGCTGCCGGGCCAGCATGGTCTTGCTGAAAGCATCGCACATGGGGAAACTCTGGTTTGTGTACTGCCAACCATTCTAAAGTTCCGTCCGTAGAACCATCATCTACTAAAACAACTTCGTAATCAGTAACGATAGTTGACGCACTCAATTCCTGCATTTCCAAGGCTCGGAGGCACTTTTCTAAAATCGGCAGGCGATTGTAAGTTGGTATCACAACGCTGAAAAACACATTCTCACCCACAACAGAAATTACCCATCTCCAGCTTATGACAATACGGTACTAGACACAGTTCCTGATTGGGAAAGGTAGTGGGGAAAATGAAGAGATTTAGGGGTGTAAGGGTGTAAGGGTGTAGGAGTTTTGAATATCTACATCCTTTTTAGTCCAGTACTTGAGTGGCTATTTATAAAATCAAGACTTACGCACAAGCCTCCTCAAATCGTAGACGCGCTAGCGGCTACTCTTCGAGAACGCCTAACGGCGAACCCGCAGGGTACCACAGAGACGCAGAGAGAAGTTGCGTGCGCGGGTTCCCCGCGTTGAGCAAACTTCGGGAGGTCACGGAGACATGAGATGTTGAGAGTTTTTATAGGTGTTTACAGAAGCCTGTTTAACCAGTGATAAACTAGTAAATAACTATGTGTAATCATAGCAATGCTCCACTTATCCTGATACTCAAATTTGTTGTTTGACTACCTGAATATTGTTCAGCCGAAAGAAGCCACCCTGTGCATCACCTAAAAACTCGGCTTGAGCAGTAATTATATTATTAGTTGAAAAATTCGGGCTAGATTGAATAGTAAATGCTTTGACTTTATCTCCTATCTGAGCAAAATTACCACCTGTTATATTTTTACTTTCTAAAATTTCTAACTCTAAATACCATTTATCCTGAAATTCTTTAGATTTTTCGATATGCAAAACCTTTGCTTTTATTTCACTTTGGTTAGGTGCTGCCATTATCCCTTGTAACTTCGATGCCATAAAATGTTTTCCCCCTAAAATTTCAACCGTAATATCATGTCTGCCAGAGTTAAGCGAAGTGGCATTTATTGCAAATCCTGATAATCCAATAACAAAAGCAACAGTAAATAATAACCACTGTAGGATTTTACTCATATTATTTACCCCTCTAATTTATCTGAGGTTGCTGAATAAAAACATTATTAATTCAGCAACCTCATGGGTGTAACGTTTTCAGTTCAGGATATTGAATTTATACCCTTTTTAACACCTTGCTTGCAGAAGCATGACGAAGGCATTACTGACAGTGGTTTTCAAGTCATTGATTACGGTAGCAACAACTTCCAAACTAATTACGAATGGTGATGCAGGGGACGATTGCAAGGCAAAAGGGATTAACGAGTTACAGGTATCTTAGGAGCGTGTAGTACCCCAGATTTAATATTTACAGTAATGTTGTCTCCTTTGCGTTGAATATCAGTAATTGCAATCCCTGAATCAGAACCATCATAGGCTTTACTGCTGGGTGTAGTGTTTGCCGTAAAAGAACTGTTCATACCACAAGGGAATGGATCGTTAGCATCTCCACGGTTCGCACCTTTATTCAGGTCTAGCTTGCCATCACACTGTTCAATATCAACTAGGTAGTGAGTATCGTTGGTATTACCAGTTTTGTTTTCATCTATATGCTCAATGATTAAACCTTCACCTAGTAAGTAGCCATCAAACCCTTTTTTCTGACGATTTGAAAGTAGGAAATATTCCTTACTGTTAATCTCTTTGATTGGCAGTTTGTAGATTTGTCCATCATTAGTAGCATAGGGTTTAATAGTGACATTTTGTTGGCTATTGAAGATTGTTACGGGTTTTACCCATCCGAGTTTAACTTTACAATAAGCAGTTGGGTGGGCTGGTGTTTGTCCAGCATTATTCCAACTTCCAGCAGCCATCAAATCCCAATCACCAGTACCAGATGAACTGTAGTCAGTGTCATACAAATCTGGTAATCCAAATACGTGTCCTAATTCATGACAAAATACACCAATTTTTCCGTCTTCAGGTTCAATGCTGTAGCTTTGAACCTTTACGCCATCTACAGTTTTTGGTGAAATTTCCCATTTATGCGACCAAATGTGGTTTTTGTTACCAGTAACTTCTGCTCCAGAACCCGCATGAACAATGAATAGAGCATCTACAATTCCATCACCATCATTGTCATAGTCAGCGAAATTTACAAACGGGTCTGCCAAATCCACTAAATCTTCCACTAGCTTTTGAGAATTTTGTGGATAAAAACCCGTGCCAAAATCATTGTTGGTGTAATAGGAGTATGGTCTTGGAGCGCGATACCAACCATTTGTAGCTCCTCCCTGACCGCTTACTTCACCAGTTACTGTCAGTTTGTGATAAGAAGCTTCCCAGTAAAAATCTTTCAAACTCACTGTACCGTCGTTGCTGCTAGAAAACAGCATATCTGCATAGTGTTGTTGGTTTTGAGTAGCCTGATTGTCTGAGAAGTCTACCAAAAGTACTAAAGCTCTTCTTGTACCAACAACTGGAGCCAGTTCTCCAGTTGTCGTATGGATGCGTTTGCGTCTACTGCTAATTAAGCTGAAAGTTCGTAAATCAAGAACATCAATTGTTGCTTCTTCAGCTAATGGTTCTCCAGCCTGCAATAATTCTTTAGTGCGAAGAAATCTAGCTCGTAGCTCTGGTGAAGCGGGAACTAAGTAACAGTTATCTTTTGAAAACATAAACTTAAATCTCCTTTATTTTCAAAAACAGTGAAAAGCTAAAACCGTTTAAAACTCACAATTATTCTTGAGAATCTGTGAGATATTCGGGCACTGAATTTTTGACTAAATAGCAAAAAACTAAAGTCAAGTACCACAGTCTCAAGGATTTCAAAAATTTGCAGAAATGCAGGCTCAATAGGCGGAACTCTCGACTGAATATAGGGATTTTCTTATCGACCTATAAGCCATCACTGCTGTTAAATTCTTATCAATTATTGGATGTAAGTTAATCTATTGCCATAAATTCCTGATTATTAAAACTAGGAATTACATAACAATACTGATTAACTAAAAAAAGACAAATCTGGAATTTATCACTCCTGCAAATTGCATGATTACGGGCTAATTTGCTGACAGTGATGCTGTCTTCACGAAACATCTAGAATCAACAGCTTACATTACTACAATTTCGTGCAAAATCAAAAAAAACCTACCATTTGTTAGCAAAAATGCTATAAATATTTTCTCAGTTATACGCTTAAATAATTATTATCTCCTCCGTCAATAGAAGTATTCATTACTCAAGCAAGTATATAGCTGTTTTCTACACTATTTATTGTAAAACTTGCCTTTATATAACTTTTCTGAGCGAAACCCGTCTAAATGTCGAGGATTAGTAATGAAAGCTTAATCTAACATTTTTCAGCCATTAATTAATAGCTATTTATTCTAATTTAATTCAATAAAAACTTATAAATTTATCAATTGCATAGTGGTCATAAGCTCTATCTTAAGGTATAGGAATTTCTAAATAATAATACCTATGATTATTTACTTAAATTTTAGATATTAAAGCTTGAATTAATGAAAATAAATAAGTAAGCATTACTTGATTTGTACCATAAAATTATACATACAATTAGCGGTATAATGTGCAGCCTAGATATAGTAGTGTGAGCTAAAAAAATACCAAAGAATAATAAGACATAATAAGAAGGATAATCCTTATGCTCAAACAATTTAAAGCTGCTGAAGTTTCCGAAGATATTGATAAAATTGACTATATTTGCGAATGTGGGACAGTTCATAGCAACTCCCCAAAACCAACTTCTGGCATTCTACTAATTGGCGGTGCAGAAGGGGAAACATCAGGAGAAGATTCAGCTACACGATGGTTTCTCAAACGATTAGATAGAGGAGATTATTTAGTTCTGCGCTCACCAAAGATTGGCAGACAGGCTGCTTGGATTTGCGATAATTATCGAGATTTTGTCAGTTCATCTGCTGAACTTGCTATCAACAGCCGAGAAGCTGCTAATCATCCAAAAGTTCTAGAATACATCCGCGATGCTGATGCTCTATTTATAGCGGGTGGAAATCAAAATGATTATGAAGATTATTGGGAAGGCTCAGGTGTAGAAGAAGCAATCAACTACTTGATTAATCAAAAAAAAGTGCCGATTGCTGGAACCAGTGCTGGTATGGCTATTCTCGGCGACTATTATTATGCACCTGCTCATCAAGGTGTGCTAAGTTCAGAAATTTTGAATAATCCCTTCCACCACAATACAAAGGATATTTATTACAGCGACTTTATTAAAGTTCCAATTCTCAAAAATGTAATTACAGACACACACTTAGACCGGATTAATAAAGAGCATCCTGAACCAAGATACGGAAGAATTTTTGGATTTCTAGCTAGAGTTTTCCATGAAAATAATAATCAAATTCCAGTTTATGCTATTGGCTTGGAAGAAGGTGCATTTGTTGCCATTGATGAAAAAGGAATCGCTCAAGTATTTGGCAATGGCACAACTAAAGGGCAAGATGCCTATTTTCTGCAAACTAATGGTGCAGCGCCAGAACAAATCAAACCAGATTTGCCTTTAATTTGGAATAATAATGGACAAGCTGTTAAAGTCTATAAAATTTCAGGAACTCCAGAAGGTAGTGGACACTTTGACCTCAACAATTGGTCAATTGCTTCAGGTGGAAGTTGGGAATACTGGTTTACCACTGGAGGAATTTCTGGTTTCAAGAGAAAACAACTTCAGTCTTTCACTCTCTGATAGATATAAAACTAAACTTGTTCAAGCAAAACTATATACTAGACTTGTCCGAAATATTAAC
>JAGKSW010000153.1 GCA_018993265.1 Nostoc sp. TH1S01
AGAACCAGAAGTGTAGATGACGTAAGCTAAATTATCGACTGTAGTGTTAGATACGGGATTCGCTGTGTTTTCCTTGAGAAAGGATTCCCAATGACTATCAACACAAATAACTTGTGAACAATGATGTGACAGAGTTTCTAGGAAATGTTGTTGTGTTAGCAATACTCCTGGTTGAGAGTCTTCTAACATATAAGCCAAGCGTTCTTGGGGATAGGTGGGGTCAAGGGGTATATAAGCACCGCCCGCTTTGAGGATGGCGAGTAACCCAATTACCATTTCTAAAGAACGTTCTGTGCAAATTCCTACCTTAACTTCTGGCTTGACTCCTAGTGAACGTAAATAATGGGCAAGTTGATTGGCTTTGGTGTTGAGTTCGGTGTAAGTTAATTGCTGATGTTCATAAACAACTGCTACTGCATCGGGTGTGCGTTTTACCTGCTGCTCAAATAGTTCATGGATACATTTATCTACAGGATAGGCAACTTCTGTATTATTCCACTCTTTTAATAATTGATGCTGTTCAGATGCTGTTAACAGTTGTAATGAGGCAATCTGCTTTTTTGGATTAGCAATAACTTCTGCTAGCAAAGTTTGAAAATGTTCTGCTATGCGGGTAATTGTATCTGCATTAAATAAATCACTGCTATATTCAAATATACCTATCAGTTCTTCTTGCTGTTCTACCATATTTAAGCTTAAGTCAAACTGAGCCGTTTCACTTTCTGCCTCTGATATGGTCAACGTTAGTTCCCCTATTTCTAAAGCTGGCATAGGGCTATTATTGAGGGAAAACCAAATTTGAAAAAGCGGGTTATGGCTGAGGTTGCGTTCTGGCTGAATTTCTTCTACTAACTGTTCAAAAGGTAAATCTTGGTGGGTATAAGCGTCTAATGTTGTTTCTTTAACTCGTGCCAGTAAATCTAGAAAACTAGGATTACCACTGACATCAGTTCGCAGCACTAAAGTATTTACAAAAAAACCGATTAACTTTTCAATTTGGGGAAGATTACGATTAGCGATCGCAGTCCCAATAATAATATCTTCTTGTTGACTGTAGCGATATAGCAAAATTTTGAAAGCTGTCAGCAAGGTCATAAATAAAGTAGCACCTGCTTGCTGACTAAGTGCTTTCAGTGCAGTGGTTAAAGATTTAGAAAGGGTGAAAGAATGGGTTTTCCCTTTGTAAGACTGCACCGCAGGGCGAGGGTAATCTGTTGGGAGTTGTAATACTGGTAAAGAGCCACCTAACTTTTGCTTCCAGTAATTTTTTTGGGCTGTTAGTGCTTCTCCTTGCAAGTAATCTTGTTGCCAAATAGCAAAGTCTCCATACTGAATTGGGAGTTCAGCGAGGGATGCGGTTTTATCTTCACAAAAAGCTTTATATAGGGTTGCTAATTCATGTATTAATACACCTATTGACCAACCATCAGAAACAATATGGTGCATTGTAAATAATAATATATGCTCTTCTGGGTTTAGCTGGATTAACTTGGCTCTTAATAACAAATCACTGCTGAGGTCAAATGGTTGACTTACTTCTTGATGTGCTAATTTTTTTACTTCTATTTTTTGCTGATTTATTGATAATTCACTAATATCTAATAATGGTAAATATAATATTTTTTTAGCATGAATAAATGCTACATCTTTATCTTCTATAGTTTGAAAATTACAACGCAAAACTTCATGACGGTTGATAATTTCTTGTAAACTATCTTGTAGTGCCTGAAAATTTAATTTTCCTTGTAGACGAACTACAGCAGACACATTATAAAATGGGTTATTTGGCTCTAATTGGGCCAGAAACCATAACCGTTGTTGAGAGAAAGATAAAGGAACAGGATTATGTTGGGAACGACGGGAAATAGATTTTTGTTGATTATCTAACTTTAATTCACCCCGCAAGCGTTTTTCCAAAAGTGCTTGTTTTGCAGGTGATAGTTGAGAACGTCTGATAGAAATTTCATTTTTTTTGTTATTCATAACCATATCTGAATAATCTTTTAAATCTATGTACTTATTCCCGTCTCTCAAAAATTAACTCACCTGAAATCGAATATATGCAGGTACAGGCTGAATGCGTGTTAAATCATTTTCCATAACTATCAAGCCATCATTGTTGGCAATTTCTTTAAAGCCAGCAAATTTATAAGATATATACATCATGCGATTGCGATTATTAGAGACAAATTCTGCTAAGAGGAGGACGTTGTTGGTTTTAGCTAAACTCATCACATAGTTCAACATAACTGTTCCTACGCCTCTTGACATCACACGACAAGACATCAGTAAAAGCTTGATTTTCCAAACATCTGCTTGACATTCAATTAGCACTAAACCGATTTTTCCATAACTACCATACTTATCTTCTAAACTAGCAATTAGTAATTTATGGTTTTCGGAAGTGCGAAAATTATTGAGTTCATTATATGAATATGTGTAACCAGTTGTATTTAATTGATTAGTGCGTAAAGTTAATTCTTCAGCGCGTTGCAAATCTTCTTCTTGTGCCAAGGATATAGTGAAATTCATATTGAGTGTAGCCAAGAATTCTTCTGTTGTCCCGACAAAATCTTTCTCAGCATTTTGACGCTCAATATCACTAAGGTACATCAACCTTCTTATGCGAGAATCTTCCGTAATAAAACGGGGATTCATCACAGGCATATCTAGAATATTACCAATTTCATCAGCATTTATACAAAGAATTTCTGGTACAGAAAACTGAACTTCTTCGAGTTCAAATAATTGGTCATCAACAAAAGCGATCGCATCTAGTCCAATATTCAATAATTTAGCAATCTCTTTCAAAGAAGACGCTTTAGAATTCCAATTAATTTTGGGGTATAAAAAATATTCTTTTAACCCATATTCTTCTAATTTAGCTATTGCTGTTGCATAATCATTTTTGCTGGCAATAGATTGTAAAATGCCACGATTATCTAAAGTTTTAATAATATCTACTATATCTTTTCGTAAAGAAACTTTCTCATCTTCTAATAAAACTCCATCCCATAAAGTATTATCTAAATCCCAAACGAGGCATTTAATAACTTTCTTATCTTCTTGTTGACTATTGACGTTTTTTTCTTGAGTGCTAACCATAGCCTATTTTCTCAGATATTTAATGCAATATATTAAACTTTTTCTGTTAATTTACTTTGCCAAGCAGTAGCAACGTTGGAAAGAAAATAATCTTGATATCCTGATTCGGCAATCGTAATTTCTTGAATTTGAGTGCTACCTTCAATAATTTCCATAATTTTGGAATCTCGTAAATACCGTTCTACAGGATATTCACTACTACAACCATTTCCACCATGAATTTGTACAGCATCATTGGCTATTTTAGTTGCTGCTGTAGATGCAAAATACTTAGCAATAGAAGTTTGTATAATCGAGTTAGGATGGTTAATATCTTTGAGATAACCAGCTTGATAGCATAATAATCTTGCTGCTTTGATGTTAGCTATCATCTGAGTAATTTTTTGGCGAATTAATTGATGTTCTTTGAGGTATACATCAAATTGTTTGCGATCGCTAGTATACTTGATGCAAGCTTCTAGACAAGCTTGAGCAATACCTACACAACCACAGGCAACACTATATCTGCCATAATCAAGTGCAGAAGCAGCAATGTAAGCAAAGCCAAAACCTAATTTACCGACTAAATTTTCTTCAGAAA
This sequence comes from Nostoc sp. TH1S01, assembly GCA_018993265.1. Classification (GTDB taxonomy): domain Bacteria; phylum Cyanobacteriota; class Cyanobacteriia; order Cyanobacteriales; family Nostocaceae; genus Nostoc_B. The sequence goes on from JAGKSW010000153.1 coordinate 3,686, forward strand.
CCTCACAGTTATTAAACTGCAATTCTGCTACCATTGATGCTCTAGTACCTAAAATACCAGACATTGGTTTTACCGAAAGACCTGGGTTATTTTTTTCCACTAAAAAAGCCGTTGGTTTACCTTCGCATTTAGCAAATACCAAAAATAAATCTGCTATTTGTCCATAGGTAATCCATTTTTTTCGCCCATTTAAAATATAAGCATTCCCTGTAAATGTTGCTGTGGTTTCTACACTTTTTGCATCACTACCTACATTCGGTTCGCTCAATGCAAAAGCACCTATAATTTCTCCCGTTGCTAGTTTAGGAAGCCAATAATCTTTTTGAAATTTACTTCCCCATTTGCATATAGCCTGGGAAACCATGTTATGAACTGTCAGCAAACTCCGCACAGAAGAACATCCCCGTCCAATTTCTTCGTTGAGAATACCGTAACTAATCATGTCCATTCCTTCGCCGCCATATTCTTGTGGTAATACAGCACCAAGGAAACCACGTTGAGCAATTTTTTTGATTAGTTCAGGGGGAGTAAATTCTTTTTTATCCCATTCACCAGCATGAGGTAATATTTCTTCATCGGCAAAAGCTTTAAATTCAGCTTGATAATTTTTTTGTTGCGGAGTTAGTTCTATTTTCATATAAATTACTGCACAGACAGAGCAGTTTTACGCTCAACTAAATTGGTGATGGAATTGATAGTGCGAAAATTATCAAACTCCAAGTCTTCGTTTTCAATAGTGATTTGAAATTCTTGCTCTATAAATAAAACAAGTTGCATAGCAAACATAGAATTAACAAAACCTAGAGAAAAAATATCTTCATCAGCTTGTAAATCATGACTACCAAAAAATCTAGATAAAAATGCTTTAATTTGGGTTTGAATTTTGTTCATTGTAATTTTTGATTCCTATTTATTGATATACATAAAAACCTTTGCCATTCTTCCTACCATATAGTCCCGCATCTACCATTTTTTTGAGTAAAGGGCATGGTCTATATTTACTATCGTTAAAGTTTTCGTACAAAACTTCAATAGAGAATAAAATCGTGTCTAACCCAATTAAATCTGCTGTTTCTAAAGGCCCCATTTTGTGACCAAAACAGCCTTTAAAAATTTTATCTACATCTTCTGCTGTTGCAACTTGGTCTTGCAATAAAAAAACAGCTTCGTTAATAGTTAACATTAACACGCGGTTGGAAACAAAACCAGGTGAATCATTAACAAGTACGCACTCTTTACCCATTTGAGATAGCATTTGTTTGGCTATCTCAATTGTGGTTTCTGAAGTATGGTAGCCACGAATCATCTCTACCATTGGCTTCATTGGTACAGGGTTCATAAAGTGAATTCCAATCACTTTATCGGCTCGTTGAGTAGCCGAAGCAATGCGAGTAATAGGTATTGCTGATGTGTTAGCAGCAAATACACAATCTGCTGGGCAGATTGCATCAATTAAAGAATATACTTGTTTTTTAGTATCCCATTTTTCGGTGACATTTTCTATAACAAAATTAGCATTTTCTAAAAGTTTATAGTTTGTCGAAAATTCTATTTTATTGATGATTTCTTCTAGATTGGTTGTTTTGTCTTTTTTCTGAAATAAAGACTGAAAGCGAATATTATTTTTAATTTCGTGTTTAGCTTTATCGAGAATTTCTTCTTTAATATCAACCAAAATTACATTATGGTCTGTTTGTGCAAGATTTTGGGCAACTCCTATCCCCATGACACCAGCACCGACAACACCAACAGTTTGAATTTTCATAATAGTTATCCTGAATAAATTAAGGTTTTTTAACTTATTAGAGAAGGCGGTGCGTTACAGGGAAAAACGCACCCTACATATACTGCTAGTTTGACAGTTGCATATCAGATGTTTCTTCTAATTCCTCTAATTCTTCTATGAGAATCTCTTCAATTACTAAGACGAATTCGGCAATAGTAGGAGCTTCAAACAACAGGCGTACTGGTAAATCGATTTGAAAGATTGTGCGAAGTTGAGAAATTAAGACCGTTCCTGTTAGTGAGTCTCCGCCTAATGCAAAGAAGCTGTCATGAATACCTATTTGTTCAATACCCAGAAATTCTTGATAAACTTCAACCAGTTTTTGCTCTAACTCGTTAGTAGGAGGAGCATAGGCATTTTTTAATTTTGGTCGGGAATGATGAGTAGTTAAATTAGTTTGGGTAACAGTATTTTTATCAGTAAATGCGGCTGAGGCAGTCGCCTGAGCTAAAATTATATGGTCTGTAAAAGGTGCAAATTCTGAGAACGCTATTACCTGTTCAAAACCGTGAGATTTGAGTTCTTGTTCCCATTTTTCTTGAGATAAAAAGGGATTGCACATATTCCGATCGCCTTGTGCATCTTCTATCGGATTCATCAGCAGCGCGTCAATAAATTCAAACTCTAATCGGGGTTGAGTTGTTTCCCAAAGTAGTAGTAAACCGCCAGGTGCAAGTAAAGAACGCAGCCGTTCAAGAGTCTCTCCGATATTTTTAGAAACGTGTAGGACTTGGAAAGCTACAATGACATCAAAGCTATAACTTGAATATCCTTGTTCTTGTGGCGATCGCTCAATATCTAACAACTCATATTTCACAAATGGATAATCGCTAAATTTCTTTTTGGCTGTATTCAAAAAGAAGCTACCCACATCGGTAAAAGTATATTTTGTCCTCTGTGGTGGCAGCATAGGTAATAATTCTGCTGTACCTGTCCCAGTTCCACCACCAATTTCCAGAATTCTTAGATTTACATCAGATGGTAATACGTTTAGTGCTTGTTCTAAACATACCCGCATGATGGAGTTGTAGTACAAATCTTCAGGTAATTGTTGAACTGAAAATTCTCCTTCTTTTAATAAGGTGGAAACATGAAACTCTAATGGTTCTTTTTCTCCAATTAGTAACGCCACCATATTTTCACCATAGAGTTGTAATAGCTCTATTGGTTGTGGTGTGTCTCGCCATTTAGCTTTAACTTCTATCAACAACTGGTTAACAAACTCGGCGGAAATTGGTGATAAATTGGCAAATAATTCTTGTTCTTGATTTAACTTACCTTGTTCTACCAATATTTCCAGCCATCGGTTTAATAATTCTTTGTATGGAGGAATAATCTTAGATTCTGCAAATAATTCTTCTAAGGAATACTTGCGATCGCGATTCTGGAAAACTCCTAATTGTGATATTGCTAGATGAATATAAGCAATACACAAGCGATCGCACCATTCTCTCTTCTCTTGGAAAATTTGCTCGTCAAAGTTTGCAACACCCATACTAGCTTGGCGTTTACCAACTTCTACGAGAGATTGCCAAAGTCTTGATGTAGATTTGGGTTGTGAAGTTATTTCTACAGGTGATAGTTTTTGTGGTTCAATCCAATATCTTTGTCGTTCAAAGGGATAAGTTGGTAAAGGAAGGCGATATCGACGCTCATGGCTATGAAATCCTGACCAATCAATCTTGACTCCCTCTAGCCATAGCTGACCTAATGTATTCAAAATAAAAGCAATATCTGATTGTTGCTCATAGGCATAGCGGAGGGAAGATAACACCACTAAGTCATCTCCAGCAATATTATCTAAACATTGCTTTGCTAAACTGCTGAGTGCTTGTCCTGCGCCTACTTCTAAGAAAATGGGATTGTGCTGTTTCCATAGTTGCTGTAATCCATCAGCAAAGCGCACTGGTTGACATAGATGCTGTGTCCAATAGCTGGGATTTGTGGCTTGTGCGGCGGTAATCCAGGTTCCGGTGACGTTGGAAAGATAAAGAATTTGCGGTGGTTGGAGATTGATAGTTTTTACCAGTTGGGTGAAAGAGTCAGCGATCGCTCCCATCATGAAAGAATGAAAAGCATGGGATGTCTGCAATTGACGACAGGCTAAACCCTTGGCGCGTAACTCCTGTGATAATTCCTCTACAGCTTGGATAGTTCCCGCCACAACACATTGAGATGCGCCATTAACTGCGGACAGGGAAAGGTTTTCATTTAAATAAGGTTGTACTTGTTGCTCTGTTAAGGGAACTGCTAACATCGCTCCCCCTGGCAACTTTTGAATCATAAGCGCCCTAGCAGCCACCAGAGCGATCGCATCTTCTAAAGATAATACCCCTGCTAAGGTTGCAGCTACGTATTCACCAATGCTGTAACCAATCATCGCCACGGGACGAACACCCCAAGACATCCATAATTGAGCTAAAGCATACTCAACAGCAAATAAAGCAGGCTGAGTCAAATAAGTTTGATTGAGTTTCTCTGTAGCCGGGTCGATTGGTTGGGTGTCGCGCCCCAACATTTGGCGTAAATTGATACCTGGCTTTTCCTGATTGTCTACTGGCTGATTAGGAGGATAAATAACTTGTTTGAGGTCAACACCCAGCAAAGGCTGGAACAGAGCAAAACAACGGTCAAGATGTTCGCGAAAAGTTGGCTCTAATTGATACAGTTCAAGAGCCATATTAATGTACTGAGTTCCTAACCCAGTAAACATAAAAGCAATAGGGCGTTGATTCGCCTCCTGAATGTTCGTCAAAACTCGTTTGGGATTTTGCAGCGCAATTATCGCATCTGATATATCTTGACAAACAACCGCACGCCGATGAGTAAAAAGGTGACGACCAACTTGTAATGTATAAGCCACATCTGCTAGGTTCTGTTCTGGATGCTGTTGCAGATGATTGACTAAATTTGCCGTCGCCGTCTCTAAAGCCGATTCAGTTTTGGCAGAAAGAAGTAGTAATTCATGCTTTCTCCCTCGCTCCTTGCTGGCGCTGAGCGAAGTCGAAGCGCACCCCTGTTCCAAAAAAGGTGCTTCTTCCAAAACAACATGAGCATTAGTCCCCCCTAAACCAAAAGAACTCACTCCAGCGCGGCGGGGTGTACCATTTGTTTCCCATTCGCTAAGTTGGGTATTGACGTAAAAAGGACTGTTGGCAAAGTCTATTTCTGGGTTAGGTGCTTCAAAATGCAAACTAGGTGGTATTTGTTGATACTTAATAGCCAGAGCAGTTTTAATTAAGCCTGTCACTCCGGCTGCTGTATTTAAATGGCTGACATTCGGTTTAACTGAACCGATCGCACAATAATTTTTTTGATGAGTTTTGGCACAAAATACCTTTTCTAAAGCGCGAATTTCAATCGGATCGCCCAAAGGTGTACCACTTCCATGAGTTTCAATATAGGTGATTGTTTCAGGGTCAAAGTCAGCGATCGCTTGAGCTTCGGCAATTACCTCTGCTTGTCCAGCTACGCTTGGTGCAGTGAAACTGACCTTTTCTGCACCGTCGTTATTAATTGCTGAACCTTTAATTACTCCATAGATATAATCACCATCGGCGACAGCATCCTCTAATCTTTTGAGAACCACTATCCCTGCGCCTCTACCAAAAGGCCCGCCAGAAGCTTTAGCATCAAAAGCACGAGTGTGCGCGTCAGGAGAGGCCATACCATCAGCTTGATAGAGATAACCCTCGATTTGTGGTACTTGGATCGCAATCCCTCCAGCTAGTGCCATGTCACATTGGTAACTCAGCAGTCCTTTACAAGCCAGATGAACAGCAACTAAGGAAGTAGAACAAGCACAACCAACACTGACACTTGGCCCCTTAAGATTCAATTTATAAGAAACTCTTGTAGGTATAAAATCTTTATCGTTACCAAGGGTAATAGGCAGATTTAGGGATTTGAGGAGGTCGGGATGAGAAGCAAGATTGTGAAATAAATAAGTGCTGAGGTTTCCGCCTGCATATACAGCAGTGAGATTATTTTCTACTTTTGGATCGTAACCCGCATTTTCTAAAGCCTCCCAAGCACACTCTAAAAAGATGCGTTGCTGTGGGTCTATAACTTCAGCTTCTCTAGGAGAATAACCAAAGAAAGCAGCATCAAACATTTCAATGTCATCTAAAATAAACCCGGCTTTCACATAGCTAGGGTCGCGTAAATCAACTGGATCTACCCCAGATGCGAGTAATTCTGCATCGCTAAAAAATGAAATAGACTCTACACCGTTGCATAAATTTTGCCAAAATTGAGCTACATTTTTAGCTCCAGGAAACCGGCCAGCCATCCCAATGATTGCTATACCCTTTAATCGATTATCCATATTTATGCACCCTCCTCCTTTGCTTCATCTGTTCCATTTCTTCAGCGATCGCAGCTTCTTGTCTCTGGACACGCTTCTCTACTTGCTCAAACACAGGTTGTTGATTTTCTTGCTGATTTAAATGTTCTGCTAAGGCAGTTATTGTGGGATATTCAAATAATTCAGATGTTGATATCTTTCGGTTTAAAGCTGCTTGTAGTTTGCCCCGTACTTGCACCACAAGCAGTGAGTCTCCACCCAATTCAAAGAAATTATCGTAACATCCAATCTCTTGCAAACTGAGAACTTCTTGCCAAATACTGGCAATTAATTTTTCTGTCTCATTCTGCGGAGAAATACAGGGATTTTGTAAATTCGGTCTAGGATAAAGTAATGATGATTTGGCTTGTTGACTATCAGTTTTTGATGCCAAATTATCAAAGTTAATCCATTGTTGAATTCTCGCTGCTAATGCCCCTGTAGAAACAACTATTTGGCTGAATGTAGCATGATTCAATTTAACATAATTAACGATATTTGTAAAAACCTTTATTCCTTCCTCATGCTGAATGGCTAAACTAGCTAAGTTTGTCGAAATGTATGATTCTTTTTCTTTGCTAATTTGCCAACCATCCCAATTCACACTCACCCAAGTAACAGAACTAATCTGATTGTGTTGATAAACAAAATTATCCATGAAAATATTAGCAGCAGCATAAGCAACAAATCCTAATCCCCCTAAGATTGAAGCAAGGGAAGACATTAATAAACAAAAATCTAGTTGGCGATTTTGGAGGATTTGCTCTAATACAATTACGCCTCTAACTTTGGCAGCAAATTGCAGATAGCAATCATGAATATTAGTCTGCTCAATATATGAAAATGACTGTCCTTCAGTAATCCCAGCCGCATGAATTACACCATTGATTTGACCAAATAGTGATTCTCCTTGAGCAATCACATTTTGCATTTGTGCCAGATTTGCGACATCCGCGCTGATTGCCAAAACTTCAGCACCTAACTCTTCTAATGCTTGCAATTTTTTAATCTTGCGACTAATGCGATCGCTTGGATCATGAACGCTCAACCACTGCTCCCACTCTGACTTGGGAGGAATTACGGAACGGCCTGTTAAAATTAGTTTCGCTTTGACTGTTTTTGCCAAATGTTCTGCTATTACAAGTCCAATACCACCCATTCCCCCAGTGATTAAATAAACTCCTTCTTCCTTTAATTTTGATACTTCTGCTGGAAATGTAGGTAATTGTATAGGTTCAAAAGTTTGGAGCCAACGATTATTTCCCCGATAAGCAACCACAGAATCAAAATTATGACTAATCAATTCTTGCACTAGCAGATTTACTAGTTTCTGCTGCTGCAAACTTCTTTCCTCAGGAAGAACAATATCAATACTGCGACAATGAATATGAGAATATTCTTGAGGAATTACCTTTACCGCTCCCAGCAAAGTTGTCTTTTCTGGACAGAGAATTTCGCTTCCGGTTACTGATTGCATCTGATTAGAAATAACCGTGATTTGAACCTCGCTGGTAATATTTAATTTAGCTAATGCTTGGACTATGAATAGTAAACTAAAAAAGCCTTGCTCTTGCACAAGTTCCAGTTCTGCTGATGCTGATGCTGAATGATTTTGTGATGTAAGGCTCCAGAGATGAACTATTTTTGTTGGGAGATTATTTTGCCTGTGCAACTCTCGCAATAAACTATCATAGTCACTACTTAGTTGAGGATTGAGGCTATATTGGCGATCGCTCAATTTGGTGAACTTTGACCCCGCCTTGATGGCGATCGCATCTTCTCCCAGTTGTGCAACTAAATGAGAACTAAAGCTCAACTCATTAGTAAATATTAAAGTTCTAGATTTTTTAACTGGTAATTTTTGCTGTTCTAAAGGCGTTGGCGGTAAAGATTGTTTCCATAAAGGTACATAAAACCAATCGTCTATATCAGGCTTTTTCGCTAATGGCTCAGATTTAGGACGTTCTTGTTCAATCCAGTAACGCTGACGCTCAAACGGATAAGTTGGTAAGGGGAGACGATGACGAGTCTCGCCGCTATAGAATTTTGACCAATCTATTTGTACTCCATATAACCAAAGTTTACCTACAGAGTTCAGTAAAAACCCTACATCTGACTGCTTTTCTCTAGGATGGGGTAATGAACATAATGCGGCGGAATGAGAATGTTTTTTTGCTAAAGTACCTAAGCTGCGTCCTGGCCCTACTTCCAGCAAGATATAATTTGGCTCTTGCAGTAATGTGGAGATACCTGCACTAAACTGCACCGTTTGTCTTAAATGTCTTCCCCAGTAGTGAGGATCTGTAGCTTGTTGGGCTGTAATCCAGGTTCCTGTAACGTTAGAAATAAAAGGAAATTGGGGAGGATTGAGTTTAACTTTGTGAACTTCTTTAGTGAATGGTTCTAAAATCGGTTCCATCATCCCAGAATGAAAAGCGTGGGATGTATGCAAACGGCGACAATCTACACCTAATGCTGTGAGTCTTGCTTGAATTGCGTCTATCGCATCATGAGTTCCAGAAACGACGCAGGAGGAGGGTGCATTACTAGCAGCTAAAGATAAATTTTCATTTAATAGACTTTGAATTTCTACTGCTGACTGAGAAATTGCCAACATAGCACCAGCAGGAAGTTTTTGCATCAGTCGCCCACGCCTAGCAACCAAAGCTAAAGCATCTTCTAGGGAAAATACACCAGCAAGACAAGCGGCGACATATTCACCAATGCTGTGACCAATCATGGCACTAGGAGAAATCCCCCAAGACATCCATAATTTAGCTAAAGCATATTCAATTACAAACAAGGCGGGTTGAGCGATCGCAGTTTGTTGGAGTTTTTCTCCTACGGCTGGTGATTCGCTTTCCTGGGGATAAATAACTGTACGCAAATCCAAGCCAAGATGAGGTTGCAGCAATTGACAGCATAAATCAACCTGTTCTTGAAAAATCGCCTCAGTTTGGTAAAGTTCTTTACCCATATCCACATACTGAGAACCTTGTCCAGGAAACATGAAGGCGATCGCCGGATGACCAGACTCTTGGTATCTAGTTAAAACTCGTTGCTGAACTGGCTCGTTCAATGCATTTACAGCATCTTCAGTGTCTTGACACACCAGTATTCGCCGATAATTAAACTCTCTGCGCCCTACTTGCAAGGTATAAGCGACATCTGCAAGATTTAGGTCTGAGTGATGCTGGAGGTGGTTGAGTAAGTTTGTAGTTGCAGTCTCTAAAGCCGTTTCCGTCTTAGCTGAAAGCAGCAATAATTTATACTTTCTCCCCTCGCTGCCCTTTTCCAAAAAGGGTGCTTCTTCCAGAATGACATGAGCATTCGTTCCACCCATACCCAAAGAACTGACACCAGCACGCCGAGGGGTTAATCCCGGTTTCCATTGGGTTAGTTTTGTGTTGACGTAAAAAGGACTATTAGCAAAATCAATTTTGGGGTTGGGTTGCTCAAAATTCAGACTGGGGGGTATTTGCTGATGTTGGAGAGCGAGAACCGTTTTGATTAAACCAGCAACTCCGGCAGCAGCATCGAGATGACCAATATTGGGTTTCACTGAACCAATCGCACAAAAACCCTTCTGCTCGGTATGGGCGCGAAAAACCTTGGTGAGTGCTGCAATTTCTATCGGATCGCCCAAAGTTGTACCAGTACCGTGAGTTTCGATATAACTAATAGTGTCAGGTTCAACCTCAGCCAATATCATTGCTTCAGCGATCGCTTCTGCTTGACCATCCACACTAGGGGCTGTAAAACCAACTTTTCCCGCACCATCATTATTAATTGCTGCACCTTTAATTACTGCATGAATGTAGTCACCATCTGCAACAGCTTCACTCAATCGCTTGAGAACCACCACACCTAAACCATTACCAATAGTAATTCCCTGGGCTTTTGCATCAAAGGCGTAGCAATGACCATCAGGAGATAAAGTTCCGCCTGGTTCATGTAAATAACCAGTTTTTTGGGGGATATGAATTGATACTCCTCCCGCCAAAGCCATGTCACATTGGTAATTTAATAAGCTTTGACAAGCAAGGGTGATACTTACTAATGAAGTCGAGCAAGCTGTTTGAACAGTTAAACTCGGCCCAGTCAGATTCAATTTGTAGGATACACGAGTCGCCAGATAATCATTGTCATTTCCTATCGAAGTTTGATAACAAGTTACCGAGCCAACACTATCTTTATTTAAATCAAAACTTAAATAGTTATTATGACTAGCACCTGCATAAACTCCAATACGTTCTTTGCACCTAGTAGAGTCATAACCAGCATTTTCTAAAGCAGTATAAGCGCATTCTAAAAATAAGCGATGTTGGGGATCTGTACTTTCCGCTTCCTTGGGATTAATATCAAAAAATGCGGCATCAAATAGTTCAATATCTTCTAAAATAAACCCCGATTTTATGTAGTTTTTATCGTTAAGAAAAGATGAGTTGATGCCTGCGGCGGTTAATTCCTCATCTGTAAAATAGGAAATAGACTCTACCCCAGAGGATAAATTCTGCCAAAATTCTGCAATATTTTTGGCCCCAGGGAAACGCCCAGCCATGCCGATAATAGCTATCTCTTCTATAGATTCACTCATTTCCAGCCTACTCTTGCATCAATTATTTTTGTCTTTTCTCTGCATCAAATTCTTTTGGCGATTTAAAGCTTGCTTCTGTTTCTGCGCTCGATTCTGAATCAAATTAAAAGCAGCTTCTCCGGTTGATTGTTGATGAAAATGCTCTGATAATTTGCTAATTGTTGGGTATTGAAATAATTCTACAACCGATAACTCCCTCCCAAAAGTTTCGCGTAATTCATTATGCAACTGCACAATCAGTAAAGAATTACCACCAAGGTCAAAGAAATTGTCATGAATGCCGATTTTATCTACCTGCAATATCTCTCGCCAAATTGCCGCAATTTTTTCTTCAACTTGAGTTTGCGGAGGTACATAAGCAATTCCCAAATCGACACGCGAATTTTCTGGCTGTGGGAGCGATCGCTTATCAATTTTACCATTAGGTAGCAACGGCAATTTATCTAATACTACATAGCTGCTAGGCAACATATAAGCAGGTAATTTTTCCTTCAAAAAACCGCGCAATTGGGGTACTAGCTTTTGAGGATCTGTAAGTTGCCGCAAATTACCGTATTCTTGCCAAGGTCGGATATTTTCTATTACTTGTAATTCTGCAAAAGCCGTTATTTTATAATCGGCACTGGTCTGAGTTTGCTGTTTAAATATTACATCATAGCAACCGTCTTCACCAGCACCAGACCAAATAATTTCTACAGTGTATGGTATTTCTTGACTTAGTTGCCAGAGGTCTTCAGGTTCTAATCCCTGGTTAGGAGAATCTAGAAGAGTTTTTTGCAGATTGGCAATTGTTTGTGATGGTTCAGCCGCTTCCATCCATTGCAAAATTTTAATTTCTTTGAATAAACGCGGATTAGAAAGTCTCTCTATTCGGAAATATTCTGGCTCTTTATCTAAAAGTAACTGACGAATTGCAGCTATACTTAATTGCTCTTGCTGCCAATCTATAGAAGGTATGTTTTGTATTGTTTCAACGGGAGTATCTACATAGAGAATAACATCATATTTAAACTTAGTTAGCTCGTTATTATATCGACCACCCTTGAGTTGAATTTGGACGTGACTAATTTGAGGTATATGTTGCCTAATAGCCGTAAATAAAGCTGGGTCAATAACCAGTTCATTGTCAGCAGCAAGATATTCCTGAACTCGTTGCTTAAACTTATCTACAGTCAGAGAATCTGGTGCGCGATGTAGTTGCACAGAGGTATGAAAAGCTTCTAAAAGCGGTAAACTGCGAACGCCACCAATGAAAATTTGACCGCCAGATTTAACGAGATTAACTACTTTTTGCAAAACATCGACTAAGTAATCAATGCTAGGGAAATTCTGAATAATTTCATTGAGAATAACTGTGTCTATTTCCTGCGATGTAATGTTCGTTAGGTCATGCGCCATTCCTTGTATTAGTTTGACCTTAGATAACAATTGTGGCTGGTTTTTGTCTAATTGCTGTTCCAGATATTGTAATGCTACCTCGGAAATATCCATCCCACTGTAATGATGACAATGAGGCGCAACTCTAGACAAAATTAAACCTGTACCGCAGCCAATTTCTAACACCTGCTGAGGTTTTAAAGCCAGAATTCGCTTGACAGTGCAATCTACACTTTCGAGAATTTCTGACTCTGGTAATGGCTGTTCGGTGTAGCTACTTTTCCAAACTCTTAAATTAATTGCAGGGTCAGAGGGAGAAAATTCCCAACTGTAAAATTGATCGTAAACTGTTTGGATTTGGGACAAATATTCAACTTCTGCGGTTGCAGATATTTCGGTATTAAGATGAGGATTATTTTGATTTGTAACTAAATAAGCTACTAATCGCTGTTCGCTAGGAATATCTTCTCGCAGTAAAACAACAGCATCTTCTACCAGAGGGTTTTGTCGTAAAACTGACTCAATTTCTCCTAATTCCACGCGAAAACCACGGAACTTAATTTGACTATCTAATCGTCCCAAGATTTCTAGATTACCATCAGGGAGATACTTGGCGCGATCGCCTGTTTTATATAGATATTCTCTTGCTTGATGACTGAAAGGATTGGGTATAAATCTTTCGGCAGTTAAATCAGGACGATTTAAATATCCTCGCGCCAAGCCAATACCAGCAATGTATATTTCTCCAGGAATTCCTACCGGAACAGGTTGTAAATTCTCATCCAACAGATAAATTTTTGTATTTTGTACCGGACGACCAATTGGTGTTTTCCTATCAGTAGAATTTTCTGGATTGACATCATACAGAGTAGTGCAGATGGTGGCTTCTGTAGGGCCATAACCATTAATAATTTGCAATCCTGGAATTTGGTTTTGAATTGAAATTAACAGATTTTCCGCTATGGGTTCTACACCTACAAGTAACCTTTGCAAAGTTAGCTTTTTTGACTTTCCTGACAACCAATTAGAAAGTGCTTGAAGATGAAAAGGCGGGACATAAGCACTGTTGATTTGATTAATCTCTAGCCAATTTGCAAAGTTGCTACCATCAGAACGTATAACTTCAGGAACAATATGTAGAGTTCCTCCTGCTAACAGTGCAGAAAATATTTCATACACCGAAACATCAAAATTTAGGCTTGTCCACAAACTACAAGCATCACCAGCTTGAATTTGCTGTCTGTTTGTAAAGTCTGCTAATAAGTTAACTACGCCCGAATGATGACAGCAAACACCTTTACTTTGTCCTGTAGAACCGGAAGTATAAAGTACATAAGCAAGGTTAGATGGTAAGGCTTGATTAACCAGATTTAGTTGATTTTCTTGAGTATTTACCTGCCAAGAATCAAGATAAACAACTGTAGCCTTACTATGTAAACCTAACTCTTGATGCAGTTTTTCTTGAGTTAATAAAACCGCTACTTGAGTATCATGGAGCATAAACTCCAGACGCTCTTGAGGATAGGTTGGATCTAGGGGTAGATATGCACCACCAGCTTTGAGAATTGCTAAAATCCCCACTACCATCTCTAAAGAGCGTTCCACACAAATTCCTACCAAAACTTCAGGTTTTACCCCTAATTTCCGTAAGTGGTGAGCTAGTTGATTAGCTCGTTGATTTAGTTGATGATATGTGATTTTTTCTTGCTCAAATACGACTGCAAAATTATCTGGTGTCCTGGCTACCTGCTCTTCAAATAACTCATGCAAGCATTTATTTTGCCAATTATTACTGTGAGTATTATTCCAATTAATGAGTAACTCTTGCTGTTCTGCTCTTGTCAATATTGGCAAGTTGGCGATAGTTTGCTCTGGATTTTGAACAATGCTTTCTAACAACGTTGTAAAATGCCCAATCATCCGATTAATAGTGTCAGCATTAAACAAGTCTGTACTATATTCAATCCAACCAATCAGTCCTGCGGGAGTTTCTTCCATATCGAAACTCAAGTCAAGCTGTACTGTTCCGACATCAACAGTCAACCGAGTTAAAGTGATATCTGCGACTTGCAACACTGGTAATGGTGTATTGTGCAGCGCAAACCAGACTTGGAATAGTGGATGTCTACTTAAGTCTCGTTCTGGTTGTATCGCTTCTACTAGTTGGTCAAAAGGTAAATCTTGATGAGCATAAGCTCCTAAAGTGACTTCCCGAATTCGTTTGAGCAACTGTGTAAATGTCGGATTTCCACTCAGATTTGTTCGCAGGGCTAATGTATTGACGAAGCAGCCAATTAGTGGTTGTAAGTCTTTATAGTTGCGGTTAGCAACAGGTGAACCAACTAAAATATCAGACTGACCGCTATAGCGATAGAGCAACAGTTTAAACGCTGCTAAAAGCGTCATAAATAAGGTTGTTCCCTCTTGGCGTGAGAGGGTTTTCAAGCCTGCGGTTAAAGACTTGGATAAGGCAAATTCTCGCTTGTTACCGATAAAACTTTGGATTGGTGGGCGGGGATAATCTGTAGGTAAATCTAATACTGGCAAAGGTTTACTTAATTGTTGTTCCCAATATCTGAGTTGAGAATTTAACACATCTCCTTGCAGCCAGTTGCGTTGCCAAACAGCAAAATCTGTGTATTGGATAGGAAGTTCAGTCAGTGCTGGGGGTTTTCCTGTAGAGAAGGCTTCATAAAATGCTGCCAATTCTTGGAGAAAGACTCCCATAGACCAACCATCGGCAGCAATGTGATGAATTGTCAGCAGTATGATATGCTCTGTCGGATGGAGTCTGACGAGGGTACAGCGAAGTAAAGATCCGCTTGTCAAATCAAAAGCTTGTCGTGCTTCTAAACGTATTAATCTGTCTAAAGCTGCTGGTTGCTCGGTTATTTCTAACCTCTCTAGGTCAATTATCGGTATACTGACAGTCAAACTCGGAGCAATAACTTGCAGAGCTTTTCCTTTTCTATTGGTAAAACTAGTTCGTAATACTGCGTGACGTTGGATAATCGCATTCAAACTCTGCTCTAATATAGCAAGGTTAACAGAGCCAGTTAATTTTGCCGCGATCGCCATATTATAAAATGGGCTTCCTGGTTCTAACTGGTCAAAGAACCACAACCGTTGTTGAGCAAAGGAAAGAGGATATTCTTTAATATCTGTGTCAACTCGTGATATGGTCGGTAAGGCGATCGCTTTTTCTTCTTTAAGTTGTTCGCTTACCTGCATCGCCAATTGAGCAATACTAATACCATCGAGAAAATTAACTGCGGGTATTTGTACGCCAAAATTAGTTTCAATACAGTTTTGTAAATCAATTGCCATAATCGAATCTAAACCCAGAGTATTCAACGCTTGCTGGGAGTTGAATTGTGATGGCTCTACTTTTAAAATCTGCGCTAAAACCTGATGCAGATAAGCTTCTAAAAGTTGCGGATGAGTTTCTGATTTTGCCGCTAGAAGCACCTCACGCCGCAAATCATCGTGACGCTCGGACTCAGAATTAATACTTAATTTATCGTTTAAAATACTACTTTCAACTACTGCTAACTCACCCGCCAGAAACTGCATTCGAGTCGCCCGTCGTTGAATCTTACCACTAGAAGTTTTAGGGATACTACCAGGTTTAATTAAAACTACTGTATAAACTTGTACTTCATGCTCTTGTGTCACCGCTTGCCGAATGGCATTAATTACTTCTGCTAAATTCGGTTTGGCGCGAAACTCTAATTCTTGGACAACTACTAACTTTTCTTCATTCTCTACTTCAACTGTAAATGTAGCACTAGCACCAGCCCGTAAGCATGGATGACTGCGTTCGGAGGTTAATTCTATATCCTGAGGGTAAAGATTGCGACCTCTAACTATAATTAAATCTTTAGCTCTACCTGTAATGAAAAGCTCTCCATCCTGCAAAAAGCCTAAATCTCCCGTCCGCAGAAAAGGCCCTTCTCCTGTATCTGATAGATAAGCCCGGAATGTCTCTTCTGTCTCTTGCTCCCGATGCCAATAACCTTGACCAACACTCAATCCTGATACCCAAATTTCCCCAATCTCATCAGGTTGACAAGCCTTAAGTGTTTCAGGATTAGTAATGACTACTTTTTGTTGTGGGATGACTCGACCACAACTGACAAAATGATATGTATTATCATCTGTAACCGCTAATTCTACAACTCGATTGCATTCTAATGCAGATTTCTCAATTGCTTTGACTAATGGTGCGGTAGCCTTATCTACACCTGATACCATGAGGGTTGTCTCAGCCATACCGTAACATGGATAGAACGCCTCTTTACGGAAGCCACATTCTGCAAACGCTTGTGCAAACCTTTCTAAGGTATCGTGACGAATAGGTTCAGCACCATTAAATGCTACACTCCAGCTACTCAGGTCAAGAGTTGCCTTTTGTTCAGGAGTGATTTTCTGCACGCATAAATCATAAGCAAAATTGGGGCCGCCACTGGTTGTCCCCTGATATTGCGAAATTGCCTGCAACCAACGATATGGACGTTGGAGGAAAGCAGCAGGAGACATGATAATGCAAGGAAAACCCCCATACAAAGGTTGCAATATACCACCGATGAGACCCATATCATGGTACATGGGCAGCCAGGTGACAAATTTACTATCTGCGGAATGCTCCATAAATTGGCAAGTTGTCTGAGCATTGTGCAGTAGGTTGCCATGACTAATCATCACACCCTTGGGCGTGCCTGTGGAACCGGAGGTATATTGCAGAAAAGCTAGGGTATCTCGATCAATGTTGGGGTTTTGCCAATTATCTTCTATCCCCTGTGTCAAATTATCAGTAGTCAGCCATTGCAATGATTTTGTGTCAGTCTTTGCTGTCATCAGAGACTGCACTGTTGACAAAATTTCTGTAGTAGTTAAAGCGATCGCAGCTTGTGCATCCGTGGCGATCGCTTTTATTCTTGGTGTGTTGCGTTGATTTCTGGGAGGATATGCAGTTACCGCCACAACTCCTGCATATAAGCAACCAAAAAAGGCAATTAAAAAATCTAATCCAGCCGGATAAAGCAGTAAAGCTCGTTCCCCTGTTAAGCCCAATGCTTGTAACCGAGCCGCAACTCGACGCGCTAGCCGATCTAATTCTTGATAGGTTAGGGTTGCTTGTTCTGTTTCCCCGTCTAACAAAAATGTAAAAGCATCTCGATTAGGTTGTGTAGCGCTTCTTAAACGCAAGAGTTCCACAACAGTAGAACAGCTAGGTTGGTCTTGAACAGAGGAATGATTATATTTACTCATGTTTATTTTCGACAGATAGATGCACCATTAAAACTGCTGGTTTTGCTTTTCGCGCTCACCAAGAAAAATCGGTCATAAATCCTGAATAACTAGGCAAGTTGCCGCCTTAATAAAAATAAACTTGCAATTACTGATTTTGCATTTGTTTACTTAGCTGTATGTCTCGACCATTGATGATTAGTTTAGCCAAACACCGCTTATACCGAAATTAGAAGGCTGATGCTTATTTATGCAATTAATTCTCAATATTATTGAGAGTTATTTTTATTTAGACTGAATTACTTTACCGAGAATTAATAGTATTAAGCAATAGAAAGATCATGAGTAGATTTTATGAAAAGTAAATTTATGATAATTTTTTAATATGTATTCAGATATGACCAAGCCCTCTTGAGACAGGGTGTAGGGTGTGGGGTGTAGGGGAAGAGAGAGCATCGAACCACCCTTGGAATACAAGCCCCGTATGAGTAAGGACTACACCATCTGTGGGTTCCAAGCCCCAGATGGTGCAGTCCTTACTACACCCAACACCCTATTTTTGACAACAGGCGATCGCTAAATTCTATTTTTCACCATTAAACTGTGCATATTCAGCATTATGGTCGGGTAAAATTTTCTCTATATCCCGCAGTTGGGTAATGTAGAATCCAGCACACCCAACCAATAACATACACACAGCGCAGATGACATACAGCAGTGCGATCCCTGCACCTGCATTAGTACCAAATATTGTGGCAAAAATTCCACTACGACCATCACTGGCGGTTAATGCTGGGGTAAACACTTTATCTGCTAAAGGGCCTGCAATTAAATAAGCTGCTGCTGATCCACATTGCATAACTAGTGAATGGGCTGCAAATACCCGTCCCTGGACGTTGGGATCAACTTTGGCTAACCAAATGGCGTTATCAGAACTCCCTTTGAAAGGGAAATTGAAAGAAGAACAAAACTGTGCAGGTATCCAAGTCCAAGGCGTTCGACCCAAACCAAAGACAATTTTACTTAATCCTGCGCCAATCATCCCCAATAAAACCCCATTGATTTTCTTTTTAAAACCACCCCAGGTACTGATAATGATCGCTCCGGTGACACCACCAAAACCAGCAGCAGCAGCTAAACTGCCCAAAATCACAGTATTGTTACCAGTTCTAGATAAAATCATGGCTGAATAAAGGGAATCCCCAATATCATGAGCAAACTGAAACAAAAAGGTGATGGTTAAAAGTGCAAGTAAGCTTTTACGAACTAAAATGTAGCGCAGACCAAATCCTAAACCTTGCCAGATATGGGTGGGATTTTGATGTTCGTCAGTTTGTGGTGGTTGAGGAATGCGGGCAAACAATAAACTACTAATGGCGATCGCAAAGGTAGAAATATCAATCAGCCAAATTCCTAATAAACCAATAATTTGATAAAGATATCCTGCTAAGGCGGGAGCAATAATATCACTTCCATAACCTGATACAAATTCGAGACTGCTAACCCTGGTGTAGTGTTTTTTAGGGACTAACAATGATAGTGATGCGGAGTAGGCTAAAGATTGGAATTGATTGAATGTCCCGACTATCGCACTACTAAGATATAGATGCCAAATTTGCAAATGATTGGTGAGATACAACAGCATCATTGTGATTGTCATCACGACTGCTACTGTATCACCCACCATCATTAGTAGTTTGCGGTTGAAGCGGTCAATAATTGCACCACTGATGGAAGCGATCGCTATACTAGGCAGCAAACCAAAAAAGCCCACTAGAGTTAGAGTTGTTGCCTTACCTGTAATTTCCCATGCCCAAATTGCGATCGCAAAGCTACTCATACTACTACCAATGGTAGAAACCACTTGACCTGCCCAGATCGTCAAAAAATTACGCATACTGCTGGGATTTGATGATTGTGACATTTAACTTCCTGTTACCGTAGTTATGGCAGTATCAAAGGCGATCGCAAAGTCTATTGTGAGGAAAATTACTTTGTTTTTCTCAATTTGTATAGCTTTTAATCAGCAGATATTTTATCACTTAATCTCTCAACTCTGTCCCCACGAGTAGTTTAGAAATCAAATAGAATTGTAATTAATCAAGACTCAGGGATGTCTTGACTCATTACAGGAGGAATACAGCCAGAAAAGGCAGAATCTAACTGTTTAGGAAGTATGTCCCAGTCAACTGCTCCCTGACTATCATTAATATACATCTGCATAAATTCTAGTAATGCGGAGGCGTTTTCTTCATCAGGAGGTAAATCAACCAGTATATATGTTGGCTTCTGTGGGTGAGAAACAGCAACAACACAACCACGACAATTCCACAAACATTCTACAGGCTGAATTTTTAATTCTTCTGGGGAAAATTTATCACTTGATAAAGTGGTTATTTTGTCAAGTAAAATACTGCCTTCATAAGGCTGATTTTCGGCTACTTCTGTTGATGAATGGTTGCAGGATTTGCAAACGAATAGAGTATATTTAGACATAAGTTTAGGTAGGTGAAAGTAATAGTGAAGGTAATTGTTCTAATATTAAAGAACTAGCTATGGGCGCGCCGATTACATCACTCCAGAGGGTGTAGTCAACAAAGTAAACTCGGCCTTCTTTCCATGCTCTTGAGTTGTGCAATATAGGACTTTCAGCCCATTTTTGCTTTAGTTTTTGGAAGGGAACGGTGTAAGTAGATTGACCATTCCAATTGTCTATCCAGGTATTAATAATGATAATATCTGCATCTATTTGACCCAAAGTTTCCAGATTAATCTGCGGCCTTAATCCTAGCTTTCGGACTAAATCTGGCAGAAATACAGGTTGAAAACCTATTTTTTTTAGAAGTTCATTCGTCTTTCCTTGGGATATCACCTCTATGTAATCCATTGAAAGGCTGCAAGCAAGATTTAGCACTCGCGGATGGGTACTGGCCAGTTGGGCTAATTGAGTACGGACTTGAGCTATTTTTTGCTGTTGTGAGGTAATGATTGAAGCAATATTTTTTTGAGTATCTAGTGCATTGGCAACAATTTTAATGTTGTCTTGCCAGTTCTGCTCACTATCTATTAAAACAGTGGGTGCGATCGCCGAGAATAACTGATTGTCTTGATAATTTAAGCCCAGAATTACATCTGGTTTGAGTAAAGTCAGCCTTTCCAGAGAAGGACTGGAACGATCGCCTAAATTAATCGGTTGACTAGTGACGAAATTACCCAGGTAGGGAATTTGTTGGCGAGGATTGTCGAATTGGGGCGATCGCACTAAATAAGCATCGGCGTAAGCAGCAGGCTGCACATCGAGTGCTAAAACTAGACTCAACATCTTAGGTTCGAGAACCGCGATTTTTTGAGGTTTACCACAAATCTGGGTTTTTCCTGCTGCGTGTTCCACGACTCGACAATCAGCAGATAGCGATCGCCCTTTTTCTAAACTCGTGTTTTGTGGGCTACCACTATGACAAGCTGTAATTAAAAAGGCTGTCAGCAATACCCAGCCAATATATTTATATACGAGCGCGATCGCTTTGCAGCAAGTTTCCCAGAACATGAGTAGACTCAATAAAAATCAAGATGAGAAATCAGAAAGCTTTTATGGCAACCCATAAGTAAATTTAGGGGCTAGAAAACAAGGTAATAGAGAGCAAAAATATATTTTATTCCTTCTGCCTCCTGCCTTCTGCCTTCTTCGGTTAGAACTGAATTGAAAACGATCCGATGACAGTAAAAGGTGCGCCAGGATAGATTGTATTTCTGGCTTGAGATGTCTCATAATAAGTTTCATTGAAAAGGTTGCGGAAATTTAGTGCTAACCTCCAGTTATCCTGTTTGTAATAAATAGCTGAATCTGTTCTGAAATAGCTGGGCAAAACGCTCGTATTTTCCAAGTCAGCGTATCTATCTCCCACATAGTAAAGTCCCAAACCAAAGCCCAAACCTTTTAAATCACCGCTTTGCAGTTCATAAGTTGTCCACAAACTAGCCGCGTGTTCGGGTACATTATCGATGCGATTACCAACAGGAATTGTATTGTCTTTTGAGGTAATCGCGTCGGTGTAAGTGTAAGCAGCAATAATATTCCAACCTGGCATAATTTCGCCGCCAATGTCTAATTCAATCCCTCTACTTCTTTGTTCTCCCACCTGTATGGAGAAATTGGGATCGGGATTGTTGGGGTCGTCAGTGACAACATTAGTTCTGGTAATCTCGTAAGCTGCTAGGGTTGCTGAGAACCGTTCGCTAATATCTGCTTTGACACCAACTTCGTACTGCCTCCCTCTCGTTGGCTTAAAGGGTTCGTTTGTTGCCGAAAGACCGAAAAATCGATCTGGTTGAAACGATTGAGTGTAACTCGCATAAAGGGAAATCGGTTGAATTGGTTGATAAACAATACCAACACGGGGGCTGAAAGCACTGAGAGATTCTTCAGTTGTTGTTTCTGTAAAACCTGTTTCTTGTCTTTGGAAGGCATCAAAGCGACCACCAATCAAGACCTTGAGATTATCTGCAAAAGCAATTTGATCTTGGAAGTAAATCCCTAAAGTATCTCTACGAGTTGTGTAAGAGAAAGTTTGTTCATCAGGTATATCAGGTAAATCAACATCATAATTAGGATTGAAAATGTCTAGCAGTATGGGGTCTGCCACATCGAATGAGGTATATTCCCAGGTGTTGCGTCGTAACTCCACCCCGATTAAAGGTTGATGGATAATCGATCCTGTCTTGAACCGTCCGACTAATTCTGTTTGTAGGGTATAAATTTTTCGGAAGAAACTCTCACGGCCTATAGATATTGGGGCAAATTGGTCATCAACTAGGTCATTACCACCAATGGCATAATCGCCTGCTAATCGACCAGAGACAAAGGAAAATGCATTGCGAAGTTCCCAGTCTTTACTAAATTCATGCTCCAATCTATAGCCAACCCGCAAATTGCTATCCTCATAAACACTTTGTGGCAAACCGATGAAGCGACTAATGGGGATAGGCGCAGGTCGATTGCCAATGGAAGGAAGTCCGCGATCGAAGAGGTAATCATTGTTTAGATATTCAAGCTCGAATGTTAATGAAGTGCGATCGCTGATATTCCAGGTAATTACAGGCGCAACAAATACACGTTCTGTAAAGTTATAATCTCGAAAACTTCCAGAATTTTGATAAGCCACATTCAGCCGATATAACACCGAACCATCATCTGTGAGCGGCCCAGAAATATCAAAACTGGGGCGATAGAAACTATAATTGCCGACATTAAATTCAGCCGAATAATAGGGAGTACTAAGGGGTTGTTTTGTGACAATATTGACAATTCCTCCTGGTTCAGCCTGGCCAAAGAGAACAGAAGCCGGCCCTTTGAGAACTTCGATGCGATCGATATTTGCTGTATCTACCGAAGAGTAAAAGTCATTGTCAGAAAATCCATTGCGGAAATTTCCATCTTGAGCAAAGCCACGAATATTATATCCACCAGCGTCTGAGCCTCCAAAATTACCTTGTTTGCGTACACCACTAACATTTTCTAATGCCTCTTGGACGCGCGTTGTCTTTTGGTCTTCTAAGATTCGACGCGGGATCACTTGAATCGAACCAGGAATATCTCGCACAGGTGTATCAGTTTTAGTTGCAGTTGAGGCAGTCGGTACACGGTATCCGTCTTGCTCTCCTGTCACCACCAATTCAATCGGTTCATCCTGCTGTGCGGCAGGTTCTTCTGGAGGTAGCTTGGTGGTTGGTTGTTCCTCCGCTTGTGGTGTTTGGGGCGGTTGTGCTGCTGTTGCTCCTGATGCTACTTCAAAAATCAACCCTGCATTATCATCAAATAACTCAACAGCAGGTAAAGATTTCTCACCTACCACCGTTAACCGCACAGTGGTTGCGTCAACATTGGCAACTGTTATCTCCGTAATTCCTGGTATTGGTTTCTCTGAGCGATATGTAAAACCGTCCCCATTAGGCAATTGCAACTGCCCACCAGTAATATCTGCAATAAAATTATTCTGTGTACTGCGATTAGTGACTTGGAGTTTTTCTCCTTGGCTGGTTTCTAAAATTACATCCAATCCTTTCTGGGTAGAATTTGCTTTTACTCCGGTAATTATGACAGTAATTCCTTGGGTTGGTGTTTGTACCAAAGTACCAGCATTTTTGGCAGGATTTTTGGTGCCAGTCAGTTGAGAGATAGTTTTACTGATTTTCTCCTTTTCCAATTGATCGGCTTTAGCGGGAGTAGAGAGTAAAACAGCGATGGTAGTAAAGCTAACTGCCAAGGGTATTGCGCTTGTGAGTAACAGGCTTAGAAATAATTTATATGACTTCATTTTTGCTCTTTGGATTGTTGCCAATAGGCTGCGGCAATTGTTTGTTTTTTGAAAGTATTTATCAAATTGATAGGTTGATGGTGATAGCTGTATGCTTAAACCTTTTTTATCTGCTGATCGGGGAAAGATGAGATATGTTTTCAAGTTGTGAAATAAGGTACGTTTCACCTGATACTAAGCGCGTCAGCAAAACTATTTAGGCTTTTAAGTTTTAGAGTTTGTATGACAAAATCCAGGAATACTGATAAACTTCTAACCATCACTTTCTTACTTGCAACTTTGAATCATTATCTTGGCATTTAAACATGAGACTATCGCTAACTATTCTCATTATGGATATTACACGATAATATCTTTTAAATCAATCTTAGGCAAAGATAAACTTGATACATCTTTGAAAGCTTGAGTTTTCGCAGAAAACATATTACTCTGGACAGCCGTTTGGTAGAAAATATAATAGTTATGCTCCAAACTTGTTTTGAGACTAGTTTTTGAGAAATATAAGCCTCAAAAATTAGACCATGAGTATAAATTAAGTAGCTAGATACTTTACTGTTAATAACTTTTCTTTGCCTTTCGCCCTATTGGTACACACATTGGGGTTTCCACAACTGGGTCAGAAACAATGCGACAATCTAACCCAAAAACTTCTTGTACCATCTCCTCAGTCATTACTTGCTTCGGTTCGCCAGCAGTATAAATCCGGCCTTCTTTGACTGCAACTAAATAATCTGCATAACGACAAGCTTGATTTAAATCATGCAATACCATCACAATGGTTCTGTTCTGAGTTTGGTTCAACTCATACAACAAATCCAACACTTCTATTTGATGCGCCAAATCTAAAAAAGTAGTCGGCTCATCCAATAATAAAATATCTGTATCTTGTGCCAGTGCCATTGCAATCCAAGCTCGTTGTCGCTGTCCACCAGACAAGGTATCTAATGCTCTATCTGCCAATTTTAATAAATCTGTAATCTCAAGCGCCTGCTGGACAATTTTTTCATCTTTGGCAGACCACTGCTGCAACCAATTTTGATAAGGATAACGGCCTTGCGCTACCAAATCTCTAACTGTTAACCCTTCTGGTGCGACGGGACTCTGGGGTAAAATTCCTAACTGCTGTGCGACTTCTTTGGTAGAAAGCTTCAGAATAGACTCTCCATCAATATATACTGCACCGCTATATGGTTTGAGTAATCTTGCTAAACCTCGTAATAAAGTTGATTTACCGCAACCGTTAGCACCAACTAAAGCACTAATTTGTCCTGTTGGGATTGCTAAGTTCAAG
Source organism: Nostoc sp. TH1S01 (assembly GCA_018993265.1). Classification (GTDB taxonomy): domain Bacteria; phylum Cyanobacteriota; class Cyanobacteriia; order Cyanobacteriales; family Nostocaceae; genus Nostoc_B. The sequence continues at coordinate 28,646 of JAGKSW010000153.1, forward strand.
TCACGGATAATTGGTACGCCATCATAAGCCAAAGATAGACTTTTAGTTGAGAGTCCTTTCATAAATAAGATTTTGTAAGTTTATTTTTTACGATTACTAATTAGCAAATAAAGAAAATAGGGTGCGCCAATAGCTGCTGTCACTACTCCACAAGGAATTTCGATAGGTGCAAACAAAGTTCGCCCTAATAAATCTGCGAGAACAACAAGCATTCCACCTAACAGTGCGGCGATGGGAATCAACCCTTGATGATTGGGCCCTACTAACTGTCTTCCTATATGCGGGGCAATTAAACCAACAAAACTGATCATTCCGGCTGTGGCTACTGATGCACCTGCTAAAGCTACACCCACTAGCACGAGTAAACCACGTTGCCATTCCACATGAGTACCTAAACCTTTGGCAACATCATCTCCTAAATTTAAAGCGTTCAAATGCCTTGCTAGTATTAATGATGTTGGTATAAGAACTATCAACCAAGGCAATAAAGCTAATACTTGCTCCCAAGTTCTGCCATACACACTACCAGCTAACCACACCAAAGCATCACTGACGCTATAAATTTCGCCAAAGGTAATTAATAAGCTGGTGAAAGCGCTGGCGATCGCAGAAAAGCCAACACCCATTAAAATAAACAGCAGAGGGGAACTACCATTGTTCCAAGCTAAGGAGTAAATTAAACTAGCCATCAATAAAGCACCTGCAAAAGCGGATAAAGGCAATAGATAAATTGGTGCTGATGGAAACAGTACAATTACGGTAACAGCTGCGAGACTTGCTCCAGCATTGATCCCAATAATAGCCGGGTCAGCTAGTGGATTACGTGTTAGACCTTGAAAAATAGTGCCAGAAATAGCCAGTCCCACCCCGACCATGAAAGCAACCAGGGTACGCGGTAAGCGCAGATTATAAATTACAAAAGCATGATCCCGGTTGCCTGTATCTATCCCTAATATAGTTTTGACAATATCTAAGGGCGACATTGGATATTCACCTCGTCTGATATTCATCACCATCGCCACCGCAATCACTGCTGCTAAACATAGCAGCATGAGTGGTACGCGTTTGTCTATCCGAAAAGATAGCCTTGGGTTACGGATGACTAGCCAATCAACCTTCATCTTCTCACCTTTGCCTTAGCTAGATATACAAAGAAGGGTGCGCCGATAAGTGCAGTCATTACACCTACAGGTAATTCCTGGGGTTTGAGTAATACACGCGCAACAATATCTGCAATTAAGATTAAAACTGCCCCCACAATTGCGGAATAAGGCAAAATCCAACGGTAATCAGCTTTAACAAAAAATCTCACACTATGAGGAACTACTAAACCAATAAAACCGATTGGCCCTGCAAGAGCTACTGAACTTCCCGCCAGTAAAACGACGCTGATGGCAGTAATTATTTTTATCCAAGCTGTTTGTTGACCTAAGCCTTTGGCTACATCTTCTCCAAGACTCATGGTAGTAATTTGTCTACCAAGGGCAAAAGCAACTACTAATCCTATAACAACAAAAGGTAGAACTTGTAAGAGTATATTGATATCGCGGCCAGATAATGAACCAGCTAACCAAAATCTAATTTCATTTAATGTTCGTTGACTAAGAATCAGGATAGCAGTGGTGAGGGAAGAAATCAGAGCCGTGAGAGCAGCACCAGCCACTGTTAGATTCAGTGGGGTAGCTCCTCCTTTTCCCAAAGAGCCTAGACAATAGACTAATGTCGCTGTGGCTGCGGCACCCAACAAGGCGACAATGGTTAAAACACTAGAAGAAGAACTGCCAAAAACAAAAATTGTCGCAACTACAGCCAGTGCTGCTCCTGACTCAATACCTAAAATCCCTGGATCTGCTAAGGGGTTGCGCGTCAAACCTTGCATTAAAGCTCCAGCAACTGCTAAAGCTGCTCCTACAAGGATACCAATCAGCGATCGCGGTAATCTCACCGTTTGAATTACCAAGTGATTATAGGAACCGTCAAAGGTGACAAAAGATGCCAAAATCTCATCTAAAGGTATATCTGCTGCACCGAGAGTAACACTGTATACCAACAGGATTAGCAAAAGAATTAGCCCAAAAACCAGACCTACTAAAGGTGATATTTGTAGCTTTTTTATGCCTCTAGGTAATGTTGTAGTTGCTTTTGCCATTCTCTTTGTGGTGCATCAAAAAATTATTTTCTGCCTTTTGGTTTGCCAGAGTGTTAGGTGCTGAATTTAGTACACCTACATCCCTCTCTACTGTTTTATAAGACTGTACGCTCCTCCAAGTGGGCTGTAATTTCCTGCCGAGTTCGCCAAATCGGACGTAATTGTTGGCGCGCAAAAAGTTGCAGTTGATCGCTAACATGAGGCGAATTAGGTTGAGAAGCATTACCATAGCTGGTAAGAGCCTTTGCTTTGATTGGTTGGGAAAACTCAACAGCAGCAACATAAGAATCACCTCCGACTGCTTGGAAGTGTCCATCACCTGTTGGGGCAAAACTCAGAACACGGAAAATACCTTTATCGTCATTACCACCATTAGCTGGTAAATCTAGGTTGCCATACCGTAATCGGAAAACTTCACCCCAAGCTACATCTAGCTTTCCATAAGTCTTCTCTACTTTTGCTGCCACATCTGATAAGGCTTTGACTGCACTCTCAGGATCAGCTAAACCATCAGGTGTTGTGCGTGGTGATTTTTCTTGCCAAGGAGTGCTAAACGTTTTATCTAAATCTAGATTGTCAACCCAAGAGTTAAACAGTACAGCACCTTTGCTATTTGCGTCCGTTTTCCGATTCCACGCTGCTAGAACATCGATGGCGCGGCGGACTAATTCATCTTGGGATTTTTGTGCAGCCCCAATCAAATCATCTAGAATTCTGTCTGCTAATTCCATACGCGTAGAATGCTTGTAGGCAATCATTTCCTCAAAGGAAATACTGTCATCCTCAGCTAACATCTTGGCAGAAATCTGCGCCCGAAAATCCATTGGCCCCCTTGGAGCAATATATGATGGATAATTTTCGGCTTTAATGGCGGTGGGAAATGTTGTAGTCCAAGGTGGGTCATTGGCATTTTGCAACCAGCCACTAGCAGGATCAATCACTTTGGGCAAATCTTGGTAAGGATGATTTTTAGTCCACAAAGTTTTGGATGTATCACCAGGAATAATGCCTTGCCAGTATGCAAAGTCTCCTTGTTTACGTACAGGAACTAGACCGTTGAATAGGTGCATAATATGTCCTGCACGGTCGGCATACATGACAGTAAACATAGGCAGTTGCAAACGTTGTAAAGCCTTCTGAAATTGGTTGAGATTTTTGGCTCTCGCCATATCCCACCATTGTTCTAAAACACAGGAACTGTCTTGTCCAACGACACGCAGGGCTAATACTTTGCCATCTTTTTCACTCACTACAGGCCCGTGAACCGAACTTTTAACGGTAAATATTTGTTCGCGCAACGAGCCATTTTTTTGCTTGATTTTTAAGGGAAAGCTAGTTGTGTCAAACGGACGGACTTTGCCATCGAAGAGATAGCCGTCTTTTTGTAATTTCAGTTCGTAAGCATCCCATCCATCGTGAGTATTGACGGTATGAGTCCAACCTAAGTTATCGTTGAAGGCGATCGCTAATACAGGAATTCCCACCAAAGATGCCCCATAAGCATCTATCCCAGGGGCAGTAATTTGCGCTTCGTACCACAAAAATAAATCTCCCCAAGGCAAGTGAGGGTTAGCTAACAGCATTGCCTTGCCACTTGCAGACCTTTTTGGTGCGATCGCCCAACCATTAGAGGCTGCTGGCGACTGATGTTGACTCACATCTGCAACACTCCCCTGATTGACCACAAAAGTAAACAGTAGTGCCCGTTGCAGGTGGCTGAGTATATCTTCTGGCTTGATAGGTAAGACAACTTCTACTTCATCGTCAATTAAATTGCGATGTTCTTTGGCATAGGCATTAATTCCAGTTGCAAAGGCATCTATATAACTCCGAAATGCTGGACTTTGTGCTTTATACCAAGTGGTTGCTCTTTTGGGTACACCCATTGTCAGTACCCATTTATCTGAATCTAAATATTCCTCTCCCCAATATTCGGCCGCCTTTCCCCGTGCTTGTCCATACAAGCGCAACAGCAAGTTCCCATGACTTTGCATTTGCGCCCACCCAAAGGCTTTAAAAGCATCTTGGGTGTTATTACCGTAAATATGTGGTATGCCGTAGGTATCCCAAAGAATTTCTGTATTTTTGGGTGCAGCGCTGATACTTTGGCTACTCATGGCCAAAATAAATATGATGCCCAGTAGAAAAGGTAATAATCTCCTGAATTGTTTCTGCCAGCCCAAAGGACTATTAAGCTTAGTTTTAGCCGTAAAAAACATTTTATTTGCAGTAAAAAATTAAAGACTGCGATCGCCCAGCAGATATTAGCAAAACCACAGTTAGCGATCGCGGTGGAATAACAGCATTCTTGCTCGATAATTCAAGCGATCGTCACTACACTCAAGCCCAGCAGTGGCAATGTGACTTTGCCACTAGTGCTAAACAGTTTGCTCATTCCCATCTGCTAGCCCCAAACCAGTTAAAAACCTCCTGCCAAGCTAACTGTTATTTTGAAAATAATGAAATATATTCGCAATAAACATTAAAATAAAATGGAACTGGTGTCAAGTTTAGTGAGTCTCGAATGCCCTAGATTAAAATTATGGGCAATTATTTTTGTTTGGCAGTATAAGTCTTGTTGTGGGTTACAGCTATAATCTGAAACTAGCTTTCAAATTTTATTACCCAAATTTGCACTTGATAGCTTCAAAACTTAACAAAAAATACTAGAACTCTTGCAAAAGTATTTTGTGGTATGATTAAAAGCTTTAAAATTTGTAATTAGGAAATTTGATTAGCAGTGAAATTTGAGAGAGCCAAACAGCTTACTTTAAGGAAATTTAAACGAATGACTGGAGTAAGGCGCTAGACCTTTGATTACATGGTTGATGTAATTAAAGCTTCAGAAAAAAACAAAAAGAAGTCAGGCCGCCGTCCTAACTAATTATTGAACTTTCAACGAATCAAAATCATTGTACCAATTAAAATCAAGCCAGTTCCTAATATCACTGGTAGGGTTAGCGGTTCCTGAAGAAAAAGTACTGAAAATATCAGCACTAAAACTAAACTCGATTTGTCTAAAGGTGTGACTAAAGAAGCTTTCCCAACTTGTAAAGCACGAAAGTAAAACAACCAAGATAAGCCTGTGGACAACCCAGATAAGACGAGAAATAATAGGGTTTTTGAACTAATCGTCAGTATTGTATTTAGCTGTCCTTTAGCGACAACCCAACCCCAAACCATGATTAAAATTACTACTGTGCGGATGGCGGTTGCTACATTGGAATTAATCGTTTCGACTCCAATCTTGGCAAATATCGTTGTCAAAGCTGCAAAAAATGCTGATAGCAAGGCATAAAATATACTAGTTGCTTCGTTGTTATCTAACATTTTTTATCCCCAATTGCATAAGTAATTATTGAGAAGTACGATCAAGATGTACGGTACCAGCAATAGGTTTGAGCAATCTGACTAAACCTCTTAATAAAGTTGATTTACCGCAACCATTCGCACCCACTAAAGCAGTAATTTTTTCCGTGGGAAGTGCCAAATTTTAAGCAAGAAATATGTTTAAAAGATGTGAATCCACAAACAGAGGTAAGCAGTAAGTTTCAAGATTATACTGTATCTTTATTGGTAGATTTTTTCAACTGGCTATGTCGTTGTTTCATAAATAAACTTCAATAGTAGTCTGCCAAGAGAACTTTGCGTAGTAGCAGGGTGCGGGGGATGGGGGAATTCGACTGTAATCTCTCCCCTGCTCTCTGATCCTTTTTCCCCTGCCTCTTCACCCTTGCGCCCTGCACCCCTGCTGGGTTACTTCCCTGCGGCCTTAATAATAAGTCTTTAACCAGACACGATATGCGATCGCGCCAATTTGACAATCCTAGTCAACAGATTGCCTACTTAGGTAATTTTGTTACAAGTCAGCCGCTTAATTGAGGCGATCGCTCCAACTGCATTGATATCTGTTCTAAATGGGTGTAAAACTGGAGAGGTCTATTGCTCTTGGGTTAGGTTGGTGGAGTATGATTTACTCATAGCCTCTCTGTGCTGCTGTTGTCTTTACTTATTTACAGCTTACGCCCTGAGAGCTTTTTTTACTCAATTGCCGGCTTTTCAAACATCCTCTAAGAGAAGTTGAAATCCTTCAACCTAAATTGGCAGAGTAATCACAAACTTTGTTCCTTGACCAGAGATTGACGAGCAGTGAATGTTGCCATGATGTTTATCCACAATGATTTGGTAGCTGATAGCTAATCCTAGCCCTGTTCCTTTACCCACAGGCTTAGTGGTAAAAGATGGCTCAAAAATTCTCGCTTGCACTTCCAAAGGCATACCTAAAGCATTATCTTCAATGCAAATTGTTACTGTTTGTTGTTGATCATCCACCGATGTAGTAATCGTGATGGTGTTTTGGCTTGGGACTATCTCCTGTTTTGCAGCGTTTTGATACAGATCATCAAAAGCATCAATGGCATTAGCAATAATATTCATGAACACTTGATTCAGTTGCCCTGGATAGCAAGTAATTGGAGGTAGCTGACTGTATTGGGTGAAAACTTCGATTTTCGGGCGATCGCCTTGGTCTTTGAGGCGATGTTTTAATAGCATAATAGTGGTATCCAGACCTTCATGAATTTGAAACTTGACCTTAGAAGAAATATCAGCTCTAGCAAAAGTCCTTAAAGAGAGGCTGATGTCTTTTAGCCGTTCTATTCCCTGATGCATTGATAACAGAAGTTTTGGTAAATCTTCAACTAGATACTCTAAGTCAATGTCTTCCATTAGCTCTTCCACTTCTGGATCTGGGTGTGGTAACTTTTGCTGTTGCAGATTCACCAAACGAAAAAGATCGTTGACATATTGCTCAATGTAAGAACAATTTCCACTAATAAAACCAATGGGGTTATTAATCTCATGACCTATACCCGCAACCAGTTGTCCGAGGGTAGACATTTTCTCACTTTGGATGAGTTGTAGTTGAGTTTGTTGTAACTGTTGCAGAGAATGGGTCAATTCGGCGGTGCGTTCTTGCACTCGTTGTTCCAATGTCCGCGTTAGATGGGATATTTTGAGGTGTAACTTCAGCCGAGCAATCACTTCTTCTTGTTGAAAAGGTTTGGTAATATAGTCAACTGCACCAATCTCCAATCCTTTCACTTTGTCTGTCGCATCAGACAAGGCTGTCATAAAAATGACTGGAATATTTTGGGTGATATTATTAGCTTTCAGCCTGCGGCAAGTTTCAAATCCATCTAGACCTGGCATCATCACATCAAGCAGAATCAAATCAGGATGAGCATATTCTGTTTGTTCAATTGCCGACTCGCCATCTGTCGCCATGAGTGCTTTCCAACCACATCCCTTAATCGCTTCCGATAGCACCTTCAGATTATTGGGATTATCATCTACCAATAAAATGTGCATTGGTTTCAAAAGAGTTTCCGTGATCATTGATGTGACTCCGTGGTGACAAATGTTTTCAAGAACTTCCGGATTTTTGTGGTTTGGAAATTGGCAGTAAGTTTACCCAAGGTAGTTGCAAAAGCCGTGAATTGACTATCTTGCTTGATTAACTCGATGATAATTGCCTCGATCGCGGGAATGTCTCCCATCATCGCCAAATGATATAGTTGTTGCAAAATCTCTTGAGATGGCAAAATTAGTTCATTATTATCTATTGGCTCATTTTTAATAGGTAACGACTGCGATGGTGATTCGGCATAAATCCAATCCACATTTAGTAGCGATCGCAGTGCATTTAACAATTCATCCACTTGCAAGGGTTTGGGTAAAAATGCTGTTGCGCCAGCCTCTAAACTTCGTTGCTGATTTTCCTCGAATACTCTCGCACTAGAGACAATAATCGGAATCAAACGAGTTTGGGGATTTTCTTGTAATTGCACCATTAACTCAAAGCCATCCATGTTCGGCATAGCTAAATCCAGTACAATCATATCCGGCTGATATTCAGTTGCCAGCTGTAGCCCTTGTTTGCCGTCGGTTGCTTCTAAAGTTCGACAGCCAATTTTTTGCAGCAGACTACTCAACATCGAAAGATGGTTGCGATCGTCATCAACAATCAAAATTTTCGGTCTACGACCCCGAATCCCCATGATTTTCTGCTTACTGGCGGTAATTGTTCCTGCATTCCAGTCATGGGATACTGGTACTGGGACTGTTAAATCCAACCAAAATAAACTGCCCTCTCCCAAATTACTCTGCACTTGAATTTGGCTACCCATTAATGCGGCAATTCTTTGACTGATAGCTAATCCTAAGCCCGTACCTTCAGATTTTCGTCCAACTTCACCTACTTGTTCAAAGGCCAAAAAGATTTTCTCTAGTTGGTCTGGTGACATACCAATCCCTGTATCTTCAATTTGAAAGCGAATCTTTTGATAAGTTATTTCTGTAGTTTCATTGGTCATTGGCGAAAAGTCTTGCTCAATCACATCGACTTTAAATGTGACGTTACCGCTGTCTGTAAATTTGATAGCGTTGCCCAGTAAGTTGATCAAAACTTGCCGTAGCCGCTTTTCATCTACTTGAATGACAACAGCCAGAAAATCGTCCATTAACATGTTAAATCTAATGCCTTTCTGCTCGGCTCGAATACTGCAAATCTCCGTGACACTATGTAAAAAAGTTGGTAAATGTACATTAGTTGTGACTAATTCTAATTTACGCGCTTCAATTTTTGAGAGATCAAGAATGTCATTGATCAGCATGAGTAAGTGCGACCCGCATTGGTAGATAATGCTGACTGCTTCACGATTTTTATCGGTCAAGTTTGGCGATAATTCTAGTACTTGGGCAAAACCCAGAATGCCATTTAAGGGTGTGCGTAACTCATGACTCATATTGGCCAGAAACTCGCTTTTGGCTTCGTTAGCAGCATCAGCAGCTTGTTTGGCTTCCCATAGTTCACGAGTGCGTTCTTCGACTTTGAACTCAAGAGTTTTGGAATAATCGAGGAGTTGGGAGTTCGCAATTTCTAGTTTTCGGTTCGCTTCTTCTAACTTCTGTTGTTTATAAGCGTTGGTTGTAGCAATTACACTACTAATGAAAGCAGCTAACCCTGGTGTTACGGGAATTAAAAGACCGTACAAAAACATCCCGTAGCCACCAGCCAAAAATGCGCCACTGATGCCTACACTGGCCCAGAGAATTTTCCCACCTGGAATCTTACGTCGGGTATGTACACTTGCTAAACACCAACTACCACCCGAACCAATCAAAGACCACAAAATAATCCACAATGACACAACCATCCCAGAAACACCATGCAGATTCGCCTGACCAGTTTTTGCGCCTTGCACTAGTTGATGGGCAATATTGGCATGAATCACAACACCCGGTGTAGGTTTTTGGGCAGCAATCAACGAGGAACTGAAGGGTGTGCTAAAGAAATCATTGGTACTAGAAGCTGTTGAGCCGATAAACACCATACGATCGCGCATCATATTTGCGGGGATTTTTCCTGCCAACACATCCCGCATTGCCACTGTGCGAAACGCCGCTTCGGAACCATACCAATTCAGCAGAATTTGATAGCCACCAACCTCGGTATCGGAATAACCTGCTTCTTGATTTTGCAGTGGCAGATAAATTTGCTTACCTAAGCGAAACTTCTGTTGCTGTTCGTCAACCGACTCTAAAGCAATCTTTTCGGCTTCCAGATACTTGAGAGCGACCAGAGTTGCTAGTCCGGCTTTAATTTTTCCCTCTTGTTTGGCATCAGCTGCTGTTAATAAAGCACGCCGCACATGGCGATCGCCATCTAATACCAAATCAGCCAATCCGACTTGATCAAGTTTTTGCAATTCTGGTGGCGGATTGACCCGTTCCCCCGTAATTTTTTCTACACCAATTAAATTAGGCGTGCTGCGGAAAACTTGCACAAGTTGCTCATGTCCCTTGCCTTCTGGTAAATCTCGATAGAGATCCAAACCAATAGCGCGGGGTTGTTGTGAGCGAATCTTTTCTAGTAATTTTGCCAGTGACCAGTCGGGAATCGGCCATTTACCAACGGATTGAATATCCCGTTCATCAATTGTGACAATGACAATTTCGTCAGCTATTGTATTTTGCGATCGCTGTCGCATCCATTCATCACGAAGTTTCCACTCCGGCAAATTAAAAAGTCCCAATGACTGCCCAACAATAACTGTAAGAGCAACACTGGGAGTAATAATTAAAACACTACGAGAGCGTCGGATAAAACCTGGGAATTTACGCCACATAATTTCGCCGGAGGCTTATAACATTGATTAGCATTCGTCAGCCATGACTCCACTAATAGCGCCGTTACATTATCCTGAAGATACGCCAATTAGACATGGGGCAAAAATTCAGGTTTTACCTGCAATTGAAACGGTAGTTAGAGTTAGTGACCCGACTTTTAGCTTACTACCTTTAACAAGTTCGCGATCGCCTGCTAAAATTCCCCCAGGCGGCATCTTACAAGTTAATGTCAATGTTCACAACCGTTCGGATAGAGT
>JAGKSW010000028.1 GCA_018993265.1 Nostoc sp. TH1S01
GGGACTTTCGCGTTACGTTAAACTACGCGCAAGTCGAACTAGCAAAGGGCGAAGAATTTACCGCTATCTGTCACCGTATGCAATCTCTTTGTGCAGCTTTTAATACTAATGTTATACAAACGGTAGAAGGATTGGAAATCAAATTAAAGACTGAAAAAACACTCATTCCAGTTCTGTAGTTTGAATCTTCAAATCACAGTTCTACGGCTTTTTTTAGGAGTCATATCAATTCGTAATTCATAATTCGTAATTAAGAAAGTTAGATGGTTGGTATCAATCCAAAATCCAAAATCCAAAATTATTTGACTGAACTCCAGTTAAGAATCTTACAGATGTTATGAACTAAATCTAGGGGGAGCCAAGGCTTAGTAATTACCCCTGCTACCCCTAAGTCCATAAATTGCTTTTGTTCGCTACTTTGAGCTTTAGCAGTGAGCATAATAGTAGGGATGTTGCAAGTTGCAACACTTGCTTGTAGCTTTTTAAAAGTTGTCGGCCCATCCATGTAAGGCATCATTACATCTAGCAAAATAGCATCAGGTTGCTCAGATTCTGCAATCTCTATTCCTTCGTTACCTGAAGATGCTGTTAAGATATCCCAACCAGCAACCGATTCTAACGAAATTTGCACAATTTCCCGCACGCTATCTTCATCATCAATTACTAAGATTCGCTTTGTCATATTGATTCATCCTTCTTGCTGTACAGATGCCTTTTGCTATCAAACATTGAGTTATTGATTAGCAAACTTTTTTGCGATTGTTATTTCAAGCAATATGACTAAGGACTTTTCCTGACAAACTTATCATTTAAAACACTAACAAAGAGTTGTGAGGATATTGTGAGGAAGGAAAATATTGGATGTCTACGATTTCTCAGGTCTCAACATAAGTTAATATTCAAGATTATTTATAACTTTTTGTTTATTAGTACTATAAGTTTATTAAAGAAGATAATTTTTAACAGACAATCCATTTATTTGTGCAGTAGTGACATCTGAATTGATAGGATCGTCTTTGATAAAAATGAACTAAATCTTACCATGTCATATTTCAAATAAACCATTGCTATCGCTCAAAATTTTTACTTCTTCACAAAATCCTCACAAAATTTATATAAGATTGTATACCGAAATAGAAGCGAGATGGTTTTTAGCATGTATTTTTCTGATAAATCTTAGTCCCTACTGTTGTTATTTCTCTGCATTCAGCATTTAGGTGAGATATGAACAAACCCAAAATTGATACACAACGAAAACCCACTATGCTTGCCAAATGCCGAACAGGAATTCAAGGCTTAGATGAGATTACGTATGGAGGATTGCCGCAAGGAAGACCAGTATTACTGTGTGGTAAAGCTGGTTGTGGCAAAACGCTGATGGCAATGGAATTTTTGGTAAGGGGTGCTACCCTATTTGATGAACCAAGCGTATTTATGGCCTTTGAAGAAACGGCGGAAGAGTTAACCCAAAACGTTGCTTCTTTGGGATGGGATGTAGCAGAACTCATCAAAGAAAAAAAACTAGTAATCGACCACGTTCAGGTGGAACGCAGTCAAATTCAAGAAACAGGCGAATATGATCTAGAAGCATTATTTATTAGATTAGGCTATGAAATTGATGCGATCGCCGCTAAGAGAGTAGTTATCGATACCCTAGAAGTATTATTTGGCGGTTTGGATAACGCTGCGATCGTGCGAGCTGAATTACGGCGGTTATTTCTTTGGTTAAAAGCCAAAGGTGTGACAGCCATAATTACTAGTGAAAGTGGCGAAAATAGCCTCACCCGTCATGGTTTAGAAGAATATGTTTCAGATTGTGTCATCCGCCTAGACCAGCGTGTCAGTAATGAACTTTCAACTCGGTGGTTACAAATTATTAAATATCGCGGTTCTAGGCACGGCTCAAACGAGTATCCATTTTTAATTAAAGAAGATGGTATTTCCGTTCTTCCGATTACCTCTGTCTGCTTAGATTATCGAGTCACAACCGAATGGATATCTAGTGGCATCAAACGCCTAGATACAATGTTAGGAGGACAAGGTTTCTTTCGTGGTAGCAGCATTTTAATTTCTGGTACAGCAGGAACTGGTAAAAGTTCATTTTGTGCTCATTTTGCTGATGCTAACTGTCAAAGAGGAGAAAAATGCCTTTATTTTGCCTTTGAAGAATCACCCCATCAGATTATTCGCAACATGCATTCAATTGGTATTAATTTAGAGACTGCTATTAATAAAGGTTTACTCAAATTTGAAGCCTTACGCCCGACATTTTACGGTTTAGAAATGCACTTGGTAAATATGCTGAGTACAGTTAATGAATTTCAACCTGATGTAGTCATTATCGACCCCATATCTAACCTTAGCTATGGTAGTAATGATGTTCAGATAAAATCCTTTATGACGCGTATAATTGATTATTTTAAAACCAAAAATATCACAACGTTATTCACAAACTTAAACGAGGGTAATAGTGCTTTTTTAGAATATACACAAGTAGGAATTTCTTCATTAGCAGATACTTGGATACTCCTAAGAACTATAGAGAGTAATGGGGAGCGTAATCGCTTAATTCATGTACTTAAATCTCGTGGAACATCACACTCTAATCAAGTCCGAGAATTTATTTTAACTGCTGAAGGAATAGAGTTATTAGATGTGTATCTAGGGACAGAAGGAGTACTTACAGGTACATCAAGAATTATACAAGAAGCAAAAGACAAAGCTGCTGATGTAGTGCGCCAACAAAAAATTGAGCAAAAACAGCGCGATATTGAACGTAAGCGTTTACTGATGGAAGCGCAGGTTAAGGCTATAGAAACTCAATTTGAAATTGAAAAGAAAGAGATTGAACGGTTAATTTATATCGAAAAAACCCAAGAAAAAATTTTATTAGATGAACAAACACAAAGATTACATTTGCGCCAAGCTGAAGCATAAGTAGAGATTTTCATTATGGATTACTATATGAATCCCAAGTCTCAAGCGAGTGAAACAGAAGCAATTTGGGAGTTACGGTTATATGTAGCCGGACAAACTCCTAAATCTTTAAAAGCATTTGCTAATCTGAAAAAAATTTGTGAAGAATACTTAGAAGGACAATATCGTATTGAAGTAATAGACCTCCTGGAAAATCCCCAATTAGCGAAGGGAGATCAAATATTAGCTATTCCCACTTTAGTCAGAAAATTACCGGAACCTGTAAAGCAAATCATTGGAGACTTATCCAATACTGAAAAAGTATTAGTAGGACTAGATTTACGTCAAGTAAACGTCAACTAAGGAGAAATTAGCTATGAATAATTTACAGGACAATCATGATAGCTCTGATGAAGTAATTATAGAATCTACAGAAGATTTTGAAAAGGCGCTGGCAAATCTAGACTCACCCAAATATTTTTTACGTTTGTATATAGCTGGCAATACAATTAGATCAATGCGTGCTATTCAAATGCTGAAAAAAATTTGTGAAAAATACTTAGAAGGACGCTATGAGATAGAAATTATTGATATATACCAACAGCCTGGAACTCTCGAAAAAGACCATATATTTGCCGTACCTACTTTAATCAAAGAACTGCCACCACCTATACAAAAGTTAATTGGCGATTTGACAAATGTTGATAAGGTGATTGTTGCTTTAGATATTGCTTGAAATTTTTAGGGTGATTGCATTGAAAACACGCCGAGAACTTGAACTTGAAAATATATCTCTACGTAATCAAATACAAATATTAGAAGAGACTGTTAGAGCTATTAGAATGGGTGAGGTAGATGCTTTAGTTGTATCTAGCACTCAAGGAGAAAAAATCTTTACTTTGCAAGATGCTGATTATCCTTACCGTGCTTTTTTACAAGAGATGCACGAAGGTGCTGTGACTACAGATGAACGTGGAACAATTCTTTACTGTAATTACCCTTTTGCAGTAATGCTCAAAAAGCCATTAGAGAAAGTAATCGGTTCTAATATAGAGGACTATATAGCACCACAAGAAAAACAGGTATTTCAAGGATTATTCCAGCAAGCAAGACAGGAATTTTGTCGAGGAGAAGTTTACTTAATTGCTAAGGATGAAACTCAAGTACCTGTTTATTTGTCTTTTAAGCCGTTGCAAATAGACGAAATAACTGTTACTTGCATAGTAGTAACTGACTTAACTGAACAAAAACGTAATGCAGAAATTGTAGCGGCTGAAAGACTAGCAAATTCTATTCTGGAACAAGCAGGCGAAGCAATTATTGTCTGCGATCGCAGTTGGAAAATTATTCGCGCTAATCAAGCAGCACAGCAACTGTGTGGTAAAAATCCATTATTTCAACAATTTGATACGTCATTTCCAGTGCAATGTCAGCATTGTAGTGGGGATCAAAGCATAGAAGATTGTTTATGGGTTAATCAATCAGAAAATTACCACCAAAAACAAGAAGTATTTTCAATATCTAGTTTGATGCAAGGGCAATCTTTTAAAGGGGCAGAAGCATTATTAAACCGCGAAGATGGTGTCAAATTTAATTTCCTCTTGAGTGCTTCTCCCTTATTAAATTCAGACAAGCAAATTATTGGTAGTGTAGTGACATTGACGAATATCACAGAGCGCAAAAAGACAGAAGATAAAATAGCAAAACTAGTAATCCGTGAACAACTTGCTTGTGCAGAAGCAGAAGCAAGCAAAAATCGATTATCTAATATATTAGAGAGTATTAGTGATGCTTTTCTAGCTGTCGATACTAATTGGTGCTATACCTATGTTAACCAAAAAGCCGCAGAAATTTTCGGCAGAAAACCACAAGATTTAGTTGGTAAAAATATTTGGCAAGAATATCCCGCAGAAGTGAGACAGGATTTGTATCAAGCTTGCTATCGCGCTTTGACTGAGCAAATTTTTATTCAATTAGAAGAATATTATCCATCGAGTCAACGCTGGTTTGAAAATCGCATTTATCCTTCTTTAGAAGGCGTATCAATTTTTTTAAAAGAAATAACCCAAGAAAAACAGACTGAGATTTCTTTGCAAGAAAGCGAGGAAAATTTAAGGTTAGCTTTAGAAGCTTCTCAGATGGGAACGTGGGATTGGAATATTTTGACTGACCATCTCAAATGGTCAAGCCGTCAAGAAGAATTGTTTGGGATAACGCCAGGTACATTTGCAGATAACTACGAAGCGTTTCTTGCTTATCTCCACCCTGAAGATAGAAGAAGAGTTGACCAAAAAATAGTTGAGGCTAAAGATAAAAAATCTGAATATTATGTGGAATACAGGGTCATTTGGAGTGACGGTAGCATTCACTGGATTGCAGCTAAAGGAAAATGTATTTACGACGATAAAGGAACAGCAATACGGATGATTGGAACTTGTTTAGATATTACCCAACGGAAGGAAGCGGAAGCAGTTTTGCAACAAGCAAAATCAGAATTAGAAATTAAAGTTGCACAGCGAACTGATGAATTATCTCAAGCCAATACCCACTTGCATAGATTAATCAATATTCTGACAGCAACTATTAATCAACAAACAAAAATTGAAGCTCAAATGCGGGAAGCAGAACGCCGTTGGCGTAGCTTATTAGAAAATGTGCAGTTATTAGTGATCGGACTGGATAAGACAGGTAAAGTTGAATATGTAAATCCTTTCTTTTTAGAATTGAGCGGGTATACCCAGGAAGAAATTTTAGGTAAAGAGTGGATTGCCAATTTTATCCCGCAGCATCAGCAAGATAATATGCAAAAGATTTTTGGGGAAACGTTAGCGCAAGAATTACGTTCTCACTACCAGAACCAAATTATTATTAAATCTCAAGAAGAACGAATAATCGCCTGGAATAATACGCTATTACGAGATTCACAAGGCGCAATAGTAGGTACAATGAGCATTGGTGAAGATATCACACAACGCTACGCTTTAGAAAAAACCAAGAATGAGTTTATCTCAGTTGTGAGTCACGAATTACGTACTCCTATGACCTCTATACAAGGAGGTTTAAACTTGTTGAAAACTGGTTTAGTAAAACTGGATTCTGAACAGGGCAAACGCATCATTCAAATTGTCTCAGAAAGCTCTGAACGCCTAGTCAGGCTAGTAAATGATATTCTAGATTTAGAAAGATTTCAATCCGGAAGAATCACTTTAAATAAACAACAAGTTAATGCTGTCGATTTGTTAACTGAAGCTACAGAATTGATGCAAATAATTGCTAAAAATACCAGGATTAATTTATCAGTTTCACCTCAATCTGTGAAATTAACAGTTGATAAAGACCGGATTATTCAGGTACTGACAAATTTGCTGAGTAATGCAATTAAATTTTCACCTCCAGGATCTACTGTATCAATGATGGTAGAAGAAATCAAAGCAAAAGATGGTCAAAATTCATATGTCTTATTTAAAGTAAAAGACCAAGGTAGAGGAATTCCTGCTGACAAAATAGAGTCTATTTTTGAGCGTTTTCAGCAGGTGGATGCCTCTGATTCACGTAAGCAAGGTGGCACAGGTCTAGGTTTGGCTATTTGCCGCAATATCATCGAGCAACATGACGGAAAAATTTGGGTTGAAAGTACAATAGGAAAAGGTAGTATTTTTTACATTAAATTGCCTTTAAACTCTATTAGTAATTTGTCGTCATAATGTCTATGAAATTTGTTGACAAATTCTGAATTGGTTTGTATATATTCTTATCATTTTTTAGCTAGCATTGGCTATTGGAGAAATAATATAAATTGAGAGTGGAGTTTTGGTAAATCAATTTTAAAATCTGGAGAATCACCTGAATTCTCAGTTTGAAAGTTGGCTATTATAGATAGCGATCGCAAACCATATCTCACTTATTCCCGGCTCTGCAAGTGAGTAAGAGAATTGAGTATCTCCGCCTATGCAAACAGGAGGTAAGCACATGAAATTACTATCTATTAGACTTGTCCGAAATATTAACTTAGAAAAAGAAAAATGGTAAAAAGTTAAATTGAGCGTCTACCATTTTTCAGAATTAGTTATGGTTTTCGATTATATCGAGAAATATCCACACCGGACAAAACAAATTTTAGGCATTAATTACA
>JAGKSW010000154.1 GCA_018993265.1 Nostoc sp. TH1S01
GCCAGTTGCGTAAGTCCTGTCTCTGCAAAATCACAGCGCAGCATTATTTAATAATGGTGGCAGTATCTTTGTCGTATAAATACGTATATTTTTATCAAAAAATATACCCAAACTACTTTAGGTGCAAATTCTCTAGCCTGGAATATTAGATAACTTACCCAGAATTTTCAAGATTAGTAATCATGAGCTAATCTGGAAAATTCATCAAACCGAAATATTACCTACGCAAATCTACTGGTAAAATCAGTAGATAAATTCATCGGGAATATTCTTTGGGTGTTAATTATTTAGAGAAAAACAGTGAAAAACTTAAATATATCTAAAAGTTAGCTACTGATATAGCTCAATTGTGGAAATGAGAGCGCGTGTATGCACAAGTAGTCGCCTCTAGTTTTTTCTTAATAAAGCTTAAGCAAAATGGACTATTCAGTCAAAGTACTAACTTAAAATCCATCTGAGTAATTTTTCTGATCTATATCTAAATCTACCTACCATGTCCGCGGAATATTTTTTGAGTCTGAAATATCATAGGCAATCGCTCAATCTGCTGATCTTCCTACCCTTGTTTTTTGGCAATATATTTCCCAGTCCTGTGAAAGCGCAGACTGGGAATATTAATTCAGTAGCCCAAACTCAGGCTCAACCTAGACCAAATCTCCCACCCGTGGAAACCTTGCCCCGGCCACAGATACCGCAACCGACTCCACCAGAAAATCCCACCCTACCACCTCCAGAAGATTTATTCCGAACTCCCAACGAAACTACTCCTACTCCAGAAACAGTCCCCAGCAGTATACAAGACACAATTCGAGTAGACCGTTTTGAAGTAGTTGGTAGTACTGTATTTAGCCCTGAAGAATTTGCCAAAGTTACTCAAGAATTTACTGGTAAACCCATCACCTTTGCAGAACTGCTGAGAGCGAGTGATGCTGTAACAAAACTTTATACAGACAAAGGTTATATTTCTTCCGGGGCATTTATTCCGGCTGATCAAACCTTCAAGGCGAGAGGCGGTGTCGTCAAAATTCAAGTAATTGAAGGTAGCGTTGAAAGTATAGAAGTTAGGGGACTCAAACGGCTCAACCCAGATTATGTGCGTAGTCGCATCGCCATAGCTACAGGCAAACCCCTAAACGTAAATAAATTACTGCAAGCATTGCAACTATTACAACTTAATCCTTTAATTAAAAATATCTCAGCGGAGTTGGCGGCGGGTTCTCGTCCTGGAAGTAGCGTCATTGATGTTAGGGTAGCAGAAGCCAAAACCTTCACTGCCCAAGTCAGCTTAAATAATAATCGAGTCCCCAGTATTGGGAGTTTTCAACGTCAAATTCAACTCACCCAAGCCAACTTATTAGGACTAGGTGATGGACTTTCCATTGCTTACGCCAACACCGATGGCAGCAATGACGTTGATGTTAGCTACACATTACCAGTCAATCCCTACAATGGGACTGTGCAGTTTCAATATAACTACACCTCTAGCAATGTAATTGAAGAACCCTTCGATGTTCTAGATATTGAAGGTAAATCCCAAGACTTTGCAATTACATTTCGCCAACCACTAATTCAAACCCCAACCACAGAATTTGCCCTAGGAATTACAGCCAATCGCCGCAATAGTGATATTGGCTATTTAGAATCCTTAGCTGGTGAACGTATTCCCTTTCCTTCACCAGGATCTGTTGATGGACAAACACGCCTCTCAGTGCTGCGGTTTTTTCAAGATTGGACACAACGCAATAGCCGACAAGTATTTGCGGCGCGATCGCAATTTAGTTTTGGCATAGATGCCTTTGATACTACCAACACTGGCGCACCACCAGATAGCAGATTTTTCTCTTGGCGGGGACAAGCGCAATGGGTACGCCTGTTAGCACCAGATACCTTATTTTTACTGCGTGCTGATGCTCAATTAGCCGACAGAGCATTAGTACCCCTAGAGCAATTTGGTTTAGGTGGTCAACAAACCGTGCGGGGCTATCGCCAAGATTTACTCTTGACAGATAATGCTTTTTTTGTATCTGCCGAACTGCGTTATCCTATCCTCCGCGCCCCCCAATTAGGAGGTGTACTACAATTAACACCATTTATTGATTATGGTACTACTTACAACAGTTCCAATCGTGCTGACCCCGATCCCAATAGCTTGGCCTCCGTCGGGTTAGGATTACTGTGGCAAAGCGATCGCATTAATGCTCGCTTTGATTGGGGTATTCCTTTAATAGATGTGAATTCCCGCAATAACACCTTGCAGGAAAATGGCCTGTATTTTTCCTTGGTTTATACCCAACCGTTTTAAGAAACAATTGAGGAGCCAGAATTATAAAATAACTGTTCATAAATTACTGTTATTAAATCTTTTTTGTCAGTCCAAATTCCTAATTAAATTACCAGCCTTTGTCAGCGGGAGCTACTCATCCTATGTCTGCACTTATTTTTTTAGCGACACTAGCGCAAATTACTCACCCAGTTGACTATATTCCCAACTCTTACCAAGTTGCGATTCAAAATCTCACTGCACCCATCACAGAGACTCTGCTTTCGACAAATCCCCAACAAACTTTAGAACAGGGCATTCAACTTTACAAAGCCGAAAAATTTACAGAAGCTGTCAAGCTATTTCAACAAGCGGCGGGAGGGTTTCAAACCCAAGGAGATCATCTCAATCAAGCCCTAGCATTAAACTATCTGGCATTAGCAGAACAGCAAATAGGACAATTACCCCAGGCACAAAAAGCGATCGCTGACAGTTTGGCATTATTAAAAATTACGGCTCAAAGAGATTCTCAAGAGTATTTATCGATACTTGCCCAAGCCTTGAATACTCAAGGACAAGTGCAGTTAGCATCAGGACATTCCCAAGAAGCATTAACCAGTTGGGAGCAGGCCACAGCTATCTATACGAAAATGGGTGATGATGCAGGCAAAATTGGCAGTCAACTAAATCAAACTCAGGCATTGCAAGCATTAGGATTGTATCGCCGTGCCAGAATTACCTTAATTCAAGTAAATCAACTACTCCAAAAACAACCAGTTTCTCCCCTCAAAGCCACTGGACTGCTGAATTTAGGTAATACCTTGCGCTTGGTGGGTGATTTAACTCAAGAAAATATTCAGGTAAAAGAAATAGACCAACTTGGTTCTTTGCAGGTATTAGAGAAAAGTTTATCCATCGCCGAACAAGTATATCCGCAATTAATTCCCGAAATTCAGTTGAGTCTAGGAAACACGTCCCAAGCATTGAGTTTGGGTCAAACTCCTGACGAGAAAAGTCGAATAATTACACAAGCTTTAGATTACTACGCCAAAGCTGCTACGGCTAAGTCACCATTAACCAGAATACAGGCACAACTGAATCGGATGCGCTTGTTAATGGATCAGAAACAATGGAATCAAGTGCAAACTTTGTGGCCGGAAATTCAGCAACAATTAAATGCTGCACCACCAAGTCGCAAAACAATTTATGCAAGGATTAACTTTGCCCAGAGTTTGACTTGCTGGAAGCAGCTAACTGAACCTTCTAGGATGGGAATCAATGCTAATTGTCCCAAAAGTGATCATGTAGCAGATGCTCGCTTAACTAATGTGAAGAACTTGGAAGTTACCCAGTTACCTGGGGCGCATGTGGAATGGAAAGCGATCGCCCAAATTATTGCGACCGCAGTTGACCAAGCCAAAACTCTCCAAGATATGCGTGCAGAGGCTTATGCTTTAGGGACATTAGGCAACTTGTACGAGCAAACTCACCAGTGGCAAGAAGCGCAAAAACTTACTCAACAAGCATTACAATTAGCTGAAGGTATTGGTGCATCTGATATTGCTTATCGTTGGCATTGGCAATTAGGACGGATTCTCAAGGCGCAAGATAATCCGCAACGCAACGAACAAGCTGCGATCGCGTCTTACACCAAAGCCGTGAATATCCTCAAATCATTGCGGAGTGATTTAGTCGCTATCAACCGCGAAGTCCAGTTTTCCTTTCAAGAAGGAGTAGAGCCTGTTTATCGAGAACTAGTGAGTTTACTGCTGCAAAATTCGCCATATCAAGACAATTCCGAGGCCAGCCAAAAAAATCTTAAAACTGCCAGAGATGTAATTGAGTCACTACAATTAGCTGAGTTAGACAACTTCTTTCGCAAAGCTTGTTTAGATGCTAGACCTGTGCAGATTGACGAAATTGATCGTAAAGCCGCAGTGATTTATCCGATCATTCTGAGCGATCGCTTGGAGCTAATTGTTTCTTTACCCAACAAGTTAAAGAATCAAAAACAAAACTTGTTATTACGCCCCAAACCAATTAAAGTTTCTCAAACAGAAGTCGAAAAGACGATCCAAGAACTACGGGCAAAATTGGTGACGCGTTCAACGCGGGAATTCTTACCTGTTTCGCAAAAAGTTTATAACTGGTTAATTAAAGATATTGAACCCCAACTGCAAGCATACAAAGTAGAAAACTTGGTGTTTGTCTTAGATGGAACACTGCGGAGTGTACCAATGGCCGCACTGCATGATGGCAAAGAATATCTGATTCAAAAAGGCTATAACATTGCGCTGACACCAGGATTACACCTGTTACCTACTCGTTCCTTGACCAGAGAAAAACCGCGCACCATTGCTGCGGGAATTACAGAAGCTCTAGGTACCTTTGAGGGACTACCCAGCGTGAAAAATGAAATTAGCACCATTGAAAAACAAGTCCCAACAAAAGTGCTGCTGGATAGTGAATTTACCAAAACCGCCTTAGAAAAAACAGTCAAGTCCTTTGGCGCACCAGTGGTTCACCTTGCAACCCACGGTCAGTTTGCTTCCAACGCGGAAGATACTTTTATTTTGACTTGGAAAGATTCTGAAGAGACAAACCCAGCCTTAGCCAGCGATCGCGTCAACGTCAATGAATTAAGTTCTTTATTACAAGCTAGAGAGACAAGCCAAAGAAATGCGATCGAGCTATTAGTTTTGAGTGCTTGCCAAACTGCTAGTGGCGATAAACGTGCTGGCTTGGGGATCGCCGGATTTGCTCTGCGTTCTGGAGCGCGCAGTACACTAGCAACATTATGGAGTGTAGATGATGAAGGTACTGCTATCGTTATGGGTGAGTTTTATAAACAGTTTGCTAATACTAAAGAGACTAAAGCCGAAGCTTTAAGACGCGCTCAACTGCTTCTTTTAGCAGACCCTGATTATAAGCATCCTTTTTACTGGGCACCTTACGTTTTAGTAGGTAATTGGTTATAAACCAATACGATTCAGTTAAGAAAGTTTCTCTGTGGAGGCAAGGGAACAGGGAACGGGGAACAGCAAAAGAAAAAGGCTTATCTGAACTGTATTGGATTATAAACCAATTTGATTTTTTTGGAACAACCATGATTTTTCTAAAAATCATGGTTATTTTTATGTTAACTTTTCAACATCTATCTCTTGATAGAATTCGTAATACCAATTCGCAATTCGCAATGACGCTCCTTCGTCGCTAACGCTGCGCTAACGCAATTCGCAATTAAGAAATCTAGCTCCAGTAAGACTTTCCTGATTTCTATCTGTCGCATTCTTTTTTCAAATTGGTATAACTTTTTAATTTGAATCAATAGACCTATTGCGTAAATATTTTTTTGTCTGTTAAGCAAGATTTTAACTAGGAGATGAAATTCTCCTACTAATTAATTACGATATCTCGATTATGATGCAAATTGATTATTCTCTTTGATTGTGCTACATCTGTCTTCAGTAGGGTTAAACTCCAAATCTGTGTTTGATAAGGTGACTAATGGCAACATAAATCACAAGTAAATTCGTTATGACCTATACTCAAACTAGTGATCCTACCATCCGTAAATGTGTTGAATCTTGGCGAAAATTAGATGTAGATCAACAACTAGGTTTATTCTGGTTCATCTATAAAGAAATGGGTGAATCTGTTACTCCTGCGGCTCCTGCTGCTAGTACTGTTTCTCCAGAAATTGCTGAAGGTTTATTTAATCAAGTCAAAGAATTAAGTCACGAAGAACAACTACAAGTTCAGCGAGACTTGATTAATAAAGTAGACACTCAAATTGGTAGAGAATATGGTTCTTTAGGAGATACCACCAAACTCCTATTTTGGTATCGTCTATCTCAAGGTATGGACGGTAATGTAATTATTCCTGTACCTGCTGGTTATCGTCTTTCTTCAGAAGCCGAAACTTTGTTGAATCAAATTAAAGAATTACCTTTTGAACAGCAGATCAATCTTTTCCGTGACTATGTTTCGCCAATGGGTGCTGAAGCTAAAGCTGGTGCTGAAATTTAATAACTAGCATTTTGAGCTACAGCTAGCAAATCTTAGAAGTAAGAATTAAGGAGTTATGCCTTCTTAGACAACAGGTTTGTTACTAATAATGCTAGATGATAGCATTCAGAAACATAGATAAACACAGAGTAAATATAATATTTACTCTGTGTATTTTTTGGTTGCTCATTAGGATAGTTGCACCCTAAAATCGTAACGCCCTTTGCTTTATATTTCATAATTTAAATTGTCTTTTCATAAGTTTCATCTATCTGACGAATGGTTAAAAGATTTTGAGGCTCTTCAATAGAAATTGCATCGATTTTTTACATATTCATACATGATTTGGAATAGTGAAAGTAAAAAAGTAAAACCCTAGGACTGGGAAACCCTAGGGCTTATAACCTGACCACCTTTACTTTATTTATAATTTATGAAAAACTAAAGTGTATGTTTGCGATAGACTTAAATATGTTGTTTATGTCTAGTAAATTTTGATGCCAGCCATGAATTTTATGCTATTATCACCTCTAAAAAGAAGAATTACATATAATTTATATTTAATAATTAGTAAGCTGGATTAAAATTTTATGTTTGTCGATTTCCGAAATTTCATAAATTAAATATTTTAGATAAAATTTCTGATTTTATGTCTAAATATGTAATTAAAAAGGCTTGAATATCTGGAAAAAACCAGGAAAAATAAAAGCATCATGATACATGATTGTAGCCAATTACAGTGACAGAAAGCCTAACCAAAGTCCGCAAGTGCGGACTTTTTATTTTGTCTTTATTTAATGCTCATACTAAATTAATTTAAACAATGTGAGTTCAGCAAAATTTACTTTTAAACAAGTAAATTTTGTGATTTTTTATTTATGGATAGCCAATTGCAGACGGCTAATGGTAGAAAGCTATTAGCGATTTGCAAGTAATTTTTATGACAAATTTTCTCCAGCCGCCAAGATTACGTATTGGTGAAGCAGATAGTGAAGAAGAAAGACGCGCCACGTGGTTGGAACTTTTTTATGATTTGGTATTTGTGGTTGCAGTCTCACAAGTAGCGCACAATCTGAAAGAAGATATTTCACTGTCGGGGTTACTAGGATTTGTCGTTTTGTTTATCCCAATTTGGTGGTCATGGATTGGGACGACGTTCTACGCTAACCGCTTTGATAGCGATGATGTGATTCATCGGTTATTGGTTGGGGTACAAATGTTAACTGCGGCGGGGATGGCTGTGAATATTCATCATGGCTTGGGAGAAAGTTCACCGGGTTTTGCTTTGGCTTATGCACTTGGTCGGGCTGTGTTGGTGGCGGAGTATGTGCGGGCGGGGATACATATTCCGTCGGCGCGTCCTTTAACAACTCGCTACGCCATTGGTTTTGCGATCGCATCTTTGATTTGGTTGAGTTCTGCTTTTGTTGCTGTTCCTTGGCGATTTGCACTTTGGGGCGTGGGAATTGTAATTGATTTTGGTACACCGTTAACTGCACGCAAACATCAGATTGGCTTGCTACCTCACGCCTCTCATTTACCAGAACGTTTTGGATTGTTCACAATTATTGTGTTAGGAGAAGCGATTATTGCGGTGGTTGAAGGTGTCTCACAGCAAAAATGGCAGGTGTTGACTATCATTTCCGCGATTTTTGGTCTGATGATTGCTTTTAGTTGGTGGTGGGTTTATTTTGACAATTTAGGTGGAACACCAATTGAAACCGCACGCACCCAAGGAAAAGTTGGTACTGTTAACATCTGGCTTTATACCCATTTACCCTTAGTAATTGGAATTGCGGCTACTGGTGTTGGTGTCGAAAAAATCTTGGTAAGTCCGCCAAATGTAGCGTTACCAGATGACCAAAGATGGCTGATTTGTGGTTCAGTAGCATTATGCTCGTTAGCAGTGGGTATTCTGCACCGCTATGGCGTAATTCGATATTGTAAGATTCGTTCGCTGTATCGCTTGGGTGGTGCAGTTGTGCTATTAGCGATCGCACTTTTTGGCAAAGGTTTATTACCAATTTTTGTTATCGCCTTAGTAGCTGTAGTTTCTGCTGTACAAGTTATTCAAGATTTGTCTCAAAGTCGCCCAACTACTCGCTTGGCTGATCCTGAAATTTAAGCCCCGACGAATGGAATTCGCGCGCCACTTGCTTCAAGTCGGGAAACCCGCCCAACGCAGTGGCTTGGCTATAAAAACAAAGTCCGCCTTCGCGGACTAATGCAAAATCAAGAATTGAGAACCCGCGCAGGCGGGTTTTGTTCGTGTAGCCGCGACTTCAGTCGCTAGGTGCAAGATGTGAATCAATTAATTTCATACTTCATACTTCATACTTCACACTTCAGCCTTTTTTCCTAATCTGCGATCGCCCAGCGCACATAAGGACGAAAAGCGGCTACAGTTTTGTAAGTAATTAGCTGTCCTGGTGCGTTAATTTTCCGCAAATCTACGCGAAAATATGCCTTTTTATTTTTAAACTGCACATTATAAAAAGGATATTCCTGTCCTTGAGTTTGACCAACACAGTTAGCATAATTACTGCGTAAAGGTGAAACAAACTCAACAAACAGCTTATTTTTAGATGCTACTAGCTGAGTTGTATCAGCAAAAGCTCTAGTATCTGCAATTACAGTATGTTCTGCACCACCTTCATAGGGTAAAACCAACCACCACAAACCAACTGTCTGCGGACAAGTGCCGCTGGTGCGTTGCACGTTTAATTGCACATTAGGTTCACCCAGAGGTGTCTGTGAAGGTTGTGCTTGGGCTGGAGAAGCGATCGCACCTGCTACAACTAGTGGGCATAAAATACCAGCAAAAATTGTCAACTTTGCCAACTTATACATAAATCAAAATGTTTATCACACTCACTATTTCTTATAAATTGACTGCATAACTGTAGCAAAAGTGCCTAATTAATTTGATTTATTGCTAACGTGTTTTCAGTTACAGTTACATCCTCAAAAACAACGCAACAATATGGTTAATTACGAATTACAAATTACGCATTCATACTACCTGCTGTCTCATGAAACCTCGAATCATTGTTTGTGGCTTAGGGCGTACAGGATATAAAATTTTTCGTCTGCTGAGACAGCAGGGAGCATTAGTTGTTGGTATTCATCACAAACCAATTGCCGGCGAATGTTCACAAGATATTATTATTGGTAATTTACACGCGGCGGCGACTTTGACAGCGGCCGGAATTCACCAAGCACATACTTTGGTGATAGCTAGTTCGGAAGATACTGTAAATTTATCAATTATGATGCAAGCGCGGGTGTTAAATCCGCGAATTCGGATTATTAACCGCTTTTATAATACAAATTTGGGTGAAAGGTTAGATCAAACTCTCCCAGAGCATTTGAGTATGAGTGTGGTGGGATTAGCCGCACCATTATTTACATTTGCAGCTTTAGGAAATCAAGCCATAGGACAAATCAAATTATTTGACCAAACTTGGCCTGTTCAAGAAGAATATATTGATGAAAATCATCCTTGGTTGGGGCGTAATTTGAGTGATTTGTGGGAAGAACCCGCAAGAATGCCGATTTATTATCTGCCGTTACATGGGGAGATGAATTTAATTGATGGAGTGCTATCTGGTCAAGAATTACAAGTAGGCGATCGCATAATTGTCGCAACTCAACCGCGCATTCGTTCTACCCGCAGATCGTTAATTAAAAAAGTCTTGAAAGTTTGTACAAGTTTGCGTCAGTTTCAGCAACATGGACAATCGGTGGTGGTTGGTGCGCTAGTCTTAATAGCAATTATCGCGATCGCTACACTCACATATATGTCTACAGAACTGAGTTTATCTGTAGTCGATGCTCTTTATTTTTCTGTGGGGATGATTACTGGCGCAGGCGGTAATGATAAAGTTGTTGAAAATGCCCCCAACAGCGTGAAATTATTCACGATTGTGATTATGCTGATTGGTGCAGTGGTGATTGGTATTTGGTATGCGATGCTAACCGACTTTGTGTTAGGTAGCCGCTTCAAGCAATTTTGGGACGCAGCCAGAATTCCCCAACGCCATCATTATATTGTCTGTGGCTTAAGTGGCATTGGTAGCAAAATTGTTCAGCAACTTCATACCAGTGGTTATGAAGTTATTGTAATTGAAACTGACTCAAATAATAAATACGTCAACTCTGTGCGGGGGTTAGGGATTCCGGTAATTCAAGGTGATGCAAGTTTCCGCACCATTTTGCAAACCAGTAACGTGACTGCGGCGGCGGCGGTATTAGCTGTCACTAACAACGATGCAACTAACCTAGAAATTGCCCTGAAAACCAAAGGTTTAGCACCAAAAATTCCTGTAATTGTGCATTATGCTGACCCCGATTTTGCTAGGATGGCACAACAAGTATTTGATTTTGAAGCCGTCCTCAGTCCCGCAGAACTAGCTGCGCCAGCCTTCGCCGCCGCCGCTTTAGGGGGACGCATCCTCGGTAATGGTATCACCGCTGATAAACTATGGGTAGCCTTTGCCACATTAATTACAGCATCACATCCCTTTTGCGGTCAATTGGTTAAAGAAATAGCCGTGTCTGCTGACTTTGTACCTTTGTATGTGGAAAGCAACAGCCAACGTGTTCAAGGTTGGGAATTACTCACAACACAACTAGACGAGGGAGATATTTTGTATTTAACCATGCCAGCAAATCGTTTATATCAACTGTGGCGGGAAGATAAAGTATCGCAGAAGAGTTAGTCAAAGAAAGGGTGTAGGGGTGTGAGGCTACTAGGGTGTAGGGGTTTAGGTTTTGCGATCGCTCACATTATTATTGTGAGGGCTGAAATATGAAATGCGATCGCTCTCATTATTATTGTGAGGGCTGAAATATGAAATGCGATCGCTCTCATTGTGATTGTGATGGTAGAAATATGAAATGCGATCGCTCACATGATGATTGTGATGCTTGAAAGATGAAATGCGATCGCTCACATTATGATTGTGATGGTTGAAAGATGAACTGCGATCGCTCTCATTATGATTGTGATACCAATTTAATGTGAAGTTGCAAAGTATTTTACCCCTCCCTAACCCTCCCCTTGGAAAAGGGAGGGAACAGTTTCCCCCTTTTCCAAGGGGGGACTAAGGGGGGTAAAATACTTGTGTATACACCGTAGTTCCGTTTTAGGGAAGGGGCTGGGGGTGAGGTTGGTATTAAACTCAACTATAAACGACTCTATGAATTGCGATCGCTCTCATTGCTATTGTGAGGGTCAAACATAGCAATTCTTGGTTGACGCAGTATATTTTTGACCTCTCTCCTACAAAGCTACGGTGTACATACAAATCTGGGTTGAGTGCATCTGTCCCGCCTCGGAATCAATTCCGAGTCTCATAGCGCAAGTCCTCTTTGGAGGACTAAACCAGAAGCTCATTCCAGTCCACTTAAGTGGACTTTTGCTATGAGCCTGGAACTTTAGTTCTAGGCGGGATGCGGTTTCATACTGCAAATTGTAGACTTGTGCGTACGATGAATATTTCTAATTTTCTTCTTCTAGCAACTGTTCAATATATTTCTGCACTAAAGGCACTTGAAAAGCATTACCTTCTTGATTCAAAATTTCCTTGCGGGTGAGTCTTCGTACTGTTCCTTTATCTTGTGGTGTGGGAGTTTCGCCTTGAATTATTCGCTGAAGTAAATTGCGGTCATTCTCTGTTAAATTATTCCAGATTTCCCGAAAATATTGATCGCCTCGCTCTAACACAATGGGAATAATTTCTTGTACATCTTGCGCGGTGGCTTTGATTGTTTCTAGTTCGCGGCGATTTGCTCTAATATCTTTGTTTAAAAATTCTACTAATTCATAACACATCAACTGCACAAGATAAGGTTGACATCACGTTAGTTGAATAATTAAATCTACAGCACTTGATTCATAAATATTAGAAAAATCTTCGATAGGACGGGTAATTAATTCAAGGGCTTCTGACTCTTGCAAATAACTCATTCGCAAGGCGCGGGTGTTAATTAAATAATCAGTCCAGTAAGTTTCAAGTTCCGATAATTGATGGGAACCACTAAATAGTAAAATCCATTGTTTTTGATGTTGCAGCAAATTGCGAATAAAGTTGAGTGGCGCACGGCTGTTTGTAGCTGTAACTACCTCACTCAAGCGTTCATATTCATCTAAACATAAAAGAAATCGCTTACTAGAATTGCTACGTTCGATTTCTGCTAACCAAGTTTGCAATGCAGGAAATGGATCTTCAGCTAATTTATAAGCATCTGGATTTGGTAAGAAGATTTTGCGGGGTAAGCGGCGTGCAGTATTGATAATTTGTTGTGATAGATTTTCAGCGAATCCTTTAAGTGTTGTGGCTGATGCTGCACCTTGTAAATCTACCAACAAAGGAACGATATTAGGGACAACTTTGTCTGGTAAATATTTGAGTGCAGAGGTTTTGCCAGTTCTGCGTCCACCGTAGAGTAATAAAACTGGTGGTTGGTCGGAAAGCGTTAAAGTTTCAATTTCTCGGAATATATCAATTCGCCCTTTAAAGCGATTTGTGGCTGTGGCGGGGTCTAAAGAATTACCAGCAATGTAAACTTGCCGAATTTCTTGTGATTGTTTTGCTGTTTCTGCTAAAGTGCGTTGTGCTGTTTCTAAAATTGTTAGCCAACGGTTTACAATGCTGCCAAATTGAGTAGCTAATGCAGAATTTTTCACAAAAGTTAGAGTGTTTTTTAGTTCTTGCAAAGCATTAATAGGGGGTTTTAATAACTCATATTGTCGATATGGTGTGGTTGCTTCTTGTGATGCTTTTACGCCTTGGCTAATATCTAAAAACTGGGGCAGAATTGTACCAAGTTCTGGTGGTGGTGGTGACGGAATCCATGTTAGTTGATAGGATATATCCGCAATATTTCCTAATCTTCGGCATTGATTGAGAATATCTATAGCAATTTTGATGATTGCTTGTGTTGCAACTTTTTGTTTGTTTGTAGATGTAATTAAATAATCAATAGTTTTACGAGCAATGACTGGGTTTTCTGCGTAAGCCTCTACAATCATCACATCCATGAAAGGCAGAGGTAAAATAATCAATTCATCAAACCAAGGAGGTAAATGTTGTAAATAACTTCCTGAACTTTTCCACCGAGAAATAAAAAAAATAATGAACATCCAAATCAATTCCGGCAACCAAAAGTAAACTCTTAGTACACCAAAAACCCACGCCACGCCGAACGCCACGCC
>JAGKSW010000155.1 GCA_018993265.1 Nostoc sp. TH1S01
TACAAAACTTATGACAACCGAGCAAGAGCTTAAATCTCTTTTTAATACCTTAGATCGCGATCAAGACGGGAAAATCTCTATTAATGAGCTTTTTTTAAGTCCTGGCTTAAGTGCAGTCATCTCATCACAAACAAATACTACTAGTCCCCAAGAGTTGATAGTACAGTATGATGCAGACGAAGACGGTAGTATTACCTTTGAAGAGTTAAAGCAAGCAGTAGAGGAAGCAAGTAATTTAACCTAGCACTCAAAAAATCTAATATCAAAATCCCTCAAAGCACTAACGCTAAGAGGGATTTGCCATCTATAGCTCAGTTTTATCAAGACTTTTTTGAACGTGACAATTTCGGAAAAACTTACTTTTATTGCGTTCCCTGTCAAGGGTTACTCACTAAAATTTCTGGCTGATACTCTTGACAAAATCCTCATCTGAGCGAATGAAACAGCCCTGCTTAAAAACGGGTAAATGCTTCAAATTCCCCCTTTTGAAGGCTACCGTGTACACACAAATCTGGGTTGAGCGCATATATCCCGCCTCGGAATGAATTCCGAGTCTCATAGCGCAAGTCATCTCAAGATGACTCAACCAGAAATACATTCCAGTCCACGCTTTGTGGACTTTGGCTATGAGCCTGGAACTTTAGTTCAAGGCGGGATAGGGTTTCATACTACAAATTTTCGACTTGTGTGTACACCGTAGCTTTTGAAGGGGAGCCAGCGCCGTGGGCGGGTTTCCCGACTTGAGGCGACTGGCGTGGATTGAGGGGGATCTAAAATGTTTTGCTACCAATGAGAAAACTTTTAAAACACCTCTAAATTTACCCGCTTAATTTTATTATGCTACTTTTAAAGACTTGCCCAAAGTTTGCGGCTCTGGTAAAGTTTCACCATCTGCCAAAGCTGATTCAATTAGCATTTCTAAAACTTCCTGAGCATTTTTTAAAGCTTCCTCGTAAGTATCTCCGTGTGTACAAGGCTGCATTACATTAGTAAATTCAGGCAACGAAACTACATAACATTGGTCTTCATCTGACCATTGAATAATAATTGTGTATTTCATTATTCAGTTTCCTCCGCTTTTTCTACAGCATATTTTGAGTACATGAGGTACAAGCGTAAAACATAAAACCATGTAGAGACGTTACATGTAACGTCTCTACAGTATTTCACGAATATCGAAACTGCTGTATTTTCTCTAATTCTGCTAGGGCTTCATTAACTTGCTTTTCTAAATAAGCTTTGGAATAGTAATAAGCTTTTGAGTTCTCTAATTTTCTTGGGCATTACCTCAGTTTATGTTCACCCTTGCCACCGTTTCAACTGTTTTTGAGCATATTCCCTTACTTGCTCATCTGGGTCATTTTCGGCGCGATCGCGCAATAGTGGTAAAGTCTGGGGATGACGAGGAAATTGTTGGACAATTATCTCTAGCGCAAAACGCCGAGAATTAGTTCCAAAACTATAGTCTTCCCGAACAGGATTATTAACAACACGGTTTTGATAAAGTTCAAATAAATCAAGCTGATTGATGAAATTTTCGGATAATATTTTAATAGCAGTAAATCGCACATTTGGATCATCATGAAGGGCGTGGTTTTTCATGATCGTTTTAAAATCAGGATGTTCTTTAAAGTTACTACTTAGTTCTTCTAATATAGTCATTAACACAACTGGATGCTTATCAGTCTTAAGAACTAACTTTAACCATGATAAAGTTTCTGGCTCTTGTCGCCAACCTTTTGTTAGTTCTCGTATAGCTTTTGCTCGTACCCATTTACGACTTCCTAATTGAGTTAATTCTTTCACTTTGTTCAATAGTTTGCTTTCCGTTTCCTTAATCAAGGTACGATTTCTTACTTCTAATAAACAATCAACTGCAAGATATATTCTAGTTAAATCTCCCTCTTGAGTCATCAAATATTCAATAATCTCACCAGTAAATTTTGCCTCAATCATCCCAGCAATTAACAGCAAAACTTCATGCCAAGTTTCATCTTGCCAATGCTTACCAAAAATTTCTTCCTTTAGTTTATCTTTACTCAGCGTTTGCGTTTCCTTAAACTGCCAAACAAACTCCCAAGCACAGAAATATTCTAAAAAAGTCCGATGCACAAAAGCATAATAATCAGCACCCAGAAAACATAACATAAAGTTACGAGTCCGCAGCTGGTTAATCATCACCCTTGCGGCTTGTCTGGGTTGATTAATCTCTAGAGTTCTTAAATATACAGCCAAAATATTTTCTAATTGACTGGCGCTAATCAAATTACCCGCTAAACCTTTATCACTGGTTTGCATACTATAGGCAACTTGGCGCAACATTGCCTGTTTATCTTTATAATCAATAGTTTTATGGTCTAGGCGATTATCTTCTACTAAAGCGCGTTCCACATCCCACTGATGCAGCAGTACCCGCGATGCTTGATTATAAAGTTCGGCTCTATCTCTAGGCAATTCCTGATTCCGATTCAGAATTGCCATCATCGTCAACAGCAGGGGATTTCCCGCTAGTTCAGTAATAGCTTTGGAAGCTTCAATTCCTCTGTGTAATCTTTCCCGTTTTCTGACTTTATCCACTTCATCACTAAAAGTTAATTCATGCCAACGGTGAATAAAATCTTGAATTTGTTCTGAGTCTAAATCTTGCAGCATAAAGTGACGAAACTCAGCATCGCGTAATCTTTGCGGTTTATAACCAATTACGCGAGAAGTCACAATCACCTGCACATTAGGATAGTCATTAGTAAAGCGATGAATATCAGTAATCACATCTTCCCGCTTACCAGGGTCAAATACTTCATCTAAACCATCAAACATCACCACAGCGTTACCAGTTTTTAGTTGTTCGTGCAGTTGATGTTGATTTAGGTGAGTCATTACACCACTACATTTATGAAAAAATTCAAGAAAGTTATGACATTCTTTATCATCGCGCCGCCGCATATAAGTGCGTAATTCAATCAGCAACGGAATTGGTAATGAAATAACATTATCTAGCGGTGAATTTGCCCAATTCAAAGCTAAATACTGCAATAATGTAGACTTACCCGAACCAGGATCACCCAAAACCACAATATATTTATAAGTCTGTTTTTCATTAACAACATCTAATACAGAACGTATTGGTTGCTCTAAATAAACCCGTTTGTGGTTTTCTAATTCCTCTGCTGCAATTTCTGCTTCTAATTGGTCACTTTCGCGCAGTCGTTTTAAATGTTCTTTCGGCAGTTCATGTACTTGCGGTAAAACTTGATGCACCTCCCGCACATTTTGAGCAATAAACATGCGCCATAACTTCAGTTCGTTATAGGCGTAACCTGTTGTATCTAAACTGTCTAACTTTAAATTACCGTAGCATTCGCGGATGGCTTCTTGATATTTAAATAAATTAAACTCTGGAACAATACCAGCAATCTCTTTAGTATTGTTTTCAATATTAGATAATTTTTTTAATTCTAAAATAGAATGTAATTCTTGCGATTTCTCAAGTAATTCTTGGACTTGTATAAAATACTGTTCAGTTAATGATTGCCAGTTAAATTTAGCTGGTAAAGGTCTAAGTTGTAGTTTCTGCCAAGTCTCTGCTAAAATTGCAGTGTTTAAATCTTCGCAGTTAATATCAAAAGCCTTACCAAGAGTTTCTTTTACAGACTTATCACTAATAAACTTCTTAATATCCCCGGTATACTCTTCAATTTCACCTTCCGACAGTTTACACCGCACCTTTAACTGCTGCTGCATCAGTTGTAAAAACTCTTTCACCGCCTTACCCGCAGCAATATCAATAACTTCTTTCTTCAGTTTCTCAAAAGCTTTCCCAGGGATGCTTTTTAATATATCCTTCGCCCAATCTTTTGCCGCATCTTTGGCTAAATCTTCTAAAATTGGTTTAAAAATCAAACCCGCACCTTGAGCCACTCCCCAGATAACCAACAAGTCAAGCATAATACCCGCATCCGCAGAGATTTTAATTACGAGTATATACACTAGCTTCAGCCAGCATTTCCGAGTTTAGGATGATTTAAGCTCAGTGATGAAAAAGAAAAGGCGATCGCACCAGTATAATTAATCGTTGTAGAGACATTGCATACAACATCTCTACAGGATTTAGAGATTTTAGCTTGAAATTACAAATAATCTTTTTGCTTATCTTCTATCATCATTCGCACTATATCTTTCATTGTGTATTGTGCTTGCCATCTCAACTTTTCTTTGGCCCTTGCTGGGTTGCCTCTGCCAATTACAATATCTGTAGGTCGTAATAAACTACCATCAGTAGTTACATATTCCTGCCAATCTAACCCTAAACAAGCAAAAGCTTCTGCTACAAAGTCTTCTAATTTTGATGTCTCGCCAGTTGCAATTACATAATCATCTGGTTCATCTTGTTGCAACATTAAATACATCGCTTCAACATACTCAGGAGCCCAACCCCAGTCACGTTGAACAGATATATTACCTAAATAAAGGTGATTTTGCTGTCCTTTAGCAATACGACAAGCACCAGAAATAATTTTCTGAGTTACAAATCTTTCCGGTCTTAACGGTGACTCATGGTTGTATAAAATACCAGAACAAGCAAACAAGCCATAAGCTTCTCTGTAATTAGCAACCTCCCAAAAAGCCGTAGCTTTAGCCACACCATAGGGACTGCGCGGACGAAATGGTGTATTTTCATCTGCTGGCTGTTCACCCGTATTTCCAAAGCATTCACTAGAACCAGCATTATAAAGTTTAATCGGCGCACCAATAAAACGAATCGCTTCTAATAAATTCAAAGTCCCCGTAGCAATACTCTCTAAAGTTTCGACTGGTTGTTCAAAAGACAAACCCACAGAACTTTGTCCAGCTAGGTTGTAAATTTCATCTGGCTGAATTTTTGTCAAAACCTGTAACACACTACGAAAATCAGTCAACGCCACAGATGCCAGTTTAATTTGATCACGAATGCCCAAGCGCACTAAATTATTAAACGAGGACATCTGCGCGTCCCGTGAAGTTCCACAAACAATGTATCCCTTGTTTAAGAGTAACTCTGCTAAATAAGCCCCGTCTTGACCTGACACTCCACAAATAAGTGCTTTTTTCTGCATATTTTTATCCCAGGAATTTTACGTAGATAAGTGTATTGCCTTGAACTAAGGTAAAAATAAAACAACCATATTATCATGATTTTTCGGGAATGCCTTCCTACCATTCCTCCTGTAGCCCTATTTGAAAAAAGTAGTAGTAAGTAGGTTTTTCTCGTGAGTAAATACCTGAAAAGTGCGAATTACAAAACTAGCCTCTAGCCCCTAGCCTCTAATCTCTGATAACGATGTGTAGTAATGTGTAGCGATCGCCCCTGCTTTGTGACGTACTTAACTTTTTATGCTATCTGTTAGATATGCTGCTATTTGAATATCAAAATATTTTACTTTTTATATAAAAAAATTAATTTTTGCAAATTATAGTCATTAAATTTGACTCTTCAAAAAACCGCAAAACCCAACAATATCATACTTTTCAGTGCGATTTAATTTCATTAAACTGGTAAAACTTAAGAAAATGTGAATTACATTTTTCTCTAAAAAAAAATGATATGTTGTATACAGAATTGAATTTCGCACGTATCTGGAGTAGTACCAACGAATCTGCTCCAGTTTTTCCCCCTAAATCCTTTAGCCATCAAGCTTTTTGGCAGGATTTAAGGGTTAGTTGAGTACAACTTTTTGTATCCCGAAATTAGCAGCAAATCGCTTAAAAGCCTTGCTGATGTTTTTTTATAGCTGAGTACAAAGAAAACCTAAACCCCACTCTAAAAATACAAGAACCCTGACCGAAAAATACTAGAACCCCCACCCGAAAAAAAAATTTATAAACTTTTTTATAGCTCTCTATTCAGGTTTGCAGATTTGAGTACAAACCTAATAAATCCAATAAATTCTATCCAAAAATAACCACCAGCCTTGCTCAAAAACGGCTGCTATAAATCATATATCGCCAATCACCAATGACTCGAAACAAAACAGCGAGCCAAAAGTGAGTGGAGGGATGAGATAGCACCATGCCTCGGTGAATCGAAGTCGCGGCTGTACACACCAACTCTACCCACAACCTAAAAGTTGACACACACCAGCCGAAACACAAGGATTCATAGCCTGCCATCATCAGCGAAGTTGCCCACCAAGTGGCTTTGCTACAACCAAAGGATGCACTCCTGCGGGCAGTGTGATAGCCGTGACTTCCATTCTACTAGGGCAAATCAAATAGCAACGGCATCTCCCACAGTGGCAGCTTAGTCCACCGACATTTGCGAAATTCAATGACACCACAGGTTACAGACTCCTCCGTTACTGAATCGACACCTACCCAAGCAAAATCTGGTGGTTGCGGATGCGACAGCAAAAGCAGCGCCACCGTGGAAATGGACGAAAAGCTCCAAGAACGTATTGCTAAACATCCCTGCTACAGCGAAGAAGCTCACCACCATTACGCGAGAATGCACGTTGCAGTTGCACCTGCTTGCAACATTCAATGCAACTATTGCAACCGCAAATATGACTGCGCCAACGAAAGTCGTCCTGGTGTAGTGAGCGAGTTACTGACACCGGAAGAAGCAGCACACAAAGCTTTAGTTATCGCTGGCAAGATTCCTCAAATGACAGTTTTGGGAATTGCAGGCCCTGGCGACCCTCTAGCCAACCCAGACAAAACATTCCGCACCTTTGAGTTGATTGCAGACAAAGCACCAGACATTAAGCTTTGCTTATCAACCAACGGTTTGATGTTAACTGAATACATCGATCGCATTAAACAACTAAATATAGATCACGTTACTATCACCCTAAATACCATCGACCCAGAAATCGGCGCGCAGATTTACTCATGGGTTCACTATAAGCGCAAGCGTTACAGAGGCATTGAAGGAGCCAGAATTCTGCTCGAAAAGCAGTTAGAAGGCTTACAAGCTCTGAGAGACGCCGACATTCTGTGCAAAGTCAACTCCGTGATGATTCCCGGAATTAATGACCAACACTTAGTGGAAGTCAACAAAGCAATTCGTGAGCGTGGTGCATTCTTGCACAACATTATGCCTTTGATTTCTGCACCAGAACACGGCACACACTTCGGCTTAACAGGTCAACGCGGCCCTTCACAAAAAGAACTCAAAGCAGTTCAAGACCAGTGTGCTGGCAACATGAAAATGATGCGCCACTGCCGTCAATGCCGTGCAGATGCTATTGGTTTGTTGGGTGAAGACCGCAGCCAAGAATTCACCAAAGAGA
The DNA here is from genome assembly GCA_018993265.1 of Nostoc sp. TH1S01. GTDB lineage: Bacteria > Cyanobacteriota > Cyanobacteriia > Cyanobacteriales > Nostocaceae > Nostoc_B. The sequence continues at coordinate 7,269 of JAGKSW010000155.1, forward strand.
ATTTTTTGGAAATGTCTCCAGAGTACGACCTCAGCAAGCGCCAAGAAGTACACGAAGGTATTGAGAAATTTAGAGAAGAAATTAAAGCAGCCAAAGAAAAGGCAAAAGCCGGCAAACAGCAAGCAGCCAACAATCCTAAAATCTTAGTTGCAGTCGCAACCAAAGGCGGCGGCTTAGTTAACCAACACTTCGGCCATGTCAAAGAATTTCAAGTTTACGAAGTTGATGGCAACGAAGTTCGCTTTATCAGTCACCGCAAAATTGATCAATATTGTCAAGGTGGATACGGTGAAGCCGCCACCGCAGAGAATATCATGAAGACAATTGCAGATTGTAAAGCAGTATTGGTTTCTAAGATTGGCAACTGTCCCAAAGAAAAATTGCACGAAGCTGGCATACAGACCGTTGAAGCTTACGACGTAATTGAGAAAGTTGCTTTAGAGTTTTACGAACAGTACGTCAAAGAATTAGGGAAATAGGAAGGCTGAAGTATGAAGGCTGAAGTATGAAAATTTTACTGCTCCGCACAATAGAGAGACTAAAAACTTTCACACTTCATACTTTACACTTCATACTTCATACTTCATACTTCACACTTCACACTTCTCTCATTCGCAAGGAGAATAATCATGGCTTATAAGATTACCAGCCAGTGTATTTCTTGCAATCTCTGTGATTCTGTATGCCCCACCAATGCAATTAAAGTAGAAGGCACCCGCCACTGGATTGATTCTGAACTTTGCACAGACTGTGTTGGTACTATTCACACCGTGCCTCAATGCAAAGCTGGTTGCCCAACCTGTGATGGTTGCGTTAAAGAGACAAATGATTATTGGGAAAGCTGGTTTGCTAAATATAATCGCGTTATAGCGAAATTAACAAAAAAACAAGATTATTGGGAACGTTGGTTTGACTGTTATTCTTAAAAGTTACAGCTATCAAATAATCACAAATGCTGATTCTGCAAGGGTTAAACACTATCTGCATCAAAGCAGATGTCCAGAACTTGCTTAAAAAAGAGAATTAGGGTAATAATTGGAACTTTCACACCAAAGCTAATTTGGGCGATCGCAGGATGATTAACTGTTGATGACTACATAAAGCATGGGGGCGAGAACGATTTGTCAGAAGAAAAACAAAGGGGCGCACAGTCATAGATGTGTGCCTTTTTATATTAAAGACTTCCGAGTAAAAAAATATCCAAAATTTTCTTGTAGGATGGATGTCCTCACCCGTTCCGTACCAAGGGCGGGCTTTCCGTCCCACCCCACAAGATGAATAATTTATTTCTTAGAAATCCCTAAGTTGCGGTAATGCACCAAAGAATCGAGGAAATTCACGCCCGATTTAGCGATCGCAGCAAGATTCCTTAAGTTTTTGCATATTTTAATTACAAAAATTTTGATTTGAACTAAATTGATATGAACGGGTTAGTTACGGCAATTAGTACCGGGGCATTTGCCTTTAGCGCCACAAATATCGACGATTTAGTGATATTGACGCTATTTTTTTCCCAGATTAACGCCAAGTTTCGCCGTTGGCATATCATTGCTGGGCAGTATCTTGGTTTTACAGCACTGGTAATGGCAAGTCTGCCGGGTTTTTTTGGTGGCTTAATCCTACCACGTCCTTGGATTGGGCTGTTTGGTTTAGTTCCGATCGCTATTGGCATCAAGTGCTTATTGAGTCAAGAAGAAGATGAATCAGCAGCAATGGAACCACAAACAGAAGCATCACAAGACACTCTTTTAGCCAAATTATTCAATTTGCAAACTTACAGTGTAGCAGCGGTGACATTTGCCAATGGTACTGACAATATCAGTATTTATGTACCTTTGTTCGCCAGCGCCACTTGGGAAAGCTTATTAGTAATTTTGGGTGTGTTTTTTACGTTGGTAGGGTGTTTGTGTTACATAGCTAATAAATTAACTAACCAAACTGCGATCGCTAACTTATTAACTCGTTATGGGAATAATTTTATGCCTTTTGTACTCATGGGACTAGGCGCTTTTATCGTTATCGATAGTGGCAGTTTAACTTTACTAAATTTATCTTAAATACAGCAGGGTAGTTGGTAGATTAATCTGCCCAATATCTGGGCATTTCCCTAAATCGAAAGAGGTATGAGGTTTGAACATACTTGAATTTTCTCTACTGGTTTGGCTTGGTTCATTTAGTGCTGGCTTTGTCGGCGCGCTAACGGGTTTAGGTGGTGGAGTTGTCATTGTCCCCTTATTAACTTCAGTCTTTGGTGTAGATATTCGCTACGCTGTCGGTGCTTCTTTAGTATCTGTAATTGCGACTTCCTTGGGTGCAGCCTCGACATATATTAAAAAAGGCTACACCAATTTGCGCTTAGGAATGTTTTTAGAAGTTGCTACGACAATTGGAGCAATTATTGGGGCGATGATTGCAGTATTTGTCTCTGTAAAAATGTTAACGATGGTCTTGGCGATCGTCTTGATTTATTCAGCATATCTTTCGCAACGGCCAAGAATTGAAACTATTCAAGATCAACCCGCAGATCCTTTAGCCAATTATTTCAACCTCAATGGTACTTATCCTACTCCCGATGGCTTGATGTCTTATCAAGTTAATTCTGTACCAGCAGGGTTTAGTGTAATGTTCATTGCGGGAATTTTATCGGGATTACTTGGTATTGGTTCAGGTGCATTCAAGGTACTAGCAATGGATCAAGCCATGCGTATACCTTTTAAAGTTTCTACTACTACTAGCAATTTTATGATTGGTGTCACCGCCGCTGCATCAGCAGGGGTTTATTTAGCCAGAGGTTACATCGATCCGGGATTATCAATGCCGGTAATGTTAGGAGTATTGCCTGGCGCTTTTTTAGGAGCAAAAGTGCTTATAGGTGCTAAAACACAGATTTTACGAATTATTTTCAGTCTAGTGCTGGTGGTAATGGCTTTTAAAATGGTCTACAACAGTCTAATAGGGGGGCTGTAACATGTATGAGTTTAATTCTATTTTTCGTTGGCAATCATCAGCGTCAGCAGAGACGGAAGCCGCAACAATTACCTTGCCAGCAGAAGAACCAGACTCAGATATTCAACAATTAGAAGAACAACGCCAAAATAATGAGATTAATAGTAGTCAGATAGTCAGTAAAACAGCCAGTGAACAACAATTAGAATACATACTCAGCAATCTTTTAAAGTATGGTGTGCTAATAGCTAGTTCTGTTGTTTTATTAGGTGGCATATTATATTTAATTCATCATGGTTCAGAACCTGCTACATATCAAGTTTTTCACGGTGAACCCTCAGAGTTTCGCTCCCCAATTGGTGTCATCAATGCAGTTTTAGCAGGTAGCCGTAGAGGAATTATTCAATTAGGTTTGTTATTATTAATCGCTACTCCAATCTTACGTGTAGTAATTTCTTTTTTGGCTTTTATCCTCAAGCGCGAATTAACTTATATTGTTGTTACTTTGTTGGTATTAGCAAGTTTAACTTATAGTTTGGTAGGAGCGTATTTTTAACAATAATTACGCACAAACGTTGTCTTTTAAGAATGAGTGTAAGGGTTTTGAACACCTACAACCTTACACCCATTCACCCTACCCAAACCCTTGTTTTTTCGTCTTACTGCGTAAGTCCTAATGCTCACTCTACAAGAAAGACATAGCTCAAATTTTTATACTTTTTAATGAGGATTATCCTAATTTAATATCAAGTAGAAACGTTGTATACAACGTCTCTACAGCATCTCATAAATTAATTAATCAATAAATGGTATTAAGAATTAAAAATTTCGTTAAGCTGCGGGAGATTTTGTTGAAACCCACATTCCGCACTTCAA
>JAGKSW010000156.1 GCA_018993265.1 Nostoc sp. TH1S01
TTGCTTGTGCAATGTTAGTTTGGTTTAGGTTAAAGAATTTAGCTTATACCACTGGTCAAACTATTTATCAAATCAAGCATAATTTGCTGTCTAATTATTTAATTCAGCAACTAAAACGCCCAAGTATTCTTATGTGCTTGGTTTGATTTAAATTGTCCCCTGGTAGGGCTGCGCCCTGCCCACTATTTGTGCCAGTTGCGTAAGTCCTGTAGATATCAAAAGAAGATATCCAGCAATAATTTAGGCACAGATTTCAAAAGAATAGTATAACTAGCCAGTCATTAAATAGATAAAACTAAAACTAATATTATTGAGTTTTTCCTCCTGCCTTCTGCCTTCTCAGGTAATTTCCGCTTCGACGGATACCAAAATGCAACCGTTGATTCTCCAAGTATCATCGCGTTGCTGTTCCATAAAATATAATGCCCTCAAAGGCATACCATGAGGACTCAACAATAATACAGGTTGAGTTATATTGTCTTGAATGATGGTAATTTTTTCAAACATCACAGAACGAGGACGATACACCGCTGGATAATTGAGCATTACCATCCGCAGAAAGTTTTCTGGGCTTTGAAATTGCTCTTGAATTCCCGGACTTGCGAAAGTAAAAGCAGTTTGAGCATCATCTTGTTGAAAAGCTGCTAATTGACTTTCAATGACAGAACGGATGGCAATAGCATCAGTATCATTAATTTCCATAAATTTTAAAACTGCGATCGCAATCTTTCATGTTCACGCTGAGTCAACTTATACTCGACTTGTTCTAGTGCTGAACGCCAAACATCATACCCCTCTTGAGATAGGTGTAAGCCATCTGTGGTTAACTCCAGACGCAAATTACCTTCAGAATCAGTAAACCAATCATGAATATTTAAATAATTAGCTCCCTCTTGTTTGGCAATGATGGCAAGTTGATTATTAATCCGACGAATCCGGCTATTAGAAATTGTTGGTAAGCTTGTCGGTAAAATTGATTGCACAATTATCTCAGTTTTCGGGTGAGCCTGTCGCAAACTGTGGATAATTTGGCGGTGATTTTGCAAAATAATTTCATCTTTTAGCCCTTTGCGTAAATCGTTAATCCCAGCCATGATATAAATGACTTCCGGCCTTGTGGATGAAAACGCTCCCAATCTTTTTAAAATTCCACCAGAAGTATCGCCAGATATACCTTGATTCAGCCAAAGTTTGCCACTTGGTAGTTTTTCTGGGGGAAACCACAAACTTAAAGAATCCCCAAGCATAATACTTAAATGATTGTTACCTTGACCTTTAGTAACAGCTTTAGCTTCTAAAGCTAATAAACTTTTCCAATCTTCGTAAGTTAATTGGCTCTGTTTATTAGACTCTGAAAGCGATTGCGAATCATCATAAATACGTGTATATATTTGACCTGTTTTTAAGGCAGCTAGTCTTTGGTAATAAAGTTGATAACCAGATGTTAAGGGGACATTTGACGATTGAAGACTGCGATGAAATGCTGATTCTATTGGAGCTAAAAATCCTTGTTCACTAATTTCTGGTAAAGATTCATCAAGATTTGGAACTTTTTTATCCTCAACTCTTGATGGTGACTGCGCTAAAGATTGTGATGAAATATCAACACTAGGAATAATTTTTTCACTTACTGTTGAGTGCGAATTTTTGATATGTTGTAAAGCTTGATAGCTGAGTTTTGGCAAGGATGTGTCAAAGCTAGAAAAATTTTTATTACCTACCATTAACAGCGAATTATCTTTTGAATTCCCCAGGTAACTAGAATTTGCTGGCAATTTGTTTGACAGAGGTGAAAGCGTCGATACTGGTATTGCCAATCCTGTTAACAACCCTACTGCCAACAGATAATTGTGCTTCATCGCTTTGTATTTCCTCATACTTAGTACTTTCCCTTATGACAGCATTTGTTACCTGTGTTCAGGATGATTTTTTCTTGCTTAAGTTATTATTTTTATTTACGCTGCGTAGTACTGTAAAGCAGTTTAATAATATTACATTTGGAATTCATCATCTCTTTAATACAACTTGTCTTAAAAAGTAAAAGTTTCTGAATAATTGGAACCGCTTTACATAAGCATTACAGTGATTCTGAAACTTAGTTAATTGGGCAGATTATTGCTTTGCAGAGACTTGATACTGTGATTTAATTAGTCAATATATTTACTGAATTGAACAGTAATACTCTTCAGTATAACAGTATTTTAACGTAATGAAATATACGGAAACTAATATTACTTATGAATGGTCATGTTATACTTCAGTCTTAATTTGCGAAGTTGTAATCAATGAAGCGAATATAAATTTTTGTAAGCGATCGCTCTGTTCATTACTGAGATAAAAATTTATCTCAAAACTGTTAATGATTTACGGTATAAATAAAGATGCTGTGAAAACACTCAAAAATCATGCTAAAAACTTTTTGAAATAAAGCAATTACGTTTAAATAAGTAATTATTCTTTTGAGCTAAGTTAAATCAAATAACAGATATATAGAAGAACTTTGAGGGAAATGCTAAGATTTAGGCGGTGTTTAGAATGTTATATATTTGTTCTGTGGCTAGAGCTAGTACAGCAATCGGTGTTAGTCCGATTATCAAGGAGATTGTGCAAAAACAGGCACATTCAACTCGTTTAACTCTCAAAGAAGTCATCCTCATGGGGATGTTAGCGATCGATAAGCTTGACGATCAAAGCCGTCAAGAATTAGCAGATCAGGTTCATAAAATGCAAGTAGATGGGGAGATTTAAGTAAAACTTAGCAAATTTTACTTTCAAGTCTCAATAGATTTGGCTACTCAACAAACCGCAAACGGCTCCCCGTAACATAATCCTGATTTATTTCAAAAGAAATCCATTGGCGTTTTAAAGTTTCAGCTACAAAACCAGTTGTGTTGGAACCAGCAAATGGATCTAAAACTAAATCACCTCTATTAGTCAGAAACTTGATAAAAAATTCAGCAAACCCCTGAGGAAACCTTGCCGGATGGGGCTGAATTCCTCCAGCTTTGCAGCGACGTAAATAAACACTATTGGATTCTGTGTTAGGAATTTCTAATAAATTTGGTGGTATTGCACCCTGATTGTCTTTTTGAAATTTATCCGATATTTCATGACCACTAGGCCGCATCTTAGCTTCATAACCATTTTTGAGTAATCGCTGCATACTTTGGCTATAAGGCTTTAACACTTTCCGATTATCTGCTTTGGGGTTTGGTGTTTTAGACAACCACCAAACAAGATTCACTGCATCTTTTACCCGGATTCTTCTAATTGTCACCCACTCAGCCGGGGTAGGTAGTCGTGCTGGGTTATAGTGGTAAAATTCTTGCGCTAAAAAAAAGCCAACTTCCTTACATAATCTCAGCAAAAGTTCGTATTGATAAAGACTCCGCACAGGATTACCAGGAAGATAAGCACCACCTAAATCTAAAATAAATGAACCATCATCGGTCAGTACTCTTTTAAACTCATAAGCAAAGGGCAGAAACCACTCAATATACTTTTCTGCACTTTCATTGCCATATTCTTTTTTACGAGTCAAAGCAAACGGAGGCGAAGTCAATATGAGGTTAACGCTGCTTTCTTGTAAAAATTTAATTAGTTGCAGACTATCGCCTAAATAAATTGAGCCGTAATTTTGAGTATAGTAAGGTGTGAAATTAATAGATTGTGATGTATTTTCTGGTTCAGTTGCCAAGATTAATAAATATTAATATTGATAAATTTAATGTGATTTCGATGAATTTTAAAAATCTCTCTCCAAAGCTCTCCCCTGCAACGAGCTACGGTCTACACACAAATCCGGGTTGAGTGCATCTATCCCGCCTCGGAATCAATTCCGAGTCTCATAGCGCAAGTTTTCCCAAGAGGACTCAACCAGAAGTTCATTTCAGTCCACGCTTTGTGGACTTTGGCTATGAGCCTGGAACTAAAGTTCCAGGCGGGATGCGGTTTCATCCAGCAAATTTTCGACTTGTGTGTACACGGTAGCCTGCAAGGAGAGGAGTTGGTGAGAGGTTAATCAAATTCATATAGCAATCCTATTTGATTTACAAACTTATTCCTCAAGAGAGGAAACGGGGAACAGATTCATTTAGGACTGCTATATACAGCAGTTTCGATATTCGTGAAATACGGTAGAGACGTTACATGTAACGTCTCTACATGGTTTTAGGTTTTACGCTTGTACCTCATGTACTCAAAATATGCTGTATTTGTGAGATAGGAATCGCTTGATGTTCTTCGTGAGTTAGCAAAGCTGTCTCCGACGAAACACTTAGATAAGATTGCCATCTTTTTGTAATAATTATGCCTGTGCATCGTTAATTCTATGCTTGTGTCCGGTTACTTCCCCTTCTGCCAAAGTTAAGTGAGGTTGTTTTTGTCCATCAACTTGCTGCACAGGTAGTAGAATAACATCACCTTGGCAAATCACTTTCTTAGTCTTAACTTCTAGCAACAGCTAATGAACTCTACTTTATTTTCATTTCAAATCTGATTTTGGCATAACCTAGAAAAATATAAAGGGAGCAGCATACCAGCCAGAGAAAATCAATTAGTATCAATTTATATTCCTGACATTGTTTCAAGTACCATTCCACATCTAGACAGTAAAGCTAAAATCCTGTGCTGAATTCTTGGACATCCGACTCAAGAACATCTAAAAAGTAGAGTGGCATTACACTTCAGCAGTATTTTGCCAACGGTAGTCGCCAATTATGCCTGAGATAAGTTAAAGATTGAAATAGTTGGAAATTCATTGCCAACGTTTCTTTATCCTATGCTCTAAGAAAGACTGCATCTGAAGTTTTGCGAATTTTCGCCTTCATAGGCAGTTTGTGTGAGGATGAATTCATAGCCTTCAAGCTCGAATCCTCTCTTGACATTTCACAGAACTTGCTTCAATTTGACTGTTTAGCTTAGCAGCTATTCTTTTTTTTGAAATTTCCATGTCAACTCTCGTCATCGTCGAATCTCCCACCAAAGCTCGTACCATTCGCAACTACCTGCCAAAAGACTATCGGGTAGAAGCGTCTATGGGTCATGTCCGTGACCTACCCCAGTCAGCAAGTGAAATCCCCACTACCATCAAAGGGGAAAAATGGGCGCAGCTAGGGGTAAATGTAGACGCAGACTTTGAACCGGTGTATGTTGTCCCCAAAGACAAAAAGAAAGTTGTTACTCAGCTCAAAGATGCCTTAAAAGAGGCAACTGAACTCATCCTGGCAACTGACGAAGACCGGGAAGGAGAAAGCATCAGTTGGCATTTATACCAATTGCTGAAGCCAAAGGTTCCTACCAAGCGGATGGTGTTTCACGAAATTACCCAAGAAGCGATTAAACAAGCTTTGAAAAACTGCCGCAACATTGATGAGCAGTTAGTCCGCGCCCAAGAAACACGGCGAATTTTAGACCGTTTGGTGGGATATACACTCTCGCCACTGCTATGGGAAAAAATCGCCTGGGGATTATCTGCTGGGCGAGTCCAGTCTGTAGCTGTGCGGTTATTAGTGAAAAAAGAACGCCAACGCCGCGCCTTTCGGGAAGGGACTTATTGGGATTTAAAAGCGTATTTAGAACAGCAAAAAGCACCGTTTACTTCCCAGTTAGTGACCTTGGGTGGCACAAAAGTAGCCAGTGGTAGCGATTTTGACCCCAACACGGGACAAATTGCGGCTGGGCGCAATGTGGTGTTACTCACAGAAGCCGATGCTGTGGCGCTGAAAGAAAGGTTAACAGGCAAAACCTGGAATGTTACCGAGATGGAGGAACGGCCAGTTACACGTAAACCTGCGCCACCGTTCACCACCTCCACCTTGCAACAAGAAGCGAACCGGAAACTGAGGCTGTCAGCACGAGATACCATGCGGATTGCTCAAAACTTGTACGAGCAAGGGTATATTACCTATATGCGTACAGACTCAGTGCATTTGTCAGAACAGGCGATCGCAGCTGCCCGTGATTGTGTAGAAAAACTTTACGGTAAGCAATATCTCAGCCCTCAACCTCGGCAATACACTACCAAGTCTAAAGGCGCACAAGAAGCCCACGAAGCCATTCGTCCCGCAGGTAGCACTTTCCGCACACCCCAAGAAACAGGTTTAAGCGGTCGAGAACTCGCTGTTTACGACTTAATTTGGAAGCGCACCGTCGCCTGTCAAATGGCTGACTCTCGCCAAACTCAAATTACCGTGCAGTTGCAAGTCGAGGATGCTGGCTTCCGTTCCTCTGGGAAACGCATTGACTTTCCCGGTTATTTACGCGCCTACGTCGAAGGTTCTGATGACCCCGAAGCCGCGCTAGAAGACCAAGAAATTATCTTGCCCAACCTGAAAGTCGGAGATCATCCAAATTGTAAAGAATTAGAAGCAGTTGGTCACGAAACCCAGCCACCAGCCCGATACACCGAAGCTACCTTAGTCAAAACTTTAGAAAGTGAAGGTATTGGTCGTCCAAGTACCTACGCCAGCATTATTGGCACAATCATCGATAAAGGTTATGCCCAATTGGTGAATAATGCTTTAATTCCCACCTTCACTGCCTTTGCAGTCACCAGCTTATTAGAAAAACACTTTCCCGATATTGTTGACCCTGGTTTTACCTCCAAAATGGAGCAAACCTTAGATGACATAGCTGATGGTGAAGTTAACTGGCTACCTTACCTCCGGGAATTTTATTTAGGTGACAAAGGTTTAGAAACTTTAGTTAAAGAACAAAAAAGTCAAATTGATGCCAATAAAGCTAGAACTGTAGAACTGGAAAATTTAGAGGCGAAAGTTCGCATTGGCAAATACGGGCCTTATATCGAAGTGGAAAATGGTGATGCTGTAGTTACAGCCTCCATTCCCAAAGACTTAACCCCCGCTGACCTCGACCCGAAACAAGTAGAAGTCTTACTGAAGCAAAAAACTACTGGCCCTGACGAACTCGGTCGCCACCCAGAAACAGGTGAGCCGATTTATATCAAAATTGGCACTTACGGCCCTTATGTCCAATTAGGTGACAAAACTGAAGAAAATCCTAAACCAAAACAAGCTTCCATTCCCAAAAACGTGCCGCAAGAAAACGTCACTCTCGAAATAGCTGTTGGTCTTTTAGCACTTCCCCGCACTTTGGGAACCCACCCAGCGACAGGAGGTAGAATTCAAGCTAGTATCGGCCCTTATGGCCCTTACATAGTTCATGATCAGGGCAAAGAAGGTAAAGACTACCGCTCGTTGAAAGCAGCAGATAATGTTTTAACAGTTTCTTTAGAACGAGCGTTGGAAATATTATCAGAACCGAAAAAAGGACGGAGTTCGGCTAATAGCAAATCTAAAGCCGCGTTACGGGAATTGGGGAACCATCCAGAAGATGATTCACCCATTAATATTTATGACGGCCCTTATGGCCCTTATATCAAGCATGGCAAAACTAACGTCAGCATTCCCGAAGGACAGTCGGTAGAAGATATGACATTATCTAAAGCCCTGGAATTATTAGCCAGTAAAACTTCATCCTCGAAAAAAACTACCCGCAAAACCAGCAAAACAACTAGTACACGAGCTAAGTCAACCACTAAAGCATCGAAGACTACTGCAAAAAAAAGTGAGGACTGAACAGTCAAAAGTCAAAAGTCGATAGTCTAGAAATCATAATCAATGACCTTTGGCTCTTGACTCTTGACTATTTTGACAACATACCCATCCTTGGCCAGATGCGGTTCATTAGGTTGCAGATGTGATACTCTAAAAAGTAAGGGAAATCACAACTCGCAACTTTTAAAGTGGCTAGTCCCCAAAATTTTTAATTTTGGCTCAGCCCGGTTAGCAGCAAAACGTGTAAGATTAAGCCAATTTCCGCGTAGCTGTTAATTACAATAGGTAGTAACTCAGGAGCGGTCAGTTCATGGACTATATAGAAAAGGTACTGGAAAAGCTGAAGGAAATGGCACGCAAGCTAATTGAAGCCCTGCTTGGGCCAGAAGCTGAACCGGAACCGGAACTGATTCCGATTCCAGTCAATGAGCGCTCCCGTCGTCGTTAAACCTCAAGGGACTGAAAATTGCAGGTGCAACCTTTAAGCATTTTGGTACTGCATGGGCCAAACCTAAATTTGCTGGGACAGAGAGAGCCGGGAATTTATGGTGCTGTAACTTTGGCCGAAATTAACCGTTTACTGCAAGAGAAAGCGGCAGAGATACAAGCAAGTGTGTTTGCCATGCAGTCTAATCATGAAGGAGCTTTGGTAGACGCAATTCATGAAGCTTTAGGTAAACACCAAGGAATTTTAATTAATGCTGGAGCATATACCCATACTAGTGTGGCATTACGAGATGCGATCGCAGCAGTTAATTTACCAGCAGTTGAAGTACACCTCAGCAATATTTACCGACGAGAAGATTTTCGCCATCATTCTTATATAGCGCCTGTAGTTATTGGGCAAATCAGCGGTTTTGGCGAACAAAGTTATTTGTTAGGCTTACAGGCTTTAGTGCATCATTTGCGAAAGGATATTGACACCAAAGGGTGAGCCGCAGGCTAGGATAAAGGCTAGGCTGAAGGATAAAATTTTACCCGCCTTTGGATTTTCCTGTTAAGTATAGGAAGTTACTCTAAGAGCGTTGAACTTTATTCTTTCAGACTTGAATCTTTACACTTCAGAATATGCGCTATTCACTCTTCAGTCGATTTAGAGGTACTTTACTAGGAGCTTTATTAGGTGCAAGTTTAGTCAAGTCTGGAGAACAAACACCTCAAAGTTCCCCAGATTTTGGCAAATTAATGCTTCTAGGTACTGAAAGTCTTGTGACGTTAGGCAAATTAGATTTAGATGACTGGAAACAGCGTCAGCAACAAGAATTGCCTGACTTAAATATTACTAATAGTGTTACTTCACATATTATTTTAGCCACCTTACCAGTGGCAGTTTTTTTTCATGATAATCTGCTAAATTTGAGAACTCAGCTGGTACACACCTACAAACTTTGGGGAGACGACCCAGTTGTACAAGATGGCATATTAGCTGTAGGCTATACGATCGCTTTATCTTTAACCGAAAAATTAGAGCCTCAAACCCTCATACCTCAAATAATTAGTTTTGTTGGTGAAACACCAACATCATTACCAAAAAAATTATTACAAGTTAATGATTTGTTAACTAAACACGCTGGGTTAGAAACAGCCAAAGCAGAGTTAAATACAAAAGATAAAACAAGTAGTGCGATCGCAATGGCATTTTACTGCTTTCTCAGTACACCAGAAGACTTCCGCTTGACGGTTTTACGAGCAACTCGGCTGTTACCTGACCAGACAATAGGTGCGATCGCAGGTGCTTTATCTGGAGCTTATAACAGCACCGCAGGAATTCCTACCCAATGGAGAGTTTTGCACTCATCAACCGATAATTCTACTGGGATACTGGTCAATTATTCACAAATGTTAGAATTGACCGATGCACTTTTAGCTGTATGGTCGGGAGTGTATAACCTAGCCCTACATCCAAAACAATTTCCCCAAGAAGGATGTGTGATGTATGACAAACAAAATTCTATTTCTGTTTTTGCAGCACCACGCGTCATTCGATCACGCTAATCAATCGCTAATTAATCCAAAAAACAGCAAAACTTATAACTTTTCTAGTTGGATTTCAATTTTTACTTGCACCTGATTCTGTCAGCAGAGATTCCAAATCATCTTTCTCAACTACTTGTAACGCCAGCTTAAACATTGATTAAAAAAAATTTTGTTCTGAGCTATTAAAGTCAGCAGCCAGAGGTAATGAAAAAGCAGCAATTTTTTCAGTCCTTAACCCAGCAATTAACTGCTTGGCGGCGTTCTACAGCTATGTATCGCCCAGTACGTTGGCTGGTTAAGCAATGTCAAAATCGCCAAAGCTGTCGTGGTCAACCTCAAACAAATGTTCTCAGGAATTTTAATAATAGCAAACACGATAAACGCAAAACGGTATCCAGATCAATGGCAAAATCGATCAAAACTCAGACTGGAATTAAAGCAGTCGGTTTAGGCTGGGTACATGAACAACGTTCTTCTGTGGTTTTTGCGATTGCAGTTGTTTCTCTGACAGGGGTACTAGGTCATAAGCTATACAACCAACCCCAACTGCAAGTAGGAACCTACGCACCACAAACTTTTAAAGCACCTTACTCTACCAGCATTGAAGATAAAAAACAAACTGAAGCTCGGCGCAAAGAGGTTAGTAAAAGTTCTACACCAGTCTTAATGGTTGATGCTCAGATAACAACCAAAATTGGTCAACAGTTGCAAAAACTTCTTGACCAAGGTAACGAAATTCGCTCTGTTGCTGGGCCTTTTCCTTTTTTTGATACCGCAGTTTTATCTTTACCTACCCAGCAGTATCTACGTGCTTGTTCAGATTCAGAATGGAAAGCACTACTAGCAGCTGTCGAAAATAAAAGTAAACAGAAATTAAATCTGTTTCCAGACAATCAAACCAATTTCCTCCGAAAGCATCACTCTGCTAAATATCCTTCCTTATTTCCAAATGCAACAGGTTTACCTATTAACCCGCATCAGCCACTAACTATCACCCAGCCTCAACCATCTGAACCACCTCAGCCTAGCAATATTACCCAAAATAAAGACTTTCAACTAGCAGTAGGAGAGTTGGAAGCTTATCAAATCACCACCTCAGCACAGAATTTATTTTCCTTGGTGCAGCAAATATCTCAAGTACGCCAAGCATACATCAAAGCAAAGTCGCAATTTTTACAATTAGAAACAGCTAATTCGGAGACAGTTTATCAAGAAACTGTGATTTTAGATTTATCAGATGATGATTGGTCAACTACTTACACACAAGTTCGCCAAATTGCTGAGCGTATTCTTACCCAAGGTATTCCTGAAGGGCTACCGGATGAAATTATACAGAAGACAGTAAATATCCATGTCCAAGATTTAGTGCCGAAAGATGCTGAAGCTTTAGCATCTAAGTTATTGTTGACAGTCCTAGAACCGAATTTAAAAAAAGATGAAGAAAAAACTCAACTACAAGCGCAACAAGCAGCAGAAGGAGTTTTGCCTGTAATAGTAAAGGTGAATCAAGGTCAGATAATTGTTCGTAAAGGACAAAAAATTACTGAATGGCAGTTTGATGTCTTGGAAGAGTATAAATTAATTCGTCGAGAAAATAACTGGCTAGGGCTGACGAAGTTAGCAGTGATTATTACAGGTGCAATTGGAATTTTTGTTTGGGTAGAAAATCATCATAAGTATCGATTACGACAACGCGATCACCTATTGATATTACTGCTAACTTTGAGTAGCCCAGCAGCGATCGCAATGGGGATACTTCATACTACTTGGAGTGCTGTTGGTTTATTATTGGGCAGCTTTTATGGGCCGACTTTGGGTGCAACAGTCATAGGATTGTTATTGCTAGTTATACCTACTAGTTGGGAAATCAGTAAGATAGCACTGCTAGCTGGTGCAGCTGGAGGAATATTAGGTAGTTGCATCGCTCAAAGACTGCGATCGCGTGAAGAATTAGCACTATTAGGTGTTGCTATTGCTGCTACTCAAGGTAGCGTTTACCTAATTTTGAGTTTATTCTTCGGTGCCGCCTTTGGTACAGGCTGGTACATGGTATTTCAAGCAGCCGGAGTGTTTGCTTTATCAGGTTTAGCTTGGAGTATCGTCGCCTTGGGTGTCAGTCCCTATTTAGAAAAATTATTTGATTTAGTCACTCCCATTCGGTTAGCGGAACTGGCAAATCCCAATCGTCCCTTGTTAAAAAAACTGGCCACAGAAACTCCCGGAACTTTTCAACACACTTTATTTGTTGCCACTCTTGCAGAAGCTGCTGCGAAAAAATTGGGGTGTAATGTCGAATTAGTCAGGGCTGGGACTCTTTACCACGATATTGGTAAGATGCATGATCCTTTAGGTTTTATCGAAAACCAAATGGGGGGGCCAAATAAACACGAAACAGAAATTCAAGACCCTTGGAAAAGTGCCGAAATTATTAAAAAGCACGTCAGTGAAGGCTTAGTTATGGCACGTAAACACTTGTTACCCACAGCAATTCAAGCGTTTATTCCCGAACACCAAGGTACAATGCTGATTGCTTATTTTTATCATCAAGCACAGCAGCAAGCCCAAGCAGATCCCAGCATCAAAGTAGATGAAGCTGATTTTCGTTACGACGGCCCAATTCCCCAATCACGGGAAACGGGAATTGTCATGTTAGCAGATGCTTGTGAAGCAGCCTTGCGATCGCTCAAAGAAGTGACACCCGAACAAGCGTTAACCACCTTAAATAATATTCTGCGTGCCAGATGGCAAGATAATCAACTACAAGACTCAGGATTAACACGAGATGAAATGACACAAATTGCCCAAATTTTTGTCGAAGTTTGGCAGCAATTTCATCACAAACGTATTGCTTATCCTAAGTTAAAGGTTAGTAATAAATAGTCCATAGTCAAAGTAAAAAATGACGAATGACCAACTTACAGCATATTTTGAGTACATGAGGTACAAGCATAAAACCTAAAACCATGTAGAGACGTTACATGTAACGTCTCTACAGTATTTCACGAATATCGAAACTGCCGTAATAATTTATTGCTAGGCTACAAATATTAAGATTGAGGAACGAATATGACTGCTTTGATTCTTGACCTCAGCCCCGTCATTGAGTTAACGGATGAGCAGTTTTTTGAAATTTGTCAAAATAATCGAGACATACGTTTTGAGCGGACAGCACAAGGAGAAATAATTATTATGCCGCCTACGGGATGGGAAAATGGAAATCGCAATGTAAAACTGATATTCAGATTAGAGTCTTGGGCTAATGTTGATGGTACAGGCTTGGTTTTTGATTCTTCTACGGGTTTCATTCTTCCCAACGGTGCAACGCGATCGCCTGATGCGGCTTGGGTAAAAAGGGCCAGAATAGAAGCTTTAAATCCCGATCCTGCCAAGTTTTTACCTATGGCTCCTGATTTTGTAGTGGAGTTGCGCTCTCCTACAGATAGCCTAGAAAGATTGCAACTTAAAATGCAGGAATACATTGATAACGGTGTGCTTCTAGGCTGGCTAATTGACCCGCAAAATCAACGCGTAGAAATTTACCGTCAAGGGCAAGAAGTTAAGGTTTTACAATCTCCTAGTAACTTGAGTGGAGAGGATATTTTACCAGGCTTTATTTTGGATTTATCACAAATTTTGAGTTAGGCGTTTCACTGTGATTTCACATCAATAATTACTGCTGACTCAAGATTAAAAATACTGTTTGGCATAAACCAACAATAAAACCTAAAATCCCGCCTAAAGTCACGATCGCCTGCAATTCATTTTTGACAATTCCTTCAATTGCTGCTTCCAAATCAGCCGGAGAAGTTGACTTTACACGGTCAATAATTACTTGGTCGATGGACAGAATTGGAATGGCTTGCGCCACAATATCTTCTAAATCTTTTTCTAAATAACGTTCTAAAATCAAAGCCAATTCTAAGCTGACAACTTCTAAAGAAGAATTGACAACAGGTGAAGCACTCAGCCGATTTAGCAATAATGTAGCGATATGTTCCCAATTCACAGAATCGGTGAATCCTTGTAGCAAATCGCCACCAGTACTTTGAATATATTGGCGGACTGTTTCGCGGGTGGTTTTGCGTAACTGTCTGACTGTACCAATTGGTAAGTTTTGTAATGATAAATTTTGCAAGATTTTTTTCAGGCGATCGCGCACTTGCAAATCTTGGGTTAATTCTTGCAAACGAGTATTTGTGGCTTCTTTTTCATCCAAACAAAAAGTTCTTAGTCTGGTAAGGGTATTGCGTAAGCCAAACAAATTAGCTACTACCCAATAAGTACCGCTAGTTTTTTCTCGAAAGCTTTCATCGATAATTTGAATTGTGCGATCGGTTAAAAAATCAACTATCGCCTGACGCAACACATCAGGCGGTAAAACTGTCTGCAATAACCAATCAGCTAGGCGTGTAGCTTGTTCATCAGTTAATTGTAAATCTAGCAGGACTTGATCAAAAATCTGATTGATTTGTGCCTCTAAAAAGTCTTCCCTTCTTGCTAAAACTTTCAACAAGCGCGGTAAAGATTCGCCTAACAAATCACGCAAAATTCCGGCGACAATTTTAGCACTTTTTTGGTCTTTATCTGCTTTGATTTGTTCAATTGCTAACCGTAACAACCACAGAATTGCGCCTTGGACTCGTTCTGTTTGCAACAAGCGCCGCGCCAGCTTTTGTAATTCTTCTGGCGTGAGCAGCGAACCCATGATTGTATTAGAAATATTTTTAGCCAAACGCTCCTGGTTGCGAGGAATCAAACCAGGAGTAAAAGGCACTCTTCGTCCACCAATATAAATTGCTCGATAGGGACGAAATAACATTTTGATGGCTATATCGTTTGTGAAATAGCCAATTACCCCACCTAGTATTGGGGGAGATACGTAAAGCCAAAGATGAGACCAATCCACAGGATTTTGGACTTGCCAATTTTGAATTTGGAAATTTAGACTCGGATGTTGGTTTCTCAAGGACTTCTGCTTCTTTGCCCGCAGAGCCAATCAAAAATCTCAAATCTCAAATCTAAGATTTACCAACTACCAACACTCCCATCATACCGTTCACAATGGGGTAGTGTGTAACCGATGCAAAACCAGCTTGTCTAGCTAATTCCATCTGCACATCCCCTGTAGGAAAGCGATCTAAGCTGGGACTGATGTAGGCATACTGTTCTTTTAAGCCTAGACTTTCCGCCATTGGTACAACTATAGAATTTAAGTACCATTGTTGAAATGCCCTTAACTGCTGGTTGTTCGGTCGATGAAAATCTAAAATTGCCGCCTTCGCACCTGGCTTGAGAACCCGGTGAATTTCTCTCAGGCTTTGGGGAATATCTGTAACATTTCTTAACCCATAACCCATTGTTCCCGCATCAAATTGGTTATTCTCAAAAGGTAAATCGAGAACATCAGCTTCTACCCAAGTGATGGCGGGTTGGGGGTATTGTTGTTGAGAGCGTTGTTGAGCAGTTGCGAGTAGGTTAGGTGAAAAATCTACACCATACACCTGTCCTGTATTGCCTACACGCCGTGCTAAACGCAACGCTAAATCACCACTCCCACAACATAAATCAATACAAGTGTCTCCGGGTTTAGCACCACTCCATCTAATCGCCATTTCTTTCCATATCTGGTGTTGTCCCAAACTCAACCAATTATTTAGCTGGTCATACACGGGAGCAATACTGTCAAAAATGGCACGAACGTCTTGATTCATTGGTGATTGGTGATTAGTCATTGGTCATTAGTCATTCGTCACTTGCCAATGACAAAGGACAAATGACAAATAACTACAGAGTGGACTGATAGCAACGACTGCTACTCAGAGCGATCGCTACTAGTTGAGCTGATAAATTAATCAGGTTCAGTTCATCTTCTCGCAAAGAGCAAGGTTGTTGCCATTGGAGTGACAACACACCTAACATATCATTCCGGTAGGTAATTGGGATAACTAAATGTGCTTGGACACCAGTCTCTTGATAGTGTGATAAGCCAGAGAGTTTAGGATCTTTAGCGACATTTAAGGCTACTTGAATTTTTCCTGTAGCGATCGCTTCATTTACCAAGGGGTCTTTGTATAGCCAGTTTACTGTAGTAGTACCAACACGGCTATGAGAACCTTGAACGTTAGCTAATTGATTTCCTTCAACTAGCTGCAAAATACAGCCATCCGCAGCAAAACTATCACTAAAGGCTGTGGCTATGGGTTTGACAATCGACTCTAAAGTATCTGCGGCTTGGGTGACTTGCACTAACACAGACAATAATGCCATTTGAGCATTGGCACGACGTAATTCTTCTGTGCGTTGCTTTAACAAATCATAGGTTTCTGCCGCTCTTTGGACAACCGCCTTCAGTTCGCCAGGATCCCAAGGCTTGGTGATATATTTGTAGACTTGTCCCGCGTTGATCGCTTCTACTAAGTCTTCAATATCAGTAAAGCCAGTCAGGATTATCCTAACTGTGTCGGGAAACTGCGGTACAGTTTTACTCAAGAACTCCGTACCTTTCATTTCTGGCATTCGTTGGTCGGAGATAATGACTGCCACTTCTCCTTCTGCTGCCAAAACTTCTAAGGCATTTATACCGCTATCAGCTTTTAAAACTTGAAAGTCGCGCCGAAAAGTTCGATAAAGTAAATCGAGATTATCTGGCTCATCATCGACTACCAATATTTTGAGTTTTTTTGCTCTTTCCAAAGTAGCTGTTTGCCGACGACTTGTATTTATTTCCAACGTGGGATTATCCATGAGATAATTCCTGTAAATAATTCACTATAGTGTTATATTCCACACCAAGCTTAGTTGATAGATGGTGCGTAAGCCTTGCGTGAAGGTACTGATCAGTTCTTATGCAGAACTTGCGTGTACTATTGATAACCTATAATTTTGTTTGGCGGTAGAGTGAGAGATAGTTCGCTGTTAAAGATTAGAATAAGACTTGCCGATCAGGTATCGGTAGTTTTCTCTAGTTCAAGTTGCCATTCCCGATTATGAATGACTTACCACCCAACGCCCAAAACCCTGATACCGCTGGAAACGACAATGCACAGGAGTTACTGCGTAAACTGAGACAAAAGCAAGGTAATTGGGTGGAATGGGGAATCGCGATCGCCACCTTGCAAAAGTCTGGCTATAACCCTCAAGAAATTTTTGAAGCAACTGGATTTGAGCCAATTCAACAAAATCAGGTAGTGGTTGGCGCTCAAGTTTACAATTCTATAGAAAAAGTCGGGGCATCAGAAGCGGCGCGATCGCACTACAGTACAAGAGGTAGTGATGTTTTATACGAATTACGCTTACTCAGCCAAGAAGAACGAGCAGCAGCAGCAGAATTAACTTTTATACATAAACTTGATGTCGATGGTGCGAGAGAAATAGCCAAGGCCATGAAAGATTATTCTTGGTTACGCACTTTACCAGAAGGATTTTCGGCTCATGCGGGGGATGCAGTGGCTTACCAAGCCTGGAAATTAGCCAGGCAAAATTCTGATTTGGCAGAGCGATCGCGTTTAATAGCTAAAGGGTTGCGTTTTGCTCAGACAGATTCAGCCAGGAAGCAACTAGAGCAACTGTTGGTTGATTTTACCGTTGTTCCTAAGCGTCCGGCTCCTCTGCTGCCCTTTTACCGCTTTGACTCCGAAGATGAACTACCACGCATCTTACCTGTGGTGGGGAAACTTCCCTTAACAGCTCAAGATTTGCAGGCTGTACCTTTAATTTCAGCTAGTGAACCATTCCAAATAGTCAAGTTTGCTGGCGAACAAGCTTGGGTTCCTTTACCTGGTTGGCAAGTGTTGTTAAATGCAGAAGATCCAGTAGTGATGTTAGCAGATAGCGATCGCCTGCCCAATCAAGCACAGACACAAAACAGGCGAGAAGAAGTACTAATAGTTGTTGACCGCGCTCAAAGACAATGGGATGCTACTAGCTATTTTGTCATTGATAATAACGGTAATTTAGATATTCAATGGTTAGAAACAGAACCAGAGATTTCTATCTTGGGTAAAGTAATTGTCATTGTGCGTCCAAAGAAAATTTTGGACGAGGAAGTGACTAAAGAACCTTGGTTAATTGACGAATAATAAAATCCTCAATTTCTGCTCTACCTATCAGACAATGAGCAAGATTTGGGGGATTCTCCCCCAAGCCCCCGATTGGGGGACGGTTGCGTCCCCCAAACCCCCTCCAAAATTATTTTTTCGTTTTTTGTTGAGTCATTATTTTATTAGTTTTGTTGTGATTGAATTTTATGATGTGAACCGTATTGTGTTATGGCAACCCTTAACTTACCGATAAAGGCGGTGCGTTACGGCTAATTATCACTCTCTGAAGTTCCCAAATCCTTGCATAGCCGTAACACACCCTACTTAATATTTGCTTTATCAATACCCTCTAATCAGTCGATTAATCAAACTTAAATAATCGTCTAACTCTTCATACTCAGTTAATTCTTGTTCCTCTTCGTTAGTAAGTGGAACTTCTTTTTGTTTAGCTAGTAATTCTTCAATTCTAGTCTGAACTAAAATAGAAGCCCGAAATATTGGTACTCCTTCCACTAACTCTATGCAAACAGCCCCCTCTAATGGCAAACTGTCTGGTAAGTGTGATAATTTCATAAGAAAGTTTATCGTCATATTAGTCTGATAATATACTGCTTAAACTAAGTAAAAAGCATCACTGATTAGCAGTCGAAGTACAGGTGAGGACATTTAAAAAAAGTGATTCAGTACATAGTAAGACTTTTAACGTCTGCCTTCTGCCTCCTGCCTTCTGCCTCCTGCCATACAACGATAAAGTTGATAGGGAATACCTATCCGATAATGTTGTGTCGGATCGATATTACAAACTATTTGCCCAGAAGATAACTTAACTTGTGGTAGATAATCGCGTCTTCTCAAACCAGGGGCGACTATCCATAAGTTTAGCTGAGATACATCTGGTACAGAGAATTGTGCAAGCTTCTGCCAAAAAGAAATTACAGTAGAGTTTTGATTAATAAAAGCAAAATTATCTAATTTACTTGTATTTCTTAATGGTTCTAAAGCTAAAGCAAAACTTAATCCTAATGCCACATCTTGATAACTGCCATATCCAGTAACTAACATGATTGGGATAGTTGGATTTAAATTCATGTTTTGAGCCACCTTTTCCGGTTGAAAAGGCTTTTGAAAGGCTAAATTAGAAATAACAAAAATACAACTAACAATGCTAACAACTAAAAAAATAGAAAGAAATTTTTGTTTTTTTAGGCTAAAATTAATTCCTGCTGCTAATAAAGCGCAAAAGCTGGGGTAATAAACGAAGTTATATCTAGGAACAACAGTAATATCTTTACCAAATATATAAATAATAATTAAAAACTCTAAAATTACAAAAGTGGTAAAAGTTAAAAAAGAAACTGTTGATATATTATTTTTAATATCTAATAATAAAATACGTATGCCTTGAAAAATTTTACGCCATGACAAGAGAAAAAATGTTACCATTATTAAAACATTGATAATTGCTACTGGTAGAGATTGATTTTCTACAGGAAACGCAATTATCATCAATACCCAATTAATTAAAGTTTGATATATGGGCGAAATGTAGTTAGGGGTTGGCAACCAATTGGTTTCTGTACGCTGGACATGATTGAAGACAACCAGTAACCAGGGAAAAAAACTGATACCAACAGTAGTAAGAGAAATTAATAAAGATAGCCAAATTTTTTTGATAATTAAACTGTTGAGTTTATATCGATAAGCTATAAATATTAAAGTAGCAATTTCTGCAATCAAGGCGAGAGCGAAAAAATAGTGGACATAAAAACCAAGAATATTAACAATTGTCCAAGATAGCCAAACCCAAAACCGAAAACGCGATCGCTCAAATATATCTCGCTGAATTTGCATCAATCCTAGTAACGACAAAGTAATCAAAAACATCGGCGCAGTATAGTGTCTCGCCTCTTGGGAAAGGTATACCGCAAAGGGGGAAGTCGCCATCACCAAAGCAGCGATAATTCCCGATGACTTGGAAAAAGCAATGCGATTTAGGCAATACATCGCTGGGATTGTGGCGACACCAAATAAAGCAGGTAGCGATCGCAATTTTGTCACCCATTCTGTTCCTAAAGGAGTCATCCAACTTAACCACCGATACATCGCACAAAAAAATAAAGGCGGGTGGGTAGACTGTGTATCAACATTAATGGCGATTTGTGAGCAACTGACACCTGGATGAAAAGTAAAAATTTCCTGGACACGTGCTAAAGGAAATAAAACATCTAAAGGCAAATCATGATAATTTTTACCTAAACTAAAGATGGCTGTAATCACTTCGTCCATCCACAAAGGTTTGAAATCTAAATGCCAAAAGCGCAAAATTGCACCCAAGGCGATCGCCCCAACTAAACCGAGATAATGTCTACTATTAGTCATTTGTTATTTGTCATTGGTCATTGGTTAAAAGTAGGAAGCAGCAGGCCAAATAATTAAATTTCAGACTTCATACTTCAGACTTCATACTTTTTATTTTCTCAGCCTCGGATTGTGATATGTCAGATACAAACTTTACTGCTACTGTGCCTTTAGAATCTGCTCCATCGGAATTATCTCAGTCATCGCAGCAGGTTTTGTCTTTGCGTGAAAAAATATTGGCGATTCGTAACGGCTTACGCCAAGGACAACAACAGATGGCTGACTGGGAATCTGGGCCATTAGCGGTTTCTGCGGTTCCGGGTGCGGGGAAATCGACGGGGATGGCGGCGGCGGCGGCGATCGCGATCGCGCGTCAGTATGAACGTTTGGCGCAATCACGTTCCTCAGTTCACCGTCAGTTAGTAGTTGTGACCTTTACTCGTTCTGCGGCTGCCAATATTAAAGCGAAAATTCGGAAATATTTACGTGACGATTTATCTTTGCCGCAAACGGGTTTTGCGGTTTACACATTACATGGTTTGGCGCTGAATATCGCCAGTCGTTATCCTGATTTATCAGGTTTAGAGTTAGAAAATCTGACATTAATTACCCCTAGTCAAAGTCATCGCTTAATTCGCACAGCCGTCGAACAATGGATTAATAATAATGCTGAAAAATATTTCCGTTTACTGGAAGGACAACAATTTGACGGCGAAGAAACAGAAAGATTGCGTCGTCAATCTGTGCTGCGAACTGAAGTTTTACCAGACTTAGCAACTACAGTAATTCACGAAGCCAAAAGTTCGGGAATATCGCCAGAACAACTACAAAGTTGGAGTCAACAAACCTCTGATCAATACGCAATTTTAAGCATAGCGGCGGGATTGTACGAACAATACCAAAACTTAATGCGATCGCGCGACTTTATCGACTACGACGATATGATTCTCGCCGCCCTGCGCGTATTAGAAAATGACAGCGCCCGTCGCATTGAGCAGAACCAAGTTTTCGCCGTTTTTGAAGACGAAGCCCAAGATTCTAGCCCTTTACAAACTCGGTTATTAGAAATTTTGGCGAGTGATGATCAGGACAGGGGAGACAAGGTAGACAAGGGAGACAAGGGGGTTTCTTTCAACTCCCAACTCAGCACTCAGCACTCAGCACTCAGCACTCAGCACTCAGCACTCAATCTCGTCAGAGTTGGTGATCCTAACCAAGCAATTAACTCCACCTTCACACCAGCCGACCCGATTTATTTTCGGCAATTTTGTGAAGAGTGCGATCGCATAGCAAAATTGGCAACAATGAATCAAGCTGGGCGCAGTACGAGAATTATCATTGCTGCGGCTAACTTTGCGCTGGAATGGGTGAATAGTTTTTATGGCGCGAAAAATCAAAAGTCGCCCCATCTTCCCACCTCATCTCCCTTCCGCCCCCAGACAATTTACCCAGTTAGCACGAATGACCCACAAAAAAATGCCAACCCAGCACCAGAAAGTAAAGGACTGGAACTATACACACCGCGAGATATTCATCACACAGTCGAATTGCTGGGTAAAAGAGTAGTGGAGTTATTCACACCAGACCCAAGTAATACCCGTGCGGCGGTGTTAGTCAGAGAAAATCGCCAAGGCCGATGGTTAGCAGAAATGTTAGCTCCTGTATGTAAAGAGCATAAAATTACACTTTACGATGTTGGTGAACGCGATCGCCGTTCTCATGTACCGCAAGAAATTTTGGCATTATTGCAATTTTGCGATCGTCCCCATTCACCAGATTACCTGAAAGCTGCCTTAGAAGTACTGGTACAACGGCAATTGATTCCGACTCAAGACCTCAACGCCCTCGCTAGTTTACCAGAAGAATTTTTATACCCAGGCCCCTTAGCAGCACCCCAAACAGAACCAGTCGAAAAAGCGGCTCATCTTTGTCGTAGCTTACTCCGCGCTCGATTGGAATTACCGCTTTATCAATTAATTTCCTTTCTCGCTTTGGCGTTGAATTATGACCAAGCAGAATTAGCGACTGCTGACAAACTTGCAGAACGAGTCAATCAGCAAATATCTGGCGGTAGTTCAATGGGTGCAATGCTCTCAGCTTTAAGCGAAATTGTCAATTCCGAACGCTTTGAACCTGTGGAAACCGAAGATTTAGAAGCACATTACACTCGTGCAAATCAACTCACCATTATTACCATGCACAAAGCCAAAGGGTTAGATTGGGACTATGTTTTCATTCCCTTTCTGCATGAGAATTTGATTCCTGGTCGCTTTTGGGTTCCACCCCAAAGCCAGTTTTTAGGAGACTTCACCTTATCAGAAGTCGCCCGCGCCCAAATTCGCGCCGCCCTTCACGGCGAATCGGGTATACCAGATGTCAGCCAAGCTTGGGAACAAGCCAAACACTTAAAAACTGCGGAAGAATATCGTTTACTTTATGTGGCGATGACACGCGCCAAGCGTTTGTTATGGATGTCTGCGGCGCAAAAAGCACCTTTCACTTGGAGTAAACCAGAGAATTTACAAGAACAAGCACCTTGTCCTGTATTTCCAGCATTAAAGCGCCAGTTTCCTGAATATATGATGAGCTAGAAATGTAGCCCTTGATGCAAAACTAACTAAAGTAGTTAAAAATTTAGGTTGGGTGGAGGAACGGAAGCCAACATCATTTAGACTTTGTTGGGTTTCTCTATCGCTACAACGCCACTTTTCTCAAGTCGGGGAACCCGCCCACATAAGTGGCTCTCCAACCTACGCATTTATTTCTTGACTATAGCAATCCTATCTGAGTTGTGAAAAAAATATTCTTTTTAACGAACCGCAAAGGACGCATAGACGCGATAGCGGCTTCCCGCAGGGTAGAACACAAAGAAGGAGAATAAAGAGAAGAAAGAGAATTTCACAAATGATTTATGATTGCTATAGTAGATTAGATAAATGATTATTTGATGTTTTTCTTCTTAGGACTTACGGCAAAATATAGCTGAGAGCGATAAAAACAAACATCAAACTCCATGAAGAAATTTACTTGTCCTAAAATCAGAGGAACTTGTACAGCTTGTGTCCAAGCAAATACAAGTTGTGCTGATTCAAATTGTCCAACTATTGCTTGAATAACTACAACACGAGCCTCGTATTGAGCAAGATTTCCAGTTAAGTTTAACGTTGTTGTCTGATGTTCCCAAACATAACCCAGTTCAATACCTATGGGATATGGCAACACATTGACAGTTGCGCCTGTATCTAAAAGTGCTGATGTTGTTATGGAACATTTTTGACTTGCAAGATTAATCGGCATATATGGACGAAAACCAGCCTCTCCTAATGTTGTATCAGCGTTCACAAAAGGAAATTGCTCAACATTAGACATTGTTTTGTTTTTGTGTTGCTTGTAAAACTTCTAGCATTGTGTTTGCTGCTTCAAAAGCGTTATATGGAGACCATACAGGATAAGATTGCTCTGGTTTAATTAAGTCCGTTTCTTGTTGAGCTAATTCTGAAATTAAAACTTGTACAACATAAAGTTTTTCAGCACGGCTCAGTCCTTGTAATTTGTTCAGTAATTCTGATGAAACCATGTTTAATGCTCTAACTGCCTACACAGCTTAATTTTGTTTTAGATTTGATAATAAATAATTTAATCATTCTATCTCAGACTCAGAAAAGAAAGCGCACCGGAAGATTACCAAGAAACATCAGCAACAATCAACCTGCGACATCCGTCAACTCACCCAGAATAGCTACGCAAAAGTCAAAACTTTCGACTTTTGACTTTTGAAAATAGTATTTTTACTTACGCAGGTATGACGGTATGAAATCAAATATAAAGTCATCTCCTATCATGAACAGCGCCAGCAAGTTTCCCAGAGGTGTTGCTTTGACTTTGGCTTTAACTAGTTTGCTATCTTTGGGACAGGGATTCGCGGGTAATTATTTGGCTGAAGCTGCGCCGCTTGGCGAATCAATACAACTTTCGCAACGCTTACCAGACCACTTTCGCAATCGTACCAATCGCCTACCAAGGGGAATTGCTAACATCATAATTAGTGATGCGGCTCGGCGTGCTAGAGTATCAACTCGTCAGGTGAGAATTACTCAAGCTACTCGTAAAACTTTTGGAAATCCCTGCATATTTAATTTTGGTGAAGTTTGCACTAGAGAATATAACCCCATTCAAGGATGGGAAGTAATTGTCAGTGTTGAGGGACAGTCTTGGATTTACCACAGCAATGAATCTGGTTCTCAAGTGGTTTTAGACCCGAACATTATCAACGCAGGTTCAGATAACAGCTATCAATTACCAAGAGCGATCGCCAACAATATTTTACGAGATGCTTCCCGTCGTTCTGGTGTCAGAATTAACGATTTACGAATTACTCAAGCTACTCGTAAAACCTTTGGTAATCCTTGTGAGTTCAATTTTGGCGAAGTTTGTACTAGGGAATATAACCCCATTGAAGGTTGGGAAGTAATTGTTAGAGTTCAAGGACGGTCTTGGACTTATCACGTTGATGCGTCGGGTTCGCGGATCGTTTTAGATCCACAAATTGACGACTCAAATTCAGATAACAGCTATGAATTACCAAGAGCGATCGCCAACAATATCTTACGAGATGCGGCGCGGCGTTCTGGTGAAGATGTGAATGATTTAAGAATTACCCAAGCTACCCGCAAAACCTTTAGTAATCGTTGTGTGTTCAACTTTGGCGAAATCTGCACAGAAGAATATAACCCCATTGAAGGTTGGGAAGTAATTGTGCAAGTGCGTCGTCAGTCTTGGACTTATCACAGTAATGAATCTGGTTCTCAAATCGTTTTAGACCCAGATATTACTAATTCCGGTTCAGATAACAGCTATGAATTACCAAGAGCGATCGCTAACAATATCTTACGAGATGCGGCGCGGCGTTCTGGTGAAGATGTGAGTGATTTAAGAATTACCCAAGCTACCCGCAGAACCTTTAGTAATCGTTGTGTGTTTAACTTTGGCGAAGTGTGTACCCAACAATTTGACCCTATCGAAGGTTGGGAAGTAATTGTCCGAGTGCGTCGTCAATCTTGGACTTACCACGTGGATGAATCTGGTTCACGGATTGTTTTAGACCCAGATATTGCCCGCTAGATTGGCGATTTGGTAGCGATCGCTATAAAAGTTTATAGAATAAAGCAGTTCTCAATTATTCCTGAACCATAAGATCCCCGATTTCTTTAAGAAATCGGGGATCTGAAGCAATCTATTTTTCTAAATCAAAAATGATTGCTATATAATGATAGATTGTGTCGAATCGTCAAATTAAAGCCAGCAAATGCCTAAACTAAAAACCCGTAAAGCAGCAGCAAAACGGTTCCGTGCTACTGGTAGCGGTAAAATCGTCCGCCGCAAAGCTTTCAAAAACCACTTGTTAGAACACAAAACCACTAACAAAAAACGTAAATTGTCCAAAATGGCAGTTGTAAACGAGCGCGACGAAGAAAACGTACGCTTGATGCTTCCTTATTTGTAATGTCAATCTTTTAGGAATTAAAACATGACACGGGTAAAACGCGGTAATGTAGCTCGTAAACGCCGCAATAAAATTCTCAAATTAGCTAAAGGTTTTCGCGGTTCCCACTCAACGCTGTTTAGAACTGCTAACCAGCAAGTAATGAAAGCACTCCGCAGTGCTTACCGCGATCGCAAAAAACGCAAACGTGATTTCCGCCGTCTGTGGATTACTCGGATCAATGCTGCTGTTAGACAGCATGGTTTAAGCTACAGCCAGTTTATTGGCAACTTGAAAAAAGCTGATATCCAACTCAACCGCAAGATGTTGGCACAATTAGCAGTTTTAGATCCTAGCAGCTTCAGCAAAATTGCTGAATTGGCCAGCCAAGCTAAATAAAGGTAGTAACGGATGAATAACCTTTGAAGGATGAAGTATGAAGTATGAAGGTTGAAACCTACCCCAAGCAGCAATCAAGGGGTTTGACAAAGGTTGGCTCGTTGCTGAAAAAATTGATGAAGCAACCAGTCGGTTTTTCATCCTTTATCCTTTATCCTTTATCCTTGAATCGGTTATATTTGGGGTTATTTACCGTAATTTTGGCTATTTTCTGCTGTTTATTGTTAGTCACAGGTTTACCTGCATCTGCCGCAGAAATGCCAGAAATTCAGCGGCGGGGCTATTTTACAATTGCTGTTAAAGATAATTTGCCTCCCTTGGGATTTAGGGATGCTAACGGTAATCTTCAAGGCTTAGAAATTGATTTAGCGCAACGTTTAGCCGCAGATTTGCTAGGAAAAGCAGAGGCGGTAAAATTGCGACCTGTAGCAAATCGCGATCGCTTATCTGTAGTCTTAAAGCATCAAGTTGATTTTGCTATTGCCAGAGTTACAGCTACTGAGTCACGTTCACGCTTAGTAAGTTTCAGTGTGCCTTATTACTTGGATGGCACGTACTTGATTACTAAAGATACTTCCATCAAAGAAATTCAAGATTTAGCTAACCATAAAATAGCTGTACTTAACCACTCCGATGCGATCGCTCAAGTACGTTATTATGTCCCCAAGGCTGAGTTAGTAGGAGTGAATTCTTACCAAGAAGGGCGAGAAAAGTTAGAAAGTAATACAGCCACAGCTTTCGCCGCCGATGCTAGTGTCCTCAGCGGTTGGATACAACAATATCCCCAATATCGACTGCTACCAACTAAGCTATCTACAGCACCTTTATCTGTCGTCATACCCAAGGGCTTGCAATACGACGAACTGCGACGTAATGTAAATGAAGCGATCGCACGTTACACAGTTCAAGGTTGGTTAAAGCAACGCGCCCAATATTGGGGATTACCATAAAAGAGATATTGTACTTTTGCCTTTTAACTTTTAACTTTTAACTTCTCTAAGATTGATAATAGATAGAGAAAGTAGTTTTAATATTTGTCTTAGCAGGCGATGGATAATAATCTAGCTGTTGTTTACCTCTCGATTGTGGTGGCAATTCTGACATTCGCGGTTGTGAGTGTTTTTCGGCAAATTCTCAAAACTCGCAGGCTGGAAAGTGCATTTTCCAAACTGCGAAAAAAACTGGAGAAAGAAAAAGGTACAACTCAGGAATATTACGAGTTAGCCTGTATCTATTCTGAGAAAAAATTGTACATTCAGGCGATCGCACTATTTCAAAAAGCTCTCAAAGCAGCTGAAGAAGAAGGCGAAGAAGCAACTGCTCCTATTTACAATGGCTTAGGATATGCTTACTTTGCTCAAGAACAATATGATTTGGCAATTCGCCAATACAAAGAAGCTTTGAAAATTAAACCCGATTATGTAGTGGCATTAAATAACATCGGTCACGCCTATGAGCGAAAAAAATTAAATACTCAGGCGTTACAAAGTTATGAAGAAGCTCTCAAATTAGCTCCTAATAACTCCACCGCTAAACGTCGAGCTGAATCTTTACGCCGTTTGGTTTCTGCATAATTACTAAGTGTGTAATTTTGCTTTTAGAGTCCCGACTTCTCAAAGAAATCGGGACTCTATTTCATAAAATCTCATATTACTTACCGTAAATTTATCGGTTTTTTCGCCCGTAGTTGGAATTAAATAATTATAAGTTCTGGGTTGGCTCATTACAAATGATTAAAAG
Organism: Nostoc sp. TH1S01; assembly: GCA_018993265.1. Lineage (GTDB taxonomy): Bacteria > Cyanobacteriota > Cyanobacteriia > Cyanobacteriales > Nostocaceae > Nostoc_B. The sequence continues at coordinate 27,573 of JAGKSW010000156.1, forward strand.
ACTACGGTTTTCTTTGTTAGCCGTTACTATAATTATCTGTCTTGCTATATTTTTCGGAGGAATAGGCAAAATATCTGCTCAAACGCCGATTTCCCATCCATTAACTCCATTAACAGAAACAGAAATTACAACAGCCGTTGAGGTGATTAAAAAAGACAAATCTTTAAGCGACATGGCTGTGTTTTCGATTGTTGCTTTACAAGAACCAGATAAACAGGAAGTTGTAAATTTTACTCCAAATAAAGAATTCCAGCGACAAGCTTTTGTAGTAGTATACGAGCGATCGCAAAACAAAACTTATGAAGGTGTCGTTGACTTAAAAAAACAGTCCCTCAATTCTTGGAAAGAGATAACTAATGTTCAACCAGCTTTGACATATACAGAATGTAACTTAACATCTCAAGCGGTTAAAGCTGATGAGAGATGGCAAAAAGCCATGCAAAGAAGGGGAATTAAAGATTTTGATGATGTTAAAGTTAGTTGTTGGGCCCCTGGAATTTTAAGTAAACAGGAAGAAACAAAAGGCGATCGCTTGGCGCGTGGATTATCTTATTATCAAGGCGATAACTGGAATTATTACGGTAGTCCCATTGAAGGTGTACTAGCAACTGTAAATTTAAATACAGGTAAAGTTGTCAGTTTTATAGACAGAGGAATCTTACCATTCTCTAAAGAAAACTGGAACTATGATTTTAAGTCTTTGGGTAAATTACTAACACCACCAAAACTATTAAAAATCCTCCAGCCTTATGGTAAAACCTTTCAAATTAATGGTAACGAAATTAGTTGGCAAGGTTGGAAATTCCGCTATTTAATGCACCCGCGTGACGGTTTAGTGTTGTACTTAGTAAACTACCAAGATGGAGAAAATATTCGACCAGTTTTATATCGTGGCAGTCTATCAGAAATGGTAGTGCCTTATGGCGATCCTGATCCTACTTGGTCATTTCGCAATGCTTTTGATGTTGGTGAATACAACTTTGGTGTGTTAGCTAATGCACTGGAATTAGGTAAAGATATTCCCGAAAATGGAATTTTACTAGATGCTATATTTGCCAACGAACAAGGCGAACCTGTAACCATGCCGAGAGTTGTTGGTATTTATGAGCGTGATAATGGTATCCTCTGGAAACATTATGGATATGATACTCAGCGTAATGATGTCCGCCGTAATCGTGAATTAGTGTTAACTATAACGGCGACAATTGACAATTATGATTACAGTCTGAATTGGATTTTTCACCAAGATGGCACTTTAGAAGTCCAAAACGAATTAAGCGGAATTGTTCTAGCGCAAGGAACAAATTTAGAAACAGAATCTTTTGATAATTCTAATGGACGGCTACTAGCTAAGAATATTTTTGGCGTGAATCATCAACACTTTTTTAATTACCGCCTAGATATGGATGTAGACGGACAGGCAAATTCTGTCACAGAAATGAATGTTAACTCTGTACCAATTAGTGGTAAAAATCCTATAGGAAATGCGATCGCAGTAGAAAACACACCATTAACAACAGAAAACGCTGCCGTCCGTGATGTTGATACAAAACATAACCGAGAATGGATGATTAGCAGCACAGATAAAAAGAATACTCTCGGTGTTGGTAGTGCATATATGTTAATGCCAACTGGAAACACTATATTTTTCCCAACCGAAGGTGCAGAAATTCGCAAACGCGCCGAATTTGCTACACATCATTTTTGGGTAACAAAATATAAACCAGATGAACTTTATGCAGGTGGTAATTATCCTAATCAAAGCCAACCAAAAGAAGGTTTACCAAAGTATATTGCTGACGATGAATCATTAACAAATGAAGACATCGTAGTTTGGTACACGATGGGAATGACACACGTACCACGTCCCGAAGATTGGCCGGTAATGCCTGTTCATCGCGTTGGTTTCAAGTTATTTCCACGCGGTTTCTTTAGCCGTAATCCTGTGATTAATTTACCTGAATAACTATTAGAAGCCCGCAGATCCCCGACTTCTTCAAGAAGTCGGGGATCTAGTTCTTCACGAATGATTAATCATTGTTATAACACCTGCGTTTATCGGCGTAGCCTGCGGCAAGCCGCTTGCGCGTCTACATCGGCGGTTTTTTCTCTCAATTGAAAAAACGAACCGCAAAGGGCGCATAGACGCGATAGCGGCTTCCCGCAGGGTAGGACACGAAGAAGAATAAAGAGAAGAAAGAGAATTTTACAAATGATTTAGTCTTGCGATATGTATGGAAATATTAAGAACACTTGCCCAGAGTTTATGAATAAATATTAACTAACGGCTTTATCTTGCTAACAAGATTTGCATAAGACTAAGAATTATTTCCTTAAACAATATATATGTTGTTTAACTTAAAAGCTAAAATCTAATCATCACAAAGGTTTCAGCAATTCTGACACCAATCAACTAGTAAATAGTCCTATTTCTTCGACGCTACATGTTTTGGGACAATCAAAGACTAATAATTTCGCAATCATAGTCCACCTCTGATTTTGTTCACAAGGGAGAACGCCTGATGAAATTGGCTTACTGGATGTATGCAGGCCCAGCCCACATTGGCACTTTGCGAATCGCTAGTTCGTTTAAAAACGTTCATGCGATTATGCACGCCCCCCTCGGAGATGATTATTTTAACGTCATGCGTTCCATGCTCTCACGGGAGCGAGATTTTACCCCAGTGACAGCCAGTGTTGTAGATCGCCACGTATTAGCACGCGGTTCGCAAGAGAAGGTGGTTGATAATATTACCCGCAAAGATGCAGAGGAACACCCTGATTTGATTGTGTTAACTCCCACTTGCACCTCTAGCATTTTGCAAGAAGACTTACAAAACTTTGTCGAACGGGCGCAGCTAGAAGCCAAAGGCGATGTCATGTTGGCGGATGTGAACCATTATCGCGTCAATGAATTGCAAGCAGGCGATCGCACCTTACATCAAATCGTGCAGTTTTATATCGAAAAAGCCCGCAAAAAAGGCGAACTACCTACAAACAAAACCGAAAAGCCATCAGTTAACATCATCGGTATTTCTACCCTGGGTTTTCACAACAACCACGACTGTACAGAACTGAAAAAACTCATGGGTGATTTGGGAATTGAGGTAAATGCAGTCATTCCCGAAGGTGCTTCAGTTCACGAATTAAAGAATTTACCCAAGGCTTGGTTTAACTTAGTTCCTTACCGGGAACTTGGTGTAATGACAGCTAATTACCTACAAGCAGAATTCGGAACACCCTACGTAGATATTACCCCGATGGGTGTGGTAGAAACTGCCCGTTGTATCCGCAAAATTCAACAGGTAATTAACGAACAAGGCGCGAATGTTGACTATGAAGAATATATCAACGAGCAAACCTTGTATGTTTCTCAAGCGGCTTGGTTCTCCCGTTCAATTGACTGTCAGAATTTGACTGGTAAAAAAGCTGTGGTATTTGGCGACAACACCCACGCCGCCGCCCTTACCAAAATTCTCTCACGGGAAATGGGGATTCATGTAGTTTGGGCGGGAACTTACTGCAAATATGATGCTGACTGGTTCCGCGAACAGGTAAGCGAATATTGCGACGAAGTACTGATTACTGATGATCATGGCGCAATTGGGGATGCGATCGCTCGTGTCGAACCCTCAGCCATCTTTGGTACGCAAATGGAACGCCACGTCGGGAAACGCTTGGATATTCCTTGCGGTGTGATTGCTGCACCAATTCACGTCCAAAACTTCCCCATTGGTTACAAACCATTTTTAGGCTACGAAGGTACAAATCAAATCACAGATTTAATCTACAATTCCTTTACTTTAGGAATGGAAGACCATTTATTAGAAATATTTGGTGGACACGATACTAAGGAAGTAATTACGAAAGGTATTTCCGCCGAATCTGATTTGAATTGGACAAAAGATGGTTTAGCAGAGTTGAATAAAATACCTGGGTTTGTGCGCGGTAAAGTGAAGCGAAATACTGAAAAATTCGCCCGCGATCGGGGTTTCAAAGATATCAGTGCTGAGGTGCTATACGCCGCTAAAGAAGCTGTCGGAGCTTAGTTTGACCAGTTCAAATTAACCTGATATGGTGAATTTGATAAGTCTTAAAAGAGGTTCATAAGCATTTCGCTTGTGAGCCTTTTTTGATTTAATATTTTTGGCTACTCTGGCAGTAGTGATATGTTTAAAATCTATGAAACTCTCGTCAGATTTAGTAATCCAAGATGAAAAGCTCACAAAATATTTACTTGTTTACCAAACTGAAAGTGATAAATCAGGATATTTAGCTTTAGCAAGCTATAGCCTAGATAACTGGGAAGTTTTTAAGAGCGATATAATAAAAGCTATGGAAGTTTCTGAAATCGCCAAAGTAAAGCAAACTAATTGGGGTATTCAGTTTGAGGTTAAAAGTGAATGGTATGGGACAAATGGTCGATTAATCAAGGTGATCACTATTTGGCAACAAGATGAAGGAAGCGATTCAGTGAGATTTATAACAATAAAACCTGACAGGTCACAGGAGAATTAAAAAATGACAAAAGTTAGCTTATTTCAGTGGGTAGAACTGAAACATGATGTACCTAACACTCCTGTAAAAGCTGGTTATCAGGGAGTTGTTTTAGACTATCTAAATCCTACTCAAACTCAGAAAGAACCTGGATATATATTAGAAGTCTTTCAAGATGGTGAAACATTAGATGTGGTTTCGGTACCTATTTCTTGGGTAAAACCTCTACCTCAAATTTGGGGAAGTACTGAAAGTGCTTCAAAACAGACCGCTTAAGCGAGAATATTATTATTCAGATAGCCATTTTTCGTAGTTACAATTCATCAGAATTTGCTTAATAGAATCTATAACTTCAGATGAAAAAGTCTCCATTGTTCCAACTCGATAAACATCGTTGAGGACAACGTAGTAATTTTTTCCTGTGTACTCAGCGACAACTTGAGCCAAACTGCGATCAGACAGATGCTCGTACAGTATGGATAGTAAAGGTAAATATTGGCGATCTTCGATACCTTGGGGAAAAGCACACTGGAGTAACTGATAAGTACTTACTAAATGTGGTGAGATCGTCTTTTGCATGATTTATTTAGCTACCTGTCAATGAATAGGGGAGATGAAGATAAATATTAAAATCAACTCCTTGGGCGCTGGCTGCACGCACAGCTTTAGCATCGGCTGTCATCGTTACAATACCCATTTGGTCGCCTGTCCCTAGAATGATTATATCGTTGGGGTCTAAGCTCCGGGTTGGTTTTAATTTTTGTGCTGCTGAAGAAGGATTATCTGAAACAACAAGAACTCTTTGCAAAAAACGATTTACTCTTGTCTGTTCCAGACTACCTGCTGAGTATTGGACAATATTGATGAATTCATCAAATGCAGTTCGTGTCATTATCATCTGTTGATTATTGACGAACCTCCGCAGTTCCTAGCGAACAGGAGAACCTTCAGCAATAAACGCAACTGCGGTATTAGTATCTAAATTAATCACGTTTTGTGCAAATTAAAAAGCGCAGTGCTAAGTATATCGCGCTTCTAAAACTGCTTGCTATGATGTACTAAAAAGCCTAAAGTATTAGCCAAATATACCATCATGTTTATCTAGTAAGTGATGACCGGATTGATTTTCTCCAAGCTCAATATCACTACTAAGTATTAAAGGAATCTGTAAAACCATTTTGTCAGTTGTGGAAGCCTATACATAGCTCTCAATTTACAGTTATTTTTATTACATTTTCCTAACAAGCAATATTAAATGGCAAGGTATTGCTATCCTCCACACCTTGACATAGCAAGGATTTTACGATAATCACGAAAGCTATTACAAACCATTTACGGATGAATACTGATAAATAAAATTTAATGCTCATCAATTATTACAATACAAGCTTATTAGTAGAGCGATCCCGCAAAGGAAAATAGCTTACCTACCGATTCACCGTTGTATTTCCAGCAACGAGGTATAAAAAAGTATCTAAAAAACCTAGTAGTTGCCGATCAAAAAAATCGGGGTAGGCATGATAAGGTTTAAATCCTATTGTTTCTTTTCGCGCTTCTCATCATGTATCTACACTATCTAGAAACCAAACACCTTGAAGAATTAGTCAAGGGCAGTAGTATAGATTTACACCTAGCGCAACTAAATTTTAAGTCTCTCCAAGGTGCGATCGCCTACGAATATCTGTTAATTTCCGAACTACTCCCGCGCACAAACACAGGCATGGTAAAAAGCGGCTGGTTGCAGCGTTACAGTCATATAACTGCTGGCGGTTGGTGGTGCGGGGGGCTAGATCCGCTAAATAATTGGCAAGCAATGGAATGGGGATGCTTTAAGCCAAATCAACCCCGCATCAAGGATAATGGCAAACCCATCAAATATGAACATCCTCCCAGCACACCTACAAGGGTATTTTGTTTGCGGGTGACGCTGGAAATTTGGCAAGAAACTGCACAGCGTTACAATCTTACCTTACCTGCAAATATCAGCGTTGATGCTAACGGCGAAGCGGTGGGTTTTTGGCAATGGGTGATGGAACAGAACATACCCGTGATTATTTGCGAAGGTGCAAAAAAGGCGGCTGCACTGTTATCGCAAGGGTATGCAGCGATCGCAATTCCGGGAATTACTAGCGGTTATCGAGTCGTCAAAGATGGATTTGGTAAAGTCACCCGTCGTCAACTTATTCCTGATTTAGCGTTGTTTGCGACTGCAAAACGCCACATATATATATGTTTTGATTTTGAAACTCAACCTAAGACTATAGCAGCAGTGAATAATGCGATCGCTCAACTTGGTTGCTTATTCCAAGAAAAAAATTGCTTAGTTAAAGTTATCGAACTACCAGGGCCAGAAAAAGGCGTTGATGAATTCATAGTTGCAAAAAATAGTAGCACATTCGATAAAATTTATCGCCAAAGCGTTGATTTAGAAATTTACCTCGCACACACTAAACCACATACAGAATTAACCATTCCAGATGCACTCACAATCAACCGTCCCTATTTAGGTGAAATAGCCTTTCCCAACTCAGGCTTAGTCGGAGTTAAATCAGCAAAAGGCACAGGTAAAACCACAGCTTTACAAAATATTGTCCAACAAGCCAAAACCAAAAACCAGCCCATCTTATTAATTACCCACAGAATCCAGCTTGGAAAATTTTTATGTGACAAAATTGGGATTCAATGGGGATTAAACACTAATAATAATTTATTCTCTTACTTTGACAGCCAAACTACTGAATCTCTTGGCTTATGTATTGACTCCATTTGGAAAATAAATGTCGATAAATGGCAAGGTGGCATAGTTATTTTAGACGAAGTAGAGCAATTATTATGGCATTTATTAAATAGTGATACTTGTAAAAATAAACGTGTCAAAATATTAAAAAATTTCCAAAAACTAATATCTACAGTTTTACAAACTGGCGGTTTAGTCATTGCCCAAGACGCTGATTTATCAGATGTATCTTTAGAATATTTGCAAGGTTTATCAGGCATTAAAGTAACACCTTGGATACTTGTTAATCAATGGCAACCTGTACGCGGTTGGGATATCACTTTTTATGATTCACCCAACCCAACACCTTTAATTCATCAATTAGAATTAGATTTATTAGCAGGCCGTAAATGCTACGTTACTACTGATAGTCGCTCTGGACGCTATAGCTGTGAAACTATTGAAAATTATCTTAAAGAACGGTTAGAAAAATTACGCTATCAATTTCCTAAAAGTTTAGTAATTAGTAGCCGAACTACAAATACACCAGACCATCCAGCAGTTGAATTTGTTGGTAATATTAATCAAAAAATTGCAGATTACGACACAATTTTTGTCACTCCTAGCTTAGGAACTGGTATTAGTATTGATGTCCAACACTTTGATAGAGTTTACGGTATTTTTCAAGGCGTAATTCCTGATTCAGAAGCCAGACAAGCCTTAGCAAGAGTCAGAGATAATGTCCCTCGGATTGTTTGGTGTGCTAAACGCGGAATTGGTTTAATTGGTAGTGGTAGCACCAACTATCGTTTATTATCTGATTGGTATCAAGCTAATCAAAAAGAAAATTTAGCATTACTTAGTCCACTGCATAAAATAGATGTAGATTTGCCTTTAGTATATGACCCAATTCATTTACGGACTTGGGCGAAATTATCTGCAAGAGTTAATGCTTCTATTCGCCTTTACCGCCAGTCGATGCAAGATGGATTAAGCACTGACGGACATCAAATTTGGCTGCGGAGTAATGCTGTTCACAATAATATTATCCGAGATTTGCGTTTAGCCTTTTTAGCAACTGACTCTAGTGATTTAGCAACACGCAAGCGATTAATTTTAGAGATTGTCAAAGTCCAAAGAGATTGGACAGATAAGCGGCAAAAAGCGAAAGATATTAAACGGCAAATGAAAGACATCAAGCTCAAAAATCAATTAGCTACAGCCAAGATTATTGCCGAAGCTCCAGATATAAATTATGTAGAATATCAACAGTTATCCTCCAAAAATTCTCTTACAGATTTAGAGCGTCATCAAATATATAAATATACGCTCAAACAAAAATATGGTGTAGAAGTTACACCAGAACTTAAATTAAAAGATGACCAAGGCTATTACTCCCAGTTATTAATTCACTATTATTTAACCCACGAAAGCGATTATTTTCATGTTAGAGATCAACATGAATGGCAACAGCAGTTATTATTAGGCGAAGGTAAAGTTTTTCTACCAGATATAAAGACTTACACTGTCAAAGTTGAAGCTATGAAAGCTTTAGGAATGCTAGAATTTCTCGACCCAACCAGAATTTTTATTGAAAATGATCCTGATTTACTCTGGTTGCAAGATGTGGTTTATCAGCACAGTCAACATATCAAACGGGTTTTAGGAATTAACCTAATTAGGGAAGAAGCAATAACTTCTCAAATCAAAATTCTCAGCAAGTTACTCAAGCTATTGGGATTAAAATTAAAACCTGTTAATGAAGGTTATCAAATAGACCCAGTAACTTTTGATGATGGCAGAGATAAAATATTTGCCGCTTGGTATCAACGTGATGAGTTGATGTTAGCTAATTTTAAAGGTGTACAATTGGAAATGAAGGATTTTTCTAATTGGAAGTTTGAGCCTGTGAAGCAGCAGTCTGTATTAGCAAGTTTGTCAACAAGATAAATTACAGTATTCTGGATTGAGAATAGTCAGGAAAAATTATGAACGCTTACAAAAAATACATCACTATTACAGATCCCAAGCAAATAATATTATCTGATTTACCTTTTGCAGCAGGGCAGAGGGTGGAAATTATTATCTTAGCAGAGGATAACCCTAGAGAATCTATTAGTAAAAAGGTAAGAGATTTATTTGATAAAACTCAGTCACTACCAGAAGTACAAAATATTACAGAATCCGAAATAAACGCAGAGATTGAAGCTTACCGACGCGGAGAATGAAAGTTATTGTTGATATATAGCAATCCTAAATCATTTGTGAAATTCTCTTTCTTCTCTTTCTTTGTGTCCTTTGCGTCCTTTGCGGTTCGTTAAAAAGAATATTTTTCACAACTCAGATAGGATTGCTATATTGTAGTTTATATAATTACAAATTAATCCTACCCAAGGCTATGACTGCATTTTGACCACCAAAGCCAAAGCTAAAACACAAGATATTTTGAATTGTGCTTTGTTGGGCATTTATGACAAAATTTAAATCAAATTCTGGTTGCTTTAAGCCAACACAAGGGGGTAAAATTTGCTGCTGCAAAGCTTTAAAAGAAAAAGCAATTCCTAAAGCACCAGAAGCACCTAAAGTGTGTCCTGTCGCGCCTTTAGTGGAACTGACTGCTACTATTTTAGGAAATAACTGTTGGATGATTTTGCTTTCAATTTTGTCATTTAATTGTGTAGCTGTACCGTGAGCGTGAATGTAATTTATATCATTTGGTGTGAGATGGCTGCGTTCTAGACATTGTTTAATTGCAGCGATCGCACTTTTGCCATAAGGCTCAGGTTGATTGGTATGATAAGCATCTGCGGTTAAACCACAGCCTTTAATTTCACCATAAACTTTGGCTTGGCGTTGCTTGGCTAACTCTGCTGATTCTAAAACTAACACTGCCCCACCTTCACCCAAAACTAAACCTTCTCGCTGCACATCAAAAGGATAAGCACCAGTCTTGGCTAAAGCATTCATCTGCTGAAACCCGCAAATAGTTAGCGGTGTAATTGGTGCTTCGACTGCGCCAGCAATTACCCTTTGACATTGCCCAGTTTGAATTAACAAAGCAGCTTGGGAAATCGCCCAAATCCCCGTAGCACAAGCCGCCATCGGTGCAGAAACTATCCCAGTAGCCCCAATTTGCCTAGCAGCTGCGATCGCATTCATCTGGGGTAAAATATCTAACCAATCTTCTAATGCGTAATTGCTATCTTTGCCATTCATACCCCTAGCTAGAGATTCCCACGCACCTTGATGACTGCGACTCGAACCAATAACTACAGCACAGTCAGGTAGTGGGGGACTCAACCCAGCATCTTTTAACGCAGAAGCAACAACCATCTGAGTCAGTATTTTCAACTCAGTTGGCTGTTTATCTATCAAGCCGAGAGGAACTGATTCAAGTTCTGCAAATGGCTGCTGATATTGAATTCCTGATTTACCTGCTAGTAAATTTTGCCAGCTATCTTCTAAGCTTGTGCCTAAAGCAGAGACTAAACCAATACCAGTGACAACAACCTTAACCAATTGTTTGAAGTGTAAAGTCTAAAGATTAAATTTTTGTTGTGCTGGAGTGCGTAGGCGCAACCCACTACACATAAATAAGCATTGAGACGCGCAGAACTTAGAATAAAAGAGCGATACATCCGTAAATCAAATGCTTCTTGATAATAAGCTTGATGTTCTATATGTACTGACAAATGACCATTGACTATTTCCCAATATCCTCATTCCATAATTCGGGGTTGGTTTGAATAAATTCACTCATCATTTGTTCGCATTCCTCTAAATTTAAATCAATTACTTCTACGCCGTGAGATACCATAAATTCTTTCGCGCCTGGAAATGTGCGAGATTCTCCGGCGATGACTTTTTTGATTCCAAATTGCACAACTGCTCCGGCGCACAAATAACACGGCATTAAGGTTGAATATAGGGTGGTACCTCTGTAACTGCCAATTCTGCCAGCGTTACGGAGACAATCAATTTCAGCATGGGTAACAGGATCGCCATCTTGGACGCGCTTATTGTGTCCTCTACCGAGAATCTGGCCATCCTTGACGAGAACGGAACCGATAGGAATTCCACCTTCTTGTCTACCTTGTCTAGCTTGGGCGATCGCAGCTTGCATAAATTCATCCATTCTCTTATTCTCCTTTATGTCAAAACAACTGGTATTAATGGATCACGATGGTGGTGTAGATGATTATCTAGCAACTATGCTGCTGTTGACGATGGATCACATAGATTTGCTTGGTGTTGTCGTCACTCCCGCTGATTGTTATATTGAACCAGCCGTTAGTGCTACACGGAAGATTATTGATTTGATGGGATTTTCTCATATCCCTGTTGCCGAAAGTACAGTGCGCGGCATAAATCCTTTTCCCCGGCTTTATCGGCGTGATTCGTTTATTGTTGACCATCTCCCTATTCTTAACCAGCAGGATACTATTAATACACCTCTGGTTACCGAACCTGGACAAGATTTTATGGTGCGGGTGTTACGAAAAGCACCTCAACCAGTAACGCTGATGGTAACGGGGCCATTAACGACAGTTGCAGTGGCGTTAGATAAAGCACCAGACATTGAAGCGAAAATTCAGAAAATCGTCTGGATGGGTGGCGCGTTGAATGTTGGTGGTAATGTCGAAAAAAGTTTAGAAGCTGGACAAGATGGTTCGGCGGAGTGGAATGTTTATTGGGATGCAGTTTCCGCCGCGCGAGTTTGGCAAACCCAAATTGAAATTATTATGTGTCCTTTAGATTTAACTAACAATGTCCCAGTCACATCAGATATTGTGTACAAAATGGGCAAGCAACGCCACTATCCCATCTCTGATTTAGCCGGACAATGTTACGCACTGGTAATTCCCCAAGATTATTATTTTTGGGATGTGCTGGCGACGGCTTATTTAGGACACCCAGAATTTTATCAACTGCGGGAGTGGGAAACGGAAATTATTACCACTGGTTTAAGTCAAGGACGGACGAAAGTTGTTCCTGGCGGTCGGAAGATTTATGCAATGAATACAGTTGATAAAGATGCTTTTTATGCTTATATTTTGCAGCAATGGGCGAGATAAAGATTTTGAGAAAGACTCGTTTTTTTAACGCAAAGTTACGCGGAGTTTTTTTCTGTTCCCTCCTCATCCAAATAATTTCAATTATTAAATCGGATGTCTCTAATTGATAGGATGGAAAATAAATGTTTTTGTCAGAATTAAGGGTTATTTTTTGATATGACTATTGCTCAAGTTGGGTCAAGTCTAGTTGAAATCGCCGGAAAAACTCGCGCCGCTGCAAGTAAGTTGGCAATTCTTTCAACAGAGGCGAAAAATGAAGCGATCGCTGCGATCGCCCAAGGGTTAGAATCAGCCAGAGAAGAAATATTGCAGGCAAATGTGGCTGACTGTCAAGCGGCGGCGGCGGAAGGAATTGCTAAACCTCTGTATAAGCGGTTGCAGTTAGATGAACATAAATTAAGAGATGCGATCGCTGGAGTCCGAGATGTTGGTAAACTGGCTGATCCGATAGGTAAAGTCCAGATTCACCGCGAAATAGATACTGGCTTAATTCTAAAACGAATCTCTTGTCCTTTGGGTGTGTTGGGAATTATTTTTGAAGCGCGTCCAGAAGCGGCAATTCAAATAGTTTCTTTGGCGATTAAATCTGGTAATGGTGTAATTCTCAAATGTGGCAAAGAAGCTGTACGTTCTTGTGAAGCGATAGTTAAAGCCATTAAACAAGGATTATCTCAAACTGCTGTGAGTCCTGATGCGGTGCAGTTACTCACAACGCGGGAAGAAACTTTAGCACTTTTAAAATTAGATAAATATGTAGATTTAATTATTCCTAGAGGTTCTAATTCTTTTGTCAGGTTTGTGCAAGAAAATACGCGGATTCCTGTGCTTGGTCATGCTGATGGCATTTGTCATGCTTATATTGATAAAGCGGCTGATATTAACAAAGCCGTAGAAATTACTGTGGATGCCAAAATTCAATATGCGGCTGCTTGTAATGCCATTGAAACTTTATTAGTACATCAAGCAATTGCCGGAGAATTTTTACCCAAAGTTGCCGCAGCTTTAGCCGCTAATCATGTGGAATTAAAAGGCGATGAACGTACCTTAGAAATATTACCAAATATTGCGGCTGCAACCGAAATTGATTGGGAAACCGAATACAGCGATTTAATTTTGTCAGTTAAAATTGTAGATTCTTTAGAAGATGCGATCGCTCATATTAACCAATATGGTTCTCGTCATACCGATGCAATTATTACTGAAGATATCGCCACCGCCGAATCTTTCTTTGGCTTGGTAAATTCTGCTGGCGTATTTCACAATTGTTCCACACGCTTTGCTGATGGTTTCCGCTATGGTTTTGGTGCAGAAGTCGGCATTAGTACCCAACAAATGCCTCCCCGTGGCCCGGTTGGTTTAGAAGGATTGGTAACTTATAAATATCAAATGACTGGTAATGGTCACATTGTCGCTAGTTACACCGGCGCTAATGCTAAGGCGTTTATCCATAGAGATTTTTGAAATTAGGGGCTAGAGGCTAGGGGCTAGAGGCTAGGGGTTAGAGGTATAGTGCCTTACTCAACAATTAGCACTCAGCACTCAGCACTAGTCTGGAAAAGCTAGACCTGTTCTTGGGTCACGGATATATAATCCCAGGGTAAGACTACGCATAACTTCATCCCAAACGGGTGTTAACTGTTCTGCTTGGTCTGCCCAAAAATCAAAGGTAATTAAGCATTGTATATTCGAGCCTAAACCAATGCAAATTCGAGAAAAAGCTTCTCTTGGTTCGGCTTGGGTGTCAATAAATTTAATTTCTGTCCACACAACTCTAGCGGTTTGACGCTTGAGGGTGATAACTTCTCCCTTCTCAATTACATCACGACTGTCTTCTTCTACGATTTTCTTTAAAGTAGCTTTCAGGGGAAACAAACTCCAGTCGTGGGGCGGCAGGTGATTAAAAGATACTTCTAAACAGCAGTCATCTTTGGGTGGTTTTCTATCCATGAACTTGAAAGATTTTTCTTGTGGTTCAAACACCCAATTTTGGGGAACGTTGAAGCGCACAGCCCCCCGGTTGGCAACGAAAATTTTATAGCCTGATGGAGATTCCCAGTGATGGTCGGGTTGGAGATCAAGCGTTTCTTTAATCCACTGGAGATTGCTTTTTTTACGCTTTGCCATAGTTTTAGCGATCGCTCACTTCGTTAATAATATCAAATTGATGAATGATGAATGTTTCGCGCAAAGGCGCAAAGGCGCAAAGATGATATTGACTCAACGTAAACCACCAGATGCTAATGCTGTGGTGAGTTTAACTTTAGCACTGACGGCAGAAGAACGCACTCGCAGCCGTCATCGATTTGAGATGGAAAATGGTCAGGTTGTGTTTTTGCGTTTACCTAGGGGGACGGTGTTACGGGATGGCGATATTCTACAAGATGAAAATGATGGTAGTGTAATGAGAATTGTTGCGAAACCGGAACCTGTGCTGACTGTCTCGGCTGCATCACCATTGTTGTTAATGCGAGCAGCATACCATCTGGGCAACCGTCATGTACCTGTGGAAATTACGCCGAGTTATTTGCGTTTGTCACCAGATAAGGTTTTACAAACGATGTTGGTACAGTTGGGACTGGAAATTATCGAGGAAATTGCACCGTTTCAGCCAGAATTAGGGGCTTATGGACATCATCACTCTCACTAATAGTCATTTTTTGGCGATTTTGCAGTTAGCCAGTCCCGCTTTACCTGTGGGTGCTTATAGTTATTCTGAGGGTTTGGAAACTTTGGTAGATAATGGCATCATTACCAATCAAGATCATCTCAAGCATTGGCTAACTTCGGAATTACGTTACGGTGCAATTCGCCTGGAGGCGGCGGTGATGTTACGTGCTGCGGAAGCTGCGAAAATTGGGAATATTGAGACACTCTGTTATTGGAATCGCTGGTTATCAGCCGCAAGAGAAACTCAAGAATTACGCAATTCTAGCTGGCAGATGGGGCGATCGCTTGTGCAATTACTTGGTAAACTACAGCCAGAGTTACTCCCGACTCTTAATAGTGTGGGTAATCCTTGCAATTATGCGGCCGCTTTTGGTATTGCTGTTGCTTATTGGCAAATTCATCTCGATGCTGCTTTACTCGCATATCTGCATAGTTGGGCTACTAATCTCATCACCGCCGGAGTTAAACTCATTCCTTTGGGACAAACTGCCGGACAAGAATTATTATTCAATTTACAACCATTAATTAGTGCAACAGTCCAAGAAATTCTCGTTTTAGAGGATGATGAATTGAGTTGTTGTAGCTGGGGTTTATCTTTAGCAAGTATGCAGCATGAAACGCAGTATACAAGGTTGTTTAGAAGTTGAGACTAGAGGTTAGAGGTTATAGGCTATCACCTACGGTGGGCGGAACGCCATCGCACAATAGACAAAACAATTGCAAAGTGTTAGCATGAAATTATCAAATAATTTTATGAAAATATCATGCTTAGTTTGAGTGAAATCTATCCTCTCTCAGAGTTCCAGCGGGGTGCGAAAGCTTTCCTGGCAAGACTCAAAGAAACTAAAGCACCAATAGTTCTGACTGTTAATGGTAAAGCTACTGCCGTTGTTCAAGATGCTGAAGGCTACCAGCAACTTCTCGATAGGCTTGAGTTACTGGAGTCTATTGTCGGTATCCGCAAAAGTATTGAAGAATTTGAGCAAGGGAAAGGGATACCTCTAAAGCAAGCATTTGCAGAACTTCGGGAAAAATATGGCCTACCAGATTGAAATATCTCCTACTGCGGTAGCTGATATAGAAAGTATTTTTCTTTGGATCAAGCAGGATTCACCGGAAAACGCTTATCACTGGGTAAGAGAAGGCTATAAAAACCTAGCGTGGCAAAACTTACTAGAGAGGAGTGTACATCCTGTAATCTTGACCTTGTAGCGAAATAATGGTGGAGAAACTTGGCAAGAAAAAGTCTAAAACCAGAGGCAACATCTTTTGAAGTACTCGATTGTGTTCAAAAAAAATGCCCTTCGTGCGGTCAAGCAATGTGGAATGAATACAATAATCCTCGACATATAAGAACGTTAAATGGAGTAGTAGAACTACAGCTAAAAATTCGGCGATGTCAAAATAAGTCATGTCTGCGGTACAAAAAAGCATATCGACCAGAGCAAGAAGGTTATTTAGCTCTACCACAAAACGAATTTGGTTTAGATGTGATTGCTTATATAGGAGCATTACGCTACCAGGAACATAGAAGTGTTCCCCAAATACACGCTCACCTCGAATTAAAAGGTATATGTATAAGTCAACGAACGGTCACGCACTTAATTGACAGATATGACGAGAAAATTCTTTATGGCTAAAAGACCATAAAAGATTAAAAGCAATAATGGCTAATCAAGGACGGGTGATATTAGCAATTGATGGGATGCAGCCAGAAATTGGACATGAACAGGACTTACGCAACTG
>JAGKSW010000157.1 GCA_018993265.1 Nostoc sp. TH1S01
AAAAGTGGGATGCTCCCGGGACTTTCGCGTTACGTTAAATATTTTGACTAATGCAATTGATGCTGTTGAAGCATCTAATAAAGGAAAAGATTACCAAGTTATTGAAGAATGTCCTAATACTATTACCATATCTACAAAGCTCATTAAAGACAATTGCGTTCAAATTGTAATCTCTGATAATGGTGTGGGGATTTCAGAGCAGATCCAATCGAACATATTTGATCCATTTTTTACGACCAAACCTGTTGGCAAAGGAACAGGGTTAGGACTCTCTATTAGCTATCAGATTATTACAGAGAAACATAACGGTAAAATATTCTGTACTTCCATCCCAGGACAACAAACCCAATTTATTATAGAAATCCCAGTTCGACGCTAACGAACAATCCTATCCACAAAGCTAATCTGATTTGTACTGAAAATACTATCAGTATACCGACAAGTGTGGCGATCGTTCTGTAATGAAGACCTGTTTCAAATGGATAAGCCAAGAGAGTAGAGCAAAGCTTGGATCAAAAGCTTGGCCATCGAGATACTGGGAAAAGAGACACGTTGTAAATAAATATTTCAAATAATTTCTTGTTAATTTACTAACTTGTCCATTAATTCTGAGGTGGTATCTACAACTTGAGCAGTCATCTCACCTTCTCCCTGGGGGACATCTGATTTTATGTTACTTGTTTAGTCAGGCGATCGCCCTTGATTTGGTATTACTATGAAAACATGGGGAAACACTACGCGAATCCTTACCTCTTCATTGCTCTTTGCCTAGATTTTCCATCAAATACTTGACAAAAATGCATATTTATATATTTGTCTATATCCCTCTTCAGCATTACCGATTTGCCAGAATATATGGAAATTATTAAGCTTTTGTTACATTTTGTGAGTATTTGCTTTTATTATTTATTAATGTTTGTTAACAAAGTTTGCGATTTTTATATCGATTTATGTCAGATAACCGACAAAATGCCCATTTGGTAAGGTTTTTCTGATAAAAAACTCTTATTGCCGAAAAAAATCGTTAAACTTTGTTGGCACTTAGCCAAAAAGTAATTTCAGTCGAGAACACGCATCAAAGGAGCAGAGGAAGCATGTTCACCCACGTCAAGTCCACCATTAGACACATTGCGCCTGACAATCTGGGCGGACGTAATTTAATCAAGGTGGTCTATGTCGTGCTTGAGTCCCAGTACCAGAGTGCATTGTCGCAAGCGGTTCGCACGATTAACTCAAACAATCCTGACCTTGCGATTGAAATCAGTGGGTACTTGATTGAGGAACTCAGAGATGCCGAAAATTACGAAGAGTTCCAACGCGATATACAAAGTGCCAATATTTTTATTGCCTCTCTGATTTTTATCGAAGACTTAGCACAGAAAGTAGTAGCAGCAGTAGAACCGTACCGCGATAATCTAGACGTAGCTGTTGTGTTTCCCTCTATGCCAGAGGTAATGCGCCTGAATAAAATGGGCAGTTTTTCCTTGGCGCAGTTGGGTCAATCGAAGAGTGCGATCGCACAATTCATGAAGAAACGCAAAGAAAAATCCGGTGCAGGATTCCAAGATGGAATGCTGAAGCTATTGCGGACACTGCCCCAAGTGCTGAAGTTCTTACCGATAGATAAAGCACAGGACGCACGCAATTTTATGCTGAGTTTCCAGTATTGGCTGGGTGGTTCTCCAGAAAACCTGGAAAACTTCTTGCTGATGCTGGCTGATAAATATGTATTAAAAGATGTTGAAAAACAAAAAGTTGCATCTTTAGAATATCAAGCACCAGTAGTTTATCCCGACATGGGGATTTGGCATCCTTTAGCCACAACCATGTATGAGGATGTCAGAGAATATCTCAACTGGTACAGCGCCCGTCGGGATATCCCCCAAGATTTAAAAGATCCTTTAGCACCCTGTGTAGGGTTAGTATTACAACGCACTCACCTAGTCACAGGTGATGATGCCCATTACGTGGCGATGGTGCAGGAGTTAGAAGCATTAGGCGCAAGGGTAGTACCTGTGTTTGCTGGTGGTTTGGACTTCTCCAAACCTGTGGATGCTTACTTCTACGAACCAACTACAAATACACCGTTAGTTGATGCTGTAATTTCCTTAACTGGTTTTGCCTTAGTTGGCGGCCCGGCTAGACAAGACCATCCCAAGGCAATTGACGCACTCAAACGCCTAAATCGCCCTTACATGGTGGCGTTACCATTGGTCTTCCAAACTACTGAAGAATGGTTAGATAGCGATTTAGGCTTACATCCAATTCAAGTTGCTTTACAAATTGCGATTCCTGAATTAGACGGAGCGATTGAACCGATTATATTATCGGGTAGAGATGGGGCGACAGGAAAGGCGATCGCCCTCCAAGACCGCATCGAAGCCGTAGCGCAACGTGCGTTGAAATGGGCTAACCTCCGCCGCAAACCAAAATTAAACAAAAAAGTTGCGATCACCGTTTTCAGCTTCCCACCCGATAAAGGCAACGTCGGAACAGCCGCATACCTCGATGTATTCGGTTCCATCTACGAAGTTATGAAGGCGTTGAGAAACAACGGCTACGAAGTGCAGGACTTACCAGAAAACGCAAAAGAGTTGATGGAACAAGTCATCCACGACGCACAAGCACAGTACGCCAGCCCTGAACTAAACATTGCTTACAAAATGTCAGTCCCAGAATATGAAGAACTGACACCATATTCCCAACGCTTAGAAGAAAACTGGGGGCCACCACCAGGACATCTCAACAGCGACGGACAAAACTTGTTAATTTACGGTAAGCAATTCGGTAACGTCTTCATTGGTGTTCAGCCTACTTTTGGTTATGAAGGCGACCCCATGCGGTTGTTGTTCTCCCGTTCCGCCAGCCCTCACCACGGCTTTGCTGCTTATTACACTTACCTCGAAAGAATTTGGGGTGCTGATGCTGTACTGCACTTTGGTACACACGGTTCGTTAGAATTCATGCCTGGTAAGCAAATGGGGATGTCTGGCGAATGTTACCCCGATAACTTAATTGGTACAATTCCCAACTTGTACTATTACGCCGCCAACAACCCCAGCGAAGCGACAATTGCCAAACGCCGCAGTTATGCTGAGACAATTTCTTACCTGACACCACCCGCAGAAAACGCTGGTTTATACAAAGGTCTGAAAGAACTCAGCGAATTAATTGCTTCTTACCAAACCTTAAAAGATAGCGGTCGCGGTATCCCCATCGTCAACACGATCATGGATAAATGCCGCATCGTCAACCTGGATAAAGATATTAACTTGCCAGAAATCGATGCCAAAGATATGACCCCAGAAGAACGGGATAATATCGTTGGCAGCGTCTACCGCAAGTTGATGGAAATCGAATCACGCTTGTTACCTTGTGGTTTGCACGTCATTGGTAAACCGCCAAGTGCAGAAGAAGCCGTCGCCACTCTGGTAAATATCGCCAGCTTAGACCGTCAAGAAGAAGAAATCCTCAGCTTACCCCGCATCATCGCCAACAGCGTGGGACGCAACATTGACGAGATTTACCAAAACAGCGACAAAGGCGTATTAGAAGATGTCCAACTCTTACAAGACATCACCCTAGCAACTCGCGCCGCCGTTGGTGCGTTAGTACAAGAACAAACCGACGCAGAAGGACGAGTTTCTTTAGTTTCCAAGTTGAACTTCTTCAACATGGGCAAAAAAGAACCTTGGGTAGAAGCATTACACAAAGCAGGTTATCCCAAAGTAGATGCTTCAGCCTTGAAACCCCTGTTCGAGTATCTAGAATTCTGTTTACAACAAGTTTGTGCAGACAACGAACTCGGCGCATTACTCAAAGGCTTAGAAGGCGAATACATCCTTCCTGGCCCTGGTGGCGACCCCATCCGCAACCCAGATGTATTGCCTACAGGTAAGAACATCCACGCCCTCGACCCCCAAGCCATCCCCACGGCTGCGGCTGTCCAATCAGCAAAAATCGTTGTAGATAGACTTTTGGCAAGAAATAAAGCCGAAAACAACGGGAATTGGCCAGAAACTATCGCCTGTGTTCTCTGGGGAACCGATAACATCAAAACTTACGGTGAATCCCTAGCACAAATCATGTGGATGGTGGGTGTACGTCCGGTTCCCGATGCTTTGGGACGGGTGAACAAGTTGGAGTTAATTCCCTTAGAAGAATTGGGAAGACCCAGAATTGACGTTGTAATTAACTGTTCTGGTGTATTCCGCGACTTGTTCATCAACCAGATGAACTTACTAGACCAAGCCGTGAAGATGGCGGCAGAAGCGGATGAACCCACAGAAATGAACTTTGTCCGCAAACACGCCCTACAACAAGCTGAAGATTTGGGAATTAACCTCAGACAAGCAGCCACCCGCGTATTCTCTAATGCTTCCGGTTCCTACTCCTCTAACATCAACTTGGCAGTAGAAAACAGCACCTGGGAAAGCGAAGCCGAGTTACAGGAAATGTACCTCACCCGTAAATCCTTCGCCTTCAGTGCCGATAACCCTGGCATGATGGAACAATCTCGCCAGATTTTTGAAAGCACCCTGAAAACTGCTGAGGTGACATTCCAAAACCTGGACTCCTCCGAGATCAGCTTGACCGACGTATCCCACTACTTCGACTCAGACCCCACCAAGGTTGTGTCAACTCTGCGTGGCGATGGCAAAACCCCAGCATCCTACATTGCAGACACCACTACAGCTAACGCCCAAGTCCGCACATTATCAGAAACCGTGCGCTTAGATGCCCGTACCAAACTATTAAATCCCAAGTGGTATGAAGGTATGCTGTCTCACGGTTACGAAGGTGTGCGTGAACTCTCCAAGCGGTTGGTTAATACAATGGGTTGGAGTGCAACAGCCGGTGCTGTGGATAACTGGATTTATGAGGATGCCAACGAAACCTTCATCAAAGATGAAGAAATGCAGAAACGGTTGATGAACCTCAACCCCCATTCTTTCCGCAAGATGGTATCAACATTGTTGGAAGTGAATGGTCGCGGTTATTGGGAAACTAGCGAGGAGAATTTAGACCGCCTCCGCGAGTTGTACCAAGAAGTTGAAGACCGCATTGAGGGCATTGAGTAATCCTCTCTAAATAAATGTAGAGACGTTCTATAGAACGTCTCTACATAAAAAATACACCTTTGTATAATATTTAATGTAGAGACGTTGCATGCAACGTCTCTACATTTTTGGGTCATTTGTTAGATATGACATCATTCATATATTTTTTACTAAATAAAATAATGACCTTATTTAAAAATAAATATAGGGTTGAATCAAATAGATTAGCTAATCGTGACTATTCACAGAACGGTTGGTATTTTGTCACGATATGCACTTATGAACGTCAATGGTTATTTGGCGATGTAGTAAATAGTCAGGTTCATTTATCAGAAATTGGGAAAATTGCAGCAAAATTTTGGGCTGAAATTCCTCAACATTCTCAGAATACATATATAGATGCGTATGTGATTATGCCAAATCATGTACACGGAATTATTGTAATTGATAACCCTGAATGTAGAGACGTTGCATGCAACGTCTCTACATTGGGGGATGATTTTGATGACACAGATGTTTATAGAAATTTGTCAAAAATTTCTCCAAAAGCAGGTTCTTTGAGTGTAGTAATCAGGTCATATAAATCTGCTGTTACCCGTTGGTGTAATATGAATGGTTATCCTAATTTTGCTTGGCAACAGCGATTTTTTGACCATATTATTCGCGCTGATCATTCTTTGGATAAAATTAGAGAATATATTATTAATAATCCACAAAAATGGGAGTATGACAAGAACAATTCAGCAGGGTTATGGATGTGATAAAAGATTCTTTAGGTAGTAGAGACGTTGCATGCAACGTCTCTACAAATTTTGATGTAGAACAAAAGGTAATTTTTCAATGGATAAATTAACTCATTATCGGCAGCTTATACAACAGTTATTAAATGATTATAGTGAGCAAAAACCATCTCACGGAAATATAGAAGTTGAAACAATTTTTGATAAAGAACGTGACCATTATCAAATAGTTCATGTAGGCTGGGAAGGTCAAAATTGGGTACATAGTTGTATCATCCACATTGACATTAAAGGTGGGAAAATTTGGCTTCAGTGGAATGGTACAGAGGATGATATTGCTGCTAATTTGGTAGCTGCTGGAGTTCCCAAAAAAGATATTGTGTTAGGTTTTCAGTCTCCTTTTATGAGGCAGTTTACAGACTATGCCGTGAGTTAGGAGATATTTTGACAATCTCCAAGCGACCTATGTAAATTTAGTTCAATATCAGCTAAATTCATAGTGTATGCATGACGCTCGTCTTGAGAAGAATATTGAAGCTCTTAAGTCAGTTATCCATTCTTGGGCGCAACAACAAGATTTATGGAAAGATTGCGAATTCCGGTCGTGGAGTGAACATTTTGACGATGAACCACCAGAGAACCCATGTGTTCTAGTACTCTGTACTTCTGGCCAACTTGGCGAAATTTTATACGGGTACTATGGTGATGAACTACGCGAAGAATTTGAAGAATTAATTCAGAACATCGGTTTCTATTTTGTGAATTACGGAGGCGGAATATTTACCTTTTGGGTAGATAATGATGAAGCATTAGAAGAAGCATATCGTAATTACTTTGAATGGCAGTGGATTTGTGATTTAGTCCAGCCTGATTTTTCGGATCTATATGAGGAAGTTTACGCACATTTTCAAAAGTTTCCTGATAATTTATACAATCTTGACCCAAGAAAGTTCGAGATTCTACTTGACGGAATATTTCGTAATAACGGATATCATACTCAACTTGGCTCTGGTCAAGCTGATGGTGGTGTAGACATTCGTTTATACTCTAGTGATGTGATTGGTGAAGTAGTGACTTTAGTGCAGGCTAAGAGATACGCTACATCCAATCCAATTGATCTTCAAGCAGTACAAGCTTTAAGTGCTGTTGTAGAAGACGAACGAGCAAACCAAGGACTTTTTATCACAACTTCACGATATCTACCTTGTGCTCAACGCTTTGCTGCTAGACAGAATAGACGTATAAAATTAGCAACTTCAGATGATGTAAGTCTTTGGTCTTCTTATGCTGCACAACGTATTATCCGCGATAAGTCTAGTCTAATAAAACCTGAACACTTGAGATATTTATTGAACTCACAAAGTTTAACTAATACGCTCGAAGGCAAGATTTTTCATACTACTAAATATTATGGGATGGTTGTAAACTCGTTTGCCTTAGTTCTACGGGAATCAAAAGGAGCAGTTCTGCTAATGAATCTTCCACGAATCACAGTTAGTATAATTCGTGATGGCTTCCAAGGATACGAAGTTCCGGATACTGGGGTTGATGCTCTTGATTATCTAAATGCAAAAAATGTATTTCGAGCAAAAAAGAAATATAACGACAAAGGTGAACTTTATCTCTGGGGCAACCGAGAACTTTATTCTCTCTGGGATGGCAAACCTCAGTACTACGATCACCTTGATTAAGTGGCTATTGCATAACTATCTTGTTTTAATGGGCTGGCTTGAACAAGCCTTATATTGTTAGCATTCATGAAATTGAATCATTACATAAAGCGATCGCTCATCGTGATAAACAGGCGATCGCGTTTGGGAATGTGGAGTGCGATCGCTAATCTTGATCAACAGGCGATCGCGTTTGGGAGTGTGGAGTGCGATCGCTCTTGGCTAATGGCATGATATAGGAAGTAAGCAATGAGCCAAGACAATGCAAAACCAGCTTAAACAAATGGTTGTATCCGACCCAAAAGTAATGATGGGTAAACCTGTAATTGCAGGTACACGCATCACAGTTGAGTTAATTCTAGAAAAGTTAGCTGCGGGTGAAACCCCAGAACAAATTTTAGAATCACATCCGCGACTCACACGGGAAGCCATTCAAGCAGCTTTGGCATTTGCGGCTGAGGCTTTACGATATGATGTGATTTATCCGGTTGTTGAGAACGCTTCTTGAAATTTCTAGCAGATGAAAATTTAGATTCGCAGATTGTTGAGCGTTTGCGTCAAGATGGTCATTTAGTGTGGTACGTTGCTGAAATGGAGCCAGGAATTTCAGATGATGTAGTGCTGGATTTGGCTAACCAAGAAGAAGCAATATTAGTAACATCTGACAAAGATTTTGGTGAGTTAGTTTTTCGTTTGCGTCGTATTGCTTCAGGCGTTATAGTAATTCGATTAGCTGGATTATCAATAATCAGCAAAGCAGAAATTATTGCCAATACTATCAATGCACACAGTTCTGAATTAGTAGGAGCTTTTACTGTTATTACACCAACAGCTATTCGTATTCGTCGGCTTGGGAATTGAATAATGAAAATACACTGTATTTTACTATGATAAAGGCAGGCGATCGCCTACTATAGGAATCATATTTGATTTCTGAAAAAGACTGCGAGATAATACGGACAGAGATATCTGTCTAATAACGAACAATGATAAACCAGCATCTAGAAATGGCGATCGCAGAACTACAAGAATTTATATAGGACTCATATTTGATTTCTGAAAAAACTCAGTATACTCCTAAATCTCTTTTTTACTGTTCACCGTTCCCTGTTAAGAGTTCCCTCCCTACGCAAATATGTTCATTAATCAAATCGGATTCCTATACAAAAGATGGTATAGAAGAAATCTTGAATCTTCAGCCCAAACAAGGAAAAGCCAAAGCTTATCAGGTCAAGCAAGTGCGTGAAGTAATTCTCAAATATGAACTAGGAGAACAAGATGAATCTGCGTTATGAAATTAATCTCTATTGGAGTGAAGAAGACCAAGCATTTATAGCAGAAGTACCAGAATTACCTGGATGTGCTGCTGATGGTGAAACTTATGAAGAAGCACTACAAAATGTAGAAGTTATTATGCAGGAATGGATTGAAACTGCTCAAGAATTAGGTCGTCACATTCCTGAACCAAAACAGCGTTTGATGTCTGCTTAGGTGATTAAAAAAATATAAATCATGTTCATATTTTTCTACAGGTGATCGCTCATCCTGAGAAATTTTTACGTTACAATCACTCATGATGACAAATAGGCGATCGCTAACCGTGTGATCATAGAATCAGCGATCGCGTTTGGGAATGTGGAGTGCGATCGCTCATCATGACAACTAGGCGATCGCGTTTAGGAATGTGGAGTGCGATCGCTCATTTTGAAAAACAGTCGATCGCTAACCGTGTCATCATAGAATCAGCTATGCTTTTGGTAATGTAGAGTGCGATCGCCCATCTTAACAAACAGGCGATCGCTTTTGGTAATGTGAAGTGCGATCGCTCATCATCAGAAACAGGTGATCACTTTTGGGAGTGTGAAGTGCGATCGCTCATTGTGATCAACAGGTGATCGCTTTTGGGATTGTGGAGTGCGATCACTCATCTTGATCAACAGGCGATCGCATTTGGGAATGTGGAGTGCGATCGCTCATCTTGATCAACAGGCGATGCTAACCGTGTCATCATAGAATCAGCGATGCTTTTGGGATTGTGGAGTGCGATCGCCCATCTTAACAAACAGGCGATCGCTTTTGGTAATGTGAAGTGCGATCACTCATCTGGAAAAACAGGTGATCACTTTTGGGAATGTGGAGTGCGATCGCTAGTTATCCCTGAAGCTATACAATAATTATTAATATGTAACTTGCTAGAAAAATTTTGACTATTAGTATTGAGCAAAAACAGCAAATTAAAGAAATTATCAGAAGATATAAAAATCTTGAATGTGTTGAATGCGCTCAGAGGCTATTTGAAAAGTGGTTGGTTGTGATTATTAGCACTTATTGATCCCCCCTAACCCCCCAGGGCTGTTTCATTCTAAAAAGGAAAAAAGTAATTTGATATCATGGGCGCACTGTCTTATGGCTCTGGTTAAGGAATCAAAACCATTGTGACGCAAGAGGTTAATCACAAAACTACGAATAATCGAGAAGTTAGCAGCAGCATAGCCATCAATCATTTGGGCAGAGTCTTCATCAAAAACAACATCCTTAAACGGCAGTCGCCTCAAGTCGGGAAACCCGCCCACGGCGCTGCCTC